>DASVRO010000064.1:0-85268 GCA_036388575.1 Allosphingosinicella sp.
GCGGCGGGCAATGTGATCCGGACGGTCGACTATGCCGGCCAGATCGCAACCGGCGGCGCCTATTCGCTCGCTTATGTCGAGGGGCAGATCGCCGCCCACGGCCTCGCCTCGAGCCTGTCCACCCGGGTCACCCGCTCCGTCTATGACGGCGCCGGGCGGCTCGCCTTCGGCATCGATGCGGAAGGGGGATTTCGCGCTTTCGTCTACGACCAGCTGGGCAATCTGCTGAAGGAGACCCATCACTCCACGAAGTTCACCGAAGCGGGCGACTACGGTTTTGCGGCCGTGCAGGGCTGGGCCGCCGCCCGTTCGAACGATGTCGGCAACCGGGTGAGCCGGCAGGTCGTCGACGCGGCCGGCCGGCCGGCCTACACCGTCGATGCCGAAGGCTATGTCACCGAGCAGCGCTTCGACCTTGCGGGGCGCCTGGTCCAGACCATCCGCTATCCGTCCCCCTATTCCGTCGCGGACGGGGCGACCATGGCGAGCGTGGCGGCGCAGATCGGCGGCCTTCCGGCCGGGGCCGTGGTGACGAGCTACGCCTACGATCCGGTAGGCCGGCTGGTCGACCTCACCGACGGCGAAAACGTCGTCACCCACTATGTCTACGACGCGCTCGGCCGGGTCACCGACGAGACCCTGGCCTACGGCACGAGCGAGGCGGTGACCCTCCACCGCAATTACGACGCGGCCGGACGGGTGAGCAGCGAGACCCGCGCTTACGGCACCGCGGACGCTGTCACCACCAGCTACGGCTACGACGCGCTCGGCAACCTGCGCACCGTCACCGACGCCCGCAGCAACACCATTGTGCGCGGCTATGACGCGATGGGCAACATGGTCAGCATGACGACGCCGGCCGACGCTTCGACCCCTGCCCTAACCAGCACCTGGGCCTACGACCGGTTCGGCAACGTCGTTAAGAGCACCGACGCGCGGTTGAATTCGTCCTTCTATCATTACGACCGGCTCGGCCGCCTCGTCGCCAGCCGGGACGCCGAGAATTACGTCACCGAGACCGCCTACAACGTGTTCGGAGACGTCTCGAGCGTCACCCGGCGCTACAACCGGGCGAACAACGCGGCCGATCCCGCCGTCCTCCCGACCTATGCCGCGCACGCCAAGGACGCGACCACCGTCTTCCACTACGACAGGCTCGGCCGCTCGACCGTGGTCGCCGATGCGGAAGGCCATTACGAGCAATATTGGTACGACGCCTTCGGCCAGGCGCACACGGTCCGCAACAAGCTCGGCGGTCATACCACCAACAGCTTCGACCGGCGCGGGCAGCTCGTCGCCGAGACCCTGCCGACCGTCGCCTACGACAAATGGGGCAACGTCACCGCCTGGAGCGTCACCAACCGCTTCGAATATGATTCGCGCGGCAACCGGAAGGTGATGAGGGAGGCGGACGGCCTCGGCGAGCAGCGGGTCACCACCTATGTCTACGACAAGCTGGACCGGCTCACCGAGGTCCGCCATCCCGCGGTGATGGCGATCGGCCAGGCGGACCAGGCCGCCGCCGGCAGCGCCAACCCCGTCGAATACAGGAAATACGACCGGCTCGGCCGGCTGATCGAGACGACCGACGTGCTCGGCGCCCGTACTCTGCTCTATTACGACCGGCTTCACCGCCAGGTCGCGCAGCTCAGCCAGACCAGCCTGAACGGCCCGGGCACGCTCAGCACCAACGGCTACGACGCCAATGGCAACGTCGTGTCGAGCCGGGTCTACGGGACCCAGATCTGGCTGCCGGCGACGGCCGGCGGAGCGGCGCCCTCGGCGGGCGGCGACTATCGCGAGACGACCCACACCTACGACTCGCTCGACCGGATGAAGACGTCGTCCGTCGCCAACCTCCGCACCGGCGTCTGGAACGGCTCATACTTCGCGATGGCCAACGGCGCGGTGACAACGACGTTCGACTATGACGCCAACGGCAACGTCATCAAGGCGACCAACGGGAACAACGCTAGCTCCTTCTCCTATTACGACCGGGCGAACCGCAAGATCGCCTCCGTCGACGAGGAGAATTACCTCACCGCCTGGACTCTCGACGCCGAGGGCAACGTCACCGAGGAGACCCGGCTGGCGAACAAGGCGGGCGTGACGGTGTCGGCGGCGATGGACCCGGCCTGGCTGCGCAGCATCGTCCCCGCGTCGGGCGCCGACCGGACCACCCAGTTCGCCTACGACCGCAACGGCCGGCGGACCAGCGAGACCCGGCTCAACGTCTTCGCCCACGCGATCGGCGGCGGCGGCGCGCTTTTGGCGGGCAGCGCCCACTCGACCGTCGGCTACAGCTATAACGGCCTCGGGCAGGTCACCCAGAAGACGTTCGCGAACAACGACTATACGACTTACAATTACGACGCGGCAGGGCGGCTGACGGAGGAATATCACGCCCCGTTCACCGACCTCAGCGGCGCCTGGGTCCGGCCGGCCACCCTCTATTCATACGACGCCCTCGGCAACCTCAGCGTGACCCGTCAGATCGGCGGCGCGGCGGCGCCCGACCGCTTCACCCGCTATACCTACGGCGCCGGCGGACGCCTGACCCAGATGACCGACGCCGCGGGCAATTCGTACAATTATGCCTACGACGCGGCCGGCAACGTCCTTCGCGAGAGCTACGACCGGCTGAAGTCCGACGGCACGTCGGTGACCGAAGGGCTGCTCTACGGCCGCGACGTGCTGGGCCGGGTCACGTCGCAGGCCCTCGCCACCTGGAACGGCAGCTCCTGGGCCAGAGGCGACACCCAGGACACGGCCTACAACGCCTATGGCGACGTCGCCCAGCGCGGAGTCAACGGCGGCTGGCAGGAGCAGTTCGCCTATGACGGCGCCGGGCGGATGTGGCGGAGCAATTCGGGCGACGGAGTCTGGCGCTTCTTCATGCATGACGGCATGGGCAACCAGACGCTCACCCTCGAGAGCGAGGGCGCCAACCTCGCCGGCTACTCGATCGACCAGGCGCTGAGCGCGGCGACGGCGGGCGGCGCCTATCATGTCGGCGGAGCCTATATCGACGGCATCAACTCGACCATCAACATCTTCGACGGGCGCGGCCAGGCCAAGCAGACGTTGATGCCCAAGCGGCAGCTCAACGACAGCAGCGCCGCGGTCGATATCGCGGTCGGCCGGACCTACAATGCGTTCGGCGAGGTGGCGAGCGAGACCGACGCCCGCGGCTTCACGACCGATTTCACCTACAATACGATGGGCCGGCTGACCCAGAAGCAGAGCCCGGAGGTCAGCTACACCCCCGAGAACGGCGTCCCCGTGACCGGCCGGCCGACCGAATATTTCTACCACGACGCCGCCGGCCGGCTGATCGGCGCCCGCGACGCCAACGGCAACCTCGTCACCCGGGCGCTGCTCGGCGGCACCGGCCACGGCGCGACGGAGGCGCTCGTCGCCTACGAATATCATGCCGACGGCGGCTATATCCGCCACGATTACGACGTCCACGGCGACCGGCGGACCAGCTGGGACGAGATCTTCCGCCGGACCGACATGAGCTACGACGCGATGGGCCGGGTTACCCAGATCAACCGTCCCAACACGCTGGTCGAATATTTCACCTACGATCTGCTCGGCCAGCGGATCACCCATTGGA
This sequence comes from Allosphingosinicella sp., assembly GCA_036388575.1. Lineage (GTDB taxonomy): Bacteria > Pseudomonadota > Alphaproteobacteria > Sphingomonadales > Sphingomonadaceae > Allosphingosinicella. The sequence goes on from DASVRO010000064.1 coordinate 3,620, forward strand.
ACAACTTCCTCCAGGTCCCGATCTACGGGCCGCCGGAGCAGGTCTGGGTCACGAGCGGCTATTGGGAAAACAATTGGGAATGGGTCGATACCAGCCATTGGGAGGAACACAGGCCGATCGTCGGCTACGGGCCCGACAAGGAGCTCACCGACTACGACCTCCAGGGCCGGGTGACCCGCCAGGTCGCGTTCGGCGGCGACACGACCCTCACCACCTATTCCTGGAACGGCGGCATCGGCACCAACGGCCTGGGCGTCTTCGGCGGCTGGACCGAGACCACGACGATGGCCAACGGCCGTTCGACGACCGAGCAGACCGACGTCTTCGGGCACCAGGTCTATCGAATCGACCTCGGCGGCCATGTCTATCATTTCAACTACGATCTCGCCGGCCGACTCATCCAGCGCGCCGGCACGGAGACCCTCAACTACGAATGGCTCAACACCGGCAAGGTCGCCCAGACGTTCAGCGCGACCGGAGTCCAGGGGAGCGAGAACTGGAGCCGCAAGGGCACGACCTACGGCTACGACAAGAGCGGCAACCTGACCTCGGAGGTGCTCACCGACCAGGGCCGGTCCTATTACGAATGGCAGGACCCCTATTACGGCATCCAATATTCCGACTACAGCTGGTCGAACGTCGCCAAGAACGCGAGCGCCACCTACGACGGCCTGAACCGGATGGCGACCTGGGCGGAGGCGGGCAGCGCCCAGATGGCGAGCGCAAGCACGGCCTTCCAATACGACCTCGCCGGCAACATCCGGCGCAGCTATTCCCTCTATCGCGAGATCGACGCCGCCGGCAATCCGGGCGGCAGCAACGTCGGCCAGGACAATTGGTATCGCTACGACAGCATGAACCGGCTGGTCACCAAGGGCAGCCTGGTCGCCGGCCAGATCGTGCGCGGCTCGAACGGCGGCGACTATCTCTACGACCATGCCGGGCAGCGGATGAGCGCCACGACCACCGCTCTGGCGTCGGCCCAGATCCTCAATCCCTATTATGACCCCTATTACGGGGGGGATGAATATTATTATTCCGATTACGAGCAGGACACCCGCGAGGATTACACCTACGACGCCGGCGGAGTCCTCTCGACGGTGAGGATCGCCCAGTCCGGCTATACCGACGATGGCAACGGCAGCACGTTCACCGAAACCGCTTTGCCCGCTTATGCGGCGCTTCGCGGCAAATACACCAACGACCTCCTCGGCCGGGTCACCCGCCAGGAGGACTATACGGGCGACGGCGGCGGGGTCGCCTACGACCGCTCGGTCGTCTTCAACAACAAGGGGCAGGTGACCAGCGAGACCGTCGTCAACCTGCAGGGCTGGGAGACGATCAGGACCGAATCGACCCACGATTACGGCTACGGCGCCAATTACGCCCTCGGCGCGGTCGTCCTCACCACCAGCTCGACCTTCAAGGGCACTGTCCAGCAGGGCGCGTCGAGCACCAGCATGGGCTACATCTGGTACGAGGGCGCCCTGCAGTCGTCGATCTCCACGACGACGACCACCTATACGCCGACCTATTCGAGCGCGACCCACACGACGACGCTCACCTACGACGGCTCCGGCGCCCTCACCTCCCTCTATGTCGGCGACGGCCGGCCGCGCACCGTCACCTTCGTCAACGACGCCAACGGCCAGGCGATCAAGCGCGACGAGAGCGACAACAACTGGAACCAGTATACGGGCGGCGACCCGCACGAAATCTGGCACCGCTTCGGCGGCAAGCAGATGGGCTATGTCGGCAACAACGGCACCCTCGACACCAACTACGCCTCGTCGATCGACAACCGCACCATCGCCGAGCCGACGGTCAATCCCGGCGCCTTCCGCTTCGGCCAGCATTACGGCGGCGCCCACGCCAATTTCGACCTGTCGGGCGAGCGGATCAACAGCTACGGCCAGGGCGGGGTGGCCGGCGGCTACACCGTCCGCCAGGGCGACACGCTCGAGACGATCGCCGCCCAGCTCTGGGGCGACTCCTCGCTCTGGTACAAGCTTGCCCAGGCCAACGGCATGTCGGCCTCCAACGGCCTCTCGGAGGGCCAGCGCCTCGCCATCCCCGCGGGGGTGATCCGCAACCACCACAACGCCTCCACCTTCAAGCCGTTCGACCCGTCCGAGACGCTGGGCGACATCAGCCCGACCACCCCCACCCCGCAGAAGACGGTCGCAAGGCGCGGCGGCAAGTGCGGCGTGTTCGGGATCATCCTGCTGGTCGTCATCGCGGTGGCGGTGACGGTGGTGACCTCGGGCGCGGCGCTCGCCGCCCTCTCGCCGGGCATAGGCAGCATCGGCGCCGGCATCACCGCGATGGCGACCGGCTTCACCGCCACCGGCGTGGCGGTCGGCGCGGGCTCGATGATCGCCGCCGGAGCGATCGGCGGGGTGGTCGGCTCGATCGCCAGCCAGGGGTTCGGAGTCGCAACCGGCATCCAGGACAAGTTCAGCTGGAAGGCCGTGGCGATGGCGGGCATTTCGGGGGCGGTCGGCGGCGGCCTGGGCTCCGTCATGAAGGGCGGCGGCATATTGATGAGCGCCGCGCGCGGCGCCGCCGGGAGCGCGATCACCCAGGGGATCGGAGTCGCGGTCGGGCTCCAGAAGAAGTTCGACTTCGCCGGAGTCGCGGCGGCCGGCGTCGCGGGCGGAGTCACCGCCGGGATCGGCAAGGCACTGGGCGCGGGCCCGCTGTGGGACCTTTCCGCCCGCAACATCGCCGCCAACCTGGCGACGTCGACCGCCGGCGCCATCGCCAACGCCGCCACCCGAAGCGTCATCAACGGCTCGGATTTCGGGGACAACATGCTGGCGGCCCTGCCCGACATCATCGGCTCGACCATCGGCAACATGATCGGCAGCGCGTTTGCGTCCAGGGGCAGCGCGGTCGCCACCACCAGGGCGCGTGCGAGGGCCGCCGGGAATGACCGGCTCGAGGCGCTGCGCAGCGAGAATCCGGGCCTCGTGGCGGAGCTCGAGGCGCGCGGAGCGACGTTGGAGGTGCAAGACGACGGCAGCATAGCGTTGCCGGGCTACCGCCGGGGCTCGGTGCAGGTCAGCGCCTCGTCCGGCGGTAGCCGCGCCGCTCTCACGTTCGGGACCGACAAGGACGGCTACGCCTTCGGCGGCTGGCTGGATCCGTACGAGTTCGTCGACACCCACGATCCAGCGACATGGAGTGCGGGCCTCGACGACGGGATGGGGGTCAATTTCGTCTTCGACGACGGCTCCAGCGCCGTCCACAGCGACTGGATATCGGATGGCAGCACCGCCGTTCGAGTCATAACCAGCACGGGGGGAGGCTCGGCTCTCTACTTCGGCGGATCGCAAAGATACGACGCCCTCGGTCTTACGGTCAGCTACGGGGCGGAAATAACGCCGGCCGTCGATTATGCAGCGGCTGCTCGCTCGCTTAGCGGACCGGCGGGACAGAGCTGGAGCCTCGACCCTCGTCTGCAATTCTCCCCGGCGCCTATCGATTTCAATCAATATTCCTATCAAGGGCGGAACTACACTCGTGCAACTTATCCAGGCCCCGTCGTCTCGAATATTCGTGGGGTGCCATCAGGAATGAGGAATACGCAGCAGACAATGGCCCACCTGGACCGGCTACGGGGCGGCTTTGGCTCGATCTTCTACGGTACCGCGGAAATGATGGGGGCAACTCCGCAGACGCAGGAGGCCGCGTGGAACATGGGCTCGTCCCTGGATGGCCTCGCCGTCATTCCCCGCGCTCCCGTTCCGACGGCGCGCACGCCGTTCCCGTACGCTAATCCGCGCTCACGGCCGCCATATGGACCGGGTCAGGTTGACCGCGTATGGAACGCGGCTCAGCGTAACGGGGTGGTTGTGGATCCTAATACCGGCACCGTGCTCAACTGGGACCGGACCAAGTCGCGTTCGGGTCAGTGGGATATGGGGCACCGACCCGGATTTGAATATCGCGATCTGCATGCGCGGTATAGGAGCGGAGAGATTAGCTACAACCAGTTCCTTCGCGAATATCGGGATGCGAACAACTATAGACCCGAAGACATAGGTTCGAACCGGAGCCGGCGACATGAGCAAGGCAGATAGGTTGGAGCCCGATGCTTTCGAGATCCTGCGAACCGGGGGCGTCGGCGTGCTGCTTCGGCGGCCGAGATTCGACCTTTCAGTTCTGGGCCGTCGCGGACAAAGCCTACTTCAGGAGGCGATTTCTAGGCGAGATACCGAAGGCGCACTCAAGCTCATTGAGGCTGGCGTTGACCTGGACAATCAGGACAGCGACGGTCGCACCGCCCTGCATTATGCGGCGATTTTCGCAAACCTTCGGGTAGCCGAACAGATTTGCCTGAGCGGAGGGAACCCGAACCGCGTCGACCGGCACGGTAACAATGCGCTTTGGAGCGCCTGCATAGAGGACCATGAGCCGTACGCCATGGTGAAGCTTCTTGTTAGATATGGTGCGGATCCCGATCAGGTGAACAAGGTGGGACGTTCCCCGGTCGGATTCGCCAAGCTGACAGGCAACGAATTGCTCGCCGCCGCGCTCGAGCCAGTCGCATGAACTCCGATTCCGATCCTCGCCGGCGACCGATCCGGCCGATAGCGCCGGGCCGAGGCGGCTGCATCGCCTCGCGACGTATCACCGAAGACGGCTGCTTGGTCGGTCTGATGTACCGGGACGCTCCGCACAACGAAATGGACAGCGGGTGGCGTTTCATCGCGGGCGACGAAGACGACGACTACATGAATGAAACGGCCAATCATGCCGTTTATGACGTGAATACTATTGCCAATTATGACGAGGACATCGTGCAATATCTCGATGCGGAGCTCGGATCGCAATTCGCTCGGGAGGAAGACGGCGAGCTGAAGCCGGTAAAATATTGGTGATCGCACCTGGGGCAGGCTGGTCGGACGTCATCGCGGCCCATTATCGCCGCGAATGGAGACAGGCCGGCCAGCCGCAATCCTTCTTGAGAGGCCGCACCGACGCCGCAGCGGCAGATGTGGACCTATGCCACGTCGGGAATGTCCCGGCCGGGCGACGCGACGCCCCTCGAGCTGCACCTCTTCAGCCCGGAGAGATCGGAACAGCTGGTCGAGTTGCTGATGGCCATAGCCCATTATCACCGCACGGGCTCCACTCTCGGTTTGGGCGCCTCCGTCAATTTTGGCCGGCCGTGGCTCTCCGGCTCCGATTGCTCGTTCGGACTGATCTCGCTTCCTTACCTGGATGGCCCCGCTCTGGAGAATTTCGCGGCCGCTTGGGCCTGCATAGCGGCGGCGCCCACGCCAATTTCGGCCTGTCGGGCGAGCGGATCATAAGTGAGGTCGCCGAGTTTCGAGCGGCGCTGGGACTGTGACGGCAAAGCGGGTTCGGAAAAGCGCGACTCGAGAAAGATGGCTGCCGGCGACGGAATGCCTTTGGGTGGATGCGAGATGAGGCACTCGCCGTTATCGCGACATAGTGATTCTTCGACGAGCGTCTGGGGTCGCCATAGGTCTCATTGGCCCAGGGGCTCGCTTAAGTGGCGAAAGCGAACCCCCAAAAGGGACAACGTCAGGGCGAGTGGTGCTGCCGGTGAGGATTGAACTCACGACCTCAGCCTTACCAAGGATGCGCTCTACCACTGAGCTACGGCAGCATCTCGCCTCTCGGGAGAGGCGGCGCTATGGCCGGGGGGGCCGGTTGATGTCAAGGCAGGCCATGGCGAAGCGCGACGAAGACAAAGAGAAGCGGCTGGCGGAAGCGCTGCGCGAGAACTTGCGGCGCAGGAAGGCACAGGCGCGCCAAAGCCGTCATCCCGGCGAAGGCCGGGACCCAGGAACGCCGCCGGATCCGGATTGACGCGACCCGTGTTCCTGGGTCCCGGCTTTCGCCGGGATGACGATTAGAGCGGCGCGCAGCCCGCCTCGAGCCAGGCCTTCGCCTCGTCTTCCAGCTGCGGCCCGACCACCTCCAGCACCCGGGCGTGATAGGCGTTGAGCCAGTCCCGCTCCTCGGCTGAGAGCATTCCCACTTCGATCAGGTTGCGGTCGATCGGAGCGAAGGTGAGGGTCTCGAAGCCGAGCATCGCCTTTTCCGCCCCCTCCACGACACGCCGCTCGACCAGCACCAGATTCTCGACCCGGATGCCGTATTCGCCGGCCTTGTAATAGCCGGGCTCGTTGGACAGGAACATGCCGGCCTGGAGCGGCTCGTCGCCGCCGGCCTGGCTCGATCCCGCCGGTGAGATCCGCTGCGGGCCCTCGTGGACGGCGAGATAGGCGCCGACCCCGTGGCCGGTGCCGTGGGCGTAATCGAGGCCGGCCTGCCACAGATATTGGCGGGCGAAGCTGTCGAGCTGGCCGCCTCGAGTCCCTTCGGGGAAGACGGCGCGGGCGACGGCGATATGGCCCTTGAGCACCCGGGTGAAGCGGTCGCGCATCTCCGCCGTCGGAGTTCCGATCGCGACGGTCCGGGTGACGTCGGTGGTGCCGTCCGGATACTGGCCGCCCGAATCGACCAGGTAGATCGAGTCCATCTCGAGCTTGCGGTTGGTTTCCTCGCTGACCCGGTAATGGACGATCGCGCCGTTGGGGCCGGCGCCCGAGATGGTGTCGAAGCTGGTGTCGCGAAGGTCGCCGCAGGCCAAACGGAACTGCTGGAGCTTCTCGACCGCGATCAGCTCGTCGACATTGCCCTTCGGAGCCTCGATCGAGAGCCAGTGCAGGAACCGGCTCAGCGCGGCGCCGTCGCGGGCCTGGGCGGCGCGGTGGCCTTCGATCTCGGACCGGTTCTTGATCGCCTTGGGAAGCACCGCCGGATCGCGCTTCTGGACGATCTTCGCCCCCGCTTTCTCGAGCGCCTCGAAGATGGCGTGGACCGCCCGCTCCGGGTCGGCCACCACGGTGCGGCCGGCGAGGCCGCGCAGATGCGGCTCGAATTCGTGGCGCTCATGGATCCTGACGCCGTTGCCGAGATGCTGGCGGACGTCGTCGCCGATCTTCTCCGAGGCGACGAACAGATCGGCGGTGCCGTCCTCGTTGACGAGCGCGAAGGAGAGGGCGACCGGCGTATGCTCGACGTCCTGGCCTCGGACGTTGAACGTCCAGGCGATCGAATCGAGCGCGGAGAGGACGGCGGCGTCGGCTTTCTGCTCGCGCAGCCAGTCGGCCATCTCCTGCCTTTTGGCGGCCGAGGACTTGCCGGTGAAGCTGTCGGGATGGACGACGAGCCGGGCCTTGCTCGGCTCGGGCTTGTCCGCCCAGACCGCGTCGATCGGGTTGCGCTGGACGGCGACCAGCTCGGCGCCCTTCTCGGCCAGCGCCGCGGTCGCCCGGGCCACCCAGTCCTTGGTGTGGAGCCAGGGATCGTAGCCGATCCGGCCGCCGTCGGGGGCGTGCGCCTTGAGCCATTCGGCGACGCTGGTCTCGGGCACCGACTGGTACGACCAGTGCCGACCGTCGACCTGGTCGCGAACCTGCAGCGTATAGCGGCCGTCGACGAAGATCGCCGCTTCCTCGGGCAGAACCGCCGCCGATCCGGCCGAGCCCTGGAAGCCGGTCAGCCAGGCGAGGCGCTGGGCGTAGCTTCCGACATATTCGGACATATGCTCGTCGGTGAGCGGCACGACGAAGCCTTCGAGGCGGTCCGCCTTGAGCTGCTCGCGCAAGGCGGCGAGGCGGGCTTCGTAGGTCGACATGGCAAAATCCTCAGGCGTCGCTATGGGCTTGGCGAGCGAATAGACCACCGAGCCCGGACACGAAAGAGAGCATGAGCCTTCCAGCCCCGCCCCGCGCCGAGCCGCGCCCTTATCGCTACGAACGCCACGGCCATATTGTCGAGGACGCCTATGCCTGGCTGAAGGATCCCGCCTACCCCAAGGTCGAGGACGAGGCGGTGCTGGCCTATCTGAAGGCCGAGAACGCCTATTTCGACGCGGCGATGAAGCCGCATGCCGGGCTCGTCGAGACCCTATTCCAGGAGATGAAGGGCCGGATCAAGGAGGACGAATCGTCGGTCCCGGTCCGCGACGGCGACTGGGTCTATTGGTGGGCGTTCAAGCCCGGCGCGCAATATCGCACCTGGTACCGGCGGCCGGCCGCGGGCGGCTCCGAGCAGGTCGTCTTCGACGAGCCGGTCGAGGCGGAGGGCAAGGGATATTTCCGGCTCGGCGCCCTCGAGGTGAGCCCCGACGGGCGGCTCGCCGCCACCCTCGTCGACGACAGCGGGTCGGAACGTTTCGACCTGCGCATCCGCGACCTCGCCACCGGCGAGGACCTCGAGACGGTGACCGACGTCGCCATCGGCCACCCGGTCTGGGCGGCCGACAGCCGAGGCGTCGTCTTCACCGAGGTCAACGAGCATTGGCGCAGCTACCGCGCCCGCTACCATCGGCTCGGAACGCCGGTTTCCGACGACGTCACCCTCTACGAGGAGACCGAGGAGCTCGGCTTCAGCCTCGGCATCTCGCGCTCGCAGGACCGCAGCCTGATCTTCATCGCCACCGGCGACAATTCGACCACCGAGGTCCGCTTCGTAACCGCGGTCGACCCCCGCGTGCCGCTCACCCTGGTCTCCCCGCGCCGGGAGAAGCGCGAATATGCGGTCGATGCCGCGCACGGCAGATTGTGGATCGTGACCAACGACGACCATGTCAATTTCCGGCTCGCGGAAGCGGATCCGGCGCGCCCGGACCAGTGGACGACCGTCATTCCCGGCTCGGACCGGGTCTATCTGCGCGGCGTGTCGGCCTACCGCGACCATCTCGCCGTCACCGAGCGGGTCGACGGTCTCGACCGGCTTCGGCTGCGCAGCTACGACGGAGGCGAGGACGATATCCCGTTCGGCGAGGCGGCCTATTCGGCGGGGTTCGGCGGCAATCCCGAATTCGCTCCCGCCGCCTACCGCCTCCATTATTCCTCGATGGTCACTCCGACCACGGTCTACGATTATCACCCGGCCGAGCGCCGGCTCGAGACCCTCAAGGTCCAGGAGATCCCGTCCGGCTACGATCCCTCGCTCTACGAGACCGAGCGGCTGATGCTGCCGGCGCGCGACGGCAAGCAGGTCCCGGTGTCGGTGGTCTACCCGAAGGGCTTCCCCAGGGACGGCAGCGGCAGGCTCTTCCTCTACGCCTACGGCGCCTATGGCTATGCGGTGCCGCCGAGCTTCTTGACCAGCCGGATCAGCCTGCTCGACCGCGGCTTCGCTTATGCCATCGCCCACATCCGCGGCGGCGACGATCTCGGCCACGGCTGGTTCCTCGACGGCAAGCTCGACAAGAGGACGAACACGTTCAACGACTTCGTCGACGCCGCCAAAGGCCTGATCGAGGCCGGCTTCTCTAGCCCCGGCAACATCGCCATCCAGGGCGGCTCCGCCGGCGGCGAGCTGATGGGGGTGGTCGTCAACACCGATCCGGAGCTGTGGGGCGCGGTCGTCGCCGACGTTCCGTTCGTCGACGTGCTCAACACCATGCTCGACGAGAGCCTTCCGCTGACTCCCGGCGAATGGCCCGAATGGGGCAACCCCATCGAGGACAAGGCCGCCTTCGAGCTGATCCGCAGCTACAGCCCCTACGATCAGGTCAAGGCGCAGCCCTATCCGCCGATGCTGATCACCGGCGGCCTCAACGATCCTCGGGTCACCTATTGGGAGCCGGCGAAATGGGCGGCGAGGCTCCGGGAGGCGAAGACCGACGACAATCTCCTCCTCCTCAAGATCAACATGGGCGCCGGCCACGGCGGCAAGTCGGGCCGCTGGGAGCATCTCAGGGAGATCGCCGAGGCCTATGCCTTCGTGCTGGCGCAGATGGGCCAGGGCGGAAATGAGGACGGAGTGGGATGACGGAGCCGTTCGAGCGACGGATCACCGCGACCGCCGAGGACATCGACGAGCTCGGCCACGTCAACAATGCCGTCTGGGTGCGGTGGATCCAGGACATGGCGACCTCCCATTGGCGGGCGGCGGCGGATCCCGCCCATGTCGACGCCTATGTCTGGGTCGTCGTCCGCCACGAGATCGACTATCTTCGCGCCGTCCTGCCCGGCGAGACCGTGACCGGCCGCACCTGGGTCGGCGAGCCGCCGAGGGGCGCCCGCTTCGACCGCTATGTCGAGTTCGTCGGCGACGACGGCAAGCCGCGGGTCCGGGCGCGGACGACCTGGGCGATCCTCGACAAGGCGACCGGACGGCCGCTGCGCGTGCCCGCCGAGGTCGCCGGGCCCTTCCTCAGGGGCAGCGCGTGATCGCGACGTCGGCCAGGTGTCGCCCCTGGCGGTTGCTGTAGGAATGGACGAATTTCGCGCCCTCCCGGATCGCAAGCGCCATGTCGACGCTGGAGCAGGCCTGGCGGCGCAGGATCCGCTCGAGCGCCTGGCGGCCGCCGGCAAAGCCGGTCTCGTCGGTGTCGAGCCGGTAGTGGAAGGTGAGCGTCGTCCCTGACGCGGTCGCCCGCTCCATCACCGTGATCGGGCCGAGCCGGTCGGGGCCGGACGCGTTGATCTGGGCCGCCTCGGCCGCGAGCTGGCGGCGCATGCGCATCTCGGCCAGCGTCTCGCGCCGCGATCCGCCTCCGGGCGTGGCGATCATCACCGGGGAGCCGGTCAGCACCTTCGCCTCGATCAGCTCGTCCGGCTGGGGGAACCACATGCTCTGGGCCGGCGTGGCGAGGGCCCGGGCGACGAAAGGATAGCTCACCCCGGCGGCGAGATATTCGGCCCGCGTCCGCTCGATCGAGTCGCGCATCTCATAGGCGTCGGTGCCGGGGAAGCTCGGCTGGTGGAAGCCGATCCTCGCCTGCTCGGGCGCCGTCCGCTCCCGCCCGGCGAGCAGCAGGCTGGTGCAGGCCGACATGCAATATTCCTCCACCCGCGTGTCGAGCCGCCGCTTGCGGATCGAGGCGGCGATCCGCTCCGCCTCGAGCATCCGGCCGCCGGGCGAGGTCAGCACGATCCGGCGCACGGCGGGGCTCGCCGCCAGCACGGTGTCGAACCGCGCCGCCGCGCCGTTGGCGAGATTGCCCCGCACCGCCAGCTCGCTGCCGTCCTTCGACACCTTCATCTCGGCGATCGCGCCGATTGAATCGCGGCCGCTGGCGAGGGTTCCGAGCTCCGTCGTCTGGAGGGCGATATCGCCCGACCGGAACAGGATGGCGGCGGCGCTGAGCACCACCAGGGTGCGCGCCGCCAGCCCCCAGCCGGGGGTGCCGCCGCGCCGCCGGTGCCAATAGGCCGAACGCCATATGCCGACCGAGCTCCACACCCAGAACAGCACCGAGAAGGCGATGTAGCCCAGCGCGATAGCGGCGAGCCCGCTCAGGCTGCCGCCGTTTTCGCTGATCCGGCCGGCGGCATATTCCACCGCCGCGGCGATCAGCGCCGAGAGCAGGGCGCTGTTGACCCAGTAGGAAACCGGCAGCGATAGATGGCCGGCCCAGTGCCGCTGGAAGTAGTTCTTGTGGCCGTGCTTCTCATTCCAGGCGAGCACCTCCTCATCATATTGCGCCTGGTCGTAGATATCCTCGTCGAAGACGAGCTGGTCGTCGCCCTGCTCATATTCGCGGCCGTAGAGGATCGTCCGGATCACCCCGACGACGGCGAGGCCGAAGATGATGCTGACCGCAAAAGGGAATGGCGGGATGACGATCGGGCGGCCGACGATGTACGGGTCCGACCGGACGAACCAGCTCAGCCCGACCGTCGCCGCCGCCATGATGACGAGGAAGGCGAGGCCGCCGCCGAACGCGATCCCGGCGATCCGGTCGTCGACCAGCCGCCTTAGGAACAGCCGGTCCATGGCCCAGCACAGCAGATAGCCCAGGACGAAGGCCGCCGCGGTCGCGGCGGCGAGATGGCTCCACTCCGGAGCAAGGATATAGCGCATGAATTTCCCCCGCCGCCGACCTTATCAACGGGTCAGCCGCCGGGGAAGCCGTTGATGGCGCTGACGATTTGGGGAAAGGCGCGGCCGCTGACCGCGAAGCCCATGTGGCCGCAGTCCAGCTCGACCTGGCGGTCGCTCTCGTCCTCTCGGCCGCGGGCGCAGGCCGGCGCGACCATGCCGTCGCGGCGGGACCAGATCGCGAGCGTCGGCACCGGCGGCTTCGCGGCGGGCTCGGCCGCGACCGGTGGCCGGTCGACCCTGTGCCCGGCGATAATCTCGTAGAGACGCCAGACGTTGTTCGCCCGCGGATCCCCCGAGAAGGGCGTCGCCAGGGTCACCACCTTCTCGACCAGATCGGGCCTGAGCTTGGCGACCTCGCGGGCGAAGATCCCGCCGAGGCTCCAGCCGACCAGGACGACCCGCCGGCCGCCGCCGTGGCGTTCCACCCGTTCGGCGATTCGCTCGAGGACGCCGGGCCGGACTCCGCGATTGATCCCGAGGCCCCAGCCCGAGACCCGATATCCCGCCCCCGCGAGCGCGCGCTGGAGGCCCAGCGTGGTCCGGTCGCTGGCGAGGAAGCCGGGGATGACCATCAGCGGCGGCCCGTCGGCCGGGCCGCGCTCGCCGAGATGGCCGAAGCCCCGCCAGAAGCGCGAGACGATCGCTGTTCCCTCCCGGGCCAGAAGCCGCAGCGGCGGCCGCTCGGTGTCAGGACGATGCGCCGATCGACTGGAGGCTGGCATGTTACATTAGAAAGAGGAGAATCGCCGTTCTGTAAAGCGTTCGACTGGCTCCGGACCGAGCGGCGATCGAGGCCGCGGCCTACCTGCTTTGTACCATATCGGCGGCTGGAGCGTGGACGGGCCGGCCTCGCGCTTCTATCCGGCGGCGATGGCTGCAGGTGCGACTCTTGGACTGAGCCTCGCGATCGCGACCGTGATCGCCATGGAAGCCGTCGCCTGGGCGGTCCACCGCCACGTCATGCACGGCTGGGGCTGGCGATGGCACCGCTCCCATCACGAGCCGAGGCACGGCCTGCTCGAGACGAACGACCTCTATGCGCTGGTCTTCGCCGGAATCAGCCTCCTCATCTTCACCCTGCTGCCCCGGCTCTGGCCGCCTTTCTGGTGGGTCGGGATCGGCACGCTCGTCTACGGCTTCCTCTACATGCTCCTCCACGACGGCATCGTGCACGGCCGCCTTGGTTTCAAGGTCAGGCCGGGCAACCCCTACCTGAAGCGGCTCGTCCAGGCCCACCGGCTCCACCACGCGGTCCGGGAGCGCGACGGGGCGGTTTCGTTCGGCTTCCTCTACGCGCCGCCGGTCCGGCAACTCCGGCGCCGGCTCCGCGACGGGAAGACGGCGTGACCGCCGCCCGCCAGACCGCGATAGGCCTTACCCTGGCCGCGGCGATCGCCGGCGCATGGGCGATGCTCCACGTCGGCTCGATCTTCCTGTTGCCGCAGGCAAGCGCCGGACCCGCCGCCCCGCTCCTCGTGCTCGCGATCTGCTGGCTGAACGTCGGCCTCTTCATCGTCGCCCACGACGCCATGCACGGATCGCTCGCGCCGGGTCGGCCGGCGGTCAATCGCGGGGCCGGGCGGCTGGCGCTCGCTCTCTATGCCGGTTTCTCGTTCGACCGGCTTCGGAAGAAGCATTTCGAGCATCATCGCAGCCCCGGCACCGCCGCCGACCCGGATTTCCATGCCGACCGGCCCACGGCCTTCTGGCCCTGGTACCTGGCCTTCTTCAGGCAATATTTCGGCTGGCGGGAGCTGGCGGTGCTGACCGGCCTCGTCGCCGTCTACGCCCTGCTGCTCGGGGCTCCGTTCGCGAACCTGCTGCTCTTCTGGGCGCTTCCGGCGATCCTCTCCTCGCTCCAGCTCTTCCTGTTCGGCACCTTCCTGCCGCATCGCGCCGGAAGCGAGCCGTTCGGCGACCCGCACCGGGCCCGGAGCAACGATTATGGCCGGCTGGCGTCGCTTCTGACCTGCTTCCATTTCGGCTACCATCACGAGCATCACCGCTCGCCCGCCACGCCCTGGTGGCGGCTTCCAGCCGAGCGGCTCAGGTCAGCGCCGCCTCGATGAGATCGGCGGCGCGGCGAACGCCGCCCGCTTCCGCCATCTCCCGGCGCACGGCGGCGGCGCGCTCCCGATAGGCCGGGACGCGCCTCACTTCGGCAATCGCCTCGGCCAGCCGCCGCGGCGACGCGCCACGACCGACGATCCGGGCGACGCCGGCATGTTCGAGCCGCGCGGCGGTGCCCGACTGCTCGAAGGCGAGCGGCATCACCACCATCGGCAGCCCGGCCGCGAGCGGCTCAAGCACCGTGTTGATGCCGCCGTGGCAGACGACCATGTCGGCATGGGCGAGCACCGCCTCCTGCGGCACCCAGTCGTGCACCAGGGGGTTTCCGGGCAGCCGCTCGCCCGGCCGGATCCGGCCCAGCCCGCCCTGGGTCAGAAGCAATCGCAGGTCCAGCGAGGCGCAGGCCTGCGCGACCTTGCGGAAGAGGCCGGCGCGCGAGCCCTGCAGCGTTCCCAGCGAGCAGAAAACGAGCGGACGCCCGTCGCCCGGCGGAAGCTCGAAAGGCTCGGGCGCGCCGCGGCGGAAGGGGCCGGTATAATGGAAATTGGCAGGAAGCTCCCGGCGCGGGAAATCGAGGCTCGGGACCATCTGGGAGATCTGGAGGCGCGGCGACAGGCAATCGTCGAGCCGGCGCCGGGGCGGCAGGCCCAGCCGCTCGGCATTGCGCCCGATCGAATCGCCGACCCGGCGCAGCAGGAAATCGGTCACTCGCCAGCCGCCGCGATTGCGCTTCACCCCTTTCTCGCTCGGATCGTAGCGCCAGCCGACATAGGGCGGCGGAACCCCCGGCTCGCGGTTGATCGGCAGTGCCGCCGCGATGCTCGCGGAGGGCAGTCCGAGATGCTCGGCGACGAGGCCGCCGCCTGCCTCCAGCTGATCGGCGATCACCGCGTCGGCGCCGATCCGCCGCAACGCCGCCGGCCCCTCGCGGCAGAACATGTCGGTGAAGCGGATCATGCCGCTGATCACGCCGCCGAGCCCGATCAGTCCGCTTATCCTCGCCATCGGCGCCGTCCAGCTCGCCACCGGCGGGGCGGCAAGTCCGATCGCCTCGAACCCGGCGCCTTGCGCCTCGACCAGCGGCGCCGCATCGGCATGGTGGACGAAGGTCGCCCGGTGGCCGCGGGCGATCAGCTCGGCCGCGAGGTGGGAGAGCGGCCGGTAATGGCCGCGCAGCGGCGGCGCGATCAGCGCGAAATGCGCCATCGGCTCAGCGCGCCCGAATGGCTTCGACCAGGGTCGGAAGGAGGAAGGAGAGCTTCTTGCGGCGTGGCACGGTGACTCGGGTTTCCCAGGCGGAGGCGCCGAGCGACGCCACCCGGCGGCCTATGGCTCCATAGACCCGGGCCGCTGCCAGGACCGCCCAGCGTGCCCGGAACGGCAGCTTCGCCACCCCCGCATGTGCCGAGGCCTCGTAGCGCAACGCGAGGTCGGTGAGACGGCCGGCGACCGCGACGAGCGCCTCCCTGCGATCCGGCCGCAACGGATCGCGGCGGTCGAGGCCGTGCTGCTCGATCCACTCCGCCGGCAGGTAGCAACGCCCCGCCTCATGATCGTCCTTGAGGTCGCGCGCGATATTCGAGAGCTGGAAGGCGATTCCGAGATCCGACGCCCGCGCCAGGGTTTCCTCCTCCTCCGGTCGCACCCCCATCACGACCGCCATCATGCAGCCCACCGCTCCGGCGACGTGATAGCAATAGCGCAGCAGGTCCGCCTCGCCCTGCGGCCGCCAGCCCTGCGCGTCGAGCTTGAACCCCTCGACATGATCGAGAAGGTAGCGGCGCGGGATCGGACTTTCGGCGAGCAGCGCTCCGAGGGCGTCGAAAGGCAGGAGGCCGACCGTCTCGCCGGCGAGCACCTGCCCGGTGAGGATCTCCACCGCTTCGACGGTGCCTTGCGCCCGGTCGGTCCTGAAGCCGAGCGACTGGCCGTCGCAGACGTCGTCGCAATGGCGGCACCAGCAATAGAGCAGCCAGGCGCGCTCGCGGGTCGTCCGGTCGAACAGGCGGCTGGCCATGTGGAAGGATTTCGACCCGAGCCGGATCGATTCCCCCGCGGCGGCGACGAGCTCGGAACGGTTCATCCGAGCAGGTCCTCGATGACGAGCCCGGCGGTCGCCTTGGCGCTTCCGACCACCCCTGGGATGCCGGCGCCGGGATGCGTGCCGGCGCCGACGAAATAGAGGTTGGCGATCTCGTCGTCGCGATTGTGGACCCGGAACCAGGCGCTCTGGGTCAGCAGCGGCTCGAGGCTGAAGGCGGAGCCGAGATGGGAATTGAGTTCGCTCTCGAACTCCGCGGGACCGAAGTGGAAGAGGATCTCGAGCCGCTCCGACAGGCCGGGGAGGGCGCGCTCCTCCAGGATCTTGAGGATGCGCCGCGCATAGGCCGGCCCCTCGGCTTCCCAGTCGAGCGGGGCGCGGCCGAGATGCGGGACCGGGGCGAGCGCGTAGAAGGTCGACTTGCCCGCCGGCGCCATGGCCGGATCGGTCGCGGTCGGATGGTGGAGATAGATCGACGGGTCGTCGGGCAGGCTGCTGCCACGGTAGATCTCGCCGAGCAGCTCCTTGTAGCGCGGCCCGAACAGGATCGAGTGATGCGGAACGTCGGGCCATTCGCCGCGGGTGGAGAAGTGGACCAGGAACAGGGACGGCGAGAAGCGCTTGCGGCGCAGCTTGGCGGCGGCCTGGCGACCGCGGGCGTGGCCGAGCATGTCGTAGGTTCGAACCACGTCGGCATTGGAGGCGATCGCGTCGAACCGGCCGGTCCATCCGCTTCGCGTGCGCAGGCCCGAGACGCGGCCGCCCTGCGTCTCGATCCGCTCGACCGGATCATCGAGCCGGACCTTGCCGCCGAGCCGCTCGAAATGGCGGACCATCCCGCTGACCAGGGCATTGGTGCCGCCGCGCGCGAACCACACGCCGCCGTCCCGCTCGAGCTTGTGGATCAGGGCGTAAATGGCGCTCGTCGTCATCGGGTTCCCGCCGACGAGCAGCGTATGGTAGGACAGAGCCTGCCGGAGCTTCTCGTTGCGGACGAAGCCCGAGACGATCGAATAGACCGAGCGCCACGCCTGGTAGCGGGCGAGCTGGGGCGCTGCCCGGAGCATCGATTTGAAGTCGAGGAACGGCACCGCGCCGAGCTTCTCATAGCCCTCGACGAACACTCCGGCCGAATAATCGAGGAAGCGGCGATAGCCCTCGACGTCGGCGGGCTCGAGCGCCCGGATCTGCTCGGCGAGTCGGGCGTCGTCGTCGAGATAGTCGAAGACGGTGCCGTCGGGCCACGACAGGCGGTAGAAAGGCGAGACCGGGAGAAGCTCGACGTCCCGAGCCATGTCGGCGCCGCTCAGCGCCCACAATTCGCCAAGGCAGGCGGGGTCGGTGATGACGGTCGGGCCGGCGTCGAAGACGTGCCCGTCCTTCTCCCAGAAATAGGCCCGGCCGCCGGGCTTGTCCCGCGCTTCGACGATGGTCGTGGCGATGCCGGCCGACTGAAGCCGGATGGCGAGCGCCAGCCCGCCGAAGCCGGAGCCGATGACCGCCGCGGTCGGGTTCATGCCCGGCGCTCGCGCAGGGCGGTCATCGCCCGGCTCAACGGCACCGGCGGCCGGCCGCTCAGGATCCTGAGCTTGTCGAGGGCGGTCAGCCGGCCGGCATAGAAACGCGCGATCAGCGGCTCGGGAAGCCGATAGAAATGCTCGAGCACGCGGTAGCGCCGCTTCGGCTCGGCGGCCCGGAACAGCATCCGGTTGAGCCGCTGGTAGAAACGGCGCTGGTGCCAGAGCGCCTGCGCTCGCCGGCGGAAGAGGGCGTGCAAGGCGCCGCCGGTCAAATCCGCCTGCTCGGTCAGAAGGACGGCGTTGCGGACCGCGTCGGGCAGGGAATAGCCGGTCGTCGGGTGGAAGAAGCCGCCGCGCAGGCCGAGCCGGGCGACCGGCGGGTCGGAGACGCTCCACAGGTCTTCAAGCCGGCCGCCGAGCAGGATCGGCAGGACGCCGGCCTCCTGCGCGATGATCTCGGTGGGCACGAGGCCGCGGCGGCGAAGATGGCTGCCGACCCGGCAGCGCACGAGCGGAACGTCGAGGACCGGCGAGGTCGAGTAATAAGTGTCCTCGACCAGCAATTCGGTGGCGCTGAACGGCAGGCTGTAGACGAAGCGATAGCCGTCGTCCTGCTCGACGCAGGCGTCCATGATGACCGGCCGGTCGACCCCGTGCCCGTCGGCGAAGCGGCAGGTGAGGCCGACGAACTTCTGCCAGGCGAGGTCGAGCCCGGGCTGCGGTCCGGCTCCGCGCGCGTCGATCACCGCCGCCGCCTCCAGTCGCTCGCCGCTCGCCAAAGTGACGTGATCCGGTGCGATGCCGGCGATCCGGCTTCGGAGGCGATAGCGCTCCGGCGCCAGGGCGGAGTGCGTCAGGGCGTCGAGATCGGCCGATCTCACGCTGTTGTAGCCGAAACCGAGCGTCCGGACCCGGTTCGGGAAGCGGACCTCGTGATCGCTCCAGCGGCGCCCGACCAGCGGATCGACCAGCCAGCGGTCGACGTCGGCCACGTCCGCGTCGAAGAAGGACCAGACATGGTTGCCGCCGAACCGCTCGCCTTCCTCGACGATGAGGAAATCGACGTCCGGCCGCCGCCCGGCCAGCGCGAGCGCGGCGAGGCAGCCGGCGAGGCCGCCGCCGGCGATGATCAGCCGGGGCCTGGGTCCGGTCACCACCGACCCCCGCCTAAAGGCCATATGGCCGCCCCGCCCTCGTCCGGGTAGCGCGTCGCGCTATGCCCCGATTCCTGCTCCTCGTGCCCGTCCTTCTTATTCTCGCCGCGGCGAAGGGCCCGACCGCCGACATCGAGATCTCGATCCAGAAGCTCCGCAACCGGAAGGGCGACGTGCAGCTCTGCCTGACCCGCGAGCCGGCCCATTTCCCCGATTGCAAGAGCGATCCCCGGGCGGTGACCCGAAGCGCCCCGGCGACCGCCGGCTCGATCCGTATCGCCGGCCTTGCGCCCGGCGGCTATGCCGTCGCGGTCTTTCATGACGAGAACCGCAACCGGAAGCTGGACATGCTGATCGGAATCCCGCGCGAGGGGTTTGGCTTCTCGAGAAATCCGGTGGTGCGCTTCGGGGCGCCGAAGTTTCGGCAGGTACGCATCGATCTGCGGGCGGGCTTCACTCGCGAAGCCGTCCGCATGCAATACCTGCTTTAGTCCATGTGGATTCGCCCCGGCCGCCCGCTTAGGCTTTGCGGCGGGGGCGACGAGCAAGGATGCGATGATCGACCCCGACGCCCGTGAAAGCCTTCCTCCGCTGGACATCTTGCTGGCCGCGCCGCGGGGCTTTTGCGCCGGGGTAAGGCGCGCGATCCAGGCGGTGCGGGACGCGCTCCGGGTCCACGGCGCCCCGGTCTACGTGCGCCGGCCGATCGTCCACAACCTGCGGGTGGTCCGGGCCCTGGAGGCCGAGGGCGCCGTCTTCGTGGAGGAGCTGTGGGAGGTTCCGGAAGGGTCGGTGGTGATCCTGTCCGCCCACGGGGTCGCTCCGGCGGTCGCCGAGGAAGCGGCGCTTCTCGGCCTGATCGTCTACGACGCCGTCTGCCCGCTCGTCGCCAAGGTCCATCGCGAGGTCGAGCGGCATCACCGCGCCGGCCGCCACGTCATCCTCGTTGGCCACGAGGAGCATCCGGAGATCGCCGGAACGCTCGGCCACGCCCCGCCCGGAGCCGTCTCGGTGATCCGCGACTCCGCCGGGGCCGCCGCCTTGCCCTTCGCGGCGGACCGGCGCCTCGCCCTCGCCGTCCAGACCACTTACTCGGTCGACGAGGCGGCCGAGGTCACTGCCGCCCTCGACGCCCGCTTCGCCGACCTCGTCCGCCCGGCCGGCGGCGACATCTGCTATGCGACCACCAACCGGCAGTCGGCGGTCCGGGCGATCGCCGCCCGCGCCGACGCGATGATCGTCGCGGGCGAAAGCTTCTCCTCGAACGCCTGCCGTCTCGCCGAGGTCGCCGCCTCGGCCGGCTGCCGGGCGGTCCAGCGCGTGACCGGCCCCGAGGAGCTCGACTGGTCGAGGCTCCCGAAGAGCGGCTCCCTCGGCATCACGGCCGCCGCTTCCACTCCGGAAAGCGTCGTCGCCGACATTTTGGAAGCGCTCGCAGCGACCTATCGCCTGCGCATCGAGGAGGTCGGCGCCGTCGAGGAGAATATGACGTTCAAGCGGGTGGCGATCGGATGACGATGATCGACACCGTCCGGGCCGAGATCGGCCTCGGCCCCTCGATGCGCCGAGCCGCGGCCGACATCGACGCCCTGTTCGAGGCGATCCTGGCCGATCCGCCCGACCCCCGCCGCCGCCTCTACCAGGCGATGCGCTACGCGGCGGTCGGCGGCGGCAAGAGGCTTCGCCCGCTCCTCACGATCGCCGCCTCGGACCTGTTCGCGGTGCCGCGCGAGAGCGCGGTCCGGGCCGGGCTCGCGGTCGAATGCGTCCACGTCCATTCGCTCATCCACGACGATCTTCCCTGCATGGACGACGACGACCTGCGCCGTGGCAAGCCGACCGTCCACCGCGCCTTCGACGAGGCCACCGCAGTCCTCGCCGGCGACGCGCTGCTCGCTTTGGCTTTCGAGATTCTGGGCGATCCGGCGATGCCGGTCTCCGGCGACATCCGCGCCGAGCTGGTCTGCGAGCTCGCCCGGGCCGCCGGAGCCGCCGGAATGGCCGGCGGCCAGATGCTCGACCTGTTCCCCGCCGAAGCGCCCGACCTCGACTCGATCACCCGCCTCCAGCGCCTCAAGACCGGGGCGCTGATCGGCTGGTGCGTCGAAGCCGGAGCGATCATGGGCCAGGCCTCGGCCGAGGACCGCACCAGCCTTCGCGGCTACGCCCATTGCCTCGGTCTCGCCTTCCAGATCGCCGACGACCTGCTCGACCATGACGGCGACGAGGCGCGGGTCGGCAAGCGGCTTCGCAAGGATGAGGACCAGGGCAAGGTCACCTTCGTCACGATGCTCGGCGTGGAGCGGGCCCGCCGCCAGGCGCGGCTCCTGGTCGATCAGGCGAGCGAGCATCTCCAGGGTTTCGGTCCCGATTCGGCGCTGCTCGCCGCGATCGCCCGGTTCGCCATCAGCCGGGATCACTGAGCTGGACGCCGGCCTCGACCCCCACCCGGATCGCCTCCGCGGAGCTGCCGACGCCGAGCCTCGTCAGCAGGCTGGCGCGGTGCATCTTCACCGTCTTCTCGTCGATGGCGAGGAAGCCGGCGATCTGCTTGTTGCGATAGCCCGCGATCATATGCTCGAGCACCTGATGCTGGCGCGGGGTCAGCGTGCGCACGAGGTCCCCGGCCTGCTGCCGACGCGAGGTGGAGAGCCCGGCGCCGGCGCCGACGTCCATTTGGGAGCCGAGAAAATAGGCAACTTCGCCATCATCGCCCACAACCGGAGCGATCATCACGGCGTTGAGGAAAGCGCTTCCGTCCTTGCGGTAATTGGTCAGCTCGACGAGTATTGGCCGGCCTTCCGCCACCGCCCGCCTAAGCCTCGCGCGGGCGTCCGGCTCGGTGGCGCGACCGGCCAGGAACCGGCAGTTGCGCCCGACGATCTCCTCCCGCCCATAGCCGGTCAGCTCGCAGAAGCGGCGATTGACCGCAACGATCGGATTGTCCGCCAGGCGCGCGTCGGTGATCACCGACGCGATCGGGCTGTGGTCGATCGAGGCGAGCAGCCCCTCGGTGCCATCGAGCCTGTCTATTGAGCCGAATGCCGTCACAGGCCGCTTCTCTAGCATCACCGGAGCCGCTTGAAAAATCCCGCCGACTCAAGGGGCTTGCGCCACCCGGCGCGACTGGCTAGGGCGTGCCAGCGTATTAACACGTTGGAACAAAAAACGATGGCCGAGAGCCCTCCCGTCACGCCGACCCGCGACCCGGACGCCCTCGCCGCCGACCTGTGCGCGGCGCTGCTGGCTCCCGCTGATGCTTCAGAGATGGAGCGGCTTCTGCTCGACCTGTGCACC
Organism: Allosphingosinicella sp.; assembly: GCA_036388575.1. Lineage (GTDB taxonomy): Bacteria > Pseudomonadota > Alphaproteobacteria > Sphingomonadales > Sphingomonadaceae > Allosphingosinicella. The sequence continues at coordinate 25,588 of DASVRO010000064.1, forward strand.
CCGGCCGAGATTCGGACGCTCGCCGAGCGCTGGCACGTCGCCCGGCTGCTCGACGGCACCGGCCTGTCCTACCGCGAGATCCACGATGCCACCGGAGTCAGCACGACCACCGTCGTCCGCGTCGCCCGCTTCCTGCGCGAGGAGCGCAACGGCGGCTACCGCCGCGCCATCGACGCGCTGGGGGCCGGCGATGCTGGTTGACGAGACCCGGCTCCACATCGCCATCCAGAAGGCCGGCCGACTTTCCGATTTCAGCCTCGGCCTGCTCAAGGATTGCGGCCTGCGCATCCAGAACGGCCGCAATTCGCTCACCGCCCGGGTGGAGAATTTCCCGGCGGACCTCATGCTGGTGCGCGACGACGACATCCCGACCTTCGTCGGCGACGGAGTCTGCGAATTCGGGATCGTCGGCGAGAACGTCCTCGAGGAATTCGAGTTGGGCGAGGCCGAGCCGCGGGTCGAGGTCGTCGCGCCGCTCGGCTTCGGCCGCTGCACCCTCAAGCTGGCGGCGCCCGAGCCGGTCGCTTATGAGGGCCCCGCTTCGCTTCAGGGCGCGCGCATCGCCACCACCTATCCGCGCATCGTCCAGCGTTTCCTCGACCGCAATCAGGTCACCGCCACGGTCGTCAAGATGAACGGCGCCGTGGAGCTTGCGCCGCGGCTGCATATCGCCCCGTTCATCTGCGACCTCGTCTCCACCGGCGCCACCCTCGAGGCGAACGGCCTGCGCGCGGTGGAGACCGTGTTCGACAGCGAGGCGGTGCTGATCCGGACGAAGAAGGCCGTCTCGGACTCGAAGCGGGAGCAGGGCGGGCGGCTCCTGAGCCGGATCGAAGGCGTGCTCGCGACCAAGGAGTCCAAATATATCATGCTCAACGCGCCGGGCGAGGCGCTGAGGGAGATCGCCGCGATCCTGCCCGGAGCCGGAGCGCCGACGATCATTCCGCTTCACGGCCGCGCCGGCCATTTCGCGGTCCACGCCGTTTGCCAGGAATCGGTCTTCTGGGAGACGCTTCAGAAGCTGAAAGGGGCGGGCGCCTCGGCCATCCTCGTCCTTCCGATCGAAAAGATGATGATGTGAGGATATTCGACTGGAGCCGGCTCGATCCGGCCGGCCGGCGCGAGGCGCTGGCCCGGCCGGCGCGGCGCAGCGACCCGGCCCTGCAGGCGGCGGTCCGGGCGATCGTCGAGGACGTGCGCGACCGCGGCTGGGCCGGGCTTGCCGCCCAGGCCCTGCGCCTCGACGGCGAGCTGCCGAGGCGGGTTCCCGTCGCGCCCGTCGCCGCCGAGGCCCGGCGGATCCTGGCGCCGGAGCAGCTGGAGGCGATCGAGCTCGCCGCCGCCAACATCCGCGCCTTCCACGCCGGCAGCCTTCCGGCCGAGCACCGGGTCGAGACGATGCCGGGCCTCACCGTTCGCAAGATCTGGCGGCCCATCGACCGGATCGGCCTCTACATACCGGGCGGCCGCACGCCGCTCTTCTCGACCCTGCTCATGCTCGCCCTGCCGGCGCGGGCGGCGGGCGTACGCGAGATAGTGACAGTCACTCCGCCGTGGCCGGAGGGTGGGCTCGATCCGGTCGTCGCGCTCGCCGCGGAAATCTGCGGGATCGAGGCGGTGTGGACCGCCGGCGGCGCGCAGGCGATCGCCGCCCTCGCCTTCGGCGCCGGGGAAATTCCCCGGGTCGACAAGATATGCGGCCCCGGCAACGCCTGGGTGGCGGAGGCCAAGAGCTTCGTCGCCTCCCTGCCCGGCGGTCCCGCCATCGACATGCCGGCAGGGCCGAGCGAGCTGCTGGTCGTGGCCGACGGGGCCGCGGATCCGGCCACCGTCGCAGCCGACCTGCTCAGCCAGGCCGAGCACGACCCGTCGGCGCAGGTGCTGCTGGTGACGCCCTCCGCCGCCCTCGCCGAGGCGGCTAGGGCCGAGCTGTCGGCACGAATTGCCTTCTTGCCGCGCAGGGAGATCGCCGAAGCCTCGCTCGCGGAGGCGCGGATCGTCCTTTGCGCCGATCTCGATGAGGCCGTCGAAATAGCTAATTCATACGCGCCGGAGCATCTGTCGCTGGCGGTCGCGGATCCTGAGCCCCTCGTCGCGCTCGTCCGCAATGCCGGCGCCGTCTTCGCCGGCCCGGGCGCGGCCGAGACGTTCGGCGATTATCTGGCGGGCTCCAGCCACGTCCTCCCCACCGACGGCGCCGCCCGCGCCTGGAGCGGCGTCTCGGTCCACACTTTCCTCAAGGCGATCGGCGTCCAGACCGTCACGCCCGAGGCCGCCCGGCGAATTGCCGGTCCGGCCGCCCTGCTGGCCCGGCTCGAGGGGCTGGAGGCGCACGCCCGCGCCGCCGACGCTCGGCTCGAGGCGGCGCTGCCATGACCTCGCTCGCGACCCGGCTCGCCCGACCCGAAATCCTCGCGCTTCCGGAGTTCGACATCGCGGCCAATGCCAACGATTCGTTCGGAAGCGACGCGATCAGGCTCGACGCCAACGAAAACCCCTATGCCCCGCTGGTCGACGGGCCCCTCGCGGCCGGGCTCAACCGTTACCCGGAGCCGCAGCCGGCCCGGCTGAAGCAGGCGATGGCGGCGCTCTATGGCGTGTCGGCCGAGAACCTCGTCGTAACCCGCGGCGCGGACGATGCGATCGACATCCTTGTCCGCACCTTCTGCCGCCCCGGAGTGGATGCGGTGTCGATCTGCACTCCGACCTTCTCCGCCTACGGCCACTTCGCGCGGCTGCAGGGCGCCCGGATCATCGAGGTGCCGCTCGATCCGGAGTTCGACTTCGATGCTGGAAGCTTCATCGACGCGGCCGGCCGCGAGCCGAACCTGAAGCTGGCCTTCATCTGCGGCCCGAACAACCCGACCGGCAATCCCGTCCCGCTGGCGCGGATCGAAGCCGTGGCCCTCGCCCTGCCGGACACGATCGTCGTCGTCGACGAGGCCTATATCGAGTTTTCGGAGCAGGCGAGCGCGGCAGGGCGGGCCGCCCGGAGCGGCAACATGGTCGTCCTGCGAACGCTGTCCAAGGCTTACGGCCTCGCCGGAGCGCGCGTCGGCTGCGCGATCGGCCATCCGGAAACCATCGCTCTCCTCACCCGAGCCCTGCCGCCCTACCCGCTGCCGAGCCTGTCGATAGAAGCCGCGATGTCGGCGCTGTCTCCTTCGCGCCGGCTCGTCCATGAGGAGCGGATCGCCCGCATCAAGGCGGATCGCGACCGGATGGCGGAGCAGATCGCCCGCTCGCCGCTGGTCCGGCGGGTCCGATCCGGAGGGGGCAACTTCCTGTTTCTCGAAGTCGAGGATCCGGACGGGCTGGCGAGGAAGCTGCGCAGCCTGGGCATCCGGGTCCGCTTCCGGCCCAACGCGGCGCCCGGCGGAGTGCGCCTCACCGTCGGCACCGAAGCCGAGAATATCGCCGCCCTCGCCGCCTTCGGGGTGGCGCCCGAGGCCGCTCCCGGCCGCCGCGCCGAGCTGGTCCGCGACACCAGGGAGACCCGGATCGCGGTCGCGGTCGATCTCGACCGCGCGTCGCCGCGCCGGATCGAGACCGGAATCCCCTTCTACGACCATATGCTCGACCAGGTCGCGGCGCATGGCGGCTTCTCGCTGATCCTGTCCTGCGACGGCGATCTCGAGATCGACGGGCATCACAGCGTCGAGGATTGCGCGATCGCCTTCGGCACCGCCCTGTCGCGGGCGCTCGGTGACCGCCGGGGCATCGGCCGCTTCGGTTTCTCGCTGCCGATGGACGAGGCCGAGGCGCACGTCCTCCTCGACCTTTCCGCCCGCCCCTACGCGGTCTTCGAGGGACGCTTCGAAGCGAGCCATATCGGCGCCTACCCGACCGAGATGACCCGGCACGTCTTCCGAAGCCTCGCCGACGGCCTCGGAGCGGCGATCCACGTCCGGGTCGAGGGCGAGAACGACCATCACAAGACCGAAGCCTGCTTCAAGGCGTTCGGCCGGGCGCTCCGCCAAGCGGTGGCGCGCGGCGGCGACGCGCTGCCGAGCACCAAGGGGGTATTGTGAGGGCCTCGCGCCTTTCCCCCCTCCCTGCACGCAGGGAGGGGCCGGGGGTGGGTGCGTCTCCGGAAAAGGCATTGCCGGATGGAGGCGTACCCACCCCTCGATCCCCTCCCTGCGTGCAGGGAGGGGAGGAATGAAGCTCGTCATCGTCGACGTCGGCTGCGGCAATATCGGCTCGGTGGGAATCGCGTTCGAGCGGTTCGGGATCGAGCCGCTCGTGACCGGCGCGGCGGAGGAGATCGCCTCGGCCGACAAGGTGGTCCTGCCCGGCGTCGGCGCCGCCGGCTATGCGATGGAGCAGATCGAGGCGCGCGGCCTCGCCCCCACGCTCCGGGCGCTCCGCCAGCCGGTGCTCGGGATCTGCCTGGGCATGCAGCTTCTCTTCGAAGCCAGCGAGGAGGAGAATGCTTCCTGTCTCGGAATCGTCCCCGGCCGGGTCCGGAGGCTCGAGCCGGAGCCGGGCCGGCCGGTCCCGCACATGGGCTGGAGCCGCCTCGACGTCCGCGACGAGAGCATCGGCCTTCGCACCGGCGACTATGTCTATTTCGCCCACAGCTTCGCCTGCGATCCGGTGCCCGAAACGGTGGCGAGCGCGGACTATGGCCGCGACATCCCGGCGGTGGTGCGGAGCGGCAACTGGCTGGGCGCGCAATTCCACCCCGAGCGGTCGGGCGAGGCCGGCGCGCGCTTCCTGCGCTCCTGGCTCGGCCGATGATCCTCTATCCCGCCATGGACCTGATGGGCGGCACCGTCGTCCGGCTGGCGCAAGGCCGGTTCGAGGAGTCGACCGTCTATCCCGCCGATCCGGTCGAGGCGCTCGCCGGCTTCGCGGCGGCGGGCGCCGAATGGGCCCATGTCGTCGACCTCGACGGCGCCAGCGCCGGCGAGCCGGTGCAGCACGCTCTGATCGCCGGCCTCGCCCGCGAGGCGCCGCTCGGGCTGCAGGTCGCGGGCGGCTTCCGAACTCGCGACCATCTCGCCCGCATGTTCGATGCCGGAGTCGGCCGCATCGTCGTCGGCAGCCTCGCGGTGGACCGGCCGGACCTCGTTCGCGGCTTCTTCGAGGAGTTCGGAGGCGATCGGATCACCCTGTCGCTCGACGTCCGGCTGATCGACGGCCTGCCGATGGTCGCCACCGCCGGCTGGACCGAGGATTCCGGCCGCGGCCTTTGGGAGGTCGCTGAGCTCTATCCCGAGGCGCGCCACCTCCTCCTCACCGACATCGGCCGCGACGGAATGCTCGCCGGGCCCAATTTCGATTTGCTCGAGGAAGCCGCCGGACGCCTGCCCCACCTCGCCATCCAGGCCTCGGCCGGCGTTTCCTCGCTCGACGACCTGCGGCGCCTGCGCACCGCCGGAGCCATCGTCGGCAAGGCGCTGTGGGAAGGCCGGATCGACCTGGCGGAGGCACTCGATGCCTGCGCGTAGGATCATCCCCTGCCTCGACGTCAGGGATGGCCGGGTCGTCAAGGGCGTCCAGTTCCGCGATCATCGCGATGCCGGCGACATCGTCGAGAGCGCCGTCCGCTACAGCCGCGAAGGCGCCGACGAGCTGGTCTTCTACGACATCGGCGCGAGCGCCGAGCGGCGGACGCTGGATCTCGACTGGGTCCGGCGGATCGCCCGCGTGATCGACATACCGTTCGCCGTCGCCGGCGGGGTGCGCACCCGCGATCAGGCCGCCGCCTGCCTCGACGCCGGCGCCGACAAGGTCTCGGTCAACTCGCCCGCGCTCGAGCGCCCGGCGCTGATCGGCGAGCTCGCCCGCGACTTCGGAAGCCAGTGCGTCGTCGTCGGAGTGGACAGCTTCGAGGCCGAGGGCGACTATCGGGTCAAGCAATATACCGGCTCGCCCGACTCGACCCGCGACTCCGGCCGCCGGACGCTCGACTGGGTGCGCGAGGCGAGCGAGCGCGGCGCGGGCGAGATCGTGCTCAACTGCATGCGCCGCGACGGCGTCGGCGCCGGCTTCGACCTCATCCATACGGCCGCCGTCGTCGAGGCCGTCACGGTACCGGTGATCGCCTCGGGCGGGGCCGGCGCGCCGGAGCATTTCCGCGACGCCTTCGCCGCCGGCGCGAGCGGCGCGCTCGCCGCCACCGTCTTCCACGACCGCCTCATCGCGATCGCCGAGCTGAAGGAGTATCTTGCGTCATGCGGGATCGAAACGCGCCGCTGAGCGAGGACGATATCGGCTCCCTCGCCTGGGACAAGATGGACGGGCTGCTTCCGGCGGTGGTCCAGGATTCGGCCACCGGCCAGGTGCTGATGCTCGGCTATATGAGCCGGGAGGCGCTCACCGCGACCTTCCAGAGGGGCCGCGCCGTCTTCCACAGCCGCTCCAAGGGACGGCAGTGGGAGAAAGGCGAGACGAGCGGCAATTGGCTGGCGGTCCGGGAGGTGCTCGCGGACTGCGACGGCGACGCGCTGCTCGTGAAGGCCGAGCCTGCCGGCCCGGCCTGCCATCTCGGCACCGCGACCTGCTTCGGGGACGATGTGGAAGGTCCGGGTTTTCTGGGCGCCCTCAGCCGGATCGTCGCGGGTCGCGCCGGCGGCGACCCCGCGACAAGCTATACCGCACGGCTCCTGGAAGAAGGGCCCGCGAAGATCGCCCAGAAGGTGGGTGAGGAAGGGGTCGAGCTAGCCCTGGCAGCCGTCAGCCGCGATCGCCAGGGCTGTATCGAGGAAGCGGCCGACCTGCTTTACCATGTGACGGTCCTGATGGAGGCGCGGGGCTTCGGTTGGGACGATGTCGCCGCGGTGCTTCGCGAGCGGCATGGGGGCTGAATTCCTCTCCCGTCCTTCACGGGAGAGGAGGGGCCCAAGCCGAAGGCTTGGGAGGTCAGGGTCTTGCTGAGTCCGAAGTACAGACCCTCACCTCCCACCGCTTCGCGGCGGGCCCCTCCTCTCCCGTAAGGACGGGAGAGGAAAGCAAGAGCAAGCCTAGCCGCCGAGCAGGCGGCACGCCTCTTCGAGCAAAGCCTCGTTGGCGGCGGCGATTATCTGCCCCGCGCTCAGGTCGGTGCCGCCGCTCCAGTTCGACACCGCTCCGCCCGCCGCCCGGACGAGTGGCACCAGGGCATTGTAGTCGTGCGGCTTGAGGCCCGATTCGGCGACGATGTCGAGGCTTCCGGCGGCGACGAGCGCGTAGCCGTAGGCGTCGAGGCCGTAGCGCGTGAGGCGCGCCGCGCGCCGGAGCCGCTCGAAGCCTTGCGCTTCGGCGCCTTCGAAGAGGTAGGGATCGGTCGTCGACAGCCGCGCCTCCTCCACGCGCCGGCAGGCGCTGGCGGCAAGGCGCCGCTCCTCGTTGCCGCCGCCGAACATCCAGGCGCCGCCGTCATGGCCGAGATAGAGCTCGTCCAGCCGGGGCACGTCGACCAGCCCGAGCACCGGCTCGCCCTCGTCGAGCAGCGCGATCAAGGTGGTCCAGCTCGGCAGGCCGCAAACATAGGCGCGGGTGCCGTCGATCGGATCGAGAGACCAGGACCAGCGCGATCCGGCCGGCCGGTCGGGCAGTTCCTCGCCCTTTATGCCGTGATCCGGAAAGCGGTCCTCGATCAGGCGCCGCATCGCCCTTTCCGAATTACGGTCGTTCTCGGTGACCGGATCGAACCCGTCGGCCAGCTTGTTCTGAACGCCGGCAAGGTCGGCGGCACAGCCGGGCAGCGTCTCCCGCCGCGCCGCCCGGGCGAGCGAGCGGGCGAAGGCGGCGAAGGTCTCGGGATCTTCGGCCATTCGTCCGCCCTACAAGGCGCGACCGGGGCGTCAAAGCGGATTTGCGCCGGAGCCGCTCCGGCCGTCACGAGGCTGCAACACCGCGCCGCTAAGCGCGAGCCAGCACAGGGAAAGGTTCGGTCATGCGCCACCGTCATCAAGGTCAGGCCCGTCCGGCGGAGCGACCTCTCGAGCCGAGCCGCGGCGGCTGGGCCTTGTTCGGTCGACTGCTCATCTGGTCGACCCGCAACAGCCGGCGCGAGGATTGATCTTCCGGCGTCAGTCGGGCGGCCTCTGGGCGAGACCCTTCTCCGCGGGTCCGTCGTCCCCGCCTTGAGCCGCATTGTCGATTTCGCTCGCCGGGCCGGAGTCGCCGCCGCCCTTCTCGATAATGGTCTCGCCGCCGCGCCACTTGGAGCGGGCCTTTGCTTCGTCGTGGAGGGGCAGGTCGCGGTCGGCTTCGCTGGTCATGGATATTGAACGCCTTTGTCGCCGCGGCGATCCCGGCCCGGCCTAGAAGTCGACCTGCGCGCGGGCCCCGAACACGTCGATGCCGTAGTCGCGGTCGCCGCCCGCCGCCGCGATCGCCGAATCGTCGTAGCGCAGGTGGCCGTAGTTGAGGAGGAAGCGGACATGGTCCTGGGCGATCCAGACCAGCGAGGCTTCGTAGCCGCGCTGGCGGCCGCCGACGATGCCGCCGTCGGTGAGATCGAGATGATCGTAGCGCAGGTTGATCTGCAACGCCCCGGCGCCGCCGTCGCCGACCGGCCGCCGCACCTTCGTCCGGTCCCAGCGCCCGGCCTTGTAGCCGCGGCTCTCGCCGGTCAGGAACCAGCCGATCTCCGCATAGCCGCCGAAGAAGGTCGGGCTGAGGCCCGGAGTCAGCGTATCCGCGCTCAGCCAGTGCGCCTCGGCGACGGCGTGGAACGGCCCCCGCACCAGCGCCGCCTCGATCCCGTAATTCGTCTCGGCTCCGACCCTGAGGTTCGGAGTGGCGAGGAAGCGGGTGTTGCTGGTGTGGACGAAGGGCCGCTGCCGGTAGCGGGTCGCCGGCCCGGATGCCGCCGTATCGCCATTGTCGCGCCAGTGCGCCGAGGCGCCGAGGTGGAGCTGGGTCCTTCCCACCTTGGGGGCATAGACGAGCCGGCCGTCGACGCTCGCCGCGTCGTTCTCGTCGCCGAGCCCGACCGCGTCCTGGGCGTCGGCGAGGTCCTCGATATTGTCGGTGAAGACTCCGCCCTGGGCGATGAGATCGCCCTTCGTCCAGGTGGCTGAAAGGCCGATCCGGCGCTCGAAGTTGAACGCGTCGGTGAAGGCCGCCCGCTCGAGGAAGGAGATGAAGCGCGAGCTGGTCAGCTCCTCCATCGACTGGAAATTGTTGTGCTGCCCGAGCGTCACTGAGAGCGGCTTCGACGCCTTGTAGCTCAGGAAGGCGTCGGTGATCTCGACCTCGTTGTTGGCGAAATCGACCTCGATCTTGTAGCCGAAGCCGCCGGGGATGGAGCCTTCGGCGCCGATCCTGGCCCGCCGCGCCTCGTTGCCGAATCCGAGGCCGCGATCGTTGACTCCGCTCGGGCTCTCGACCCAGCCGGCGTCATATTGAAGCCTGCCGAACGGCTTGAAGGTGATTCCGCCGCCGCCCTTCGGCGCCGCCGCGGAGGCTTCGGCGCCGGGTGCGGAAGCGGTCGCGACCGGCGCGGGCGCGTTTCGAGCCGACTTCAGCTCGGCGACCTCGGCACGCAGCGCGGCGATTTCGGCCCGCATCGCCGCCAGATCGGCGGCGACGTCGGCGGGAACCGGCTCACCGGCGGCCAGGGCCGGAGTGGCGACGGTCGTTGCCAGGAGGATGGCGAGGAAGGTGGCCTTGGCCATGCGGCTGCTCCCGTTGAGATGGATGGGACAGGTTTAAGACCGCCCTATTGCCGTTCCGCGACAGCCTGGTGACATTTTTATGACGAGTTCATTCCTTTTTTCGTCACACAGGCGTAATGAGGCAGGGCCGTGCCGACGCAGGCGGAGACGAAAGATGAGGAAGTCCGCACTGGCCGCCCTTGCCGCGATCGCGGTTTCAGCCTGCGCCGGCAAGCAGCCGGGACTGATGGTCGAGCAGGGATATCAGCGGGGCGCCCTCGGCGTCGCCGCCATCGACCGCGGCGACTGGACCGCCGCCGAGACCCAGCTGAGCGAGCTGCGCGGCATCCGCTCCGACGATCCCGCCCGTCTCATCAATCTCGGCGCGGTCTATGCGGAGACGGGACGAGTCGAAGACGCCGTGACCGTCTGGCGGCTGGCCCTCGAATCGAAGCGCCAGTTCGAGGTGGTCACCGCCGAAGGCCGGGTCGTGACGACGGATCAGCTCGCCCGCGAGGCCCTCGCCCTCTACCGGCCGGCCCTCCGGACCGCCGCCCGCTAGAACTCAGCCCCACAAGCCCGCTACAGGCGGGTCCATGGCTTTGCGAATTCCCCAGCGTCTGCTTGCCGCCGGCGTCATCGTAGCGACCGCGATCGGCGGTGCGCTGCTTGCCGGGGGAGCCTTGTGGGCGGCGCTCATCGGCCTCATCGGCGGCGCCGCGGCCGTCCTGGTCGGCTGGCGGGCGCATTTCTTCCCGGAGCCGGTCGCGCCGCCGCCGCCGCCCGAAAACGGTCGCGAGCGCTGGGCGCGCGAGATCGTCGGAGCGATGCCCGGGCCGATGCTTCTGATCGAGGGCGGCCGGATCGTCGTCGCCAACCCGGCCGCGAAGGAATTGCTCGGCCAGTGGATCGAGGGCCAGGACGCGAGGCTCGCCATGCGCCATCCGGCGACGGTGGAGCGGCTGTCGCGGCCGTCGCCGTCCGAGGGCGGGCTCGAGCAGGTCGAGGTCGTCGGCCTCGGCCACGCCGACCGGCGCTGGCTGATGACGATCGCCACCCTCGCGGACGGCTCCCGCCTCGTCCATCTCGAAGATCGCAGCGAGGCGATCGCCGCCGAGCGGATGCGGGTCGATTTCGTCGCCAATGCAAGCCACGAGCTTCGAACGCCGCTCGCCACCATCCTCGGCTTCATCGAGACTCTCCAGGACAGGGACACGGCCGAGGATTCGGAGGTCAGGGAGCGGTTCCTCGCCCTGATGCACGGCGAGGGCAAGCGCATGCAGCAGCTCATCGAGGATCTGATGTCGCTGTCCCGGATCGAGGCGGAGCGGTTCAACCCGCCGCGCGCCGCCGTCGATCTCGTCCAGCTGGTGGAGGAGGTGCGGGCGGGCTGCGCGCAGCTGCTTCGCGAACGGTCGAACGAGCTCGTCCTCGAGAACCGCACCGACTCGACAATCGTCTCCGGCGACAGGGCGCAATTGCTTCAGCTGATCCGCAACCTGGTCGTCAACGCGGTCAAATACGGCCGGGCGGAATCGCCGGTGACGGTCGTCCTCGAGGACGAGGGTGCGCAGATGATCCGGATCGCAATCGCCGACCGCGGCGAGGGGATCGCCGCCGAGCATCTGCCGCGGCTGACCGAGCGTTTCTATCGGGTCGATGCCGGCCGCAGCCGGGCGGTGGGCGGAACCGGGCTGGGGCTCGCCATCGTCAAGCATATCGTCAGCCGCCACCGCGGTCGGCTGGACATCCGAAGCGTGGTCGGCGAGGGGACCAATGTGCTCGTCTCGCTGCCGCGCGCGCAGGAGCCGCAACCGCCGCCATTGTCATGAAACCGTCATGCAAGAGTCACAGGACTCACGCCGAACCGACCTAGGGAGGTCGCCGGGGCCCGCTACCGCAGGGTTCGATGGAGGCACGAATGAAGAAGAGCTATTTTGCCGCGGCCGCCGCTCTGGCGCTTGCCGGCTGCGGGCAGCAATCCGGGGGAACGCAGGGTCAGCAGATCCAGATCGTCGGCTCCTCGACGGTCTATCCGTTCACGACGGCGGTCGCCGAGCAGTTCCAGCGCACCCATCCAGGGATGAGCGCGATCGTCGAATCGACGGGCACGGGGGCCGGCCTGAAGCTGTTCTGCGCCGGCGTCGGCGACCAGCATCCGGACATGACCAACGCCTCGCGCAGGATCAAGGTGTCCGAATTTCAGGATTGCGCGAAGAACGGCGTACGGCAGGTCATCGAGGTCCCGGTCGGAATCGACGGCCTGGCGCTGATCGAAGGCAAGACCGGCGGCGGCATGAGCCTGACCGTCCGCGACATCTACGCGGCGCTGGCGGCGAACCCGTTCGGCAAGCCCAACACGGCGAAGACCTGGAAGGACGTCAATCCGGCGCTTCCGGCCGTGGCCATCCAGGTCTACGGCCCGCCGCCGACGTCCGGCACGCGCGACAGCCTCGCCGAGCTGATCCTCGAGAAGGGCTGCGAGAGCGACCCGGCGATGAAGGCGCTCAAGGAGAGCGACAAGGACAAGCATAAGGACCTGTGCACGAAGGTCCGCGAGGACGGCGCCTATGTCGAGGCGGGCGAGAACGACAACCTCCTCGTCCAGAAGGTCGCCGCCAATGCGGGCGCGATCGGAGTCCTCGGCTATTCCTTCCTCGAGGAGAATGCCGACAAGGTGAGGGGCATCCCGCTCGGCGGAGTCGCCCCGACGGCGGAGACCATCTCCAGCCTCACCTATCCCGGCGCCCGCCAGCTCTACCTCTACGCGAAGGGCGAGCATCTGAACGTCATCCCGGGCATGCGCGAGTTCCTCGCCGAATATGCCCGCGCCTGGGCCAAGGGCGGCTATCTCGAGCGGCGCGGCCTCATCCCCTCGCCGGCGGACGTCCAGTCGAAGGGCTCCGAGGCGGCGACCCGGCACGCGCCGATGACGGCGGACGGGCTGAAGTGAGGATGATGAGTCCCAATTCCTCCCCCGGATTTCCGGGGGAGGGGGACCGCGCGAAGCGCGGTGGAGGGGTTCTTCGGAGTCAGCAAGGCCCCTCCACCATGCTTCGCATGGTCCCCCTCCCCTGCAAATGCAGGGGAGGATTTTAAGCCCATGACCCCCCTCGCCGTCTTCATCACGATCCTCGGCCTCGGCTTGCTCGCCTGGCTGTCGGGCCGCGCGCGCGCCATGGCCTTCGCCGCGCCCGGCGCGCCGCGGCTCCATTCGCTGCCCGGCTACCATGGCTGGTACGTGGCGATCTGGGCGGCGGTGCCGGCCTTGCTGTTCCTGCTGCTGTGGGTGCCGCTGACCGACCGCCTGGTCATGGATGCGGTGACGAGCAGCCCGGCCGCCGCTCAGCTGCCGCCGTTCGAGATGCAGCGCAACGCCATCTACCAGGAGACTCGCGAGCTGGCGCAGGGGCTGCGCCAGTCGAGCTTCTACCCCGAAGCGCGGGAGCTCGCCCCGGTCTACGCGGCGGCGGAAGGGCGCTACCGCCTGATCGGCACGATCGCGGCACTCATGCTCGCCTTCGCCGGCGGCGCCTTCGCCTACAGCCGCCTCGGCCCCGCCTTTCGCGCCCGCACCCGGGTCGAGCGGCTGGTGATGGGGACCCTGTTGCTGGCTTCGCTGATCGCGATCCTCACCACCCTCGGGATCGTCCTGTCGCTTATCTTCGAGTCGGTGCGCTTCTTCAGCATGGTGTCGCCGGTCGAGTTCCTGTTCGGAACCAACTGGAGCCCGCAGACGGCGATGCGGGCCGACCAGGCCGGCTCGTCCGGCGCGTTCGGCGCCATTCCGCTCTTCTGGGGAACGGTGTTCATCGGCGCGATCATCGCGATGATCGTCGCTATCCCGCTCGGACTGATGAGCGCCATCTACCTCACCCAATACGCCCGCCCGGTCGTGCGCCGCTGGATGAAGCCGCTGCTCGAGATGCTCGCCGGCGTACCCACCGTCGTCTACGGCTATTTCGCAGCGCTGACCGTCGCTCCCGCGATCCGCGATTTCGGCCAGTCGATCGGCATCCCCTCGTCTTCGGAAAGCGCTCTGGCGGCAGGCCTCGTCATGGGCATCATGATCATCCCCTTCGTCTCCTCGATGGCCGACGATTCGCTCACCGCCGTTCCGCAATCGATGCGCGACGGTTCGCTGGCGATGGGGGCGACGACTTCCGAGACGATCCGCAAGGTGCTCGTCCCGGCCGCTCTCCCCGGCATCGTCGGCGGAGTGCTGCTCGCGGTGAGCCGCGCGATCGGCGAGACGATGATCGTCGTCATGGCGGCGGGCCTGTCGGCCAACCTCACGGCCAATCCGTTCGCCAGCGTCACCACCGTGACGACCCAGATCGTCCAGCTGCTGACTGGCGACCAGGAATTCGACAGCCCCAAGACCCTCGCCGCCTTCGCGCTCGGGCTGGTGCTGTTCATCGTCACTTTGCTCCTCAACATCGTCGCCCTGCGCGTCGTGAAGAAATATCGCGAAGCCTATGACTGACGCCGTCAACCGCACCCCCACCGACTGGCGCGCCGGCGAGATGCAGCGCCGGATCGCCCGCCGCTATGCCGCCGAGCGGCGGTTCCGCTGGATCGGCCTCGGCGCGATCCTGCTGTCGGCGGGCTTCCTGGCCCTGCTCCTGTTCACGATGGTCTCGAACGGCGCCCGCGGCTTCACCCGGACCGAGGTGCAGCTCAACGTCGATTTCGCCAAGGCGCCGCTGTTCCTCGACCCCGCCACAGTGCGCGCGAGCGGAGCGAAGGCCGCGCTCGCCGGCTCCGACCTCCAGGGCGTCGTCGCAAAGGCGGCGGAGACTCAATATGGCGCCCGCGGCGCCCGGCTGCTGGCGGATACGGCCTGGCTCAGGGTGCTCGATGCGATCGAAGCCGATCCGTCCCTCCTCACCCGGACGGCGAGCCTGTGGCTGCCCGCCTCGACCGAGATCGACGTCGCCGCCAAGAACGACGGCGATCCCGAAGCGGAGCGCACCTACGACCAGCTCAGCGCCCGCGATGCCGTCCGGACCCGTTTCAACAGCGACTTCCTGACGTCGGCCGATGCGACCGATCCGGCCGCCGTCGGGATATGGGGAGCGTTCAAGGGCTCGCTTCTGACGATGCTGGTGACTCTCGCCATCGCCTTCCCGGTCGGCGTGCTCTCCGCCATCTATCTCGAGGAATATGCGCCTCGCAATCGATGGACCGACCTCATCGAGGTGTCGATCAACAACCTCGCGGCGGTGCCGTCGATCATCTTCGGCCTGCTCGGCCTCGCCGTCTTTCTCAACACGATGCACATGCCGCGCTCGGCGCCGCTGGTCGGCGGGCTTACGCTGGCGCTGATGACGATGCCGGTGATCGTCATCGCCGGCCGCAACGCGATCAAGTCGGTGCCGCCCTCCATCCGCGACGCCGCCCTCGGAATCGGCGCGAGCCGGATCCAGGTCGTCTGGCATCACGTCCTGCCGCTGGCCCTGCCGGGGATCCTGACCGGGACGATCATCGGCATGGCGCGCGCGCTCGGCGAGACGGCGCCGCTGCTGATGATCGGCATGCGCGCCTTCATCTCCACGCCCCCGGGCGGCTTCACCGACCCGGCGAGCGTGCTGCCGGTCCAGATCTTCCTGTGGTCGGACGAGGTCAGCCGCGGCTTCGTCGAAAAGACTTCGGCGGCGATCATCGTCCTGCTGGCCTTCCTGCTGGCGATGAACGGGGTCGCCATCTATCTGAGAAACAAGTTCGAGAGGCGCTGGTGACCTTGATGATCGACGAGAAACAAAGGACGGACACTGAAGCCGCCCCGGCCGCTGCCGAGGGCGCGCCGAAGATGCGGGCTCGGGACGTCAACGTCTGGTACGGCGAGAAGCAGGCGATCAACCAGGTCTCCATCGACGTCCGGCCGGAGCATGTCACGGCCTTCATCGGTCCGTCGGGCTGCGGCAAGTCGACCTTCCTGCGCACCCTCAACCGGATGAACGACACCATCCCCAGCGCGCGAGTCACCGGCGGGATCGAGCTGGACGGCGAGGACATCTACTCGACGGGCATGGACGTCGTGCAGCTGCGCGCCCGGGTCGGGATGGTGTTCCAGAAGCCCAACCCCTTCCCCAAGTCGATCTACGAGAACGTCGCCTACGGGCCTCGAATCCACGGGCTGGCGACCGGTCGGCAGGAGCTCGACGCCATCGTCGAGCGGTCGCTGAAGCGGGCGGGCCTCTGGGAGGAAGTGAGGGATCGCCTGACCGAGAGCGGGACCGCCCTCTCCGGCGGCCAGCAGCAGCGCCTGTGCATCGCCCGGGCGATCGCGGTCGATCCGGAGGTGATCCTGATGGACGAGCCCTGCTCGGCGCTCGACCCGATCGCCACCGCTAAGATCGAGGAGCTGATCCACGAGCTTCGCGGCCGCTACGCGATCGTCATCGTCACCCACAACATGCAGCAGGCCGCCCGGGTCTCGCAGCGCACCGCCTTCTTCCATCTCGGCGAGCTGCTCGAATATGGCGAGACGTCGGAGATCTTCACCAATCCCAAGGTCGAGAGGACCAAGGATTACATCACCGGCCGCTACGGCTGAGGGACCCAGACATGCCAAGCACAGGTCACACGCTCAAAGCCTTCGACGACGATCTCAACCATCTGCGCGCCAGCATCGCGGAGATGGGCGGGCTCGCCGAGGCGGCGATCGCCGCGGCGATGCGCGCTCTCGCCGAGCGCGACAGCGACCGCGCCCGCGAGGTCGTCGAAGGGGACAAGAGGATCGACGCGATGGAGGCGGAGATCGAGGCGCTTGCCGTCCGGATCATCGCGCTGAGGGCGCCGATGGCCGACGATCTGCGCGAAGTCGTCGCGGCTCTGAAGATCGTCGGAGTGGTCGAGCGGATCGCCGATTATGCGAAGAACATCGCCAAGCGGGTTCCGGCGATCGAGGACAGCCCGAACCTGCGGCCGCTTTCGCTGCTGCCGGAAATGGGCCGGATCGTCGCCGAGATGGTGCGAAGCGCGCTCGATTCCTTCGTCGCCCGGGATCCGGCCCAGGCCGGACTGGTCTGCGAGCGCGACAAGGCGGTGGACGATTTCTACAACTCCATCTTCCGCACCCTGCTCACCTTCATGATGGAGAGCCCGAACAACATCACTCCGGCCACCCACCTGCTCTTCGTCGCGAAGAACCTGGAGCGGATCGGCGACCATGCGACCAACATCGCCGAGATGGTCTATTTCGCGGCGACGGGGGACCATCTCGGGGAGCGCGAGAAGGGCGGCGAGTGACCGGGGGGCGGATCCTCCTGGTCGAGGACGACCGGGCGCTTGCCGAGCTGGTCGATTTCCACCTCGGGAAGGCCGGCTACGAGACCGAGGTGACCGCCAGCGGCGACGAGGCCCTGCGGCTGGCCGGCGAGGCCCCGCCCGATCTCGTCCTGCTCGACTGGATGATCGAAGGCACGTCCGGCATCGAGGTCTGCCGGCACTTGCGCCGGATGGGCCGGACGAAACCGGTCCCGATCATCATGATGACCGCGCGAGGCGAGGAGGCCGATCGAATTCGGGGGCTCGATACCGGCGCCGACGATTACATCACCAAGCCCTTCTCGCCCCGCGAGATGCTGGCGCGCGTCGGCGCCGTCCTGCGCCGCGTACGGCCGGCGCTGGCGGGTGGAACGCTGAGCTTCGAGGATCTGGAGATGGACGTGGCGGCCCATCGGGTCCGGCGCGGCGGCCGGCCGATTCACCTCTCGCCGTCCGAGTTCCGGCTCCTGCGCCACTTCCTCGAAAGCCCGCGCCGGGTCTTCACCCGCGAGGGACTGCTCGACACGGTCTGGAACGACGGGTCCGATCTCGACCAGCGGACCGTCGACGTCCACGTCCGCCGGATCCGCAAAGCGCTGAACGAGGGCGGCAAACCCAATCTCATCCGCACCGTCCGATCGGCCGGATATGCGCTGGAGAGGGCGCAGGACACCTGATCGCGAGCGGCCGCGACGCTCGTGTCATACGGGTGTCATCATAATCCAGTTTAACGCCCGCGTGATCAAATCCCAGGAAGTCGAGCTCAAGCTGGAGCTGCCGACCGGCGAGATCGAGGCGTTCCGTCATGCGCCGGTGCTCGGCGATCCGGCGCGGCGGCCGGTCGACCAGGTCACCACCTATTTCGACACCGACAAAGGCGAGCTGCGCCGGGCCGGCTATTCGCTGCGCCTGAGGCGCAAGGGCCGAAGCTGCCTTCAGACCGTCAAGCAGCGCGGCACCGATTCGGGCGGCTTCTCGAGCCGGGCCGAGTGGGAGAAGAAGGTCGAGACCCCAAGCCTCGATTTCGAGGCGCTCAAGGCGACTCCCCTCGGCAAGATCCTGACCAGGCGGGACATGCGCAAGCGCTTGGCGCCGGTGTCCGAGACTCAGGTCCGGCGGACGACCTGGCTGCTGGCTCTGGGCGGGAGCGAGATAGAGTTGATCCTCGACGAGGGCCGCGTGGTCGGCGGCGGCCGCGAGATGCCGATCAGCGAGATCGAGCTCGAGCTGCGGCGAGGGGCCCGCCGCGACCTGTTCGCCCTCGCCCAGTCGCTCGGCGAGGGCCTGACCCTGCGGATGGGCGTGATGAGCAAGTCCGAGCGCGGCTTTCGACTGCTCGAGGATCGGTCGGTCCGCGCCCACAAGGCGGAAAAGATCAGGCTCGACGCCGGCATGACGATCGCCGAATCGTTCGCGGTCGTCGTCCAGTCCTGCCTGCGCCACTTCCGCCTCAACGAGCCGCTGATCGCTGGCGACATGAATGCCGCCGCGCTGCACCAGGCGAGGGTGGCGATTCGGCGGCTCCGATCGGCGCTGGCCCTGTTCCGGCCGGTCATCGCCGACGCCGACTTCCCGCGCCTCAGGTCCGAGCTGCGCTGGTTCGCGGACCAGCTCGGCGATGCGCGAAATCTCGACGTGATACTCGCCGCCAGGCCGCAGCAGGGGGCCCAGCACGACGCCGCTCTGAGGCGGCAGCTGAGACGGCAGCGCAAGGAAGCCTATGAGCGGGTGCAAAAGGCGCTCGCCCAGCGCAGGCTGCCCGCGCTGATCCTCGACCTGGTCGCCTGGAGCGAGGCAGGCGAATGGCGCGGCGCGGAGGCGGCGGGGCAGCCGATCGGAGCCTTCGCCGCCGAACGGCTCGACCGTGCCTGGAAGCGGGTCCGCAAGCGCGGGAAGGAACTGCGCACCCTCACCGCGGAAGGCCGGCACCGCCTCCGCATCGAGATCAAGAAGCTGCGCTATGCCACCGAGTTTTTCACCAGCCTCTCGCCAGGGAGTCGGCGGCGCCGGCAGAAAGCCTTTGCCGGCCACATGCGCGAACTCCAGGAGCTGCTCGGCCAGCTCAACGACATCGAGACGAGGCGGCAGCTTGCGCCCCGGCTGTTCGAGCACGGCGAGGATGCCGTTGAAGGCGAGGCAACGGGCCTGATCGATCGAGCGGCGGAGGCCTGTGACGCGATGAGGGCGCTTGGCCCTTACTGGCGCTGAGGCCTCAGCAGCTCGATCGCTTCCTCCGGAGTCGTGAAGCCGCGAGCGACGAGGGCGCGGACGGCGGCGGCGAGGTTCGGCCATTTTCGGAAGACGTGGTTGGCGATGGACGCCTCGTCGGCGCCGCAGACGATCAGCCGCCCGACGGTGGAGTCGACGGGCAAGGTCTCGAAGACTCCGATCGGCCCCGCGAAACCGCTCCCCTCGCAAGTGCCGCACCCCTGGGCCCGATAGACTACGACGCCGGGCTCCAGGCCGAGCGGCGCGGTGACGCTGTTGGGAGGCTGCACCGGCAACCGGCAGGCCGGGCACAGGCGACGGACCTGTCGCTGCGCGAGCACGAGGCGAAGGACGCAGGCAATCGAAAAGGGCTCGACCCCGAGGGCGGCGAGACGGCCGATGGCGCCGAGTGCATCGCCGGCGGCGGCCGTCGCCAGCACGAGGCGGCCGCGCGCCGTCCGCAGCGCCGCGGCGGCACTTTCATGGCTGCCGATGCTGCCGATGGCGAGGGCGTCGGGCCTCGCCCGCATCAGGCCCCGAACGGTGGCGGCCCGCCCCGATCCTTCCGGCCCGGCGACCAATATCAGGCCTCCGGACTCTTCCAGGGCGTTCTCGAGCGCCTTCCGCGAGGACTGCGTCATCCCCGCGAAGAAGGGCGTCAGGCTGACGGGGTCCGGCGCGCCTTGCGCGGCGGCAAGGGAGCGGCCGCTTGAAATCTTGGAAGGGACGTCGAGCCGCATGGGTGGCTTCCTACGCTGCCAAGATGACAGCGCAGTGGAAGATTTGTGACAGCGTTGTCCAGCAAGGGTTATGCCGGATCGGGTTCGACATGGCGCTCGGTGGGCCTAGAAAGTGAAGCTCAGCCCCGCGCTGATCGTGCGTCCCACCTTGTAGGTGTTGATGTCGATCCGATTGCCCTCGAACTGCTGGAACTCCTCATAGTCCTGACCGAGCAGGTTGCGGGCCTCGAGCTTGATCTCGGCGCTCTTGCCGAGGAAGGCGATCTGCTCGCGGGCGACGAAGTCGAGGCGCAGGCCGGGCTTCTCGACGATGTCGGGCTGGCGCAGGCTGCCCTGGATCGGCCCGCGCTCGGTGACCCGCCGGCTCGCATAGGTGAGGAGGAAGGTCGCCTGCGCCAGCCGGTCCGTATTCTCGATTCCGAACTGGATGTTGGCGAGGTGATCCGACTGGCCGGTGAGCGGCGCTCCGTCCTCGAACAGGAGGTTGGCGGCGACCGGCTGGAGGTCCGGTCCGATCACCTGCGAGCCGTCCGCCTTCACCCGCGAGCGGGCGTAGGTGTAATTGGCGACGAGCAGCAGGCGCTGGCTGGCGAACTTCCCGCCGAGGCCGGACAGCGGAAGGAAGGTCTGGAGCTCGGCCTCGGCGCCGTAGAGCGTCGCTTGCGGAGCGTTGGCGAAGCCGGTGCGGAGCTGGCCGCCGCCGGCGAAGAAGGCTGCGGATTCGATCGGATTGTCGATCTTCTTGTAGAAGCCGGCGAGGCTGAACCGCTCGCCGCGGCGGAAATAATATTCATAGCGCGCCTCGGCGTTGGTCAGCTTGCTGTCGGTCAGGAAGGGGTTGCCGGTGAACTCCCGGTCGGACTCGAAATCCTGGTAGATCTGCGGCGCCAGCTCGCGGAACTGGGGCCGCGCGATCGTCTTCGAGCCGTGCAGGCGCAGCTGCATGTTGTCGGCGAAATTCCAGGTCAGGGTCGCGGCCGGAAGCCAGTAATCGTTGGCGATCCGGGTCGGCGCGGCGCCGACGGCGCTGGTCGCGACCGTCTCGACCGCGTTCTCGTAGCGGACTCCGAACTGCGCCCGCAGCGCCGCGCTCGGAAGCTCCACCTCGGCCTGGGCGTAGCCGGCATGGATGCGCAGCCCCGCCTCGTACGAGGCCGCCCCTTCCGCACCCGAGATGTCGCGCAGCTGGATGTTGAAATTGTAGATGTTGAAGTCCGAGAGGAGGAAATCGGGCCGCTCCTGCGCGACGGCGATCGGCAGGGCGCCTTCCGGGCGGAAATACTGGAACTGGAAGCGCGAGGAGTCCCTCTGGCTCTTCGTATAGGCATAGCCCGCCGAGATCGTGGTCGGTAGCGCGAGGCGCAGGCGGTAGCTCAGGTCGATCCCGCCGGCGTAGACCCTCTCGTCCAGGTCGTTGAACGCGATCGTCGCGGACTGGCCGCCCGAGGTCAGGTTGTTCACATAATCGTCGACGTCGCTGATGCTCTTGGTGGCCGGGTCGTTGTCGCCGAGCCAGGTGTAGCTGATGTCGCGTTCATAGGGGGATTCGCGCTGCGACTTGGCGACGGTGCCGCGCAGGTCGAGGCCGAAATCGCCGAACTTGAACTCGCCGACGAACTGGGTGTCGATCAGCTGGCGCTCGAACCAGTAGGTGTTCTGCTCGATGATCGACGGCGGCAGGTTCGGGTCCTGGTCCTGGACACTGCGGTTGAAGCCGGCGGCGAGGCGGCCCTGCTTCAAAGTGTCGCGGATGAACAAGTTGGTCCACCGCAGCTTGTGCTCGCCGATCTCGGCGCCGAGTCCGACCATTGCGTTGACGAGCACGCGATTGTCGGTGGTGACCCGGCGGAAGCTCGACTGCGGCGTTCCGGCAAGCCCGGGGTCGAGGGAGATCTGTTGGAGGGCGTCGCGCGTCCGCCAGCTGTTGCTGTAGCCGGCGGCGGCGAGGAGGCCGATCCGCGCTCCGAGCAGGTCGAAGGCGGTGCCGGCGCTGACGCTCCCGCCGAGATTGGGCGGCAGGTTGCGGACGCGCTGAAGCAGGGTGGTGGGCGCATTGGTCAGAGCCGCGCCGAAGTCGCGCCGCTCCGCCGCCGTCGTCGCACCGTTGAAGTCGCCGCCGGCGACGGCGGTCCTGAGGCCGGCCGGCATGTCGCGGGTGCCGTCGTCGAAGCCGAGCGGGTCGAGGTCGCTGCCGTAATAGGCATAGCCGAAATGGCCGGTGGTCTCGCTGTCGAACTCGACCGACCCGCCGATCGTGACGAAGCTCTCGTCCGGGATGGAGGTGGTGGTGAGGTTGATCACGCCGCCGCCGAACTCGCCGGGATAATTGACCGAATAGCTCTTCTGGACGAGCGAGCTGGCGATCAGGCCGGTCGGGAAGATGTCGAGCGGCACGACCCGGCGCAGCGGCTCGGGGCTCGGCAGCGGCGAGCCGTTCAGCAAGGCGAGCGAGTAGCGGTCGCCGAGGCCCCGGACGTAGACGAAGCCGCTGCCGACGACCGACAGGCCGGTCACGCGCTGGAGCGCTCCGGCGATGTCCCCCTCGCCGGTGCGGGCGATGTCCTCGGCCGACAGGACGGACACGACCTCGGCCGTGTTGCGCAGGACATTGGGGATGTTGCGCCCGGTGACGACGATATCCCCCGCCTGGCCGGGATCGGCGCCCGGGGCGGACACTTCGATATCGTCCTCGACGGGTGCCGGCGTGTCCGCGGCCGGGGCCGACCCCGCCTCTTCGGTCTCTTCCACGGCAGGCGCCTGTTCGACCGGCGGCACATCCTGAGCGAAAGCGGCTGTCGCCGTCAGCGCCGTCGACAGGAGAAGCAGGCTCCCAAGGCGGATGGGTTTCAACATTCGAAATTCCCCCGGTGCATTCACGATAAAAAAGGGGGCGGCGGCCGGCTGGGCCGCCGCCCCGGTCAGCCGCTCGATCAGGAGGTGGGAACGGCCGTGCAGTTGCCGCTGGCGTTGCCGAAGCTCGCGTAGCCGGCATTGCAGGTCCAGCCGGAATACCAGGTGTCGGCGGCGTTGCGGACGGCGCCGACATAGGCGGCCGCCTCGAGCCGGTTCGGCGCCGCCGCGTTGACGGTGGCGAACTGGTCGGCGTTGAACGAAGTCGGATCCGTCGCCGCCACGCCGGTCTCGTTGCCGCCGTTGACGAAGATGTTCATCAGCGTCGAGGTGAAGTTCGAAACGTTGCCGTTCGAACCCGAGCCGAAGATCGCCTGGATCTCCGCCACCGTGACATTGCCGTCGTCGCGGAACGGAGTGGGGCAGGCCAGGGCGACCGATCGGAAGATCGGCGGGCCGATGTCCTGCAGCGCGTTGTCGGCGGCGCGGATGGTGGTCCCGCTGGTCGCGTCGATGTCGAGGCAGGCCTGCGGGCCGACGACGATGCTGTTGATCAGCGCATAGTCGGTGCCGCCGCGCAGGAGGATCGTGTTGCCGCCCTGGACGGTGCTGCGCTGGACGAAGGTGGCGTTGCTGACGCGGGTATATTGGCGCGGCAGGGCGTCCTCGTTGCCGTTCGAATCGGCCTCGATCATCGAATCGCCGTTCTGGCCGTCGCGCTGGACTCCGATGACGAACTGGATCGTGCCGCGATAGCCGAGATCGGTGTCGAGCCCGTCGTCGTCGGCGCCGGTCACCACCAGATGCTTCGCGTTCACCCGGCCGCCGAAGATCTCGATGCCGTCGTCGGAGCTGTTGTGGATCTGGATGTGGTCGATCGTGCTGTTGTTGCCGACCCCGCCCATGGTGAGGCCCTGCAATTCGTTGCCGGGAGCAATGGCGAAGCCGGAATAGCGGATCTGGACGAACCGCATCGTGCCCGAATTGTCGGTGGCGAGGTTGCCGCCGTAGAAGGAGCCGGTCGTGCCCTCGATCACCTGCTGGCAGGCGGCCGAGCCGCCCGGAACGGCGGTGTTGCAGTCGCTGATCGGCGCCCGGCCGAGCAGGATGACTCCGCCCCAAAGGCCCTGGGTCGAATCGGTGGCCGTGCCCTCGACGTTGGCGCGGGCGGTGAAGATGATCGGCTGGGTGGCGTTGCCGACGGCGTTGATCCGCGATCCGCGGTTGATCACCAGATAGTCGTTGCCCGACGAGCCGAAGATGGTGACTCCGGCCTGGACGGTGAGGGTGACGGCGTCGCCGCCGGCCAGGGCGCCGTCGCCGCCGACGTCGGTGCCGACGTTGACCGGGCCGGCCAGCGAATAGATTACGCCCGGCAGCTTCTGGACGGTGTAATCGTCGTTGATCCGCCCGGACATCTCGCAATTGCGCCAGGCCGTCGCGATCACGCCGCGATCGACGGTGCCCTGGGGGCAGGCGGCGGCGGGCGTGCCGTTGCCGGCCGGGGGCGGGGGAGGCGGCGGCGCGGGAGCCCCGGGGACCGGGACGACGATCGTGCCTTCGCCGGGCGAGGCCGTGTCCTGCGGGCCGCAGGCGGCCAGCGGAATCAGAGTCGAGAGCAGCAGAATCGAGCGGAGACGAAGCATCGGGAACCCCCTTATGGTGTCGAAGGCAGCTCGCTTCAGGTGCGAGTCTGTTTCGACGGCCGGACTAGGGAGATTCTATGATCGTCGTGTGACAGTACCGTCGCCGCAAAGGGCATTTTTAATCGGTGAAACGTGTAACATTCATTTCATAATGGTGAAGTACTACTGCCACACTTCCAGCGCATTCTATATTGTGGCGCGGAGCCTCTTGCCGTTCCTGACGAAGACGAACTCGGTCTTCGTCGTATTGCCCATCTGCCAGGCGAGCTCGGCCATCCTTTCCTCGTCGAGCTGGCTGCCGTTGACGCTGACGATGACGTCGCCCGGCCGCAGCCCGGCGCGGATCAGCTGGGGCAGGCTCTCGCCCGGCTTCAGCGCGTAGCCGCCGATCCGATCGTTGGTCCTGACCGGCTTGAGGATGCTGCGCAGGACCGCGGCCTCGATCTTCTGCTCTTGTTCAGCGGAGAGCGACGCCGTCGCCTTCGCCGCGCCGCCGGCGCCGAAGCGGCTGAGCTCCAGCCGCACGGCGTGCGCACCGCTGCTGAGGACGGCATAATCGACGCCCACTTCGGCGAGCTTGAGGCCGGGGCGATAGTCCTGGCCGACCGCCACCAC
Source organism: Allosphingosinicella sp. (assembly GCA_036388575.1). Taxonomy (GTDB): domain Bacteria; phylum Pseudomonadota; class Alphaproteobacteria; order Sphingomonadales; family Sphingomonadaceae; genus Allosphingosinicella. The sequence continues at coordinate 50,512 of DASVRO010000064.1, forward strand.
GCGCTGGCCGCCGAGCCGAGAGCCGATGATCGCCGCGGCGCTCCGGCTCGCCCCGCTGATCCCGTAGAGGATGAGGCCGTCGGTCGAGGCGAGGGCCGGGGCGGGCGCCGGCTGCGTCGGCTGGACGGCAGCGGGCAGCGCGGCCGGCACCGTCGCGATCGGAGCACGGCGCGGTTGCTGCGCCGCCGGCGGAGCCGACAGCCAGGCGTAGCAGGCGGCGACGGCGGCGACGAAGCCCGCGGCCCTCGCCGCCAGCGCGGCCCGCTCCACCTCAGGCCTCGGCGTCGAGGGCGTAACCGGCCGAGCGCACGGTGCGGATGGGATCGTCCTTGCCCGGCAGGTTGATCGCCCGGCGCAGGCGGCGGATGTAGACGTCGACCGTGCGCGTCTCGACGTCCGTGTCGCGGCCCCAGACCGCGTCGAGCAGCCGCTCGCGCGAGAAGACGTGGCCGGGATGCTCGAGGAAGTGGCGCAGAAGCTTGAACTCGGTCGGCCCTACCGCGACGGCGGTGCCGCTGCGCCTGACCTTGTGCGCGGCCATGTCGAGCTCGAGGTCGCCGACGCTCAGCACCATTCCGGCCAGCGCCGGCCGGACCCGGCGGAGCACCGCGCGGATTCTTGCGATCAGCTCCGGGGGGCTGAAGGGCTTGGTGATGTAGTCGTCGGCGCCGGTCTCGAGTCCGCGTACCCGGTCGGTCTCCTCGCCTCGGGACGTGAGCATGATGATCGGTACATTCGAGGTTTCGGGCGCCCGCCGAAGCCGCCTGCACACCTCTATCCCGGACAGCTCCTCGAGCATCCAGTCGAGGATGACGATGTCGGGCGGCGATTCGGCGGCGAGCAGCAAGGCTTCCTCGCCGCTCGGCGTGCTGACCACCTCGAAACCCTCTTTCTCGAACGTCCAGCGGAGCAGCTCGACCATCGCCGGATCGTCCTCGGCGAGCAGCAATCGAGTCCTAGCCGTGGGCATGAATCTGGCTTTCGCTGTGGCAGCGGCCCGGCGGGCGTCGCCCGGTGGCCGCGAAATGGACGAGGCTGGCGATCTCCGCCGAATGGCCGGCCACCTTGGCGAGGCTCTGGGCGGCGAAGAGGAGGTTGGCCGCGGACGCGCTTCCGAGCGGATTGGCGATCATCGCCGCCATCGACGAATGATAGAGCGAGTCGTAGGCGGCCTGCGCCTCCTCGCTCGCGGCACGGATCGCGCCCTCGGCCCCGGCGTCGCGGCCGGCGAAGGCGTTCAGCGCCGCCCGGAGCGTCTCGAGCGCCGTCTCCGCCAGCCGGGTGAGCGGCGCCGGCATCACCACCACCGGCTGGGTCGCGACGGCCGGCAAGCGCCTCGCTATGCTTCGGGCATGGCCACCGGCCCGCTGGACGAGGTCCGATATCTTCAGCGACGCGACGACTTCGCGAAGATCGTCGGCCATCGGCGCGCGCAGCGCGATCAGGCAGATCCCCCGCCGCTCGACCTCCTCGCCGAGCGCTGCGATCCGGCGGTCGAGCGCGAGCGCCTCCTCCGCCGCCTCGCTCTCGAACCGGCACAGCGCCCGGATCGCCGCCGCGACCGCCGCCTCGGCCCACCCGCCGAGCTCGGCCACGGTCGCGCGCAGCTGCTCGAGATCGTCGTCGAACGCCTTGACGGTATGGGTGGAGGGTTGGGCGGTCATTCGACTGCCTCCGCCTCCAGCGCCTGCCACGATGCCATTTTTCCGATCCCCTCGCGATCCCACCCGGCAGGAAGTGCGCCACTTTCATGACAGCCGTGTGAAACCCGCCGGCCCCTTTCCCGCGGGGCTTGGCGCGCCTCCACCCTCATCCCCATGTTCAGGCGATGACACGGCTTTCCAGATCGATCGTCATCGTGTCGGCGGCGGCCCTGGCGGCCTGCTCCGGTCCGCAGCCGTCCGGCTCGGCCGCGGCGTCGTCTCGTTCGGAAAGCGCCCGGCCGGCAACCCGCGGCCTCGACCCGTCGCTGATGCGGCAGGCCGAAAGCCGGGCCGGGGCGCTGCCGCGGCTGCAGGCGCTGATCGTCGCCCGCCACGGCGACATCCTTGCCGAGCATCGGCTTCGCGGCCCCGGGCTCGACCGGCCGGTGAACATCAAGTCGGCGTCCAAGTCCGTCCTCTCCGCGCTCGCCGGAATCGCCATCGGGCGAGGCATCCTCGAAGGGCCGGAGCAGAAGATCGCGCCGATCCTTCGAGCCGACCTGCCGCCGGGCGCGGATCCGCGGATCGACCGGATCGAGATCGGCCACCTGCTGTCGATGCAGGCGGGGCTCGGACGGACCTCAGGGCCCAATTACGGCGCCTGGGTCGCCAGCCCGAACTGGGTCCGCCATGCCCTTGCGCAGCCTTTCGCCGCCGAGCCCGGCGGCGCCATGCTCTATTCGACCGGATCGTCGCACCTGCTCTCGGCCGTGCTCACCCGCGCGTCCGGGCGGAGCACTCACGCTCTGGCGAAGGAATGGCTCGCCGATCCGCTCGGCTTCGAGCTTCCGCTTTGGCCGCGCGACCCGCAGGGCATCTATTTCGGCGGCAACGACATGCTGATGTCGCCGCGGGCGCTGCTGCGCTTCGGCGAGCTCTACCGGCAGGACGGGGTGGTCGACGGACGCCGGATCCTTCCCGAAGGCTGGGTCGCGCAAAGCTGGCGGCCGCGAACGACCTCGCCGTGGAGCGGCAATCCCTACGGCTATGGCTGGTTCTCGCAAAAGGCCGGCGGCCACGACGTCCACTTCGCCTGGGGCTATGGCGGGCAGATGCTGTTCATCGTGCCCGATCTCGAGCTGACCGTGGTGATGATCTCCGACCCGTCGCCCCACCCGCGCGCGGAGAGCCATGTGCCGGCGCTCTATGCGCTGCTCGAGCAGCTTATCATCCCGGCGGCCCGCAACGGCGCCTCCGGCGTCTGACGAATTCCACTTCCACGCCGCCGCTCACTCCGCCAGCGCGTCCCTCAGGAGCTGGACGAGCTTTCGCTCGAGCCTTTGCCCGTCGCAGCCGGCGAGGGGTTCGACGCCCATGAAGGAGCGCATGACGGTGGTTCCGGTCAGGATGCTGAACGCGACGGCGACTCGGAGCTCGGCGTCGGGGCCCGAGAGGAGGCGGGCGACCGGCTCGATCACGTCCTCGCGAAAGGCGGTCCTGACCAGCTCGGAGGCCTGCGGCGAGGAGGCCGAGCGCAGGATGATCAGGAGGCGGTCGAGATCCTCGCGGTCCTCCGCTTCCTCGGTCCGAAGCACCATCGCGGCGAGGAAGGCCGGCAGGTCCTCGGCGGCGACCGCCGAATCCAGCCAGTCGCAGCGCTCGCCGCGCAGGACCTCCTGGAAGAGGCTTTCCTTCGATCCGAAATAGCGGCCGACGAGCGCGACATCGACCCCGGCGTCTCGGGCGATGTCGCGCAGGCCGACATTCTCATAGCTCTCCTCGAGGAAGCGGCGGCGAGCGGACGCAAGCATCGTCTCGCGGGTCGAAGCGGCGCACCTGGCGCGGGGGGACATTGGGCTCTCCTCGGGTCTCGACGCGGGATTCGGTCGAATCGGATATCTTGTCAACAGATGTCGACTTAATATGTCGACAGGCGTTGACATAGGCTGAACGCCTTCCTAGTTCGCCTCCCGCCGGGCAGCCGAGGAAAGCCCCCGGCGGATCACACCGCTTCCGAAAGCCCGAAGATGCCCGCAAACCGATCCGCCGCCTTGCGTGGCCTGCTCCCGTTCCTCCTCGCGCTGCTGCTCTCGGCCTGCGGCGCCGCCGCGGAGGAGCAAGCCGGGCCGCCGCCGGCGATGCCGGTGACCGTCGCCGCGCCGCTCGTCCAGGACGTGGTCGACTGGGACGATTTCGTCGGGCGGTTCGAGGCGATCCAGAGTGTCGAGGTGAAGCCGCGGGCGACCGGCTTCCTCCAGGCGGTGCATTTCCAGGACGGCCAATATGTCCGCGCCGGGCAGCTTCTCTTCACGATCGACCCGAGGCAGTCGCAGGCCGCGCTCGCTTTGGCCCAGGCCCAGCTCGCCCGGGCCCAGGCGACGCTCGCCAACGCCCGGACCGAGCTCGCCCGCTCGCGCACCCTCGCGGCCCAGCAGGCGGCGAGCACCGAGGAGGTCGAGCAGCGCCAGGCCGCGGTCCGGGCCGGCGAGGCCGATGTCGCCGCGGCCCGCGCCGCGATCCGGACCCAGCAGCTCAACGTCGGCTTCACCCGGGTGACGGCGCCGATCTCGGGCCGGGTGTCCGAGCGCCGGGTCGATGCCGGGAACAGCGTCTCCGCCGACCAGACGGTGCTCACCACCATCGTCTCGACCAGCCCGCTCCATTTCGCCTTCGAGGGTTCGGAAGCGCTGCTCCTCAAATACCAGCGCCAGAATTCGGGCGCCCGGGCGGGCACCCCGATCCGCATCCGGCTCCAGGACGAGGCAACCTATATCCATGCCGGAAGCCTCGATTTCATCGACACGGTGGTGAACACCGGCGCCGGCACCGTCCGAGCCCGCGCCGTCGTCGCCAATCCGGCCGGCTTCCTCAAGCCCGGGATGTTCGGCCATGCGCGGCTCGCCTCGTCGCAGCCCTACCGCGCGATGCTGGTGCCCGACACCGCGATCGTCACCGATGCGGCGCGAAGGGTCGTCTACGTCGTCAGCCCGCAGGGGCTGGTGATCGCCCGGCCGGTGGTGCTCGGGCCGCTGCTCGGCAACCTCAGGGTGGTTCGAAGCGGGATCGCGCCTCAGGACCGGGTGATCATCAACGGCATCCAGCGCGCCCGGCCCGGCCAGAAGGTCATCCCAAAGCCCGGCCGGATCGCGCCCGGAGGCGGCCCCGAGCCGCTTCCCGCCGCCCCCGCCTCGCCGCCCTCGTCGATCGCGACGACCGCCGGCGCCCTCTAGATCATGCCGGGATCAGATGGCTTCGTTCGTCCTGCCGGACTTGATCCGGCATCCACCTTTCTTCCTCGTTCACGAGCGCTCGAAGAAGGTGGATCCCGGATCAAGTCCGGCATGACGATTCATGCTCAACCACCGATGCTTCAAGGCGAATCGAGAAGATGAACATTTCCCGCTTCTTCATCGAGCGGCCGATCTTCGCCGCGGTGATCGCAATCTTCATCACCCTGATCGGCGCCTTCGCCTATCCGCAGCTCTCGCTCTCCCAATATCCCGAGATCGCGCCGCCGACGATCACCATCAACACCGCCTATCCGGGCGCTTCGGCCGAGGCGATGGCCGAGACGGTGGCGGCGCCGATCGAGCAGGAGGTGAACGGGGTCGAGGGCATGCTCTACATGTCCTCCTCGTCGACCAACGGCGCGGCGGGGATCACCGTCACCTTCGAGCCGGGCACCAACCTCGATGCCGCGCAGGTGCTGGTCCAGAACCGGGTCGCGCTGGCCGAGCCGCGCCTTCCGGAGCAGGTGCGCCAGATCGGCGTGACGGTGAACAAGGCCTCGACCGGCTTCCTGATGATCGTCGCTCTGACCTCGACGGACCCGAACCTCGACGTCGACTACATAGGCAATTTCGCCAACACCAACCTTCGCGACCGGCTGCTCCGCCTCGAGGGCGTCGGCGGGGTGCAGGTGTTCGGCGGCGGCAATTACGCGATGCGGATCTGGATCGATCCCGACCGGGCGGCGGCGCGCAACCTCACCGCCGGCGAGATCGTCGCGGCGCTCCGGACCCAGAACGTGCAGGTCGCCGGCGGAGCGCTCGGCGAGCCGCCTTATGCGAACGGCAATCCCGCCTTCCAGCTTCCGATCGAGGTGCAGGGGCGGCTGAACGACCCGGCGCAGTTCGCCGACGTCGTCATCAAGACCGACTCGGGCGGAGCGATCACCCGGGTGCGCGATATCGGCCGGGTCGAGCTCGGAAGCCAGGAATATGGCATCCGCGGCTCCTTCACCGGCAAGCGCGGAGTCGCCCTGGCGATCATCCAGCAACCGGGCTCGAACGCGCTCGACGCGGCCGAGCTGGTGCTCGACGAGGTCAAGGAAGCGTCGAAGACCTTCCCGCCGGGAATCCAATATTCGATCCCCTACAATCCGACCGAATATGTCGCGGCCTCGGTGGAGGGCGTTCAGGAGACTCTGATCGAGGCGATCGTCCTCGTCGTCCTCGTCGTCATGATCTTCCTGCAGACCTGGCGGGCGGCGATCATCCCGATCCTCGCCATCCCCGTCGCCCTGATCGGCACCTTCGCGATCCAGCTCGCGCTCGGCTTCTCGATCAACTCGCTGTCGCTGTTCGCGCTGGTGCTGGCGGTCGGAATCGTCGTCGACGACGCCATCGTCGTGGTCGAGGCGGTGGAGAAGCATATCCGCAACGGGCTGACGCCGCGCGAGGCGGCGCACCGGACGATGCGGGAAGTGTCCGGCGCCCTGATCGCCATCGGCCTGGTGCTGACGGCGGTGTTCGTTCCGACCGCCTTCGTCTCGGGCATCCCCGGCATCTTCTACCGCCAGTTCGCGGTGACGATCGCGGCGGCGTCGCTCATCTCGCTGGTCGTCTCGCTGACGCTGTCGCCGGCCATGGCGGCGCTGCTCCTCAAGCCGCACACCGAGCATCGCGGCGAGGGCAACCGCCTGACCAGGCCGCTGCGCTGGGCCGGGGACAGGTTCAACGCCGGCTTCGACTGGCTGTCCGAGCGCTACGGGCGATTCACCGCGCGGGTGGTGCGCAAGTCGGCCGTTATGCTCGCCATCTATGCCGGCTTCCTGGCGCTGACCGGGGTGACCCTCACCTCGACCCCGACCGGCTTCATCCCCGAGCAGGACCAGGGCGTCCTGATCGGAGTCGTGCAGCTTCCGCCGGGCTCCTCGCTCGAGCGGACCAGCGAGGTGCTCGACCGCGCCTATCAGATCGCCCGCAAGACCCATGGCGTGGTCGACGCGGCGACCTTCGCCGGCCTCGACGGAGCGAGCTTCTCGCAAGCGTCCAATTCCGGCACGATGTTCATGAGGCTCAGCGACTGGTCGGACCGCAGCGGCAACCAGCTCTCCGCCGACGAGCTTTCCAAGACCCTGACCATGGCGATGGGCGGCGCGATCGAGGAAGCCAATGTCTTCGTCATCGCTCCGCCCGCCGTGCCCGGCCTGGGCACCGGCAACGGCTTCACGATGATGATCCAGGACCGCACCGGCGCCGGCTACCAGGCGCTGGAAGGGGCGACCTTCGCGATGATGGGCGCGGCCGCCCAGCGCGAGGAGGTGACCCAGGTCTTCTCCCTGTTCAACACCGGCTCGCCGCGGGTGCAGGCGGACGTCGACCGCGACCGGGCGCAGCTGCTCGGAGTGCAGCCGGCGCAGGTCTACGAGGCGCTCGGCACCTATCTGGGCTCGACCTACGTCAACGATTTCAACCTGCTCGGGCGCACCTTCCGGGTGACCGCCCAGGCGGAGCCGACGGCGCGCGACGATCTGTCCGACATCGGCCGGCTTCAGGTGCGTTCGGCTACGGGCTCGATGGTGCCTCTCTCGTCGGTCGCGACGCTGCGCAACGACAGCGGTCCGTCGCGGGTGGTGCGCTACAATTTGTTCCCGGCGGTCGAGCTTCAGGGCGCTGCGGCTCCGGGCGTCTCGTCGGGCGACGCGCTTCGGGTGATGGGCGAGCTCGCCGGCCAGGCGCTTCCGCAGGGCATGAGCTACGAATGGACCGGCCTTGCCTATCAGGAGCAGGCGGCGGGGAGCAGCTCGGCGCTGATCTTCCTGCTCGCGGTGGTCTTCGTCTTCCTGGTGCTGGCGGCGCAATATGAGGCGCTGACCCTGCCGCTCGCGGTGATCCTGATCGTTCCGATGTGCATCCTGGCGGCGCTCGCTGGCGTGCTGCTGAGGGGGATGGACAACAACATCCTGACCCAGGTGGGCCTCGTCGTCCTGGTCGCCCTGGCGGCGAAGAACGCCATCCTGATCGTCGAGTTCGCCAAGCAGGCGGAGGAGGAGCAGGGCATGGACCGGTTCGACGCCGCCGTCACCGCCGCAAGCTCGCGCCTCCGGCCGATCCTGATGACCAGCTTCGCCTTCATCTTCGGAGTCATCCCGCTCGCCATCGCGGTGGGGCCGGGCGCGGAGATGCGGCAGGCGCTGGGAACGGCGGTGAGCTTCGGGATGCTCGGAGTCACCGTCTTCGGCCTGATCTTCACCCCGGTCTTCTACGTCGTCACCCGAGGCCTCGGCCGCTTCCTTCCCAAGAAGCCGGAGAAGGAGATCCTCTACCCCACGTCCTACGGCGGCCCCTCGCGCGACCCGCTGCTCGACGACGGAGCCAAGACATGATCCGCAAGCTACTGCTCCCGGCGCTGAGCGCCCTGGCGCTCGCCGCCTGCACCACCGTCGGGCCGAACTACCAATCGCCCGCGCCCGCCGCTCCGGCGCAGACCGGCTTCGTCGGCGCCTCGTCGCCCGCCTTCACCGGCGACGAGCCTCCCGGCCGCTGGTGGAGCCTGCTGCAGGATCCGGTGCTGGACGGCCTCGTCGAGCAGGCGCTGACGGCGAACACCGACCTTCGAGTGGCGGCGGCGAACCTGGCCCAGGCCCGCGCCGTGCTCCGCGAGACCCGGGCGGGACGACTTCCGACCACCAACCTGTCGGGCGGAGCGACCTACGCCAACCAGCCCGGCCCGGGCGGCGCCGACACGATCTTCGACGTCGGCCTCGACGTCGGCTACCAGCTCGACCTGTTCGGCCGGATCCGCCGAGCCACGGAAGCGGGCCGGGCCGACGTCGAGGCGGTGCAGGCCGCCTTCGACCTCACCCGGATCACCGTCGCCGCCGAGACGGCGCGGGCTTATTCCGACGCCTGCAATTTCGGCCGCCAGCTCGAGGTCGCCCGGGACAGCGTCCGCATCCAGGAGCAGACCTTCGACCTCACCCGGCGGCTCGTCGCCGGCGGCCGCGGAACCGCGCTCGACACCGCCCAGGCGGGCTCGCTGCTCGAGCAGACCCGGGCGCAGCTTCCCACCCTGGAAGGGGAGCGCCGGGCGGCCCTCTACCGCCTGTCGGTCCTGACCGGCCGGCCGCCCGCGGAATTTCCTCAGGTGGTGGCGGCGTGCAGCACGCCTCCGGCCCTGTCGCAGCCGGTCCCGGTGGGAAGCGGCGCCTCGCTCCTCGCCCGGCGGCCCGATATCCGCCGCGCCGAGCGCGAGCTCGCCGCGGCGACCGCCCGGATCGGAGTCGCCACGGCCGAGCTCTATCCCGACATCAGCCTCGGCCTCTCGGCCGGCTCGACCGCCAGTTCGATCGGCGGGCTCGCCTCCGGCTCGGGCCTGCGCTTCGGGCTCGGGCCGCTGATCAGCTGGACCTTCCCGAACCGGGCGGTGGCGCGAAGCCGGATCGCGCAGGCCGAAGCCGCCACCCAGGCGGCGCTCGCCCGCTTCGACGGCACCTGGCTGGGCGCGCTCGAGGAGACGGAAAGCGCCCTTGCCCGCTATTCGAGCGAGATGGAGCGGGTCGCCACGCTGCGCCGGGCGCGGGCCAACAGCGCCGAAGCCGCCAGGATCGCCCGGCTCCGCTACCAGGCCGGCCGCGAAGGCTTCCAGCTCGTCCTCGAGGCCGAGCGCTCGCTCGCCCAGACCGAGGCCGCGCTCGCCCAGGCGGAGGCGCAGCGCTCGACGCACCTGATCGCGCTGTTCCTCGCGCTCGGCGGCGGCTGGCAGGCTTGATCGGGCCGGGGGCGAGCGTCGCCACTGGCGGCTCTGGCGGAGACGGAGGGATTCGAACCCTCGGTAGGAGTAATCCCCCTACGGCGGTTTAGCAAACCGCTGGTTTCAGCCACTCACCCACGTCTCCAGGCGCGCCGAAGCAGGGCCTATATAGGCCGCGGTCCGATCGTTCAACCAAGCTCGCGGCGATTTGCGGGCGGGCGCCGGCGCACGGCAGTTCCCGCAGTGCAAGGCCCGGAGTCTTACGGCAATTCCGGTAGCTTAGCCGGGAAAGCCGCCCCGGCGATGCGTTCCGGCGCGCAATCGACTCGTCTCGTCGCCCGTTCATTGCGGCGAAAGCCTTGCGGGCATTTACTTCTCCGGAAGAGCGCAAGGGGGAGTTTAGGACATGCTGAGGCCCGTTTTCCTGAGGCTCGCGGCCGCCGCGGCTTTGGCGCTCGGCGCCGTCGCCGCGCCGGCGCAGGTCTCGACCATCGATCCCAACACCGCCGCCGGGGAGGCGCCTGCCGAGGCCGCCGCCGATCCCGCCTGGGAAACGGAGGAGCCCGACTATCAGCCGGTCGATTCCGGCGATCAGGACTCTTCGCCCGCGCCCGGCTTCCAGGAGAGCGCCCCCGAAAAGGCGGCCGCCGCCCAGACCGGCACGGCGAGCCAGCGCGCCAGCCAGGCGGCCAAGGGCGAGACGATCGGGATCAAGAGGGTGCTCGGCGCCGCCGAGGGCGTGTTCGGCAAGGGCGCCGAAGGGCTCGCCGACCTCATCGAGGACGTGCTTCGCGAGCGCGGCGACCCGACCGGCTACATCACCGGCCGCGAGGCGGGCGGAGCCTTCATCGCCGGGGTGCGCTACGGCTCGGGCATGCTCCACCACCAGGTCGAGGGGGACCGCAAGGTCCACTGGACCGGGCCTTCCGTAGGCTTCGATTTCGGGGCCAATGCCGACAAGGTGTTCGTGCTGGTCTACAACCTCCACGACAGCCAGCGACTGTTCCGCCGATTCCCCGCCGGCGAGGGCAAGGCCTATGTCGTCGGCGGCTTCACCGCGAGCTATCTGAGGCGCGGCGACGTCGTCCTCATCCCGATCCGCCTCGGAGTGGGCGCCCGGCTCGGGATCAACGCCGGCTACATGCGCTTCAGCCAGAAGAGCCGCTGGCTGCCGTTCTGACGTAGAAGTTTCCTCCCCCGGATTTCCGCGGGAGGGGGACCGCGCCCTTCGACGCCGCCTGCGGCGTCGCTCTGGATAAACTGCGCCTTCGGCGCGCGCGGTGGAGGGGTTCTTTCTGACTCAGCAAGGCCCCTCCACCAGCCTGCGGCTGGTCCCCCTCCCCTGCAAATGCAGGGGAGGAATTTGACGGCTCAAGCGGCTTCGCTGAGCTCGATCGGGCGGTGGCCGCGGCTGTGGGTTCCGGCGCCGCGGCTCGTCGCCGTCGCCAGCGGCAGCGCCGTCGCGCAGAAGCCGCATTCGGCCGAGACCCGGCCGACGAACCAGTGGGTCCGGCCGCAGCCCGGGCAGTGGTTCACCTCGTTCTCGCGATACTGGATACAGTAGCCGCGAAGCTGCGGGTCGTGGGGGAAACTCTCTTCCTGAATTTCGAGAATGAAGCTCGCCATCGCCGTAACCCCTTGAAAAGGCTCTTCCGCAGCCGGGGCCTGTGCCAGTCGCGAGCGCTTGTCACCCCCCCGAATCCCGCTGTTCCAAAACGGGAAAAGCGGCGTGTCGAAGGTTAATCGGTGTCTGACACCATTTTCACGCCGTCCCGGCTCCGCCAAACATTTCAACCACTTGGAAATTGGTGTCTGACACCAATTACGTGATCAGGCGCTGGAGGGCCTCGATCGTGTCGGCCTCGGCGGCGGGCTTGTCGGTGCGGATCCGCGAGATTCGCGGGAAGCGCATGGCGAGGCCGGATTTGTGACGCTTGCTGGCGTGGATCGAATCGAAGGCGACCTCGAGCACCAGGCTCTTCTCGACCTCGCGCACCGGCCCGAAGCGCTGGACGGTGTGGTTGCGCACGAACTGGTCGAGCCACAGCAACTCCTCGTCGGTGAAGCCGAAATAGGCCTTGCCGACGGGGAGCAGCTCGCCCTCCGGGGTCCGGCAGCCGAAGGTGAAGTCGGAATAATAAGAGGAACGCTTGCCGCTGCCGCGCTGGGCGTACATCAAGACGCAGTCGGCGACGAGCGGATCGCGCTTCCATTTGTACCACAGGCCGACCCGGCGGCCGCCCGTATAGGGGCTGTCGCGGCGCTTGAGCATCACCCCCTCGATCGAGGCGTCGCGGGCGCCGGCGCGGATCGCCTCGAGCTCATCGAACGTCGCCGCCTCGATCAGGGCGGAGAGGTCGAACCGTTCGCGGTCGAGCCCCGGCACCAGCGCCGCCAGCCGCCCGCGCCTTTCCGCCCAGGGCAGCGGCCGAAGGTCCTCGGGCCCGTCGAACAATATGTCGTAGAGCCGGACGAAGGCGGGATATTCCTTCAGCATCTTGGCCGAGACGAGCTTGCGCCCGAGCCTCTGCTGGAGGGCGTTGAAGCTCGCCGCTGCGCCGCCATGGGCGTCGGCGCCCTGGAACTCGCCCTTGACGAGGAGTTCGCCGTCGACCGCCCCGTCGGCCCGGAAGGCCTCCGCCACCTCGGGGAAGGAGCGGCTGATGTCGTCGCCGGCTCGGCTGTAGAGCCGGGTCTCGCCGCCGGCTCGGACGATCTGGACCCGGATCCCGTCCCATTTCCATTCGGCCGCATAATCGTCGAGCGAGAGGCGCAGGTCCTCCAGCGGATGGGCGAGCATGAACGGGCGGAAGACCGGGACGTTCTCGGCGGTCGGCTGCGGCCCGCGCCCTTCGGCCCAGTCGAACAGCGGAAGGTAAGGCGGGCCGAGGCCGTGCCAGACCTCCTCAACCGCGTCGACCTCGAGCCCGAACGCCTGCGCCACCGCCGTCTTGGCGAGCCGGGCCGAGACCCCGATCCTCAATTCGCCGGTGGCGAGCTTGAGCAAGGCGTAGCGGCCGCTGGCGTCGAGATGGTCGAGCATTCCGGCAAGCGCGCCCGGCGCTTCCGTCCGGCCGAGGGTCTGAAGCCGCTCGACGACGCTGGCGATGCGCAGGGATCCGTCGTCAAGCTCGGCCGGCTGGTCGATCCGCTTGGGCCAGAGCAGGGACACCGTCTCGGCCATGTCGCCGACATAGTCCCAGCTCATGTAGAAGAGGGTCGGGTCGACCCGTTCCTCGACGATCGCCCTGATCGCCGCCGGCTTGACCCCGGGCAGGTCGAGCTCGCCGGTCAGAGCCGCCAGCGCATAGCCGCGGTCGGGATCGGGCGTTCGCCTGAGATAATCGCCGATCAGCTTGAGCTTGGCGTTGCGCGAGCGGGTGTAGACGAGGCCGTCGAGCAGCTGCGAGAAGTCCCGCACCGCCTAGCGCTCCGGATTGAAGATGTCGCCGTAGCCGAGGCGCAGCGCCCAGGGCGCGAGGATCGGGAGGACCGGCTCCATCTGCGGGCGATAACGCTCCCAGCGCCCGCTCGCCTCACGATAGATCGGCCGGATCACCTGCGAGTAGCTCGGAGTGCTGATCGTGCCTCGCGACCGGGCGGTGCGGCGGTGGTCGAGCACCGCCGGGTCGAAGGGCAGGCCGAGGAAGTCGAGCGCCGCCCTCGCCTCGGTCTCGACATCCTCGACCAGCGCCTCGTAGCGGACGACGTGAACGTCGAGCGGAAGCAGCTCGCGGCTGCGCTCCCAGGAGGCCAGGACGAGGTCGTAGAGGCGGGCGGAGTCGGCGAGGTCGAGGAAGTTCGCCATGGCGTCGTTGATCTCGAAGCTCTGCATGAAGCAGGACAGGACCACGTCGCACGGATGGCGCTGGGCGAAGAGGATCCGGGCGTCCGGGAACAGGCGGTGGATCAGGGGGAGGGCGAGGAGATTGAGCGGAAGCTTGTCGATCACGGTACGCCCGGCCGAGTCGGGGACGAGCCTGTCCACCTCGGTGAAATAGATCCCTCGAAGCCGCTCCGCCTCGGCGGTATCGACGTCCGGGAGCCGCTCCATCCCCCCCAGTGCGTCGTCGACCCGCTGCAGGATCGGCGCCTCCTCGAGCACCGCCACCGCCGGATGGCCCATCAGGACCGTGTCGAGCAGGGTCGTGCCGGAGCGCGGGAAGCCGACGAGGAAGGCCGGCGCCGGCCGCGAGCCGCGCTCCACGGGCGCCCAGCCGGCGAGCCATTCCGGCGAAAGCGTGGCGGTCATCGCCGCCACCCGCCGGCGATAGCCTCCGGGATCGGCCCGGACGGCGTCGGCCTGGTCGGCCGCGATCCGGTTCGCCTCGGCGAACGCCTCGAAGGCGGCGGCGCTGTCGCCGAGCGAGTCGGCGAGCCGGCCGATCAGCAGCGACCGGCGCGCCGGCTCGACATCGGCGGGCGCCCGCCGCGCCAGCGCCAGAGCCTCGGCGGTCCTGCCCTCCTCGCGCAGGAGCAGGGCCTGGAGATAGGCGAGCTCGTCGGCCGGCACGCCCTGCGCCTGAGCCTGCTCGAGCAGCGGCGCCAGCGCGTCGAGGCGGTTGGCCCGTTCGAGCAGGATCCCGAGCTCGAGCCAGGCGAGGGCGAGCCCCGGCTCGAGACCGAGCGCCCGCCGATAGGACGCCTCCGCCAGCTCCATCTCCGCCAGCCCCGCATAGGTCCGCCCGAGCTCGAGCTGCACCGAGGCATTGGCAGGATCCAGCCGCGCCGCCGCCGCATAGGGCTCGACGCTCTCCTCGAGCCGGCCGGCCGCGGCGAGCAGCATCGCGTAGTTGAGCTGGATCGGCGCCACGTCCGGCCGCAGCCTGCGCGCCCGGCCGAGCGCGTGGATCGCGCCTTCCCGGTCGCCGGCGCCGTGGCGGGCATTGCCGAGATTGTTCCAGCTTTCCCAGTCGGACGGGGCGCCGGCGACGACCCGCTCGTAGCATGACGCGGCCTCGCCGTGCCGCCCGCGCGACTGGAGCAGCCAGGCCCTGAGCCGGAGCAGCTCCGGAGACTCGCTCGTGCACAGCGCCTCGGCGCCGTCGAGGTCGCCCTTCATCGCCTTCAGGTTGGCGAGGGCGACGCGCGCCGCCATGTCGTCCGCCCGATCGCGCAGCGCGGCCTCGCCGACCGCCTCGGCGCCGGCGAGATCGCCGCTCCGGACCAGCTCGATCATCTGCGAGGCGGGGTCGCTCATCGAGCGCTCATGGCCGCGCCCGCGCCCGCCGCGCAATCGAAAAGCACCCAGTCTGTACCGACATTCACCAGGCCGGCGTGTCTGCTTTTCCCTCTCCCCAGGGGGGAGAGGGCAGGGAGAGGGGGTACGGCGCTTGTGGGCAGTCGCATCCGCCGAGCCCCCTCACCCCAGCCCTCTCCCCGCCGGGGAGAGGGGGAAGCTAAGCGACACGCCGGATGTCGATCCAGCCTAAGCCTCCAGCTCGATGTCCCAGTAGAGATAGTCGCGCCAGCTCTCGTGCAGGTAGTTGGGCGGGAAGCTGCGGCCGTTCTCCTGGAGCTGCCAGCTGGTCGGCCGGTAGGGGCGGCGGTTGAGGTTCATATGGGCCTGGAGCGGAGTCCGTCCGCCCTTCCTCAGGTTGCACGGGGCGCAGGCGGTGGCGACATTCTCCCAGGTCGTCCGGCCGCCCTGGGCGCGCGGCACGACATGGTCGAAGGTCAGCTCCGCCGGAGACGCGCAATATTGGCATTCGAAGCGGTCGCGAAGGAAGAGGTTGAACCGGGTGAAGGCGGGATGCTCGCTCGGCTTCACATACTGCCTGAGCGCGATCACCGACGGCAGCTGAAGGGTCCGGGTCGGGCTGTGCACCTCGCGGACATATTGGGCGACGATGTCGACCCGCTCGAGGAACACGGCCTTGACCGCCGTCTGCCACGGCCACAGGCTGAGCGGATAATAGCTGAGCGGCGTGTAGTCCGCGTTGAGCACGAGGGCGGGGCAGGCGTCCGGATGGCGGAGGAGGTCGGGATGGTACATGCGCCGCGCGAAACCCTCGTCATCGCGAGGAGAGTCGCCCGGCCTGTCGCACCCAGGACGGGGGAGCGCTCCCCGGTCCAAGCCCCCTCACGGATGAGGGTGACGGCCTCATGACAGCATGGCGCGAGTCTCCGGGTCAAGAGTCCTGATGCGCGTCGTCACCCGTTTCGCGCCGAGTCCGACTGGTCGGTTGCATCTGGGCCACGCTTTCTCGGCGCTGCTGGCCCATGAATTCGCCCGCGGCCGCGACGGCGCCTTCCTGCTCCGGATCGAGGATATCGATCCGGGCCGGTCGCGAAGCGAGCATGTCGACTCGATCATCGAGGATCTCGCCTGGCTCGGAATCGACTGGGACGGGGAGATAATCTTCCAGTCGGAGCGGCTCGCCCTCTATGCCGAGGCGCTCGGCCGGCTGAAGGGCGCCGGCCTCGTCTATCCCTGCTTCTGCACACGGGGCGCCATCGCCGCGGAAATCGCCGCCAGCGCCGCCGCCCCCCATGGTCCGGACGGGCCCCTCTATCCCGGCACGTGCCGGGCGCTTTCGATCGGGGAGAGGGAGCGGCGGATGGCATCGGAGCCTCATGCCTGGCGGCTCGACGTTGCAAAGGCGCTCCACTCCCTCCGGGGAGCAGCGCCGCTCTACTGGCATGACGGCGATACGGAAGTGCAGGCGGAGCCGGAAAGGTATGGCGACGTCGTCCTCGCCCGCAAGGACGCTCCGGTCAGCTACCATCTCGCCGTCACCGTCGACGACGCCGCCCAGGAGGTGACCGACGTCGTCCGCGGCCGCGACCTCTACGCCGCGACCGACGTCCACCGCCTGCTCCAGGCCCTGCTCGGCCTGCCCACCCCGCACTACCACCACCATCCGTTGCTGCTCGGCCCGGACGGCCGCCGCCTCGCCAAGCGCCACGGCGCTCCGAGCCTGCGCGAACTGCGCGAGTCGGGGGTCGATCCCCAGGCCCTGGCGGCGGACCTGCTCACCGGACAAATGCCGTATGGATATTCGGCCGCCGCTTCCTAAATAGGCGCGATGAGCACCATCCTCATCATCCTGATCGTCATCATGGCCGGAGCGACGCTGTTCGTCCTGGCCAAGGGCGTGATCGGAATGGCCCAGGGCAAGGACATCACCGGCGAACGCTCGCAGGCGCTGATGCGCAAGCGCGTCCTCTACCAGGCCGTCGCCATCGTCCTCGTCGTCCTGCTCCTGCTCGTCGCCGGCGGAAAGAGCTGAGCCCTGGTCCGCCTCAACAAGATCTACACGCGCACGGGCGATGAGGGCTCGTCCGGCCTCACCGACGGCTCCCGCCGCTCCAAGGCCGATCCTCTGTTCGCCGCGATCGGCGACGTCGACGAGGCCAACAGCGCGATCGGCATCGCCCGCCTCCACGTCGGCGACGAGGCGCTGGGCCGGATGCTGACCGCGATCCAGAACGAGATGTTCGACCTCGGCGCCGACCTCGCTACCCCGGGCGAGGATTTCGAGCCGTCGCAAATGTCCCTGCGCATCGTCCAGCCGCAGATCGACCGGCTCGAATTCGAGATCGACGCGATGAACGAGCGGCTCGAGCCGCTGCGCAGCTTCATCCTTCCCGCCGGCGGCGGCGGGGCCGCCTTTCTCCACCTCGCCCGGGCCATCGTCCGGCGCGCCGAGCGCTCGGCCGTCGCCGCCTCCTCGGCGGCGGCGCTCAATCCACTCGCCCTGATCTATCTGAACCGGCTCTCCGACCACCTGTTCGTCATGGCCCGGCTGGCCGCCGCGGCGGAGGGCGGCGAAGTGCTCTGGCAGCCCGGCGCGACGCGCGGCGACTGAACGCGTCTCCCGTCCTTACGGGAGAGGAGGGGCCCAAGCCGAAGGCCTGGGAGGTGAGGGTCTTGCTGAGTCCGGTGTACAGACCCTTACCTCCCACCGCTTCGCGGCGGGCCCCTCCTCTCCCGCGAAAAGCGGGAGAGGCTTTTCGCGAGCTAACCTCCATCAATATTTTGGTGTAGGGAGCCGGAAATGGCGACCCAGGCACATTCCTCCCCCACCACGGCCCTGGCCGATCGCTACCGGGCGGTTCGGGGGCTGAGCGAGGCGATCGCGGCGCCGCTCTCCGACGCCGACGCCACGCTTCAGCCGATGCCGGACGCTTCGCCGGCCAAATGGCATCTCGCCCACAGCAGCTGGTTCTTCGAGACCTTCGTGCTTCGCGACCATGTCGCCGGCCATCGCCTCTACGACGAGAGCTGGGCCTATCTGTTCAACTCCTATTACGAGGGCGAGGGCGAGCGGCATCCGCGGGCGCTGCGCGGCATGCTCAGCCGGCCGAGCCTCGACGAGATCCGCGCCTGGCGCGCCTATGTCGACGAGGCGATGGCCGCCGCTCTGCCCGACCTGCCGGAGGCGGCGCTGGCCCTGGTCGAGCTCGGCCTCAACCACGAGCAGCAGCATCAGGAGCTGATGCTGATGGATATCCAGGCCGCGTTCGCCGAGCATCCGCTGCGGCCCGCTTTGTGGTCCGGCGCCCCCCCGGCGCCGGCGGCCCTCGCGCCCGCCATCGGCTGGGTCGAGGGCCGCTCCGGTCCCGTGGAGATCGGCCATGGCGGCGCCGGCTTCGCCTTCGACTGCGAGGGGCCGCGCCACCATATCCTGCTTCATCCCCATGCGCTTGCCGACCGGCTCGTCACCAATTCCGAATGGCTCGGCTTCGTCGAGGACGGCGGCTATTCGCGGCCCGAGCTGTGGATGGCCGACGGCTGGGCCTGGGCGGCCGAAAACCGGATCGAGGCGCCGCTCTACTGGCGGCTCGAGGACGGCGGCTGGAGCCGCTTCGGCCTCGACGGGTCGAGGCCGCTCGCCGCGGCCGAGCCGGTCGCCCATATCAGCTGGTACGAGGCCGACGCCTTCGCCCGCTGGACCGGCGCCCGGCTGCCGCGCGAGGAGGAATGGGAGGCCGCCGCCGCCGGCTTCGATCCCGCCTCCGGCACCCAGCTGGACAGCGCCGGGCCGGCGCGGGCGCGACCCTCTCCCGGCAGCGGGCCCTTCGACGCCGCCTGCGGCGGCGCTCAGGACAGGCTGCGCCAGATGTTCGGCGACCTGTGGGAATGGACGATGAGCGCTTTTTCCCCTTACCCCGGCTACCGGCCGCAGGAAGGCACGGTCGGCGAATATAACGGCAAGTTCATGTGCAACCAGTTCGTCCTGAGGGGCGGCAGCTGCGCCACGCCGCGCGGCCATTTGCGCGCCAGCTACCGCAACTTCTTCTATCCCCACCAGCGCTGGATGTTCTCCGGTCTGCGGCTGGCTCGGGACCTCTAGCATGGACACCCCCCGAACGCCGCTTGCCGATCCGGCGTTCCGCCGCGACGTCCTCGCCGGACTCTCAGCGCCGATCCGCGCCATCCCCGCCCGCTGGCTCTACGACCGCCGCGGGTCGGAGCTGTTCGAGGCGATCACCCGGCTTCCCGAATATTACCTCACCCGCACCGAGACGGCGCTGCTCGAGCGCCGCTGCCCGGACGTCGCCAGGATCGCCGGGCCCGGCCAGGCGGTGGTCGAGTTCGGCTCCGGGGCCTCGGTGAAGACCCGCATCCTCCTCGCCGCCGCCGAGCCTTCGGCCTATGTGCCGGTCGACATCAGCGGCGATTTCCTGCGCGATGCGGCGGCCTCGCTCGGCGAGGATTTCCCCCGCCTTCCGGTCTTCCCGATCGAAGCCGATTTCATGCGTCCTTTCCCCTTGCCGACCGAGCTCGCCGGGGCGCCCAAGCTCGGCTTCTTCCCCGGCTCGACGATCGGCAATCTGGTCCCGTCGAGCGGAGTCGACCTGCTCCGCTCGATGCGCCAGACGCTCGGCACGGGCGCCTGGCTGTTCATCGGCTTCGACCGGATCAAGGACCCGGCCGAGCTGCTCGCCGCCTATGACGATTCCGCCGGAGTGACGGCCGAATTCAACCTCAACCTCCTCGTCCGGATCAACCGCGAGCTGGAAGGCGACATCCCGCTCGACGCCTTCCGCCACCGGGCGGTCTGGAACGACAGGCTGAGCCGGATCGAGATGCATATCGAGGCGGTGCGCGACGTCGGGTTCGAAGTGGCCGGAACCCCTTTCTCGCTCCGGCAGGGCGAGTCGATCCACACCGAGAACAGCCACAAATATGGCGAGCGCGACGCGAGGCTGCTGCTGCTCGCCGGCGGCTGGACCCCGGTCGAGGAATGGACCGACGAGGAGGCCCGTTTCGCTTTGGTGCTGGCAAGGGCGGAGCCGGAAAGAAGCGCCCCCTGATTCCTCCCCCGGTTTTCCGGGGGAGGGGGACCGCGCGAAGCGCGGTGGAGGGGTTCTTTTCGACGACGCCGTAGAACCCCTCCACCAGGCTTCGCCTGGTCCCCCTCCCCGCGAAATCGCGGGGAGGAATTTACCCGCTACCGCCGCACCACCTTCGCCCGCCACGTGGTGATATAATCCCTCGACCCCCGGCACTCGCTCATCTCCGCCTGCTCGACGAGCCGGAAGGCGCGGCCGTCCCAGGCATATTCGGACGTGGTGCCGCAATCGCCGAGGCCGCGGCCCTTCGAATAGCTGACCAGCAGGCCGCGCTCCTTGTCCCAGCCGGCGTTGATCAGCACCGGCTTGCCTTCGTCCTTCCACCACGGCTCGGCGAGGTCGAAGGCGGCGAGCGTCGCCTCGACCCCGCCCCGGCCGCGGCGAAGGACGAACGGGACGTGGCTGACATTGTAGGCGCCCGAGCCGCAGGCGAGCAGGAGGAGGGTGGCCGCCGGCGTCATCGTGGCGGTTTCCGCATCCTCCGGCCCGCCGACTTCGTCGAGGGTGCAGCCATGCTTGCGACGCAGGGCGGCGAGCGCCGCCGCAGTCATGGCAAGCGGCCGCGCGGAGGAAAGCGCCGCGGCGGTCACCACCGGCACGGCGGGCGGCGTCCCGGCCATCGACCTCGTCCCGGGCCTGACCAGCGCCGTCGCCGTGCCGGTCCGGCGCTGCTTCTCGTCCATGTAGAGCAGGGCCGCGCTCGCCCCCTTCAGCGACACCGCGCCGAGCGGCTTGCCGTCCGCCGACTGGAGCTCGACCCGGCCCGCCGAGCGAAGCGCCGCGATCGTCGCCGCGGTGTCGGCCGGGGCGACCCCGGTCTCTCCCTCCGAGCCTACCAGCCTCACCGCAAGCCGCTTGCCGTCGGCGCTGAGCGAGGCGGCGTTGCTGTCGGCGCCGAGATCGAACGCCAGCACCGGCTGGGCGCCCGCCTCCGGCCCGCGCCGGACGCTCATCGTCAGCCCGTCCTCGGGCCAATCCTCGGGCATCAGCGCGACGGCGTGGCAGGCGGCGCCATTGTCGCAGCCGACCGTCCAGTCCTGGAAGGTCCTGATCTCGGAGGGTTGTGGCGCCGCGGCGGCGGCGAGCAGGGCCGGAATGATCATCCCTTGAGCCTAGCGCGGCTTGGCCGCAAAAACCATTTCCCTAGCTGTTCTTATTATGTTCTAATCAAGCCGCGACTTCGGCATTCGATTCTTTGGTGTCACCCATGTCCTTTCGGAGTCTCTCTTACCGAAATTGCAGGCCATCGGCCCGATACCGCCCCGACCGGCGGGCAAAGGTCACAGTGAAATTTTTCCGGGCCGATCGTGAACTTCGCACTTCCGCAGGTACGGGCCGTCGCCATTGCCCCGAACCGGCCGCTTCCCTACATCGCCAGGGGCTCGACCCCCTGGGAGACTATTGATGCTGCTGGCCCTTATCCAGATCCTGCTGATCCTTCTGACGGTGGTCTGGTGGATCATCGTCATCCAGATGATCCTGAGCTGGCTGGTCGCCTTCAACGTCATCAACACCCATAACGATTTCGTCCGCGGGCTGATGCGCGGCCTCGATCGCTTCCTCGAGCCGGTCTACCGGCCGATCCGCAAGGTGCTGCCCGATTTCGGAGGCCTCGACTTCAGCCCGATGGTCGTCCTCCTCGTCCTTTTCATCCTCAGCACGCTGCTGGAGGGCGTCGCTCGCGACGTCGCGACCAGCTCCATATGAGCGCGGCGCGGATCGACGGCCGCGCCTTCGCCGCGAGGCTGCGCGAGCGCGTCGCCGCGGCCGTCCCCGCCTTCGCCGAAGCGGCGGGAAGGGCGCCGGGCCTCGCCGTCGTCCTGGTCGGCGAGGATCCGGCGAGCGCCGTCTACGTCCGCTCCAAGGGCCGCGCCACCACCGAGGCCGGAATGGCGAGCTTCGAGCACCGCCTCCCCGACAGCGTCTCGCAGGAGGAGCTGCTGGCGCTGGTCGACACGCTCAACGACGACGACAATGTCGACGGCATCCTCGTCCAGCTGCCGCTTCCGGCCGGGATCGACGACAAGGCGGTGATCGAGGCGGTGGATCCCGCCAAGGACGTCGACGGCTTCCACCCGATCAACGCCGGGCGGCTCGCCGTCGGCGAGGACGGGCTCGTCCCCTGCACACCGCTCGGCTGCCTGATGCTGCTCAAGGACCGGCTCGGCGACCTCTCCGGCCTCGAGGCGGTGGTCGTCGGCCGCTCGAACATCGTCGGCAAGCCGATGGCCCAGCTCCTGCTCGCCGAGAATTGCACGGTCACGATCGCCCACAGCCGCACCCGCGACCTGTCCGAGGTGGTGCGCCGCGCCGACATCCTCGTCGCCGCCGTCGGGCGGCCCGGGATGATCCCCGGCGGCTGGCTCAAGCCGGGCGCGACGGTCATCGACGTCGGCATCAACCGGCTCGCCGGCGAGGAGGAGGGCAAGTCGCGTCTGGTCGGCGACGTCGATTTCGACAGCGCGGCCGAGGTGGCCGGAGCGATCACCCCGGTGCCCGGCGGAGTCGGCCCGATGACCATCGCGGTCCTGCTTCGCAACACCCTCGTCGCCGCCTGCGCGAGGGCAGGCCTGCCCCCGCCGGAAGGGTTGTGAGATCGGCTTCCCTCATCCTCCCCG
Organism: Allosphingosinicella sp.; assembly: GCA_036388575.1. Lineage (GTDB taxonomy): Bacteria > Pseudomonadota > Alphaproteobacteria > Sphingomonadales > Sphingomonadaceae > Allosphingosinicella. Next base: position 73,052 of record DASVRO010000064.1, read on the forward strand.
TGGGCGAAGCCCATGGGGAGGGGGACCGCCGGAACGGCGGTGGAGGGGCGGCGCGGACTCGAAAGGCCCCTCCACCGCACTTCGTGCGGTCCCCCTCCCCACCGCTTCGCGCCGGGGAGGACAGGAGATGATCGAGCTCTTCCTCTCGGCCTTCGTCACCTTCCTCGTCGTCATCGATCCGCCGGGCTGCGCTCCGATCTTCGCCGGGCTGACCCGCGACGCCACCGCCGCCGAGCGCCGGTCGATGGCGATCCGGGCCTCGCTCGTCGCCGCCGGGATCCTGCTCTTCTTCGGACTGCTCGGCGAGGATCTGCTGAGGACGCTCGGGATCAGCCTCGCCGCCTTCCGGATCGCCGGCGGCATCATGCTGTTCCTGATCGCGCTCGACATGGTGTTCGAGCGGCGCACCCAGCGCCGCGAGAGCCGCGCCCAGGAGGTCGAGGCCGATCCCGAGCATGACGACGTCTCGGTCTTCCCGATGGCGATTCCGATGATCGCCGGCCCCGGCTCGATCGCCTCGATCATGCTCCTGATGGCGCGCAGCGACGGCCGCGTCGAATCGCTGATCGTGCTCGGCGCCCTGGCGCTGGTACTGCTCCTGACCCTGGTCTCGCTGCTCGCCGCGGGCTGGCTGATGCGCCTGCTCGGCCACCGCATGGAGGCGATGCTGACCCGGCTGCTCGGAGTGATCCTCGCCGCCCTCGCCGCCCAGTTCGTGATCGACGGGATCTCGGTCAGCTTCGAGGTCTGAGCTACCTTAATTCCTCCCCGCGATTTCGCGGGGAGGGGGACCAGGCGAAGCCTGGTGGAGGGGTTCTCACTGACTCCGTAGAACCCCTCCACCGCGCTTCGCGCGGTCCCCCTCCCCCGGAAATCCGGGGGAGGAATTGAGATCAGCCTGGGATCTCACCACCCGCCACATCTTGTAGGGCGACTTTTCCGGAAGCGGCACCGGCTGCAGCCAGGCCGGCGCCTTGCCCTCCGCGAGCTGGGTGTAGAAGCCGCCTTTGGCCTGGCTGGCGTAGATGGTCGATTCGGAGAGGCCCGGGCAGACCAGCACATAGTCGATTCGCCGCCGCTCGATCATCGCCCGGGCGTCGTCCACCGAGCCGCGGAAGGTCCGCATCACGTCGATGATGTCGCGGCCGTTGCGGTGATAGGGCCCGGCGACCGCTTGGTGGTGGGTGACGGCGATCAGCCTCGGCCCGAGGTCGACGAAGGTCAGCACCTGGCCCCTCGGCACCTGCGCCACCGGCTTGAGCGCCCACAGCGTCGGGCACAGGCGATTGGCCTCGTTGACCTTCTTCATCCCCGGCCGCGGCTTTTGCGGGATGAAGGTCAGCGCCTGCTGGGCGAGGATTCCCGAGACGAGCAGGAAGGCGGCGACCGTTCCAAGCACCCGCACCAGCAGGAAGCGGCTGGTGAAGATCCGGGCGATGACGATCCAGGCCAGCGCCGTCGCGCCCGGCACGGCGAGCAGCTGAGCGGCCGGCCCGGCGCGGCTCTGCCAGAGCAGCAGGGCGGCGGCGAGCAGGGCGGGGGCGGCCGTCGCCGCCCAGAGAACCAGCTTGGGCTCCTCGCGCCGGTGCCGCCACAGCATCGCCGCATAGCCGACCAGTCCCGCCACCGGCAGCGCCGCGACCGCGGTGGCGACCGCATAGCCGTGCCGGTAGAGGGGGCGCGCCTCGCGGACGTTGCCGAGCCACAGCTCGACCAGCTCGGGCGACGCGCCCTCGAGCCGGCCCAGGCAGTGCGGCCAGACCAGAGCGAAGCCCGCCGCCAGAGCCGCGCCGGCGACGGCGGCCAGGCCGAGCCTCGCCCGCCAGGAGCGCGGCGACAGCAAGGCGAGCCCGACGGCGATCGCCCCGCCGGCCGCCACAACCGACAGCCAGACCGGAGACAGCGCGTCGCAGACGGGGGCGCGGTTGGCGTGGGAGGCGAAGAGGAGGAAGCCGACCGCGGCGCCGCCGGCGACGCTTGCGCCATAAGTGGCGAGCCGCCGCCCCTCCGCGGGATCGCGCACCCAGAGCAGTACGGTGATCCCGCCGAGCAGGGCGAGGTAGAGCAGCATCTCGAGGCCGATGACCAGCGACAGCGCGCTGGCGATCCCGAGCAGTGCGCCGCCGCGCGCCCGCTTCGCGTCGATCAGCCCGGCCGCAGCGACGGCGAGCAGGGCGAGCTGCCAGCCGTGATGGTCGATCCGAAGCGGCGACCACATGCTGCGCACCGAATGGCCGCAGAGCAGGATCGCGAGGGCGAGGACGAAGGCCCGAGGCGTGACCAGCCGCCGCGCCGTCGCCGCCACCGCCGCCATCGCCACCCCCATCGGCAGCAGCGGCGCGAGAGCCACCGCGGCCTTCTCCGCCGTGATCCCGCCCACCAGCGGTGCCAGCGCCAGCCGGATTCCGGCGATCGGCAGGTCGACCAGACGCGACCAGTGGATGTCGGCGCCCCAGGGCGGGTTCAGCCGGTGCTGCTTGAGGTCGTACCAGCCCTGGCCCGCGATCAGGCCGCGGACCTGCATCATCCGCATATTGTCGTCGGTGTCGCCCAGCGCGAAGGCGTTGATCTGGGCCCAGCGCATCCAGAGCAGCCAGGCGCAGGCGCCGAGCCAGAAGAGCAGCACGACCCAGCGCCAGCGTCGCTCCAGCCCCTCCATTCCCTCCAGGCCCTTTCCATCCCCGTGGCTTGGCATTAGTCGCTGAAGGTCAAAGGGCAAGCGCGGACATTCATGCTTCTTCAAACTCGCTCGGCGCTGATCGCGCAGATGATCCGCTTCGGCCTGACGGGCGTGCTGCTCACCCTGCTCGTGGCCGGCGGCTACTGGATCCTGGCCGATGGCTTCGGGGTCGAGCCGATGCTGTCGATGACCATCAACTATCTCATCTTCACCTGCCTCGGCTACGTCCTCCACAGCCGCTTCAGCTTCCGCGGCCACGGCGAGCGCGACCGGCCGCATCTGCGCACTGTTCGATTCTTCATCGTGAACACCGCCGGCTTCCTTGCCAATCAGTTCTTCATCTGGCTGCTCGTCAAGCATCTCGGCGGCCCCGTCTGGTGGTCCGTGATCCCGATCGTCTTCGTAACGCCGCTCCTCACCTTCTCCCTCAACCGGCAATGGGTGTTCAGCTGATGGAGCGCATCGTCTACGACCGCATGGCGGAGCTCGACAGCCGCCACTGGTGGTACCGGGCCCGCCGCGAGATCCTCGCCGACCTGATCGAGCGGCGCATCCGCCTGCCCGACGATCCGCGCATCCTCGAGATCGGCTGCGGCACCGGCCACAACCTGGTCATGCTCAGGCGCTTCGGCCGGGTCGACGCGGTCGAGATCGACCCCGCCGCCCGAGCCATCGCCAGCCGCAGGCTGGGCCATGCCGTGATGGAGGCGCCTCTGCCCGCGCTCACCGGCGTCGAGGACCGCGCCTACGACCTGGTCGCCCTGCTCGACGTGCTCGAGCATGTCGAGGAGGACCGCGAGGCGCTGGAGAGCATCGCCAGCAAGTTGAAGCCCGGCGGCCGGATCCTGATCGCGGTTCCGGCCCATCCGTGGATGTGGAGCGCGCACGACGTCGTCAACCACCACAAGCGCCGCTACACGAAGAAAACGCTCAAGGCCGTCGTCGCTGCGGCGGGGCTGAAGCTGGAGATGCTGAGCTGGTTCAACAGCCTGCTGTTCCCGCTCGCCGCCGCCGCCCGCTTCGCCGGCAAGGTGCGCAGGAAGGAGGACAGCGACGACAAGCTGCCGCCGAAGCCGCTCAACGCCTTGTTCGAGGCTGTGTTCGGCCTCGAGCGCTACGCGATCGGCCGGCTGCCGTTCCCCCCGGGAGTGTCGCTGGTGGCGATCATCTCGGCCTCGTGAGCGACATGGCCTAAGGACGGGCTGCCGCCGGCATGGCCGGCGATCTCGGCGACGATGTAGAGCGGCCGGTGCTTGGCCTCCATGTAGAGCCGGCCGAGATATTCGCCGATCATGCCGAGCACGAACATCTGCACGGCGCCGAGCACGACCACGACCAGCATCAGCGAGGTCCAGCCCTGGATGGCGGTGCCGGTGAGGAAGCCGATCGCGATGTAGGCGAGCAGGAGCACCGAGGCCGCGACCAGCCAGAGCCCGATATGGCTGGCCATGCGCAGCGGCGCCGTCGAGAAGCCGGTGACCGCGTCGAGGGCGAAGCGGACCATCTTCGACAGCGGATATTTGCTCTGGCCGGCGTGGCGCTCGGCGCGGTCGTAGGCGATCGGCACCTGCCTGAAGCCGACCCAGGCGACCATCCCGCGGATGAAGCGCGCCTGCTCGGGAAGGCTCAGCAGGGCGTCGAGCGCGCGCCGGCTCATCAGCCGGAAATCGCCGGTGTCGCGCGGGATCTCGATCTCGGCCAGCCTCGACAGCAGCCGGTAGAAGAGCTTTGCGGTGCCCCGCTTGAACGCCGTCTCCCCCGCCCGCGCCCGGCGAACGGCGTAGACGACGTCGGCGCCGCGCTCGTCCATCTCGACGATCATCGCCGGAAGCAGCTCGGGCGGGTCCTGGAGGTCGGCGTCGATGATCAGGATGCGCCGCCCCGAGCACAGGTCGAGCCCGGCGGTCAGGGCCAGCTGGTGGCCGTGGTTGCGCGACAGGTTGATCGCCACCAGCCGCGGGTCGCCCGCCGAAAGCGAGCGCATCATCTCCCAGCTGCGGTCGCGCGAGCCGTCGTTGACGAGGACGATCTCGTAATCCTCGCCGGCCACCGACCGCGCGGCCGCCGTCAGCCGTCCGTGCAGCTCCGCCAGGCATGCTTCCTCGTTGTAGCAGGGGACGACGATGGAGAGGGACGGAGCGGTCATTCGGGTTCCTGGAGGACGATCGGGCGGCGGTCCGCAACCCGATACAGCACGCTCGTGCCGCTTTGCCAGACCGGCTTCAGCCCGCGCAGCAGGGCCGGTTCGGGCCGCGGCGGGCTGAGCAGCCAGACATAGTCGAACCGGTCGCGCGGGAAGAGGATGAGCGACTGGTCGAGGGTCAGCCAGCGCTCGCCCCGGCAGGGGCGGGCGAGGACCTGCTGCGACGGGTCGCGCGAGAACCAATTGTCGGGGTCGGGATAGACGGTCGTCAGCAGCTGCGCCCCGCTCATCGACCATTGGTCGTTGGAAAAGGCGTCGCGCCGCACGAGGGCGAGCGCGGGCAGATGCTCGAGCCGGCTCTGCGCCCAGTCCTTGCGGCATTTGACTCCGACGAACGAGACGACCCGGGCGCCGGGCGGGATATGGTCGACCGCCGCCAGCTCGCGGTCATAGGCCCGGTCGTACAGCCAGAAGCTGTAGGTGTTGCCCGCCAGCCTGGCGCCGGCGAAGAGCAGGCCGGCGGCCGCGAAGACCGCACCGGCCCGGCCCGCCCAGGCGGGGCGGTAGCGGATCGCGATGACGGCGGTCGCGATGACGAACGGGGCGAGCCGCATGTCGGCATAATTGGAGCCGAAGACGATCCTCGGCAGGCAGACGTAGACGATGGCGAGGAAGATGGCCGACGCGGCGAGGTTGCGCGAATATTCGAGCCTCTTCCACCACAGCAGGCCGGTGACCAGCACGAGGCCGATTACCGCCAGGGCCGCATAATCCCAATATTCCCAGCGGTCGCGGAGCGCCATCAGGATCCAGTTCTTCTTGAGCCTCCAGTTGAACCAGACGGCCGTCTCGCCGCCGACCGCTCCGCTGCGCCAAAGCAGCATCAGAAGCATGGGCGGGGCGAGCGCCAGGCAGTGCAGGCCGGTGTTGAAGCCGGCCTTCCAGAGCGGCCGCTTCATGTCGACCTGGCGGACCAGCTCGGCGGAGAAGGCCATCACCCCCAGCGTCCCCCAGCCGAAGGCGTGGCAGACCCACAGCAGGATCGAGATCGGCACGAACAGGCCCGCGCGCAGCTTGAGCCGTCCGAGCCGCCCAAGCCGAAGCCACAAGGCAAAGGCGAGGAAGGCGAGCGCCATCGACAAGGCGAAATTGAGGAAGCCGAAGATGAAAGGGAAGCTGTAGGTCAAAGGCAGAGCGAAATAGGCGGTCGGCGGCATCCGGCCATGGACCTCCCGCGCCACCCACATGAAGCCCGCCGCGGTCAGCACCGGGATGGCGATCGTGATCAGCTTCACCGCCGGCTCGAGCCCGATCACGGCGGCCAGCGGCACCACCAGCAGGTCGACTCCGAGATTGCCGATCAGCGCCCATTTGAAGTCGTAGAAGGCGGCCAGCGCCGGCGAGCGGCCGATCTCCATCTGGACGTGGTAGCGGCCGAGATGGCCGGGCAGGTCGACCAGCGGCGGGATGTTCGGCCAGAGCAGCGGCACCGCGCAGGCGAGCACCGCCGCCGCGACCAGCGCCGGATGCTCCCACCAGGCGCGCGGCTGGCGGGCACTGGCGCTCTCTCTTTCGGCGGGAGTGGAGATCATCGCGCCCCGGTCCTGGTGCAGGAGGCTGTTGCCTCCCCCCTCCGGCGGCGAAATTCAACATTATTCTGCACTCATCCTCCCCATCGCTTCGCGACGGGGAGGCAAGGGCGATAACCGTTCGTTAACCCTGTTCTCCTAGCCCTGGGGCGAGGAGGGGCGGATGGGCCATTCAGTCACTGCGAGCGGAGAAGGCGCGGCGTCTACCGATCGCCTGTGGAGGCTCGCCTGGGCCTTCGTCCTGATCCTCGCGGCCCTGCTCTTCGCCCAGGATATCGCCGCGACCCGGTTCACGCCTTGGCCGTCGATCCACGGCCAGGCGATCTGGGGGCGCGACTTCGCCAACGTCTGGACGTCGGGGCGGCTCGCGCTCGAGGGCAGGCTCGACCTGCTCTACGACCTCAAGGCCTACAGCGCCTATCAGCAGGGCCTCTTCGACGGCGCCCTTCGAGCCCACAATTACTCCTACCCGCCGCCGACCCTGCTCTACACCTGGGCGTTCGGACTGCTTCCCTATCCGGTCGCCTTCGTCGCCTGGCTGGCGCTGAGCGGGACGGCCTTCGCCTTCGCCGCCCGCCCCTATCTGCGCGACGCCGGCCTGCCGACGTGGCTGGCGCTGGCGGCGCCGGCGACCCTGCTCAACGTCTGGGCCGGCCATTACGGCCTGCTGATCGGCGCGCTGTGGCTCGGCGCCTTCCATCTTCTCCCGCGCCGGCCCGCCCTCGCCGGAATCCTGATCGGCCTGATGCTGGTCAAGCCGCACCTCGCCATCCTCGCGCCGCTGATCCTCGCCCGCCGCGGCGAGTGGCGCGCCTTCGCCGCCGCCGCCGCCACCGCCGCCGGGCTCGCCGCCCTTTCCGCCTTGGCCTTCGGGCCGGAGCTGTGGCGGACCTGGCTCTCGGTCACCGTCGGGGTCCAGACGGCGATGGTCGACGACGTCGGAACCTATTTCCTGACGATGATGCCGACGATCGTGCCGACCGTCTCCGCCTTCGGCTTTCCCGGCGCCGCCGCCTGGACGGTGCAGGTCCTCGCCGCCGCGGCCGCGGTCGCGGCCCTGCTCTTCCACATGCCGGGCGACAGCCGCGCCGCCGGTCTCGCCGGCGGAGTCGCGACCTTCCTCGTCCTCCCCTACGCCTTCAACTACGACATGACGGTGCCCGGGCTCGCGGCCCTGCTGATGCTCGCCCGGCTTCGGCGCGATCCGGCGGGTGGGCGCCCGTTCGTCCTCCTCCTCGCCTTCCTCCTGCCGCTGATCGTCCAGACCTTCGGCCTTCTCCACCTGCCGGCGCCGGCGCTGATCCTCGCCGCGCTGCTCGCCCTGATGCTTCGGCAGCAGGAACGGCCGGCGGCGTTAAAGCCCGGTACAGCCGTTGCGGCCTAGGCAGGCCGCTGGAGGGGAGGCTTCTCCCCAGTTCCAAGGAGTTGATAATGAAGAAGATATTCTTTGCGGGCGCCGCTCTTGCGGCGCTTGCCGCGGTTCCGGCCGTGGCCCAGCCCGGCGCCGAGGGCCGCCGCGGTCCGGCGCAGCCGCAGACCCGCGCCGCGGTCGAGGCCCGCGTCGAGGCGCGCTTCGCCCGGGCCGATTCGAACCGCGACGGCTTCGTCACCCAGGACGAGGTCCGGGCCGGCGCCGAAGCCCGCCGGGGCCAGCGGCAGGAGCGCCGCGGCGAGCGGCGCGAGCAGCGTTTCGAAGCGCTCGACGCCAACAATGACGGCTCGATCAGCCGCGCCGAGTTCAACGACCGTCCCGCCCTTCGCGGCGGCCATCGCGGCGAGCGCCGGGCGATGCGCGGCGAGCGCCGGGGCCAGCGCCTCGAGCGTCGCGGCGGCCGCGGCGGCGGCGGCATGGGGGGCGGCTTCGGCGCCCGCGGCTTCGCGGCGATGGACCTGAACGGCGACGGCCGGGTCGCTCTGGCCGAGGCGGAACGCGCTGCCCTTCAGCGCTTCGACCGGGTCGATGCCAATCGCGACGGAACGATCGGCCTCGACGAGCGCCAGGCGGCGCGCGAGGCGTTCCGCGAGAGGGCGCGCGAGCGGCGCTGACCGTCATACCGGCGAAGGCCGGTACCCAGGAACGCCGCCCCTTGGGAACTCGGCCAATCGGTGTTCCTGGGTCCCGGCTTTCGCCGGGATGACGAAATGAAAGGGCCGGGGCGTTTGCGCTCCGGCCCTTTCTTCTACGCCCTCACTCCGCGGCCAGGTGCCATTGCGGAGCTTCTTCCATCCCCCGCAGGCGCTCCGATTCCTCGTACATGTAGTCGCGGGTCATCGGGATGGCGTCGCGGCGCTTCACGTACTGAAGCTGCCAGTTGACCATTCCGCCGTAGCGGAAGGCGGCCTCGGCGCCGGCCAGATAGAATAGCCACATCCGGTAGAAGCGCTCGTCGTAGAGCGAGATGATCTCGTCCTTGTTCATGACGGTGCGGTTGTACCATTCGGCCAGCGTCGGCGCATAATGGTAGCGCATCGCCTCGACGTCGGCGACGATCAGGTGGTGCTTCTCGGCCTGGACGACCAGCTCCGACAAAGCGGGGATATAGCCGCCCGGGAAGATGTATTTGCGGGTCCATTTGTCGGTGACCCCGGGCTCGCCCATCCGGCCGCAGCAATGGGAGACCATCACCCCATCGTCCTTCAGAAGCCGGTGCATATGCTCGAAGAAGCCGGGATAATGCGGGGTTCCGAGATGCTCGATCAGGCCGACGTTGCTGATCCGGTCGAACTGGCCCTGAACGTCGCGATAGTCGCACAGCTCGAACTTGACCTTGTCCGCCACGCCCTCGGCCGCGGCGCGCTCGTTCGAGAAGTCGACCTGGTCGCGGGCGAGGGCGACTCCGAGCACTTCGACTCCGTACATGCGGTGCAGATAGAGGGCGAAGCCGCCCCAGCCGCAGCCGATGTCGAGCACCTTCATGCCGGGCTTCAGATACATTTTCGAGGCGATGTGCGCCTTCTTGTCGAGCTGGGCCTTCTCGAGGCTGTTCGACAGGTCGCGATAATAGGCCATCGTGTACTGCCGGTCCTCGTCGAGGAACAGCTCGTAGAGGCGGCGGGTGAGGTTGTAGGTGTGCTCGGCGTTCTTGGCCGAGCGGCTCTTCCAGTTGATCTGGTCGAGCCGGCCGGCGATCCGGCCGACCGCCTTCCTGACCGGCCCCTTGGGCTTGAGGTCGCCCTGGCGCTCGATCGGCGCGTTGTAGCGGATGAGCAGGACGAGTCCGCGCAGGTCGCCCTGCTCGATGACCATCCGCCCGTCCATGAACACCTCGCCGGCGCCGACCCGCGGATCCTTGATGATATGGTTGGCGGCGCCGCGATCGGTGAAGCGGACGCGGATCGGGCCATGCGGCGCCGGGGCGCCGTCGCCATAATGATATTCCTTGCCGTCATGGTCGATGACGGTGAGGTCGCCCTTGCGGACGACCTTGCGAAGCATTTTATCGAGCAGCCACATCGTTTTCCGACCCCTGAATTTTCGAGCGCAATGAGCATGGAGGAGGCTTGCGGGTCAAGACGGCTCTCGTCCTCCCCATCGCCTCCGGCGATGGGGAGGGGGACCACACGAAGTGTGGTGGAGGGGTAGCTGGCGAGGCGTTGGAGGTCCTGGTGCGGACCCGTTGCGGTCTGAGCCTTTTACCCCTCCACCATGCTTCGCATGGTCCCCCTCCCCACCGCTTCGCGGCAGGGAGGACGAGCTATCCCCTCGGCGGCGGTCCCTGCTTCTCGCGCAGCCGCTCCTCGTCCTCGATCATGTAGTTGCGGGTCATCGGCGCGGCGTAGCGGCTCCTCAGATACTGGAGCTGGTAGACGACCATCGCGCCGTCGGAGAACATGGTCGAAGAGGCGGCGAGGTAGAAGGCGTAGAGGCGGTAGAAGCGGCGATCGTACATCGCCGTGATCTCCGCCTCCTTCGCCTTGAAGCGCTCGTACCAGGCGACCAGCGTGTGGATGTAGTGGAGCCGGAGCGCCTCGCAGTCGGACATGATCATCCGCTCCTGCTCGCTGGCGCCGACGATCTCGGAGAGGGCCGGCAGATAGCCGCCGGGGAAGATGTATTTGAGCATGAAGCGGTCGGTGGTGCCGGGCTTGCCCATCCGCCCCATCGTGTGGATCAGCGATACCCCGTCCGGCTTCAGAAGGGCTCGGACTTTCTTGAAGAAGGTCCGGAAGAAGGGCGGGCCGAGATGCTCGAACATTCCGATCGAGACGATCCGGTCGAACTGGCCCTCGACGTCGCGATAATCGATCAGCTCGAACTTCACCCGGTCCGAGACGCCCGCTTCCTCGGCCCGCTGCCGGGCCACGGCGAGCTGCTCCTTGGACAGGGTCACACCGAGCACGTCGACGTCGGCGACCCGGTTCAGATAGAGCGCGAGCCCGCCCCAGCCGCAGCCGATGTCGAGCACCTTCTGGCCGGGCTGGAGCAGCAGCTTCGAGGCGATATGCGCCTTCTTGTCGAGCTGCGCCTGCTCGATGCTGTTCGACGGGTCGGTGAAATAGCCGCAGCTGTACTGCATATCCGGATCGAGGAAGAGCCGGTAGAGGTCGTTGCCGATGTCGTAATGGTGCTGGACGTTCTTGAGCGACCGCGACTTCCAGTTCAGCATGTCGAGGCGGTGGCGGAGCCTGCCGGTCTTCTTGGTGAAGCCGTTCGGCCTCGTCCTTTCCTCCCAGCGGCGGTTGCGGCGGATGATCCGGACGAGGTCGAGTATCTCGCCCTGCTCGATCCTCAGCCGGTCGTCCATCCAGGTCTCGGCCGTTCCCACGGCGGGATCGCGAGCGATCTGGAAGGCGACCCTCCGGTCCATCATCCGGACGGTGACCGGCCTCAGCTCCGGGTCGGGAGCGCCGAAGCGATAGGTTTTCCCGCCGGGGTCGATGACGGTGAGCTCGCCTCTTTGGATGAGCCCGGGAAGCATCTTGTCGAGTAGCCGCATGGGCGCGCACAATAGCCCCGTGTCCGGCAATGGCAATTCCGTTACGCAGGCGATTTCCTCGCGACGTTCGACGCGGGCCTTCCTGCCCCGTCCGATCGAGCGCGCCCTCGTCGAGGAGATGATCGGAATCGCCGGCCGTGCGCCGTCCGGCGGCAACCTCCAGCCCTGGTTCGTCGACGTGCTGGCGGGCGAGGCGCTGGACTCGCTGAAGGCGGCGGTGCGGGCGAGCTTCGCTGCTTCGCCGGCCGGCGAGGGGCTCGAATTCACGGTCTATCCCTCGCCGCTTCCCGAGCCGTACCGGAGCCGCCGCTTCGCCAGCGGCGAGGCGCTCTATTCGGCGATCGCCATCCCGCGCGAGGACAAGGCGGCGCGGCTCGCCCAGTTCGCCCGCAATTACGACGCCTTCGGAGCGCCGGTGCTGCTGTTCGTCTCGATCGACCGGTCGTTCGACCGGCCGCAATGGGCGCATCTCGGCATGTTCCTCCAGAATCTGATGCTTCTCGCCGAGGAACGCGGCCTCGCCACCTGCCCCCAGGAGGCCTGGGCGGGGGTCCATTCGACGGTGGCCGGGCATCTCGGGCTGCCGCCGGAGCGGATCCTCTATTGCGGCCTGGCGCTCGGCTATGCCGACGAGGCGGCGCCGATCAACCGGTGGCGGACGGAGCGGGCGGAGCTCGAAGACTTCGCGACCTTTCGCGGGTTCTAGCCGCCCCTGCCTCGCCATCGCCAGATGGGGAGCAACCGTCTTAGGCGTAGGCCCAGGGTATGTTTGTGCGGAGGATGGCGTTGAGGGTGACGATCATCTTTCGCATGAGTGCGACGAGGGCGACCTTTGGGGGTTTGCCGGCGGCGAGGAGCCTGTCTTTGG
>DASVRO010000065.1:0-34290 GCA_036388575.1 Allosphingosinicella sp.
GGCGAGCGCGACTGCTCGCTCCAGCGCCGCCACCAGAAGGTGCTGGAGGAAGCGCGCGAGGTCGCCGCCGCGACGGGCTATCCGCTGCTCGTCAAGGCCGCGTCCGGCGGCGGCGGCCGGGGCATGAAGATCGTCCGCAACGAGGGCGAGCTCGACAGCCAGCTGAGCCAGGCCCGGAGCGAGGCCAAGAACGTGTTCGGCGACGACACCGTCTATATCGAGAAATATCTCGGCGACCCCCGCCACATCGAGTTCCAGGTGTTCGGCGACGGCAAGGGCCACGCCATCCACCTCGGCGAGCGCGACTGCTCGCTCCAGCGCCGCCACCAGAAGGTGCTCGAGGAAGCGGGCTCGCCGGTCATCACCCCTGAGGAGCGGGACCGGATGGGCGGAATCGTCGCCGGGGCGATGGCCGACATGGGCTATCGCGGCGCCGGCACGATCGAGTTCCTCTACGAGAATGGCGAGTTCTTCTTCATCGAGATGAACACCCGCCTGCAGGTCGAGCATCCGGTCACCGAATATATCACCGGCATCGACCTCGTCCGCGAGCAGATCAGGATCGCCGCCGGCGAGCCGCTCTCCGTCACCCAGGACCAGGTCCAGTTCCGCGGCCATGCGATCGAATGCCGGATCAACGCCGAGGATCCGGAGACCTTCGCCCCCTCCCCCGGCACCGTCAAAGGCTTCCATGCGCCGGGCGGGATGCACGTGCGGGTCGATAGCGGCCTCTACGTCGGCTACAAGGTGCCGCCTTATTACGACAGCATGATCGCCAAGCTGATCGTCTACGGCTCGACCCGCGAGCGCTGCATCATGCGCTTGAGGCGCGCGCTCGAGGAGTTCGTCATCGAGGGCATGAAGACGACCATCCCCTTGCACCAGAAGCTGGTCAACGAGCCTGATTTCCTGGCCGGCGACTATACGATCAAGTGGCTGGAGGAATGGCTGGCCCGGGAGGCCGCGAAGTGACCGACAGCAAGTTCCAATTCTCCGTCGCGCCCGAGAAATTGTGGCAGGCGATCAATCCCTGGACCTTCATGAACCAGGGCGCGCAGTTCGGGCTGGTCAACGTCAATCTCGGCCAGACTCCGCGGCCGGACATCGAGCAGAAGGTGCTCGACGAGGTCGGCAGCTACGGCCGCCAGCTCGGCCGGATCGGCGACTCGCTCGAGGTGCTGCTCGACCATGTGAAGCTCGAAGGGCTCAGCCGCGAGGAAGCGGACGCGCTCGCCATCCTCAGGGGCCAGCTCGCCGAGGTCCGCAAGGTGAAGCAACGCGAGCGCGCCGGTGAAGGACGCGGGGCATGAAGGCGACAATCTGGCACAACCCCAATTGCGGGACGTCGCGCAAGACGCTCGAGATCCTTCGCGAGAGCGGCGCCGACGTGACCGTGGTCGAATATCTCAAGACCCCGCCGTCGCGCGACGAGCTTCGGCGTCTCTACGAGCGCGCCGGCCTGTCGCCGGCCGAGGGACTGAGGCGCAGGGAGGAGGCCGCCGCCGACGTGGCCGAGGCCGGCGACGAGGCGGTGCTCGACGCGATGATCGGCAATCCGGCCCTGATCGAGCGGCCGCTGGTCGAGACGGAGAAGGGCGTGCGGCTGTGCCGGCCGCAGGACAAGGTTCGGGAAATCCTCTGATCCGGCGCAATCGCCGCCTTCTGTCGAGCCCGCCGGCGGGCTAGAGCGCTGCGATGGCGGCGATCGATCCGGACCTCCTGCTGCGCGCCTATTCGATCGGGGTGTTCCCGATGTCGGACAGCCGTGATGCCGACGAGGTGTTCTGGGTGGAGCCGAGGCGGCGTGCGATCCTTCCGCTCAACCGCTTCCGACTCTCGCGCTCGCTGAGGAAGACGATCCGCACGGGCGAATATCGAGTCACCCGCGACACCGCCTTCGCCGAGGTCGTCCGGCGCTGCGCCGGCCGCGAGGAGACCTGGATCAACGCCGACATCGAGGAGAGCTACCAGCGGCTCCACGAGCGCGGCCACGCCCATTCGATCGAATGCTGGCAGGAGGACGAGCTGGTCGGCGGCCTCTACGGGGTCAATCTCGGCGCAGCCTTCTTCGGCGAGAGCATGTTCTCGTCCCGCCGGGACGCATCGAAGGTCGCCCTCGCCTGGCTGGTCGCACGGCTGAGGGTCGGCGGCTACGTCCTGCTCGACTGCCAGTTCATGACCGACCATCTGCGCAGCCTCGGAGCGGTCGAGGTCACCCAGCAGGATTATCTGGCGCTGTTGGAAGCGGCGCTGTCGGCGGGGGCGCCCGACGGCTCCGGAGCGCGTGCCGTCGCCCTCGGCGAAGCCGAGGCGGGAGTCGGCGCCGAGTTCGGAGCGCTCGACCGCCTGCTCGCCGGCGAGGCGGCGCGGACCGTCGACTCGCCCGCCTCCGGGTGGGTCATCGCGCAGCTCTTGGGCCAGACGTCGTAGATCGGGTGCTCGACGACGTTCAGCGACGGCGTCTCCTTGTAGAGCCAGCCCGAGAAGACTCGTTCCCAGCGCCCCTGCGGGCTTCGGACGCCGAGCTGGACAAAGGCGCCGGTCAGCTGCTGCACCTCCCAGGGGGCGGTGGTCTCGCAGGCGCGCAGGCGCACGGTCGCGTCGCCGATTCGCACCGCCTGGCCCGGCTTCATCTTCAGCTCGCGGGAAATGCCGTTGCGCTTGTTGAGGAAGCCGAGCACCGCCACCCGCTCCGCCATCGGAGTCGTCCCCGCCGCCACGGCGGTGACGGTCTGCGGGATGTCGACGGTCCTGGGCTCGCTCGCGGCCTGGCGGTTGCCTGCCGCGTCCTGTTGCGCGCCGCGGTCGCAGGCCGCCAGGGCGGCGATAGCGATCAGGACGGCGCCGAGCTTAGGCCTCATGCCCGGTCCGGAGTCCAGGCCTCATAGTCGCCGCTCGCGGCGGATCGCTGCGCTCCGAGCTCGAGCGCGCCCGAGGGGCGATAGGCGTTCGGAGTCCCGGTGAGGTTGGGCTCCGAATCCCTGAGGAACTTGGGCGGTGGCGGCAGCGCCTCTTCCGGCGGGCCCTCGATCATGTGGTGAAGCCAGGCATACCAATCGGGGGGGATGCGGCTGGGATCGTTGGCGCCGTCGTAGATGACGAAGCGGCGGCCGCCCTTCTTCGACAGGTAATAGACGTTGCCGAGACCGTCGCGGCCGACCGACCGGGCGCGGAAGCGGGCGGACAGCGAGGTGGTGAGAGTCGCTCCGTCCCACCAGGTGAAGAGCTGTTTCAAGAGGCCCATGGCCGCGCGGACTAGCCCCGATGGCCGACGCCGCGCAAGCCATTCCTCCCCGATGCCGCGACAGGAATCGCGGGGCGCGGCGACTAAGGTGGGTCGATTGGGGGTTCCCGCAATGCCGCAAGCCGCCGAAGCGGAAGTGTCGCGCCTGGCCCAGGCCGCCATCCTCGAGCATGGCGAGGACGCGCCGACCTTCGCCCATCGCCGGGCCGCCGAGCGGCTGCGCAAGGCCGACATCGACGGCGCCCATCACTGGTGCGTGGTCAGCCGGCGCGCCCAGCAGATCCTCAACCACATGTCGCGCGAGCGGCACTGAAGGGGATCACTCGACCGGCCTGGAAACCCCTGGGTCCACCTGCTCCGGAGCCGGCGCGGCGCCGGGCCGGGCCGCAGCGACCTCGGCATATCCGCCGCAATATCGGCCGCCCGCCTTCCCGCCGGACACCAGCGCGCCGCAATAGTCCTTGCGGCGCATGACGACGTCGCGAAGGCCCAGCACGCGGCCGTCGCGCAGCTCCACCACCAGCCGGCCGTCGGGACCGACCATCACGAAAGCCGTGGACAAGGTCCGGCGTCCCTCGGCCTCCGCGGGCGAGTCCGCCGGCGGGGCCGGGTTCCCGGTTACAGGCACCAGCTCAGGGACCGGTCCCGGGGCGGTTCCGTCCGGCACCACGGCGGGCGTCGCCTGGCCGTCCGACCCTGGCTCACTCGAACCTTGGGCGGCGCTGCCTTGATCCGGGCTCGGGCTATGCATGGCGGTTTCCTGAGGCGAGGGACTGCACGCGGCGAGCGCCGCGGCGAACGTTGCGGCGAACGATTGCAAGATGCGAAACATCGCGCTCTCCGTGGGCCTGAACGCAGGTCGATAAGCGAACTCGATCCTTGAGTCACTGGCCACCGGACAGTCGCCAACCGCGAATCTCCAGAATGGGATTTAATTGTCTTATCAATGACTTAAGATAAGTGGCTGGTCGCATTTAGAGCTTCATCCGCAGCCGGTTCCTCCGTCTGGCGCCGATCTGCATCGCTTTGTCTCGTTTCTCGTCACCGTGAGCCGGCGGGGCCGAGCTTCAGCTTGACCAATATGAATTTTCCGTAAATACGCGAGGCACTTAGCCGCCAATCCGCGAGTAAACCGGACCGCATTGTTGCGGGTTCGCGCGGCACTTCTCATGCCATCGTCAATCAGGGGACCATCAATGAGCACTTCCGAACTCGGCTACAACGCGCACGCCCTCATTCCTGGATCCTCGGTTGAGGATTTCACCACCGTTG
This sequence comes from Allosphingosinicella sp., assembly GCA_036388575.1. Lineage (GTDB taxonomy): Bacteria > Pseudomonadota > Alphaproteobacteria > Sphingomonadales > Sphingomonadaceae > Allosphingosinicella. The sequence continues at coordinate 4,517 of DASVRO010000065.1, forward strand.
TAGCCGGATGCGGATGCGCAGCCTGCCAGGCCTCCCGTGACGCAGACAGCTCCACGTCCAAGGGCGGCATCATCGACGCCAACCCGGAAAGCGGCGGAATCGGCGTGCTGCTGACGCTGGTCACCAATCCGGACGGAAGCCGCTCCTTCACGGGCGACCGTAACGTCGACGCCATCCTGATCGGCGCCAAGTGGGGCAGTCTGAACCTGACCTTCAGCTTCCCGACGTCGGGTTCGAACTACAACGGCACCGGCCTCGACAGCAACGGCGTCAACAACTACCACCTCGACCTCGGCGGGCTGCAGCAGGCGGCGGCGCGCGCGGCCTTCGCCCAGCTCTCGGCCTATACCAACCTGGTCTTCACCGAGATCACCGACACGGATTCGGTCCACGCCAACATCCGCATCTCGCAGAGCGCCGACAATGACGTCCCGACCGCCTACGGCGGCTTCCCGTCCGACACGCGCGGCGTCGCGGGCGACATCTGGTTCGGCCGCACCGGCCAGTCCTATTACGATATCCCCTATCAGGGCTCGTGGGGCTTCGCCACGATGATGCACGAGATCGGCCACACGATGGGGCTGAAGCACGGCCACCAGGATTACACCAACCTCGATCTTTCCTTCTACTTCGGCACCTCGCCCCGCAACGGCACCCAGTCGCTGACGGCCGACAAGGATGGCCAGGCCTGGTCGCTGATGACCTATACTTCGGCGCCCTTCACCACCGGCAACGGCGCCGACAAGATCAGCCAGCCCCAGACGTACATGCAGTACGATATCGCGGCGCTGCAATATATGTACGGCGCCAACTACGCGACCAACGCCGGCGACAGCGTCTATACCTTCAGCCAGACCACCGGCGAGATGTTCATCAACGGCGTCAGCCAGGGTGATCCGGCGGGCAACAAGATCCTGCTCACCGTCTGGGACGGTGGCGGCAACGACACGATCGACGCCAGCAACTACGCCGGCGGGGTCACCATCGACCTGCGTCCCGGCGGGTTCTCCACCGTCGACCAGGCGCAGCTGGCCAACCATCTGGCGGGCCAGAACCTGACGGCGATGGCGCCCGGCAATATCGCCATGTCGCTGCTCTACAACAACGACACGCGTTCCCTGATCGAGAATGCGACGGGCGGCGCGGGCAACGACGTCTTCGTCGGCAACACGGCCAACAACGTGCTGGACGGCGGCGCCGGCAGCGATTCGGTGGTCTTCACCAACCCCACGGGCGTCACCGTCACCCTGAACGATTCGGGCGCCGACGTGATGGTCACCCACGACGGTGAAACCGACACGCTGCGCAGCATCGAGAACATCGTCGGCACCAGCGGCAACGACACGCTCACCGGCAACGGCGAGGCGAACATGCTGGCCGGCGGCTCCGGCGGCGCGGACACCCTGTCCGGCCACGGCGGCAACGACCGCCTGATCGGCGGCGGCTTCACCACCACCACGACCTACTCGGCGCCTTCGCAGGCCGACATCACCAAGGCGCAGGCGACCAACAACGGCAGCATCGGGACCGCCGTGAACACCGCCGGCGCCTATGACGTCGACGCCAACCCGAACATCATCAACTCGACCTCCGTCCCGCACGCCACGATCAACGCCACGGCGGCCGGCGGAGTCGTCGAATATTACCGGATCGACGTGACGGCGGCCGGCACCCAGGGCGTGTTCGACATCGACGGCACCGGAACCCTGACCGACAGCATCATCGAGCTGGTCGACAGCGCCGGCAACCTGCTGGCCCGCAACGACACCGGTCCGGGCGACCCCGGCACGACCGTCAACGACGACGGCTACATCACCTTCACCTTCGCGACCCCGGGGACCTATTACGTCCGGGTCGGCGGCTTCACGCCGGGTCAGGCCGCTGCCCAGCCGATGCAGGCCGGACAGACCTACCAGCTGAACATCTCGCTCCAGGGCGCGGCCGCGGTCACGACCACGGTCACCGCCAACAACACCAGCAGCGCCGTGCTCGACGGCGGCGACGGCGACGACTTCCTCCAGGGGACGATCGCAGCCGACGTCCTGACCGGCGGAAGCGGCAACGACACCGCGTCGTTCGGCTATGCGTTCAACGGCGGCTCCACGACGGGCGTGACGGTCGACCTCAACCTGCAGGGCGCGGCGCAGAACACCGTCGCGGCGGGCAACGACACTCTGACCGGAATCGAGAATCTGGTCGGATCGTCGCTCAACGACACCCTGATCGGCGACGGCGGCGACAATGTCATCGAAGGCGGCTCGGGCAATGACGCCCTGACCGGCGGCGCCGGCGTCGACACCGCCTCCTACGCGGGCGCCGCGGCCGGGGTGACGGTCAGCCTGGCCTCCGGCTCGGCCCAGAACACCGTCGCGGCGGGATCGGACACGCTCAGCGGGTTCGAGAACCTGCTCGGCTCGGCCTTCGCCGACACCCTCACGGGCGACTCCAACGCCAACACCGTCTCGGGCGGCGCCGGCGACGACACGCTCAACCCGGGCTCGAACGCGGCCGGCGCCGTGGACCTGCTCGACGGCGGCGCCGGCAACGACATCGCCTCCTTCGCCGGCCAGAGCGCGTCCGTGACGGCGACGCTTAACGGCGCGGCCGACGCGGTCGCCTTCGTCGCCGGCGTGGCGGTCGCCACCCTGCGCAACATCGAGGGCCTGCAGGGCGGCGCGGGCGCCGACATCCTGACGGGCGATGCCAATGCCAACGTGATCGAAGGCGGCCTCGGCGACGACGTCCTCGACGGCGGCGCGGGCGTGGACACCGTCTCCTTCCGCGGCTCGGCGGCGGCGACGGTCAACCTGGCCATGCTCACGGCCCAGAACACGGGTGCCGGCAACGACACCATCGTCGGCTTCGAGAACGTCGCCACCGGCACCGGTGCCGACATCGTCACCGGCGACGCCAACGACAACATCTTCTTCGAAGGGCGCGGCAACGACGTCTATAACGGCGCGGGCGGGTCGGACACTCTGGACTATTCCGCCTCGACCTCGACCGTCTCGATCAACCTGAACACCCTCACGGGCCAGAACACCGGCACCTACGGCGGGACCGACACGATCACCAACATGGAGAACGTCGTCGGCGCGGCGTTGTTCGCCAACGTCCTGCAGGGCAACGCCGCCGGCAACCGGCTGGTCGGCGGCTCGGCCGCGGACACGCTGGTCGGCAACAACGGTAACGACACCCTGATCGGCGGAGCGGGCAACGACGTCCTTCTGGCGGGCAGCAACCAGTCGCTCGACGACGGCTCGGCCGACGTGCTCGAGGGCGGCGAGGGGAGCGACTTCCTCGCCGGCGGACAGGGCAACGACATCCTGCGCGGCGGCGACGGTAACGACACCCTCGTCGGCGGAATCGGCAATACTGCCCTTCAGGCCTTCAGCAACGACGGCGGCGACGACGTCTTCGACGGCGGCGACGGCACCGACGTCGCCTACGCCCACTACACCGACCACACCGGCGCGATCAGCTTCGACATCGCCAACGTGGCGGGCGACAGCGCGATCACGGTCGACGGGGTCGTCAAGGGCTCCTTCACGAGCATCGAGCTGGTCGCCTTCCGCGGCGGCCTGGGCAACGACACGGTGCGCGGCGGCGGCTTTGGCGACAATCTCGTCGGCAACGCAGGCAACGACGTCCTCGACGGCTGGTACGGCAACGACTCGCTCTCGGGCGGCCTCGGCGCCGATACGCTGATCGGCGGCGAGGGGCTGGACACGGCCACCTACGCCAACTCGACGGCGGGCGTGACGGTCGACCTCCGAATCCAGGGCACCAGCCAGGATACCGGCGGCGAGGGCGTGGATACCCTGATCGGCATCGAATATCTCGCGGGGTCGACCTTCGGCGACACCCTGACGGGTGACGACAGCTTCAACTTCCTCAGCGACACCGCCACTGCCGCGACCAGCGTCGCCGGCCAGACGGACAGCCTGTTCGGCCTGGGCGGCAACGACACTCTGCACGTGACCCGTGCGGCGACGGCGCTGGCGACCACCCTCAACCTCGACGGCGGCACCGGCGACGACTTCATCGAGCTCCGTTCGGGCACGATGTCGACGGCGTTCCTCACCGGCGACGCCCGGCTGCTGACGGGGCTTTCGACCACGACCTATGCGGCCCTCGGCACCACCGGCACGCGCTACCTCGACACCGTCACGGTGGCTGGCGGCGACGGCAACGACCGGATCGTCCTGACGGCGGTCAAGTCGGCGGTGGTCGACGCCGGATCGGGCAACGACACCCTGAGCCTCAGCCTGCTCGGCTCGGCCTCGGAGTCGAAGCACACGGTTACCCTCGGAGCCGGCATGGACATCATCCAGCTCGCCGGCATCGGCTCCCCCGCCAGCACGGTGGACCATGGCAACGTCGTCACCGACTTCGCGGTCGGCAATGCGGGCGACAAGTTCGAGATGACGCAGTTCCTGAACGGCGTGATCCCGGCCACCGGGGGTGCGAACCCCGTCCCCGCCAATCCGACCCTGGTCGGCTACGCGGCGAACTCCGACGGCTTCGCCAGCGGCCATCTCCGCCTGGTGCAGTCGGGGACCGACCTGCTGCTTCAGGTCGACCGTGACGCCGGGGGCCCCGCCAACGGCTTCGTGACGATCTTCTCGATCGCCAACGGCTACACGGGCGGGTTTACCACCTTCAACTTCGACGGCTTCATCGGCAGCCTGACCCTCACGGGCTTCGCCGCCGACGAAACCATCACCGGCGCCATCCACAACGACACGCTGAGCGGCATGGACGGCAACGACGTGCTGGTGGGCCTGGCCGGGAACGACACGCTGGACGGCGGCAACGGCAACGACACTTTGCTCGGCGGGACCGGCGACGACACCCTGATCGGGGGCGACGGAGTCGATACGGCCAGCTACATCGACGCCGCTGCCGGAGTGACTGTGAACCTCGGCCTCACCGGCGCCCAGGCGACCGGAGCGGGCTCCGATACCCTCAGCGGCATCGAGAACCTGACCGGCTCGGCGTTCAACGACGTCCTGACCGGTGACTCAGGGGCCAACCTGATCAACGGCGGGGCGGGCGACGACCGGATCGACGGCGGCATCGGCAACGACGTGATGCTCGGCGGCGCCGGCGACGACCTGTACTTCGTCGATGCCGGCGGCGACATCGTGACGGAACTGGCGGGCGAAGGCAGGGACACGGTGTCGAGCTCGATCAGCTACACGCTTGGCGACAATGTCGAGGATCTGATCCTGACCGGCTCGGCGACGACCGGCACCGGCAACGCTCTCGACAACGTCATCACCGGCAACGCTCTCGCCAACGTCCTTTCGGGCGGCGCGGGCAACGATCGCCTCATCGGCGGCAACGGTGTCGACTCGCTCGTCGGCGGCCTCGGCAACGACGTCTTCGTGGGCGAGATCAACGCCACGAAGGTCGCCGGCAAGGACGGCCCGATCTCGCTCGACCGGGTCCTGGACTTCGCCGCCGGCGACATCCTCGACCTGAGCGGCATCGACGCCAACACCGGCATCGAGGGCAACCAAGCCTTCACCTTCGTCGGCACCGACAATCCGAAGAACGCCGGCGAGGTTTCGGTCCGTCACTTCGGCAACATGAACGCCGCTGAAAAGGCGCTGGGCATGGACCTGGACGGAGTCGCCGGCGCCAGCCCGTTCGGCGGCCCGGTCAGCGTCGTGTTCGGCAATGTCGACGGCGGCGCGCCCGACTTCGCGATCGTGCTGATGAACAGCCCGACCCTCACCAGCTCCGACTTCATCTTCTAGGTCGGAGCGGCGGGGGCCGCATCTAAAGGGAAAGCGCTCCGGCTTCGGCCGGGGCGCTTTTTCCTTGCCCGCGACTAGGCTGTAGCGACATTCACCGGGCCAGCTCGTTCTTGTCCCTCTCCCCAGCGGGGAGAGGGTAGGGAGAGGGGGTTCGGCGTCAACGACCGATCTTCCGCCGCCGAGCCCCCTCAGCCCCAACCCTCTCCCCCAGGGGGAGAGGGGGAAGGCGCGCGTCCGAGCCCAGCTGCGGTAGCCCCCGCCCTTGCCTCCCCTCCGCCGCCGCTCTACCCCGGCGGCAAGAGGAGAAAGCGATGCGGATCGCGTGCCTGGGCGGCGGCCCCGCCGGGCTTTACTTCGCGATATCGATGAAGCTGCGCGATCGCGCGCACGAGATCGACCTGTTCGAGCGCAACCGCGCCGACGACACGTTCGGCTGGGGCGTGGTCTTCTCCGACCAGACGGTCGAGAATCTGATCGCCAACGACCCCGTCTCCGGCGCCGTCATCCAGAGCGAGTTCGCCCATTGGGACGATATCGAGGTCCACATCCACGGCGAGACGGTGCGCTCGTCGGGCCACGGCTTCATCGGCATCGGCCGCAAGCGGCTGCTGAACATCCTCCAGGAGCGGGCGCTCGAGCTCGGGGTGCGGCTCCATTTCGAGCGTGAGGCGGGCGCGGACCTCGACGCCTATGGCGATTACGACCTCGTCATCGCCGCCGACGGCGCCAACAGCCGGATCCGCTCGACCTATGCCGAGCATTTCGGGGTCGACGTCCAGGTCCGGAAGAACAAATTCTTCTGGTTCGGCACCGGGAAGGTATTCGAGGCCTTCACCTTCGCCTTTGAAAAGACTGAGGCCGGGTGGGTGTGGGCGCACGCCTACCGGTTCGGCGAGGGCCTCTCGACCTTCATCGTCGAGATGGCGCCGGAGACCTGGGCCGGGCTCGGCATCGACCGGATGGACCAGAGCGACGCGATCGCCTTGTGCGAGCGGATCTTCGCCGGATATCTGGACGGCCAGGCGCTGATGTCGAACGCCGCCCACCTCAAGGGGCCGGAAGCGTGGCTGCAGTTCCGGCGGATCCTCTGCGAGCGCTGGTCCTACCGAAACCTGATCCTGCTCGGCGACGCCGCCCACACCGCCCATTTCTCGATCGGCTCGGGCACCAAGCTCGCGCTCGAGGATTCGATCAAGCTCGCCGAGGTGCTGAACCGCCCCGGCCTCACGCGCGAGGCGGCGCTCGGCGAATATCGCGAGGAACGGCAGGTCGAGGTGCTCAAGCTCCAGAACAGCGCCCGCAACTCGACGGAATGGTTCGAGACGCTGGAGCGCTACCTCCATTTCGAGCCTATCCAGTTCGCTTACTCGCTTCTCACCCGCTCGCAGCGGGTCAGCCACGAGAATCTGCGGCTTCGCGACAGGCCCTGGCTGGAGGGGGTCGAGCGCTGGTTCCAGTCGAAGGCGGCGGGAGTCCCCGTCAACGACCCGGCGCCGCCGATGTTCGCGCCCTACCGGCTGCGCGATCTCAGGCTCGACAACCGGGTCGTCGTCTCGCCGATGGCGATGTACTCGGCTCGGGACGGCACCCCCGACGACTTCCATCTCGTCCATTACGGCACCCGCGCACAGGGCGGCGCCGGCCTGGTCTACACCGAGATGACCTGCGTCTCGGCCGAAGGCCGGATCACTCCGGGCTGCGCCGGGCTCTACGCCACGGAGCATGTCGCGGCGTGGAAGCGGATCGTCGACTTCGTCCATGCCCATAGCCGCTCGAAATTCTGCCTCCAGCTCGGCCATTCCGGGCCGAAGGGCAGCACCCGGGTCGGCTGGGAAGGCTATGACGTGCCGCTCGAGAGCGGCAACTGGCCCGTCATGGCCGCCTCCGACGTGAATTGGTCGAGCGCCAACCAGGTGCCGCGGCCGATGACCCGAGCGGACATGGATGAAGTCCGGGACCAGTTCGCCGCCGCGGTCCGGATGGGCCTGGAGGCGGGGTTCGACATGGTCGAGCTCCACGCCGCCCACGGCTATTTGCTGTCGAGTTTCATCACTCCGCTGACCAACAAGCGGACCGACGAATATGGCGGCAGCCTCGAGAACCGGCTGCGCTTCCCGCTGGAGGTGTTCGGGGCGATGCGCGAGGCTTGGCCGGCGGACAAGCCGATGTCGGTCAGGATCTCGGCCAACGACTGGATGGGCGATCTCGGAATCACCCCGGACGAGGCGGTGGCGATCGGCCGCGCCTTCGCCGAGGCCGGCGCCGACCTGATCGACGTCTCAGCCGGCCAGACCTGGGCCGAGTGTGCGCCGGTCTACGGCCGGATGTTCCAGACCCCCTTCGCCGACCAGATCCGCAACGAGGGCCGGGTGGCGACGATGGCGGTCGGCAACATCTACGAACCGGACCACGTCAACTCGATCCTCGCCGCCGGCCGGGCCGATCTGGTCGCCCTCGCCCGGCCCCACCTGGTCGACCCGATGTGGACTCTGCGCGCCGCCGCCGGCGCCGACTACCGCGGAATGCACGTGCCGCCGCAGTATCTGGGCGGAATGAGCCAGCTGGCGCGCAATCTGGCGCGAGAGGCGGAGCTCAAGGCGTGAGGCCGGGCGCGCCCTCACCCTGGCGCTCCGCGCCTGTCCCTCTCCCCTGCAGGGAGAGGGGTTTTGGCGGCGGCGCCTCGCCCACCCCTCTCCCTCTAGGGGAGAGGGAGGGGCCCGCCGCGAAGCGGTGGGAGGGTGAGGGCCTGTGAATCGTCTCGAAGGCCACCACGCCCTCATCACCGGCGGCGGCACCGGCATCGGCGCCGCCATCGCCCGCGCCCTCGGCGCCGAGGGCGCGAAGCTCACGCTGGTCGGCCGCCGCCGCGACAAGCTCGAGGAGGTATGCGCCTCCTGCTCCCCGGCGAAGGCCGGGGCCCAGGAGAAAGCCGGGGCCCGGCCTTCGCCGGGAAACCTGGTGGCGCCTGCGGACGTGACCGCCCGGGAGGAAGTAGACCGTGCCTTCGCGCTGGCACGCGAGGCGCAGGGGCCGATCACGATCCTCGTCAACAATGCCGGCGCGGCGGCGGGCGTGCCGTTCGCGAAGGTCACCGAGGCGCTGTGGCGGGACATGTTGGCGGTCAACCTGGACGGCATGTTCCACTGCTGCCAGGTGGCGCTTCCCGATCTTCTCGCCGCGGAGCGGGGCCGGATCGTCACCATCGCCTCGATGGCCGGCCTGCACGGCTTCGCCTACGCCTCCCCCTACATCGCCGCCAAGCACGGCGCGGTCGGCCTGACCCGAGCACTGGCCGCCGAATATGCGCGAACGCCCCTCACCGTGAACGCCGTCTGCCCCGGCTTTGTCGACACCGACATGACGGTCGAGTCGGTCTCGAACATCGCGGCCAAAACCGGACGCAGCGAGGAGGCCGCGCGGGCCGATTTGGCGCGGCTGAACCCCTCCGGGCGCCTGATCACTCCCGAGGAGGTCGCCGCCGCGGTGCTTGACCTCGTCCTCTCTGAGCGGAACGGTGAGGCTGTGGAGATCGCATGAACCCTGACAGCTTCAAGCCAACGCATTTTCTCTGGGCTTTCGAGGAGGGCGTAGCGACGGTCACCCTCGACCGGCCGGAGCGCAAGAACCCGCTCACCTTCGAAAGCTATGCCGAGCTTCGCGACGCCTTCCGCGCCCTCGTCTACGCCCGCGAGGTCAAGGCGGTGGTGGTCGCCGGCGCGGGCGGGAACTTCAGCTCGGGCGGCGACGTCCACGAGATCATCGGCCCGCTGACGAAGATGGCGATGCCCGAGCTGCTCGACTTCACCCGCATGACCGGCGACCTCGTCAAGGCGATGCGCGCCTGTCCGCAGCCGATCGTCGCGGCGATCGACGGGATTTGCGTCGGCGCGGGAGCGATCCTGGCCATGGCCTCGGACCTCAGGCTCACCACGCCCGAGGCCAAGACGGCCTTCCTGTTCACCCGGGTCGGACTCGCCGGCTGCGACATGGGCGCCTGCGCGATCCTGCCGAGGATCGTGGGCCAGGGCCGCGCGGCGGAGCTGCTGTTCACCGGCCGGGTGATGACCGCCGAGGAGGGCGAGCGCTGGGGCTTCCACAACCGCCTCGTCCCGCGCGAGTCGCTGCTCGACGAGGCCAGGACGCTGGCTCGAAGCCTGGCCTCCGGCCCGACCTTCGCGCACGCAATGACGAAGACGCAGCTCAACCAGGAATGGAACGTCAGCCTCGAGACGGCGATCGAGATGGAGGCCCAGGCCCAGGCGATCTGCATGGCGACGAACGACTTCAGGCGCGCCTTCGAGGCCTTCGCGGCGAAGCGTACGCCGGAGTTCGAGGGTGACTGAAGACTTCCTCGACTGGCCGTTCTTCGACGACAGCCACCGCGCACTGGCGGATGAGCTCGAACGCTGGTGCGAGTCGGAGCTCGACGACGACGAGCCGGGCGACGTCGACCAGGCCTGCCGCGACCTCGTCCGAAGGCTCGGCGACGGCGGCTGGCTGCGCTACTGCGTTCCCGACGGCGAGGGCCGGATCGACGTGCGCTCGCTCGCCCTGATCCGCGAGACCCTCGCCCGCCATTCAGGCCTCGCCGACTTCGCCTTCGCGATGCAGGGGCTCGGATCGGGCGCGATCAGCCTGTTCGGCAGCGCGGCGCAGAAGACCGCCTATCTGCCGGCGGTGGCGAGCGGGGAGAAGATCGCCGCCTTCGCCCTCACCGAGCCCGAATCCGGATCGGACGTCGCCAATATCGAGACCCGCGCCGACCCGGCGGAGGGCGGCTTCGTGCTGAACGGCGAGAAGACCTTCATCTCCAACGGCGGCATCGCCGACTTCTACGTCGTCTTCGCGCGCACCGGCGAAGCGCCGGGCGCGAAGGGCCTTTCGGCCTTCCTGGTCGACCGCGGCGCTCCAGGCCTCGACGACAGCGAGCGGATCGCCGTCATCGCGCCCCATCCCCTCGCCCGGCTCAAGTTCGACGGCCTCCGTCTCCCCGCCACCGCCCTCCTCGGCGAGCGGGGCCGCGGCTTCCAGCAGGCGATGGCGACCCTCGACGTCTTCAGGACCACCGTTGGAGCCGCGGCGCTGGGCTTCGCCCGGCGCGCGCTCGACGAAGCGACCCGGCGAGCCCTGACCCGGCGGCTCGGAGCCGGAATGCTGGCCGACAACCCGATCACCCAGTCGAAGCTCGCCGAGATGGTGCTCGACGTCGAGACCTCCGCTTTGCTCGTCTACCGCGCCGCCTGGCTCCGCGACGTCAAGGGGCGGCGCAACAGCCGCGAGGCGGCGCTGGCCAAGCTCCACGCGACCGACAGCGCCCAGAGCGTCATCGACAAGGCGGTGCAGCTGTTCGGCGGCCTCGGTGTGACCAGTGGCGTTCCGGTCGAGCGTCTCTACCGCGAAATCCGGGCGCTGAGGATCTACGAGGGCGCTTCGGAGGTGCAGAAGGTGGTGATCGCGCGGGCCCATCTGGCGGAGTATCGGACATGAGGACCCTGCTTCCCCCCGGCTGGCCGCGGCCGAGCGGCTTTGCCAACGGCATCGCCGCGGAGGGCCGGATGGTGTTCACCGCCGGAATCATCGGCTGGGACGAGAAAGGCAGGATCGTCGCGCCCGACCTCGCCGGACAGCTTCGCCAGGTCCTGCTCAACACGCTCGCCATCCTCGCCGAGGACGGCGCCGGGCCCGAGCATGTCGTCCGGATGACCTGGTACGTGGTCGACATCAACGAATATCGCTTCAGCCTCGCCGAGATCGGCGCCGCCTGGAAGGAGGTGATGGGCCGCAACTTCCCGGCGATGGCGGTGGTGCAGGTGACGGCCCTGGTCGAGCCGGCCGCCCGGATCGAGATCGAGACGACGGCGGTGGTGGCGAAATGGTGACCGCCACGCCCTCACCCTGGCGCTTCGCGCCTGTCCCTCTCCCCTATAGGGAGAGGGAAGAACACCCCTCTCCCTCTAGGGGAGAGGGAGGGGCCCGCCGCGAAGCGGCGGGAGGGTGAGGGCAGTGACCGCACATAAGGACACCTTCGTCCGCGACCGCCTCCCGCCGCCCGAGGCCCGGCCCGAATTCCTGTTCGACCTCCCCGAGCTCAACTATCCCGAGCGCCTCAACGCCGCCGTCGAGCTGATCGACAAGGGCGACCCGGACGCCCTGGCGGTGATCAACGACGCCGGCCGCTGGACCTATGGCGAGATGCGCGGCCTCTCGGACCGGATCGCCCGGCTGCTCGTCGAGGAGGAGGACCTCGTCCCCGGCGACCGGGTGCTTCTGCGCGGGCCGAACGGCGCGATGCTTTTCGCCTGCTGGCTGGGCGTTCTGAAGGCGGGCGGGATCGTCGTCGCGACCATGCCGGTGCTTCGGGCCGGGGAGGTGGCGACGATCCTCGAGCGGGCCCGGATCCACCACGCCATCGTCGACGACCGCTGCCTCGCGGATTTCATGACGGCGGCCGACGAGACCGGCCTGATCCGCTCGCTCCTGACCTACCATGGCGACGGCGGCGGCGGCCGGCTGGAGCGGCGGCTGAAGACGGTCGAGGCGGGCTTCGCACCAGTCGACACCCGCCGCGACGACGTCGCCCTGATCGCCTTCACCTCCGGGACGACCGGCAAGCCGAAGGGCTGCATCCACTTCCACCGCGACATCCTCGCCCCCGCCGACAGCTTCGCCCGCCACGTCCTCAGGCCGGAGCAGGGCGGCCGCTGGGCCTGCTCGGCGCCGATCGCCTTCACCTTCGGCCTCGGGATGCTGCTCATCTTCCCCTGGCGGTTCGGCGGCGCCGCGGTGACGATCGAGCAGCCGGGGCCGAAGCCTTTGCTCGAGGCTGTGGCGAAATATTCGGTGACGACGCTCGCCACCGCACCGACCGCCTACAAGGCGATGCTCGGCCTGCTCGGCGAGCACGACATCTCCTCCCTCGCCACCTGCGTCTCGGCCGGCGAGCACCTCCCGGCAGCGACCTGGCACGCGTGGCACGACGCCACCGGCCTGAGCATCGTCGACGGCATCGGCGCGACCGAGATGATGCACATCTTCATCTCCGCCTCCGGTGACGACATCCGCCCCGGCGCCACCGGCAAGGCGGTCCCCGGCTACCGCGCCTGCGTCCTCGACGAGGGGGGCAATCCCCTGCCCCACGGCACCGGCCGGCTGGCGGTGAAGGGGCCGACCGGCTGTCGCTATTTCGACGACGAGCGCCAGAGCGACTATGTGCAGGGCGGCTGGAACGTCACCGGCGACACCTACCGGGCCGACAAGGACGGCTATTTCTGGTACGTCGCCCGCTCCGACGACATGATCGTCTCGGCCGGCTACAACATCGCCGCGCCCGAGGTGGAAAACGCCCTCTACGCCCACCCCGCGGTGCAGGAATGCGCCGTGATCGGAGTGCCCTGCGAGGAACGCGGCCAAAGGGTGAAGGCGTTCGTCGTCCCGGCGCCCGGCCATGCCCCGGGACCCGATCTCGCCAAGGCGCTTCAGGACCACTCGAAGGCGACGATCGCGCCGTACAAATATCCGCGCGACGTGGAGTTCGTGGAAGCTCTGCCGAAGACGGCGACCGGCAAGTTGCAGCGCTTCGCCTTGCGTCGGGGCTAGGGAAGGCACGCGACAGGGTCCCCCAATTCCTCCCCCGGATTTCCGGGGGAGGGGGACCGCGCGAAGCGCGGTGGAGGGGTTCTTCAGACTCGGCAAGGCCCCTCCACCATGCTTCGCATGGTCCCCCTCCCGCTGCAAATGCAGGGGAGGAGTTAGAATGTCGGTCCAATCTCCCTTCGGTCTAGGCCGATCCCTCAGGTCGGGTCGACGACTCCCATCCCGATCATCCGCAGCGCCGTCATCGACGGCATGAAGAAATAGTCGCCGCCGCGGGTGGTGACGAACTGCTTCAGCCGGGTCGCGATGAAGGGCGGGTTGCCGGAGCCGGGATCGGCGGGGATGACGAACTTCGACTCGTCGTCATGGTTGCCGAGCAGCGGGCAGGTGTCGTTGCCCGAATTGGCGTCGAGGCCGTAGTTCAGCCATTGCTGCTGGACGAACTCGAACTGGCGCTGAAGGCTCGCGCAGACGATCAGCATGATGATCCCGCACTCGCCGTCGGCGGAATCGGCATGGCCGTAGGGCAGTCCCCGGCGCAGGATCCGGCGGCGGTTGTTGAGCGCCGAGCCCATCCGCGATTTCGGATCGCGCGAGTCGCCGCGCGGATCGAGCATGTCGCGGGGGTTGCTCCGCCGGATATGGGCGCCCATCGGGCATTTGTATCCCTCGGCGTCGGTCCGATAGCCGAAGTCGACCAGCGCCTTGGCGCGCGCGCTCTCGTCGCGGACGACATGACCCTCCTCGTCGGGCTCGCATTCGGCGTTGAACCTCTTCCAGGCATCCCAGTCGGGCGCCACGTCCAGAGGCACGCCATCCTCCCAACGGCCCGCCATCTTCGCCATCAAGGTGGCATGCGCCACCTCGAAGCTCGTGAGATTCCACACCTGCTGGAGCTGCGCGGCGGCCTCGTCGACCCAGGCCTTGAAGCCGGCGACGTCCTGATCGAGCTTGCGATAGGCCGCGAAGGTGCCGTTGCGGCTGAAGTCGAGCGGCATCGCGGCGCCGGGTATCTCCTGCGCCTCGTCGGGCCAGCCCAGCAGGAACTCACCGGCCGCGAGCGGCCGCCAATTGCCTTCGCCGTCGGTCGCTCCGGACCCGACCGCGCGTTCCTTCTCATGTTGCTTGGGATACTGGCCCTCAAAGACCGGATCGCTGATTCCGTCGGTGAAGCCGAAATGCTCCTTGGGGCAAGGCACGCCCTTCTCGTCCTTGATCGCCTCGAGTTGCTGCCAATGCGGATCGGGCCCCCTGTGGCCGGCGAGCAGCTCGACATCCCTGCCGTCGCAATAGGAGGCGATCCGATCCTGCATCGCCCTGAGCTCGGGCGGCGGCTTCCGGTCGAGGGTGATGGTGCCGTTGAGCAGGACGAGGATGTGGACGTCGGCGCCGCGCCCCTTCGGATCCCAGACCTCGTCCCATTTCGACATCGGATTGTTGGGCGTGTCGTCGCCGAGGATCTTGGCCCGGCCGGCCATCGAATCCATGAACTCGTCGGGAAGGCCGCGAAGCGTTCGGGTCGGCACGCCGAGCGCCTTCAGCCCGCAATAGGTGAAGGCGAGGTTGAGCGTGACCGCGGGCCGCTCGATCATCAGCCGGCCCTCGGGAATGACCTGCTTGCTCGACGGCCAGCGAACGGCGGTCGTGACGTCCATGCGCAGCTTCTCGACGAAGGCGCGCCCGGCCTTCGGGTCGCGCACGCAGATCAGGCCGAACCGGCCCCAGGGAAAGCCTTGCTTTCCATAAGCGGTGAGGATGCCGCCCTGGATGTCGGCATATTCGACGTCGACGGGATAAGGTCGTCTGCTCACGGTACCACTCCCGCTTTCTGGGTCGGCCCAGCGACGTCGTCCGGCTTCACCTCGGCGATGAAGCGGCCGAAGGCGGCGTGGAGGTCGGCCGGCGCGGCGACCTGGTTGGCGACCGCGAAGCGGGTGAACTCGCGCTGGACGTGGAGGCTCTTAAGGACGCTCGGCAGGTCGGAGTCCGCGCCGGCGGGCCAGGACTTCCCGCCTCGGCCGGAGATGGTCCGGACGATCAGCCATAGGCCCACGGCGAGGCCGACGAGCGCTCCGAGCAGGACGAGCGCCATTCCGCCCCAGTCGAGCGGCCAGCTCGGCCAGTGCCACGGCTGCCAGCGCCACCAGGCGACGGCGAGCGCGCCGACGAGCGCCGGGAGCAGGATCGTCCACTTGATCCGGGACAGGGAAAGGTTGGGGAGATCGGGCGGATCGATCCAGTAATCGTGGAAGCTCATCGTCGTCTCGACCTGGCCTTTGGCCAGGTAGGCGGCGAAATCCTCGCCGGTCTCGACCTTGCGGAAGCCGAGGCAGTGGCGGAAGACGGCTCGAAGCTCCGGCTCCATCACCTCCCAGAGCCCGCGCGCCCAGGTGTCGCGGCAGGAGTCGCCGGCCTCCCTGGCGTCGGCATCGGCGACGAAGATCAGCCAGGAGCGGGAGAGATGGTCGACCGGCTGGTGCTTGGACGGATCCACGCTCCTGGCCGCGGCGACCAGGGCATCGCCCGAGATTCGCCCTTCGAACGCCGGATCGTCGATGATGGCGAAACGGGCGAAATGGGTTCGGCTGTCGCGGCTGAACGGGCTCGGCAGCGCGGCGCGGTCCTCCGGGCTGTAATTGGGCAGCGAGGCGAGCACCTCGCGCAGCAGGTGGCTGTGCGAGGTGATGCTCTTGTCGACCCGCCGGGTTGGCCTGAGGTCGACCGGGAACAGGCCGGTGTAGAAGAGGTTGCCGGTATCGAAATCGGGCATCAGACCGCTCCCCACGCCTGCTTGACGTAAGGCAGCCGGTTGAGGTCGGCGGCGGCGGTGTCGTTGGAGGCGACCGGGGCGGGGCCCTGGCCGCGCAGATCGTTCTGCACCGCCAGCAGCGTCTCGCGATAGGCGGCGGCGAATTCCTCCGGGCTCATCGATCCGTGCTTCGCGGCGAGCGCCTTGATCGCGCGCCTCAGCCGCATCGCCGCCTTGACGTCCTTCTGGGCCGCGCCGGGCACCGAGTTATAATAATAATCCGTGTCGATCTGGTTGGCGCGGATATAGTTCTTGAAAGGGGTGATCGGGATCGAATGCGGGTATTTGAGGCTGGTGTACCAGAGCAGGTCGAGGCCGCTTGGAAGACCGTCGGAGAAGGCGTCGATATACTGGTCCCAGGTCCCGTTGAAGTTCGAGCAGAACAGCATGTAGTCGTTGTTCAGCTGCTCTTTGGGCTGGTCGAAATCGGGCCATTGGTCGCGGCGAATGAGCACCCAACGCGCGAAATGGATGAACGAGAGCCCGAGCAGGCCGGCCAGCTTGCCCGGCTGCGAGCGCGTGAACATGAAGATGAGCTGCATGAGCCTGGTGCGCGACGGCCGCATCGGCGTCACCACGTTCATCGCATAAGCTTTGCCGGCTACGTTCGACATGGCGCCCCCTCCACGAACGTGGAAGGTGACCCGAAACCGGCTTCAGGTCAAAGCGATTTGCATCCGATCCCCGCCTCGTCATGCCGGACCATATCCGGCATCCACCTTCTCCTTTCGGGCGGCGCCGGCCTGTAAAAAGGGGACCCCGAATCAAGTCCGGGGTGACGACCTTCCGCGCTCTAGCAGGCGGCAGGCTTGTCCGCCGGGGCGGGAGCGCCCTTCAGCGCCCGGCGCACGCCTTCGAGGCACTTGGGCGCTTCGGCCGGGGTCGCCGCGGCGGCCGCGGGCTTCGCCGCCGGCTTGGCGGCCGGAGCCGGCGTCGAGGGCTCCGGCAGTCCGGAGAGGGCCCAGTGCGTGGTCGACGACAGCGGCTTGGTCGAGCGCGCCTGGACCGCGGCGGTGGCCGCCTCGGCATTGGGCGGCTCGTAGCGGCGCAGCACGGCCCGGGCGAAGCTGTCGATGCTTCCCGGCGCGGCCTTGTCGGCCGGATCGACTGCGGCCGCCGCAGCGGCGGCGGCGAGGGCCGCGGCCTCGTCGACGGTCGGCGCTTGGGCGAGGGTCGACGGATCGGAGGTCAGGCTGCGCATCTTCGCCATTTGCGGCTCGATGCTGGCATGGCCGAAGCGGAACGCCGCCGGCTTGCCCCAGCCGCCTTCCCAGCGGAAGAAGATGTGGGTGCCGACCTGGGCGAGCTTGACCAGGCTCGAGCTCCAGTAGGGCACGACCCAGTTGGTGTGGTAATGGGTCGACCAGCCGACCGGCTTGTAGACGTGGCCGGCGAGCGCTTCCTCGGCGACCCGGCGGGCGCGCGCCCAGCCGGCGGCCGAGGGGGTGCGGCGCAGGGCCCCGTCGCAGGTGAAGGTGAACTGACAGCCGGTCGAGCGCTCGTGGCCCTGGAAGACCACTCCGCACACGGTGCGCGGATAGGCGGGGTGGCGGACCCGGTTGAGGACGACCTGGGCGACGGCACGCTGGCCGTCGGTCGATTCGACCGCCGCCTCGTAATAGACCGCCGCGGTCAGGCATTCGAGCGCCCGCAGACGGTCGGCCGGAGTCGCGAAGGCGGTCCCGAACGGGCGCGCGGCGGGATTGGGCAGGGTCGAGATCGGAACCGCGGCGTTGATCGCCACCGCGTCCTGCGGAGCGATCTCGCGGAACTGGAGCGGCTCGGGCTCGGGCGGCGTTCCAAGCCCCGGGATCACGACCGGAGCGCCCGCTCCGGTGAGGCGTCCGTGGGGGGTCGCGCTCGCCGGCTCGAGCAAGGCGACGCTGAGGCCGGCGAGGACGTAGAGGCCGGCGGTCGTCGCAAGCACGGCCGACGCCAGCCAGTGCCGAAGCTCCGGAAGCCGGAGCAGCGCGGGACGAGGCAAGGCGAATTCGTCAGACGGCATCAACGACTCCGAAAAGGACGGGCGCTCTAGTGCGGCCGCAGACCCGAGGCAAGTTCGACGCCGGTAGACCGGTCCCCCGATACGGCGAAGATCAGAATCCCCATGGCCCGCTCTCTAGCAAAGATGGGGAGAAACCTCAAATTTTCAACCCCGCAGGCGCTCCGCGCGCGCCGTAACGATGGCGGAAATCGGCCGCGAAAACCGTCAGCCGGCGCCCGGCGATCGCCTCGCGCAGGTCGCTCATCAGGCCCTGGTAGAACCACAAATTGTGCTCGGTCATCAGCATCGCCCCCAATATCTCGCCCGAGCGGACGAGATGGTGGAGATAGGCGCGGGTCCAGGTCGAGCAGACCGGGCACGGGCAGTCGGGATCGAGCGGCCCGCCGTCTTCCGCGAATCGGGCGTTGCGGATGTTGAGCGGCCCGTCGCGGGTGAAGGCCTGGCCGGTGCGGCCGGAGCGAGTCGGGAGGACGCAGTCGAACATGTCGATCCCCCGCTCGACCGCTCCGACGATGTCGTCGGGCTTGCCGACCCCCATCAGGTAGCGCGGCCGGTCGGCGGGAAGCTGGCCCGGGGCGAAATCGAGGCAGGCGAACATCGCCTCCTGCCCCTCGCCCACCGCAAGCCCGCCGACCGCATAGCCGTCGAAGCCGATCGCGGTCAGAGCCTCGGCCGAGGCGCTGCGAAGCCCCTCGTCGAGCGCGCCCTGCTGGATCCCGAACAGGGCCGCCCCCTGCGCATGCTCGCCGCCCGAATCGAACGCATCGCGCGAGCGTCTCGCCCAGCGCATCGAGCGCTCCATCGCCGCCGCCTGGGCGTCGCGCTCCGCCGTCGTCGGAACCAGCTCGTCGAACGCCATGACGATGTCGGAGCCGAGCAGCCGCTGGATCTCCATCGACCGCTCCGGCGTGATCAGGTGGCGGCTGCCGTCGAGATGGCTCCTGAACGCCACCCCCTCCTCGCTGACCTTCGCAAGCTCGGTCAGGCTCATCACCTGATAGCCGCCGCTGTCGGTCAGGATCGGCCTCTCCCACCCCATGAAGCGATGCAGCCCGCCGAGCCGGGCCACCCGCTCCGCCCCGGGGCGAAGCATCAGGTGGTAGGTGTTGCCGAGGAGGATGTCGGCGCCCGACGCGCGCACGTCCGCCGGCTTCACCGCCTTGACGGTGGCGGCGGTCCCAACCGGCATGAAGGCCGGAGTCCGGATCTCGCCGCGCCGCATCGCGATCGTCCCCGCCCGGGCGGCGCCGTCGGTGGCGGAGAGGGTGAAGGAAAAGCGGGGGCGGGCGGACATGGCCGGGCCTCCTACACCACCGCCCCCACCCTGCCGACCCCCAACCCCTCTCCCTGCAGGGGAGAGGGACAGGCGCGAAGCGCCAGGGTGAGGGCCCGACGTAGGTGACTGTCCCCTACGCCATTCCCTCACCCCCGACCCCTCTCCCCTGCAGGGAGAGGGGAGAGCGCTACAGCACCCGGATCCGCGGATCCGCCCGGACCGGCTTCACGGCGAGCTCGGTCATCGCCCAGACCATCGCGTCCGCCCGGTCGGGGCTCGAGCCCGCCCCCCGCCATCCCGCCGCGGTGAAGCCGGCCAGCTCGTCCTCGAGCTCGGGGAAGGCGCCGGCGAATTTCGCCTTGCCGGCTTCGAACAGCACGGCGACCGGCTCCGCCCTCGTCGCCTTGCCGTCGGCGGCGTGGACCAGCTTGACCGGAAGTCCCGAATCGGCTCCGCGAAGAACCTCCTCGACCATCTCGCCGCCGTTGTTCTTCTCGGCGACCACGCGAACCGCGCCCCAGGCTTGCGCCGCCCGGGCCGCCTTGCGGGCCCAGCCCCTCGGCGTCAGTCCCCCTTCCGAGCAGTCGGCGAGCACATAGGCGATTCCGTCCGCGCCGAGGCCGCACACCACGATTCCGCATGTCCCTCCCTGCGAGGCGGGCGGGTCGACTCCGACCAGGATCCGGCGGAAGAACCCCCTTTCCGGCAGGTTCAGCCGGACCCGGCACCGCTCGATCAGCGCCCTCGTCCACAGCGCGCCTTCGACGTCGTCGAGCAGCACCCCTTCGAGCTCCTGCCGCCCGAAATGGGTGCCCTTGTGGATCGCCTCCACCGCGGCGATGAACTCGTCCCCCAATTGCGGGTTGTCGCGGCTCGCCCCGCCGGTCAACACCGTCCCCTGCAGCGCGAGCAGGCGCTTCAGCAGCGGCACCGCTCGCGGAGTCGTCGTCACCACCGCCTGGGGTCGGGTTCCGAGTCGAAGGCCGAGCCGCAGATTGTCCCAGGCCGCCTGCCCGCGGCGCCACTTGGCGAGTTCGTCGCACCAGGCGATGTGATGCTCCGGCCCGCGCAGGCTCTCCGGATTGGCGGCCGAATATATGAAAGCCTCGGCGCCGCTGGCGAAAATGAGGCGCCGCCGGCTCGGCTCCCAGAGCATCTTGTCCCGCTCGTCCGGCCGGGCGATCGCGAGCAGGCCGGAGCGGCGGCTCTCGATCATCACCGTTCGGGCCTCGTCGGGATTGGCTGCGACCAGCGCGATCGACGCCTCCGGATTGGCCCGCGCGAAAGCGGAAACCCATTCCGCCCCCGCTCGGGTCTTGCCGAATCCGCGGCCGGCCAGCAGCACCCAGATCCGCCAGCCGTCGTGATCGGGCAATTGGCCCTTATGCGCCCAGCTCGGCCAGTCGCCCGCCAGGACCTGCCGCTCGTCCTCGGTCAGCGCCTTGAGGGCGAGGCGCATGTCGTCGCCGCCCAGCCCTTCCAGCGCCTCGACCGCCTGCCGGCCATAGGCTCCGCTCCTCCCATCCATGGCCCGCTCCTCCCGTCACTCGCCGGCTTCGCGGCGCCGGTGGCGCTTGATGGCTTCGACCTGGCGCACGATCTTGTCGGTCACCTGCTCGATCGACGGCGGCTTCGAGCGCGGTCCCTTGCGCCCGCCGCCGCGCCTCTTCTCCTCGCGCCACTTCAGGAACCGCATCGCGAAGTCGCGGTCGAAAGGCAGAGGGGAGACCGCCGGGAGGGTGTCCGCCGCCGGTTCCGCCGCCTCGCCTTCCGGGGGCGGGACGTCGCTCCCCATGCAGGCGATCCGGAACTGGAGGGACATCTCGGCCTCCTCGAGCACGCGCTCCAGCGCTTCGGTGAAGGCCGGCCACTTGCGCCAGCGGTCCCACACCGCGCTTTCCGAAAAGCCGACCGCCTGCGCCGCCGCCCGGACCGTGCCGCACATCCTCAGCACCTCGAGGAAGCGCCGCTCCACCGCCGCATTCCAGCGCCCCTCTCCGGCGGCGACCAGTTGCAGCCGACCCCTCTTGCCGCGACGGATCATGTTGAGCCGGCCAACCGGCCGGCAGTCGAACGGCCCGCTGGCGAGCGAGAGCCGCCGGTGCGCCTGCTCGGCGGCTTCCTCCCAGTCCCGGTCCAGCTCGGGATCATATTCGCGCCTCTGGTCCATCAGTCGCGGCTCCATCCCGATCGCCGCCGCCGCCGCCTTCCGGTTCCCGGTCTCCCTCAGCACCTCGAGAAACCGCGCCCGCTCCTTCGCCTCCAGCGGCCGGTATGGCTCCCTTTTCGCCTCTTCCCCTTCCACGGCCCGCTCTCCTTCCACTCGCCAGCTGGGAACATAATGGGAACATCCTGCCCCGTCAAGGGGATTCAAACCGGATTGGATCGTTTTCATCGGACAATTCAGACGGAACTGGTTCCGGATTGAGCCGCAACCCCCTCTCCCTGCAGGACCTTTGCATAACTCTTGCGAAGCGTGCGGGGGCAAAAGCCCCTCCCCTTCAGGGGAGGGGTTGGGGTGGGGAATGTGGGGCAGAATACCTGCTGACGGCGGTGAGGTGAGATGACAGCCCCCACCCCAACCCCTCCCCTGAAGGGGAGGGGCTAATCCCGAGGACTTATGCAAAGGTCCCTCTCCCTGCAGGAGATGCCGAGGCGAGCCGCGCCCCGCGCGGCTCAGCCCTGTCCAGGGGGACAGGGCGGCCTCGGCATGGAGAGGCGCCCCGCGCAGCGGGACGCCAAGGTGAGGGCACCCACCGGGGCACAGCTGCGGACAGGCAAGGCTTGGGGACAGGTACCGGTACCTGTCCCCGGAAGCGCATTCAGTTGGCGATTTCCACCAACATTTGGCGGGGCTCCAGGGAATGGAGTCCGCCCCGGCGCTGGTCCTGACACCCTAACATCCTGGAAAAGCTCAACAAGCACCGTTTGGCACGGCTCGTGCTGAGAGGCCTGCGTCAGGGCGGGCCGGTTGGCTCGCTTCGCCAAAGGAGTGAATGATGCAGACCTCTCAGCCTTCCCTCATCGCCCGCGACCACACCATCCTGGGAGTCTGCGAAGCCATCGGCGAGGATTTCGGGTTCAACCCCATGTTCCTGCGGATCCCCTTCGCCGCGCTGCTGCTGCTCAGCCCGATGGCCGTGATCGGCACCTATTTCGCGCTCGGCGTGGTCGTCCTGCTGACCCGCTGGGTCTCGCCCAACCCGCGCCCCGCCGCCGAGGCCCGTCCGGCCGCGGCCGCCGCCGAGCCGGCCCGGGCTGCCAACGAGACCGCCGAGGAGCTCGCGGTCGCTGCCTGACGTCGGACTGAGGGGTGGATGGTCACCCCGGACTTGATCCGGGGTCCACCTTCCTTGCAGCGGACGCCGAAGCGCGAAGGTGGATGCCGGATCAAGTCCGGCATGACGATGTCGCCGCGGGCGGCACGGGGTGATGTCCAGGCGACGATGGCGATGGCGTGTCTCGCCAATCAATGATATGACCAGTCCAATTGACCAGTCGGAGCAGGGCCATGGAGATCACGATCGCGGCCTCCGAATTCAAGGCTAAGTGCCTCGACATCCTCCGTCGGCTCGGCGAGCGCCGGCTGTCGCGGGTCACGATCACCCATCGCGGCACGCCGGTCGCCGTGATGACCGCGCCTCCGCCGTCCGAACAGGACGCGCGCTCGATCATAGGCTCCATGGCGGGCACGGTCTGGATCGATCCGGATCTCGACCTGACCCAGCCCGCCTTCGACGGCGAAATGGATGCCGAGAAGGGCATTTTGTATCGTGACTGAGGCCGGGACGAAGCTGCTGCTCGACACCCATGCCTTGGTCTGGACGGCGGCCGGAACCATCGAGTCTCCCGCGGCCGACGCCATCGTCGCCGCCGCGCAGGCGGGCGGCGTCCTCGTCTCCTCGGTCAGTGCCTGGGAGCTCGGGCTTCTCGCCCGGCCTCGCCAAGGCGCTCCCAGGCTCCGGCTGACGCCCACCCCCGAAGCCTGGTTCGAGACGCTCCTCGCCCAGGCGGGCTTCATCGAAACCCCGCTCACCGTAAAGATCGCCCTCGCCGCCTCCCGCCTCCCCGGCGAGTTCCACCCCGACCCCGCCGACCGCCTCCTCGTCGCGACCGCCCGCGAGCTGGACGTGCCCATAGTCACCCGCGACCGGCGGATCCTCGACTATGGCGAGGCCGGGCACGTGAGAACCCTCGCCTGCTGACTCATCCCGAACTTTGGAGTTGATTCCAATTCTGCCAGGCAGCGGGTATTCAGTCGCCTTGAGTGGCGGGTGGTGGCCGTTTTCCAGACTGTCCGCTTTGGAGCGATTGAGCGGAAAAGCCGACATTCGTGCACTGCAGGCGCTTTCCGGGATCGACCCTTTGCCGACCTTCCTTCGCCGGCTAATCCATCCCCGGATCACCCACCGCGGTGCGGCTGTTTCGTGGCTGTCGCGGCCGTACAGAAAGGGATATTCTACCCAGGCACCGGAGGGCGACTCCATGGTTATTTTTGATCTTCTTTCATTTGCATACAAGGCGATAGGAGATAGGCAAAAATCACAGCGGGAAGCGCAAAGGGATAGCGCGATTATCGTCCGACAAGCCTCGCAAGCGGTGAAGGGGCTCGCAGCGTGCTCAAAGGACGACTTGGATAATATCAGGTATCACTGCGGCCTACTCAGTTCCATAATGCAAAAAATCGATCCTCGTATCGATGCGGCTCGTGAGCTTAAGGATTGGTATTATCGAATCTTCAAGTCCCACGGCATAGAGAGTTGGCTCATCCCGGCAGGGCGGCCCGGACTCGCAATGGTGGCCCCGCCCGGTTCCGCTCAATCCATCGATCATTGTATTTCTACCAACAAAGAAATATTGAGCTCGAGACTGGATCTTTTGAGAATAGCTGCAGCATTAGATGCAGCAGCGGCTTTGCTTGAGTCGGGCACCTACGGCGGCCGCCGCTAGCGTCTATTGAACCCTTTATACACACGCTTAGTGGATGGTCACAGCGCATCGGGAAAACAGTAACAGTATACAATGCGCTTCCTGTGAGCTTCTTCGAGAAGTATACTGTCACAGTTTTTCCCGTGAGGTCATCTTTCGAGTGCGATTAATTCTGAGCGCCAGCCCATTAATCCTCCTCGCGCTCCGTTTGATCATGCACCCATCCTTCAATGAACCGATCGAGGACGGCTATATCCGCAGGAGCTACTTTCCCTGCGGCGCGCAACTGAACGACACGCGCGTGCAACCGCTCGGCGTCCAGCAAATTCGCGAGGCTCTCCGGATGCACGTTAGAAAATGAACGAGCCACCCGGTCGCCCAAGGAGTCAAATCCACCTCCCTGACTCCACCCAGTTGAGGTCACCGAACGGGCCAATTTGATCGTGGCGCGATCGTCCTCCAGCCAAGCGTTGGCGATCTCGCGCGCAGCCGCTTTGCCCTCCTTCCCTGAATGCCAAAGGAACCACAAAGCGGCGGACGGTTCGGAAGTGTCTATCAACTCGCTGGAGGCGGCGAGCGCGCGCACCCTCTCATGTGCCCGCTGAATGAGCAGGTTCGCGGCGTCTTCGGTGACGAGAACGGTGCGATCCTTTTTCTCGCGGCCTGGATCGTAGGGGCGGAAACAGCGCTGGGCGACATCGACGAGCCAGATCGGACTCGCCTCATCACTTGCCCTGACGAGGATCTCCGATCGCTCTTCGACCGAAAAGCGGTCCATGAGGAGACGGTTGATCAGCCAATGCACCCGAAGGGGGTTGTTCGCGATCGAGAAGCCCCGGGCTTGGTCGGCCTCGGTCGCAATCTCGTCAACAACCGTGAATATCGCTGCCAAGAGGGGACCGACAGCTTCGCCTGCGACGTCCGCTGCGCGCAGATTGATCTCCTCGAGGATGGCCGCAGCTTGCGTACCACCGCCGCGCTTCCCGACCCCAACGCCAGCTCGCAATTTCTCCATGATGAATTCGCGGTCGCCCGCGCGCGCGACGAGCTCGTCGCGAAGGGCCTTGGGGACGGCGCCTTGATCCAGGCCGTATTGGAAATAAATCGGAAAATGGGCCTTGCTCGCGACCAGTCGCGACCGCTTCCAGATCTCGTCCCAGTCGCGGCCATAATGCATGTTGCCCCAGACCGCTTGTAGCTTGGGGAAGAGCCGTTGCAGGGCGAGCCGCGCGAAATCATGACTGGCCGCATCGACATCTCGAAAGAGGATCTCCTCGGCCGTGGCAACACGCTCTTCGTCGCGCCGGGCGGCAATCTGCCCGTCACAACACAGGTCGGGATTCTGACGCACGTTACGATAGAGCGCTGGGTGGAAGAGCCGCAGGGCCTCAATGCTCAGAAAATCGCCGGGATCGACCTCTCCCTCGACCGACGGCCAAGCGACGCGCAGGGTGCCATTCAATCGGACGGCCTGCCGAGGACTGGTCAAATTCGGCGCGACGATATCGTAGAAGAGGTTCATAAAGCGCACGATGTCATCATCATCGATCGTGAAAAGCTTGGAAGTCTGCTCGAGCACCATGTTGCGCAGCACGTCGTCAGGCGGGAGCGGCAGGTCGAACATGGCCTGCACGATCTTCTCGAGATAGAGCTTCCCCTCCGATGGGAAGTGCTGCTCGATGAGTTGCTCGATCAGAATGCGGTCGAACGCGAGCAGGTAGCTGACGCGCGGCAGGCGACCGACGGACTTCACAAGGCCGAAGATCAGCAACGCCTCGTCCGGACTCAGCCGGTCGATGTCGTCGATGACAATCAGGAAGCTTTTCGGCTGGGCGCGAAGCGCGTCCGCTAGCTTGCGATGCTCATCCTCGATCGAACGTTCCCCGAAAGCGAGCTGAGCGACGGCTTGGGTAACGCCGTCGCTCGCAAATCTGGCCGCGGCGTCCGCATAGGTATTGAAGCTCTTCAGGCGCGCGAAAAAATCTCCAAGCGCAGCACTCCCATGCTCGCGCAACGTGCGATTGAGGGCCGACCCAACGGTCTGAAAGAAGGCATTCGCGAGTGCCGACGAGCCTGCGAACCACCACGGATTGAAAGCGATAACCTCCATCTCGCCATCCGCCGTTTCCGCCAGGTGATGCAGAGCGAGATTGACGGCGCTGCTCTTGCCGCTTCCCCACGGGCCATGGAGCGCGATGACCGTTCCATCGGCGTCCCGTTGTGCGGCCAGGCCGCGGGCTACCATTGCGGCGAAACGATCGACCCCAAAGAGATCCTCGGCCGGCGCACGGATCGGGCTGTCGTTGTCGATTAGCGGCTCCGGCTTAGCCATGAGAGCGTCATCGTTCTCAGTTGGAGCTTCGATCCCGTCTTCGCCCTTCCCAATCCCTGTGGTGTCTTCTGCGGACCCGCCAAATAGGGTGCTACACCAGCCCTTACGGGGTTTCTCGCTAGCAGCCTCGTGTGACACCACGACCTCGCAAATCTTTGGCCAATATAACGCTTAGCCAACAAAGCTGACCGCGCGGAACTTCCGACTGACCCGCGATTCTCGGCGCGCAATTCGCTAACCAGCGTCTGCTTTAGACCAACCGAGCGTTGGATTGAACGACCTACAGTGGGGCTAAGCAGACGCTGGCGAAGGTCGATGCGATCTGAGATCGAGGAGGAAATTCGCTGCTGGCCCGTCACCCGCGAGGTCCCTTCGCGCCTTCGCGTCTTCGCGTGAACCCTAATCCCCGGCCCGCCCCCGCCGGAGCCCGTCACCCCGGCAACAACAAGCTCGCATCCCCATAGGAATAGAAGCGGTACCCCGCCCCGATCGCATGCGCATAGGCCGCCTGCATCCGCTCCAGCCCCATCAGAGCCGAGACCAGCATGAACAGCGTGGACCGGGGCAGATGGAAGTTGGTGACCAGCCCGTCGACCGCCCGGAAGGCGTAGCCCGGGGTGATGAAGATCGCCGTGTCGCCCTCGAACGGCCGAACCCGGCGCGCCTCGTCGGCGGCGCTTTCGAGGAGTCGGAGCGAGGTGGTGCCGACGGCGACGATCCGGCCGCCGGCGGCGCGCGCCGCGTTGAGGCGGTCGGCGGTGGCGGGCTCGATACGGCCCCATTCGGCGTGCATGCGGTGGTCGGCCGTGTCCTCGGCCTTGACCGGCAGGAACGTCCCCGCGCCGACGTGCAGGGTGAGGGTCTCGTGCCCGATCCCGGCCTCGGCCAGGGCCGCCATCAGCCGCGGCGTGAAATGGAGCGCCGCGGTCGGCGCCGCCACCGCCCCTTCCTCCCGCGCGAACATGGTCTGGTAATCCTCGGCGTCGCGCTCGTCGGCCTCGCGGCGGCCGGCGATGTAGGGCGGCAGCGGCATCCGTCCCGCCCGCTCGAGCAGAAGCTCGACCGGCTCGTCGCCGTCGAAGGTCAGGAGCAGGCTGCCATCCTCTCCGCGGTCGCCGGCGAGGGCGGACACTCCGGCGCCGAAGTCGATCCGGTCGCCGTCGCGCACCCTCCTGGAGTTGCGGACGAAGGCGCGCCAGGCCCGCGGTCCCTCCCTTTTGTGCAGGGTCGCTCCGATCCGCGCCTCGCCGCGGCGACCTTCGAGCTGGGCGGGGATGACTCGGGTGTCGTTGAACACCAGGACGTCGCCCGGCCGCAGAAGCTGGGGAAGCTCGGCGACGATCCGGTCTTCGAGCGCTCCGCCGCGCAGGGCAAGCAGCCGCGCACTGTCGCGCGGGCTCGCCGGCCTCAGCGCGATTCTCTCCGGCGGCAGCGCGAAGTCGAAGGAATCGACGCGCACCCGCTTTTTACTGCGCCTTCTTGGGGCGCGGCTTGGGCTTGGCTTCGGGGAGCCGGATCGACGGCGGCGGAGGCACGGCCGGGCCGGCGGCGGGGCCGGATCGAACCGGCACCGCCGCCGCCGCCGCCGGACCGGGCGCGGCCGCCGCGACGGCCTGGCCGGGCGCCGGCGGCGCCTTGTTGTCGGCGCCGATCGACGCCTGCAGGATCCGGGTCGGATTGGCCGGCGGCTCGCCCTTCTCGATCGCATCGACGAAGTTCATTCCGCTGACCACCCGGCCGAACACCGTGTAGCGCCCGTCGAGCGACAGCCGCGAGCCGAGCATGATGTAGAATTGGCTGTTGGCGCTGTTCTCCGCATTCTTCACCGCCTCGGCCGAAGCGTCCTCGGGAGCGCCCTCGCGCGCGGCGGCCAGCGCTCCGCGGACGTGGGGCAGGCCGTTGAACTCGGCACTGACGTTGGGAAGCTCGGAGCCGCCGGTGCCGTCGCCCTTCGGATCGCCGCCCTGCGCCATGAAGCCTTCGATCACCCGGTGGAAGATGAGGCCGTTGTAGAAGCCCCGGCGGGTCAGCTCCTTCATTCGCGCGACATGGTTGGGGGCGACGTCGGGGCGCAGCTGGAGGGTGACTCGGCCGCCGTTCGACAGGTCGAGCACCAGCGTGTTCTCCGGGTCGAGCGCGGGGACGGCCGGCGGCGCCGGCAGCCCCTGGGCGGTCGCCGAGCCGGCGAGGAACAGGCCGAGCAGAAGGGCCAGCAGAGTCTTGAGATACATGGTCTGGATTTCCCCGGATAAATCCGTTCTTCGCCCGCGATGATGCGCGGCGGGCGCCGATGGATCAAGTGCCTTTGCGGCCGATCGCCGCGACCCGGCGGGCGACGTCGGCGGTGACCTCGGGCGGAACGAACTTGGAGATGTCGCCGCCGTACAGCGCGATCTCCTTGACCAGCCGCGAGGCGATCGGCTGGAGCGAGACGTCGGCCATCAGGAAGACCGTCTCGATCCGGTCGTTGAGCTGCTGGTTCATCCCCGCCATCTGATATTCGTATTCGAAATCGGCGACCGCGCGCAGGCCGCGGACGATCACGCGCGCCCCTTGCGCCTCGGCGAAATCCATCAGCAGCGAATCGAAGCTGACGACCGCGATGTCCCCCGCGACATCGGCGACCTCGCGCCGCACCGTCGCCATCCGTTCCTCGACCGAGAACATCGGCGATTTGGACGGGTTGGTCGTCACTCCGATCACCAGACGGTCGACCAGCGTCGCGCCGCGGCGGATGATGTCCATGTGGCCGAGTGTCACGGGATCGAAGGTGCCCGGGTAGACGCCGATGCGCGGTCCCGCGCTCACCGGTCGCGCTCGACGACATAACGGGCGATGCTGCGCAGCAGGTCGGCTTCGCTGCCATAGGCGTGGAGGTGCGCGCACGCCTGATCGACCAGCATCGCACATTGCGTATGCGCGCGCTCCACGCCGAGCAGCGACAGGAAGGTCGCCTTGCCCGCCGCGCCATCCTTGCGCAGCGCCTTGCCGACCGTCGCCTCGTCGCCTTCGACGTCGAGCAGGTCGTCGGCGATCTGGAAGGCCAGCCCCAGGTCGCGCGCATA
>DASVRO010000066.1:0-13867 GCA_036388575.1 Allosphingosinicella sp.
CTGAGATTGCCGGAGCTCAGCTGCAGCAGACCTTCGGCTGCGAGCTGCCGGTAGGCGGCGACGAGTTGGTCCCGCTCGGATGCGAAGTTCGGCTCGGCCATCGTCTCCCCCTGCCCTAGATGCCCAGGTGACAGCCCCGACACGACCTGTCCACACCTCCTCTCCTCGGCCCGATCCATGCTGTATGGGTGTCGCCGACACGCGACCTATCCCGAGCCCGCCATGACCAGCCTTCCGAACCGCCTCGACAATGCCCGCACCATCCGGGCGAAGCACGGCACCGAGATCGAGGCGAAGAGCTGGCTCACGGAAGCGCCGCTCCGCATGCTGATGAACAACCTCGACCCGGACGTGGCCGAAAAGCCTGGCGAGCTCGTGGTCTATGGCGGCATCGGCCGGGCGGCGCGCGACTGGGCGAGCTTCGACAGGATCGTCGAGACGCTCGAGCGGCTCGAGGAGGACGAGACGCTGCTCGTCCAGTCGGGCAAGCCGGTCGGGGTCTTCCGCACCCACGCCGACGCGCCGCGGGTGCTGATCGCCAATTCGAACCTGGTGCCGAAATGGGCGACGTGGGACCATTTCCACGAGCTCGATCGCAAGGGGCTGATGATGTACGGCCAGATGACGGCCGGATCGTGGATCTACATCGGAACCCAGGGCATCATCCAGGGCACCTACGAGACATTCGTTGAGATGGGCCGCCAGCATTACGGCGGCGACCTCAAGGGCCGCTGGATCCTCACCGCGGGCCTCGGCGGGATGGGTGGAGCCCAGCCGCTGGCGGCGGTGATGGCCGGGGCGCATTGCATCGCCATCGAATGCCAGGAAAGCAGCATCCAGAAGCGTCTCGAGACCCGTTATCTGGACAAGCGCGCCACCAGCATCG
This sequence comes from Allosphingosinicella sp., assembly GCA_036388575.1. Taxonomy (GTDB): domain Bacteria; phylum Pseudomonadota; class Alphaproteobacteria; order Sphingomonadales; family Sphingomonadaceae; genus Allosphingosinicella. Next base: position 887 of record DASVRO010000066.1, read on the forward strand.
ACGAAGCCCTGGAGATCGTCCGGACCGCCGCCGAGCCGACCTCGGTGGGGCTGCTCGGCAATGCGGCGGAGATCCTGCCCGAAATGGCGAGGCGCGGCATCCGACCCGACGCCCTGACCGACCAGACCTCCGCGCACGACCCGATGAACGGCTATCTGCCGATCGGCTGGACGGTCGAGAAGTGGACGACGCTGCGCGAGCGCGACCCGGCCGCGGTGGAGAAGGCGGCAAGGGAATCGATGGCGGTGCATGTCGAGGCGATGCTCGCCTTCCGCGCGATGGGGGTGCCGACCTTCGACTATGGCAACAACATCAGGCAGGTCGCGAAGGACGAAGGGATCGAGCACGCCTTCGATTTTCCAGGCTTCGTCCCGGCCTATGTGCGGCCGCTCTTCTGCCGCGGCATCGGCCCGTTCCGCTGGTGCGCGCTGTCCGGCGACCCGGAGGACATCTACCGGACCGACGCGAAAGTGAAGGCGCTGATCCCGGACGATCCGCACCTCCACCGCTGGCTCGACATGGCGCGGGAGCGGATCGCGTTCCAGGGGCTTCCGGCGCGGATCTGCTGGGTCGGGCTCGGGCAGAGGCACCGGCTCGGAATGGCGTTCAACGAGATGGTGGCGTCGGGCGAGTTGAAGGCGCCGATCGTGATCGGCCGCGACCATCTCGATTCGGGCTCCGTCGCCAGCCCGAACCGCGAAACCGAGGCGATGAAGGACGGGTCGGACGCGGTCTCCGACTGGCCCCTGCTCAACGCCCTGCTCAACACCGCCTCGGGCGCGACCTGGGTGTCGCTCCACCATGGCGGCGGGGTCGGCATGGGCTATTCGCAGCATGCCGGGATGGTGATCGTCGCCGACGGCACGCCCGAAGCGGCCCGCCGGCTCGAGCGGGTGCTGTGGAACGACCCCGGCACCGGGGTGATGCGCCATGCCGACGCCGGCTACGAGGAGGCGATAGACTGCGCGCGCGAACAGGGGCTGGATCTGCCGATGGTGGGGTTGTGAGCTCCTTCGTCTTGCCAGCGAAGGCTGGCATCCATGCAGACTCGGCATGGACCCCAGCTTTCGCTGGGGTGACGAGATGATCATCCTCCGTCCCGGCGCCGTCACCCTCGCGGAGCTTCGCGCTATCTGGGCCGGCGCTCCCGTCCAGCTCGATTCCGGCGCCTGGACCGCCGTCGACGCCGCCGCCGCCTGCGTCGGCGCGATCCTGAAGAGCGGGCGAACGGTCTATGGGGTGAATACCGGCTTCGGCCTGCTCGCCCAGACCCGGATCCCCGGCGATCGTCTCGCCGAGCTTCAGCGCAATCTCATCCTTTCGCATAGCTGCGGGCTCGGCGAGGACCTCACCCGCCCGGTGGTCCGGCTGGCGATGGCGACCAAGGTGATCGGCCTCGCCCGCGGCCATTCCGGAGTACGGCGGGAAGTGGTGGAGCGGCTGCTCGCGCTGCTGGAGGCGGACGCCGTGCCCTGCATTCCGGCTCAGGGATCGGTCGGCGCTTCCGGCGACCTGGCGCCGCTTGGCCATCTCGGCGCGGCGATGCTCGGCGAGGGCCGGATCGACCTTGGCGGAACGATCGTGCCGGCCGGCGAGGCGCTGCGCAGGCTCGGGCTGGAGCCGCTGGCGCTCGGCCCCAAGGAGGGGCTGGCGCTGATCAACGGCACCCAGGTCTCGACCGCGGTGGCGCTCGACACCTTGTTCACGGCCGAGCGGGTGTTCGCCACCGGCCTGATTTCCGGGGCCCTGTCGCTCGACGCCCTGAAGGGCACCGATGCCGCCTTCGATCCTCGGATCCATGCGGCGCGCGGGCAGCCGGGCCAGATCGCAGTCGCGACGGTGCTGAAGCGGCTGATGGAGGGAAGCGAGATACGCCATTCCCACGACGATTGCGGCCGGGTGCAGGACCCCTACAGCTTCCGCTGCCAGCCGCAGGTGATGGGGGCCTGCCTGGACCTGTTGCGGAATGTGTCGGGGATCCTGGAGATCGAAGCCAATGCTGTCACCGACAACCCGCTGCTGTTCCCCGACTCGGGCGAATCGCTGTCGGGCGGCAATTTCCACGCCGAGCCCGTGGCCTTCGCCGCCGACACCCTGGCGATGGCGATGTGCGAGGTGGGCAGCATCTCGGAGCGGCGGACGGCGGTCCTGGTCGATCCCAAGATGAGCGGGCTTCCGCCCTTCCTGGTCGAGGACAGCGGCGTCAATTCGGGCTTCATGATCGCCCAGGTGACCGCGGCGGCGCTGGTTTCGGAGAACAAGAGCCTCGCCTGGCCGGCGAGCGTCGACACGGTGCCGACGTCCGGCAACCAGGAGGACCATGTCTCGATGGCCACCCATGCCGGGACCAAGGCCCGGCGGATCGCGGGCAATGCCGCGGGGGTGGTGGGAATCGAGCTGCTGGCGGCGGCGCAGGGCTGCGACTTCCACGCGCCGCTGCGGAGCTCGCCGGCGCTGGAGGCGGCGCGGGCGGAGATCCGGCGCCACGTCGAGCATTACGAAGCGGACCGCTATCTCGCCGACGACCTGCGCTGGGCTCAGGACGCGGCGCTGGCGGGGATCTTGTCGGGCGAGGTCGAGCGGGAGTTGTTCGGAAGGTGAGCCGCGGAGGTCGTCATGCCGGACTTGATCCGGCATCCATGAACATGGCCGCGCGATTATCGGCACCGTCCGCGTTCATGGATTCCGGCCTTCGCCGGAATGACGAACGATGATCGACCTCGCGCAAGCCGCCGGCGCGATCGAGCTGGAGGGCGAGGTGTGCGTCATCGGGGCCGGCGCCGCCGGGATCAGCCTGACCCGCCGGCTCCTCAAGCTCGGCCACACGGTGGTGCTTCTGGAGAGCGGCGGGCTCGACTATGAGCCGGCGATCGCCGACCTCAACGCCGGCGAGAGCGCGGGCGAGGAATATTACGCGCTGGAGAACAGCCGGCTGCGCTTCTTCGGAGGCACCACCGCCATCTGGGGCGGGCGCTGCGCGGAGCTAGACCCGATCGACCTCGAAGCCCGGCACTACGTGCCTCATTCCGGCTGGCCGATCGGCTGGGAGGAGCTGGAGCGCTGGTACGAGGCGGCGCGGCCGCACTTCGGCCTGCCTCCCCGCCGGCCGGACCCGGACGGCCTGCGTTCGGCCGGAGTGAAGCTGCCCCGGTTCGGCGAGCTCGAGACTCCGCTCTGGACCTTCGACCGCCGCTTCAACCGCTTCGCCTGGGAGAGCTGCTCCGACCTCGAAGCCGACCCGAAATGCCAGATCGCCACCCACGCGACGGTGACGGCGATCGTTCCGGAGGGAAGCGGGATCGCCCGGGTCGAGGCGCGCTCGCTCGGCGCCGGACGGCTGACGGTGCGCTCGAAAGCCTATGTGCTCGCGGCGGGCGGGATCGAGAATCCGAGGCTCCTGCTCGCCTCCGACCTCGGCAATGGCCACGACCAGGTCGGCCGTTATTTCATGGAGCATCCCCACGGCCGCGGCGGTCGGATCGTCAAGGGCGCCGCATGGCGGCTGCTGAAGGCATTCGGGCGGCGGCACCGGATCGGCGGCCAGGACCTCGCCGCCCTGATCAGCCCGTCGGAAACCCTTCAGCGGCGGGAGGGCATCCTCAACACCTCGCTGACCATCGTCGCCCGCCAGCCGCAGGGGCGCCGGCAGTTCATCGGGATGAAGGCCTATTCCGGGCTCAAGCACAACATGGCGCCGACCAAGCGCGGGCGGGCCCTCTGGATGGTGACCAAGAAGGCGGCCGGCTGGGCCCAGCGCCACGTCGATCCGGCCCGGCCCTGGCTGCTCCACAAGCTCGGCAACCTCGAAGTGGCGCTTCTGGTGCGCGGCGAGCAGGCGCCCAACCCGGCCAGCCGGGTGACCTTGACCGGAGATAAGGACTCGACCGGCGTGAGGCGGGTAAAGCTCGACTGGCGGCTCTCGGAGATCGATGTGCGAAGCGTGAAAATCCTGGTCGAGACGCTCGGTCGGGAGCTGGAGCGGCTCGGGCTCGGCCTTGTGGAGCCGGCGGACTGGCTCGGCGCCGCAGCGTGGAAGACCGACCCGCTCATCTCCTCCCACCCGATCGGCGGCTATCATCATATGGGCACGACCCGGATGGGGCACGATGCGCGCACCAGCGTCACCGACTCCGACGGCCGAGTGCACGGCCTCGGCAATCTTTGGGTGGCGGGCTCCTCGCTCTTCCCGACCGGCGGCTGGGCGAACCCGACGCTGACCATCGTCGCCCTGGCGCTGAGGAGCGCGGAAAAGATCTCGGCGGAGTTGAAGGCGTGACCGCGGTCGCTCCGGTCGGCGCCAACCCCACCCGGCTGTGGGGGATCGGCGCGGAGGAGAGGCTTCGCCGGATCGCGGCCGCGCAGAAGCTGGACCTGCGGCCGGACGGCGAGGTGCTGGTCAATCTCGGCTTCGCCTTCGATCCGGGATGGCTGAAGCTGGTCGCCGGGAGCCCGGGGCTGGTGGTGACCCGCGACGGGATCCCGGTGCTCGCGCACCCCCTCGACGGAGAGCGGGACGTGATCGCGCTGGCGATGGAGCAGAATTCGCCCCAGCCCGACGGGATGGTGGAGAAGCTCGCCTGGGAAACGGCCGGTGGCCTCGAGAATGAGGAGCTTCGAAAGAAGGAGCGGCCGTTCATGGACCGGCTCGATCCGGAGAATGTCCGCTCGCTCGAGCGGGCGAGCTATTTCGGCGCCTATAAGGGCGTGACCGACCTTCTCACCAAATATCTGTGGCCGGAATGGGCGCTGGTGCTGACCCGCTGGGCGGCACGGATCGGGATGACCCCGAACCAGGTGTCGCTGATCGGCGCCGGTCTGTGCCTGCTCGCCACCTGGCTGTTCTACGAAGGCCGTTACTGGCCCGGGCTGGCGGCGGGGCTGGCCTTCATGGTGCTCGACACGGTCGACGGGAAGCTCGCGCGCTGCACCATCACTTCGTCGAAGATCGGCGAGGCGATCGACCATGGCATCGATCTCGTCCATCCGCCCTTCTGGTGGTGGGCCTGGGGGGTGGGGCTTCACGCTTACGGCCGCCCGCTGGCGCAGGACGTCTTCTGGTGGACCCTCGCCGTGATCGTCGGTGGCTATGTCGTCCAGCGTCTGATCGAGGGGGCCTTCATCGTCCGCTTCGGGATGCACATCCACGTCTGGCGGCGCTTCGACAGCCGCTTCCGGCTGGTCACCGCCCGGCGCAACCCCAACATGGTGATCCTGCTCGCCTTCCTGATCGCCGGCCGGCCCGACTGGGGCCTGATGGCGGTCGCCGCCTGGACCCTGATCTCGCTTCTTGTGCACGTCGTCCAGCTGGTCCAGGCGATGGCCGCCCGGGCGGCGGGCCGCCCGGTGGTGTCATGGCTGGCATGAGGAGAAGGCGATGAACGCGACCATCCTGCGCTTCGGCTATCCGGCGACCCTAATCGAGGAATATGAGCATTGGGTGGTGCTGCTGCGGCCGGCGCAGCCGACGCTCGGCAGCTTCGTCCTCGTCGCCAAGAGCGAGGCGCGGAGCTTCCCCGATCTGCCGGAGGCGGCGTTCGCCGAGCTCCAGGACGCCGTCGCCGACATCGAGGACGCGCTCACGGTCGGGGTCCGCCATGAGAGGATCAACTATCTGATGCTGATGATGGTGGACCCGCACGTCCATTTCCACGTCATCCCCCGCTACGAGGACGTCCGCAGCGCCCGCGGGATCACCGTGATCGACGTCGGCTGGCCGAAGGTTCCTGTGCTCGACCAGGCAGTCGAGCTGAAGCCGGACCAGGTCGCGGCGCTGGTCGAGCATTTCCAGCAATGCTGGCCGCAATGACCTCGGCTCAGGCCGGGTCGCCGCTTTTGGTGGAATGACCGGAGGCCCAGCGCGCCGTCAGCGCCTTCGCCGCCTCGACATCGTCGGGGAAGTCGACCTCCTGCCATTCCTCGCCGCGGATCGAGACGGTGCGGACGTCGGCGCCCGCCTGGGCCAGCGCATCGATGGCGCGCAGGTACCAGCGCCGGGTGCCGTCGGGCTGGCGCATCATCCGGTCGACCTGGGCCGCGAACAGGCCGGGGCCGTCGCCGCGGAAGGCGAGGAGGCCGATCGACTCCGAATTGTACTGGCCCGGCTCGAGCGCCTTGCCGATGCGCAGCAGCCGGTCGCCGTCGCGAAGCACCTTCATGTCGTCCGCGTCGTAGCTGTCCTTCTCGTCGACGGTCACGGCAATCGGACCGGTCCGCGCGGAGAGGACGGTGGCGAGCAAAGCGGGCGACACCAAGGTGTCGCCGTTGAGGAGCAGGGTGTCGGAGCCGAACTCGGCGTGGGCGATCCACACCGAGCCGAGATTGTCGGCGACGTGGTAGAAGGGATTGAACAGGGTGCGCACGCCGTCACGCCGGGCGGCCACCGCGTCGACGAGATCGTCGCGGAAGCCGGTGACTACGACGACGTCCCGGACGCCGGCGCCGCGCAGCGCGTCGAGCTGCCATTCGAGCAGGCTCCTGCCCGACAGCTCGATCAGGCATTTCGGCCGCTCGGCGGTCAGCGGCAGCAGCCGCGAGCCCTTGCCGGCGCTCAGGACGATGGCTTTTTCGATCGGCATAAGTCTTTCATTTCGCTACAGAAAGGGCTTTGCGGTAAACTCTCTCTTACTTGCGGTCGGCAAGCACGTCACCCTGTTGCGTTGTTGCCTGCATGAAGCCGTCCCCATTTCGGTCAATTCGACGGGGGATTCTCGTTAATAACTAATTGACAGCACCCACTTTCCGGTTGAGCTTTCCAGTCCTGCGCCGGGGGGCCGACTGATGGCACTCGCGCATGTCCATCACTCCATTGGGGGGATCACACTGTGGCTATCAACAAACTTAGCGTTCGCCTTGGCGGTCTCGGCGAGAACGAGCACGGGCCGAACGGCGGCATCCTCATCGGCGACGGAATCCTGCTCGGCGACGGAATCCTCATGGGCGACGGCGTGCTCGTCGGCGACGGAGTCCTCATCGGGGACGTACCGCCGTTCATGGTCGACGATTTTGCCGGAATCGTTCACCCCAACGGCAAGCCGATCTTCAACCAAGCCCAGATCATCAACCAGATCGACGGCGGCCCCGTGATCCCCGGCGGCAACGACAAGATCACCTTCTCCTTCATGACCGGCAACCCGACCGGATGGTACAACAGCCCGAAATATCAGGCGCTGGGAGTCACCGAAGCGTTCGGCTTCTCCGAGATGAGCGCCGCCGAGAAGGCGGTGGCCCGCGAGGCGATGGTCCTGTGGGACGATCTCATCCCGCAGACGATCACCGAGATGAAGGGCAAGGGCGCCGACATCACGCTGGCCAACACGACGACCGGCCCCGCGCAGGCGCACGCCTATTTCCCCGGCAACGGCCCGAAGCTTCAGAGCGACGTCTGGACCGCCGACCCGAGCGTCAACTGGACCAACGCCTGGCTGCAATATGACGGCTACGGCCGCACGACGCTGATCCACGAGATCGGCCACACGCTCGGCCTCAACCATCCGGGCGATTACAATTTCGGCGACGACGGCCCCGATCCCGACACCGATCCGGATCCGATCACCTATGCCGGCGACGCCTTCTACTATCAGGATTCCGAGCAGTTCACGATCATGTCCTATTTCAGCCCGACGATAACGGGCGCCCAGCCCGTCAACGGCGCGCTGTTCCTGGTCGGGAACGCGCAGACTCCGCTGCGCGACGACATCCTGACCATCCAGGCGAAATATGGCGCGGATCCGACGACCCGCGTCGGCAACACCAACTACTTCTCCAACTCGAACGCCGGCAATGCGGTCTACGACCTGGCGCAGAACCCCTATCCGTATCTGGCGGTCTACGACGCCGGCGGCGAGGACACGTTCGATTTCTCGACGGCCAATCGCAGCGTATTCATCGACCTCCGTCCCGGCTCGTTCAGCTCCGCGGCCAAGGGTGCGGTGACTCTGGCTCAGGCCAACTCGATCATCACCGCGTTCAACGATGCGGCCGATGCGAGCCAGGGACAGCCCGACTTCGCGCTCTACAACACCCAGGCCGAAGTGAATGCCGACGCTGACTTCCTGGGCACGCTCGGCCACAATCGCGTGCTGAACGACACCCTGGTTTCCGGTATCTTCGCCACCAGCCATCGGAACATCTCGATCGCGTGGAACACGATCATCGAGAATGCGAACGGCGGCTCGGCGCGCGACTATCTCTACGGCAACCAGGTCTCGAACAAGCTGAACGGCAACGGCGGCAACGACGTTCTCGACGGCGCCCAGGGTGACGACATCTACACCGGCGGCGCCGGCGCGGACGAGTTCCGGGTGGGACATACCGGCGGCAACGAGAAGATCACCGACTTCGCAACCGGAGTCGACAAGATCTCGCTGGTCGATATCGACGCCAACAGCGGCGTCGCCGGCAACCAGGCCTTCACCTACATCGGCAACGCCGCCTTCAGTGCCGCCGGTCAGCTGCGCAGCTACACCCAAAGCGGCGACAATTATCTCGCCGGCGACGTGAACGGCGATGGCCTCGCCGACTTCACGATCAACACCGGAGCCGGCGCTCCGGTCGTGACGGACATCCTCCTCTAGGACTCCGTGCTCGGGAAAAGGGGAGGGCCTGCCGCGTCGCGGCGGGCCCTTTCTTTTTGCGCATTCGGGCGTGGCGGATCGGCAACGGCAGCGCGATTAACCGCCCGCGGGGCATTTTTCGATGGCTCCCGAGGCATCTAGCTGTGATTGACTGGCGCCGATGGGGGAATGGACTGCAATCGTGCTGGCCGGCCGGCGTCCCGGCGAGGACGGCTTCGCGGCGGCGCACGGAGTGGCGGCGAAGGCGCTGATCCACGTCGGCGGCGAGCCGATGCTCGGCCGGGTCGCGCGCACCCTCCTCGCCTCGCCGTCGGTCGGTCGGATCGTCGTCCTCGCCCAGGACGCCCGGTCGCTGCTGGCCGGCGAGCTCGGCTGGATGGCGGCGGAGCCGCGCATCGCGGCTTGCGAAGCGGGCGACGGCATCTCCGCCAGCGTCGCCGCCATCGCCGGAACCGACCTCGCTCCCTACCCCGTCCTGGTCACCACCGCCGATCACCCCCTGCTCCAGCCGGAGATGGTCGAAGCCTTCATCGCCGCCGCGGCCGGCGCCGACGCCGCCTTCGCCATGGTCGAGCGCAGGACGGTCGAGAGCGTCCATCCCGGCACGAAGCGGACCTGGCTCAAGGCCGCCAACGGGCATTTCAGCGGCGCCAACCTGTTCGCTCTGATGACCGCGGATTCGCAGCGCGGCGCCGCTTTCTGGTCCCGCGCCGAGAAGGACCGCAAGCGCACCCTGAAGCTGCTCAGCTATCTCGGGCTGGGCACCTTCCTTCGGGCGGTGACGCGGACGATCTCGCTGGAATCGGCGGCCGAGCGGACCGGCCGCAAGGCCGGGATGCGCCTCAAGGCGGTGGTCCTGCCGTTCGCGGAAGCGGCGATCGACGTCGACAAGCCGGCCGACCTGGAGCTGGCCGAGCGGATCCTCGCCGCTCGCGCGGCTTCACCAGCCGCCGCCGCCCCCGCCGCCGCCGCCGCCGCCCGACGAGCCGCCGCCCCCTGAGCCGCCGCTCGAGCCCGGCGCGGTCGACGCCGAGGAGACCGTGCTCGCCAGCGAGGAGCCGACGCTGTCGGCGAAGTCGCCGGGGTCGTTCCAGGGATCGGAATGGCCGGAATACCAGCCCATCGGCTGCGCCTGTCCCGAGGCCGCCGCCGCGGCGAGCACCGAGGTGAAGCGCGAGGCCCAGTCGTTCTCGACCTCGAGGGCGATCGCGTAGGGGAGATAGCGCTCGAACAATTCGGGCGTCTTGTCCGGCGGATGGAGCGCCTCGAGCCGGTCCTCCTCGGCGATCGAGAGATAGTGGCGGAAGCCGGCGATCCGGTCGAGCACGGCCCGGCCTTCGCGGGTCGGCGCCGCCATCCATCGGAAGGCGGTCAGCACCACCGGCAAGGCGAGCAGCGGCAGGAGCAGAGACACCAGCCGGCGGAAATCCTCCTCGGCGAAGACCGTCTCGAAGGCGTTGCCGATGGTGACGACGCCGGCGATGAGACCGATCACGGCGAGGAAGGCGGCGGCTATCTTGGCCGAGACGGCCATCGACCCGTACCGGCCGCTGGAGAAGAAATAGAGGCCCAGAGCGACGGCGGGGAGGAGCAGGGCGACGACGGCGACCAGGATGTCGTTGCGCCCGTAATCGCCCGGCGCCGACAGCAGGACCGCCGCCGCCGGCAGGGCGATCGCCGCCACCATCAGGACGAGGCCGCGAACCGCCCAGATGCCGTTGCGGACGAAGAGCCGGCCTTCGTAATCCTGCTTGAACCCGGCGTCGAGCTCGTCCTTGGCGGCGCTGAAGGTGGAGTGGTTCTTCTGGTCCATCAGGATCGAATCGCCGCCGGCGAACAGCCTGGACAGCATCGAAGCTTCCGGCTCCTCCGGCGGCGCCCCGCCGGGGGTTCTCTCGATCGTCGTCTTCTTCCGGCCGAAAAAGAAGCCGACCTCCTCGTCCGTGAGGCGCAGGTGGCCGCCGACGCCGAGCTGGACCAGGGCGGCGGCGAAGGCGCGGCTGTCCGTGCCCATTTCGGTAATGTAGCGCATCGCCGCCGCGGAAAGCCCGTCGGGAGGGGAGAAGATGGGCACGACGGTGCCCGGCTTCGGATCGCGGCCGGCGCGTCGCCAGGCGTAATAATAATAACCGAGCACGCCGACGAGGGCGAGCACGCCGGCGGCGGGAGGGCCGTTGTCCTGGAGCCACCGGCTCGCCGCCGTCGGCGCCGGGGGCGGCGTGACGACGCCTTTCTCCCACGCGGCGGCGACGGTCAGCCCCTCCTCCGGGCCGAGCGGCGCGGTGGTCCGGAAGACGATCTCGCCGGGGCTTTCGGAGACCATTTCAGCGTTGCGGCCGGTGGAGCCCTGCGGTCCGGTATAGACTGCGCGCTGGCCGAACGGGACCGGCCGCGGCAGCCGGATCCGGGCCTCGGCGACATCGATCGGGAAGACCCAGCCGTTGCCGGTGGCGTTCCAGTAGAGCTCGTCATGATCCTCGAAGAAGCCGAGCTGGCGGGTGGTGCGATAGCGGATGACGTAGACATGCTCCCCGGGCGGGACGTAGGTATCGGCGTCGCCCGCATAGACGCGGACGCCATTGCCCTGACGCTCGGTGTGCCACGGCTCGTCGGCGCCGTCGCGCTGGACGCCGACGACGTCGAAGCCGACCCGGACCTGGGCGCCGGCGCGGTTGGTGTAGCGCGTCGGGAAGTCGCGATAGATGCCGTGGTTGATCCTGATGCCCTCGGCCCGCACCCGGATCGTCTCGGTGACGTCGAGCGTGCCGTCCGCACCGACCGCGACGTCGCTGAGATAATGGAGGATCCGCTCGTCCGCGGCAGCGGCGCCGGGGAAGGCGAGGGCGAGCGCCGCCAGCAGCGCCAGCAGGAGGCCGCGCATCAGCCGGCCCGGCCGAAGCTGACCCTGGGCGCCGTCTGGATGCTCGCGTCCGCGTCGGCGTAGAAAGGCTCTTCCGAAAAGCCCATCGGCTTGGCGAGGAGCACGTCCGGGAAGGACTGGACGCTCGTGTTGAGGTCGCGGACGGTGGCGTTGTAATAGCGCCGGGCGCCCTGCAGCTCCTCCTCGATCTCGGCGAGCTCGTCCTGGAGTGCGCGGAAATTCTCGTCGGCCTTGAGGTCGGGATAATCCTCGGCAACGGCGAGCAGGCGCCCGAGCATCGCTCCGAACGCCTGGTCGGCCTCGGCCGTGGCCTTGACCGAGCCGGCGCGGGTGGGATCGGTGCGGTGGGCGGTGACCTCGGTCAGAACCTCGCGCTCGTGCGTGGCATAGCCTTCAACCGTGCTGACCAGGTTGGGGACCAGGTCGGCGCGCCGGCGCAGCTGCACGGTGATTCCGCTGAAGCCCTCGCGGACCAGCGCCCGGAGCCGAACCAGCCGATTGTAGACGATTATCGCGTAGAGGACGGCGAGCACCAGCACGCCGACGATGATCCAGCCGATGAGGCCCATGCCTTCCCTCCCCTGTTCCCGGAAGCCTGTGTAGAGCGGCCGGCGGGGAACGGCTAGTGGCAGGGCCCGGAACGCAAAAAACCCGCCACGAGGGCGGGTTTCTTGTTGGTTGCGGGAGCAGGATTTGAACCTGCGACCTTCAGGTTATGAGCCTGACGAGCTACCGGGCTGCTCCATCCCGCGCCACCGAACAGGTCCTCGCGAGAGGACGACAATGTGAATGGGTTCACTTCATGCGCAAGCCGCAAAGCCTGGCGACGACCTACTCTTCCATCGCTTAAGCGATAGTACCATCGGCGCTGTCTGGTTTCACGGCCGAGTTCGGGATGGGATCGGGTGGGTCACAGACGCTATGGCCACCAAGCTATGGGGCCTGCGCATAAAGTGTTCTAGAAACCGTGCAATCATCTGGCTGAGTCCCTCTCGGACAGCCAAAGCTGTCGTTGATGGTGGGACTCTCAAGCGCGAATAGAGCAATTAGGACCGGTTAGCTCCATGGATTACTCCACTTCCACATCCGGCCTATCAAGGTCGTGGTCTTCGACCGCTCTATGAAATCTTATCTTGAGGGAGGCTTCCCGCTTAGATGCTTTCAGCGGTTATCCCGTCCATGCATAGCTACCCTGCTGCACCGTTGGCACGATGACAGGTCCACCAGAGGCATGTTCAACCCGGTCCTCTCGTACTAGGGTCAACTCCTCTCAAATTTCGACGCCCACGGCAGATAGGGACCAAACTGTCTCGCGACGTTCTGAACCCAGCTCACGTACCACTTTAATTGGCGAACAGCCAAACCCTTGGGACCGCCTTCAGCCCCAGGATGCGATGGGCCGACATCGAGGTGCCAAACCGCCTCGCCGCTATGGACGCTCGGAGGCGATCAGCCTGTTATCCCCAGCGTACCTTTTATCCGTTGAGCTACGGCCCTTCCACACGGGACCGCAGGATCACTAGGACC
>DASVRO010000067.1:0-27594 GCA_036388575.1 Allosphingosinicella sp.
CATTCCCTGATAGGCGGCGGGCACGACCGCATTGCGCACCCAACCTGCGAACGCGCGCGCATTGCCGCAGCGCATGGCGGTGATCCCCGTCACCGGCACGCCGATGTCGAGCAGCTGTACCGTGCCGTATAATCCGCAGCCTTGGCCGGTCGCCTTGTCGGGCAGCACGCGGAACTCGACGCCTTGCGCGCGCAGATCGGCATGGCATCGCGCCGTCTCGCGCACCGAGGGCCGGTCGATCTCCGCGCGGGGCGGGGAAGGGCGTTCCGAACGGCCGCACGCGGCGAGGAGGATCAGGAGTGACGCGGCACCTATCCGCCTCGACGTCACCCCGGACTTGTTCCGGGGTCCATCGTGGTGCGTGCTCCTCATCGGCCGAGTCTGCCCAACGCTGGACCCCGGAACAAGTCCGGGGTGACGATCATAGCGAAGGTGGGAGGCGACGTACCGCCCTTGCTCCCGTCCCCAACCTCCCCTAACGCCGCGGACGGGCCACGCCGTCCCAACGCGGCGCGTGCTCTCTGCGAGGAGAGTCGTACAGTGACGAACATCAAGCCGGACGTGCGTCCCGAGCGTCCCTTCTTTTCCTCCGGTCCGTGCGCCAAGCCGCCCGGCTGGGGCCCCGAACATCTCGCGCTGGGATCCCTCGGCCGCTCGCACCGCTCGAAGCTCGGCAAGGCCCGGCTCGGCCACGCGATCGAGCTCACGCGGCGGGTGCTCCGGGTGCCGGCGGGCCATCGCATCGGCATCGTCCCCGCTTCCGATACCGGCGCCGTCGAGATGGCCCTGTGGTCGATGCTGGGCGCCCGCCCCGTCACCCTGCTCGCCTGGGAGAGCTTCGGCGAGGGCTGGGTGACCGACGTCGTCAAGCAGCTCAAGCTCGATGCGGCGGTGATCAAGGCGCCGTACGGCGAGCTGCCCGACCTCGCCGCCGTCGATCCGGCGAGCGACGTCGTCTTCACCTGGAACGGCACGACCTCGGGCGTGAAGGTGCCGAACGGCGACTGGATCAGCGACGCCCGCGAGGGGCTGACCATCGCCGACGCCACCTCGGCGGTGTTCGCGCAGGACATTCCCTGGGACAAGATCGATGTCGCCACCTTCAGCTGGCAGAAGGTGCTCGGCGGCGAGGGCGGCCACGGCGTGCTGATCCTCGGCCCGCGAGCGGTCGAGCGGCTGGAGAGCTACACGCCGCCCTGGCCGCTGCCCAAGATCTTCCGGCTGACGAAGGGCGGGAAGCTGATCGAGGGCCTCTTCCACGGCGAGACGATCAACACGCCCTCGATGCTCGCGGTCGAGGATTATATCTTCGCCCTCGAATGGGCGCTCGGAGTCGGCGGGCTGCCGGGGCTGATCGCCCGCTCCGAGGCCAATGCCGCGGCGGTGGACGCCTGGGTACAGAGGACCGACTGGATCGAGCATCTCGCCAGCGATCCCACCTCGCGGTCGAACACCAGCGTCTGCCTCAAATTCGCCGGCGGCGGCGATGCCGAGGCGCAGTCGGCCCTGGTCAAGACGATGGCCGGACTGCTCGAGGCGGAGGGCGCCGGCTATGACGTAGCGAGCTATCGCGACGCTCCGCCGGGCCTTCGCCTGTGGTGCGGTGCGACGGTCGATACCGACGATCTCGAAGCGCTCTTCCCCTGGCTCGACTGGGCCTTCCATGAGGCTCGCGCCTGACCGTCATCCCGGCGAAAGCCGGGAACCCCAGGTCGAGCAAAGCGCCCTTCACCCCACGAGGTCCCGGCTTTCGCCGGGATGACGGAGTTTCAAATGCCCAAAGTCCTGATTTCCGACCCGATGGATCCCAAGGCCGCGGAGATCTTCCGCGCCAACGGAGTCGAGGTCGACGAGAAGCCCGGCCTGTCGAAAGACGAATTGAAGGCGATCCTCGGCGATTATGACGGCCTCGCCATCCGTTCGGCGACCAAGGTCACCGGCGAGCTGCTCGACGCCGCTCCCCGGCTCAAGGTGATCGGGCGCGCCGGCATCGGAGTCGACAATGTCGACATTCCGGCGGCCACCGCGCGCGGAATCGTCGTCATGAACACGCCGTTCGGCAATTCGATCACCACCGCCGAGCATGCCATCGCCTTGATGTTCGCTCTGGCCAGAGACCTGCCGGCCGCCGATTCCTCGACCCAGGCCGGCAAGTGGGAGAAGAACCGCTTCATGGGGGTCGAGCTGACCAGCAAGACGCTGGGCCTGATCGGGGCGGGCAACATCGGCTCGATCGTCGCCGACCGGGCGCTCGGCCTGAAGATGAAGGTGGTCGCCTACGACCCCTTCCTGACTCCGGAGCGGGCGCAGGAGATCGGAGTCGAGAAGGTCGAGCTCGACGCCCTGCTCGCCCGCGCCGACTTCATCACCCTGCACACGCCGCTCACCGACCAGACCCGCAACATCCTCTCCCGCGACAACCTCGCCAGGACCAAGAAGGGCGTCAGGATCATCAACTGCGCCCGCGGCGGGCTGATCGACGAGGAGGCGCTCAAGGACTCGCTCGAGAGCGGCCAGGTCGCCGGCGCCGCGCTCGACGTGTTCGTCGAGGAGCCGGCCAAGGCTAGCCCGCTGTTCGGCACGCCCGGCCTCGTCGCCACCCCCCATCTCGGCGCCTCGACCACCGAGGCCCAGGTCAACGTCGCCATCCAGGTCGCCGAGCAGATGTCGGAGTTCCTGACCCGCGGCGGGGTGACCAACGCGCTCAACATGCCGTCGCTGTCGGCGGAGGAGGCGCCGCGCCTGAGGCCCTATATGGCGCTGGCCGAGAAGCTCGGCTCGCTGGTCGGGCAGCTTGAGGGCCGCCACGCCAGCGGAATCTCGATCGAGGTCGAAGGCGCCGCCGCCCAGCTGAACCAGAAGCCGATCACCGGAGCGGTGCTGGCGGGGCTGATGAGGGTCTATTCGGACAGCGTGAACATGGTCAACGCGCCCTTCCTGGCGAAGGAGCGCGGCCTCGACGTCCGCGAGGTTCGCCACGACCGCGAGGGCGATTACCACACCCTGGTGCGGGTCAGCGTCGCCACCCCCAACGGGCCTCGGGCGGTCGAAGGCACCTTGTTCGGCAACGCCATGCCGCGCCTCGTCGGAATGTTCGGGATCCGCGTCGAGGCGGAGCTCGAGGGCGAGATGATCTTCATCGTCAACGAGGACACGCCCGGCTTCATCGGCCGGCTCGGCACCCTGCTCGGCGAGGCGGGAGTGAATATCGGCACGTTCAGCCTCGGCCGGCGCGAGGCCGGCGGCGAGGCGGTGGCGCTGGTCTCGGTCGACAGCCATATCGGGCCCGAGCTGGTCGAGCGCCTGCAGGAGCTGCCGGGGGTGAAACGGGTCGAGCCGCTGAGGTTCTAGTCCTCCCCGTGCGCAGCATGGGGAGGGGGACCGCACGAAGTGCGGTGGAGGGGCTGAGCGCGCCATTCGCCCCTCCACCATGCTTCGCATGGTCCCCCTCCCCATCGCTTCGCGACGGGGAGGACGAGGTTCTGGACCTCGCCAGCCCGCGCCCCTAGAGCCTCCCCCGTCATCAGCAGGAGCATCGCGTGGCCAACGTCACCGTCATCGGCGTCCAGTGGGGCGACGAGGGGAAGGGCAAGATCGTCGACTGGCTGGCGAGCCGGGCCGACGTCGTCGCCCGCTTCCAGGGCGGTCACAATGCCGGCCACACGCTCGTCGTCGGCGAGCAGGTCTACAAGCTGTCGCTGCTTCCGTCGGGGATCGTCCGGGGCACCTTGTCGGTGATCGGCAACGGAGTCGTGCTCGATCCCTGGGCTTTGCGTGCCGAGGTCGACAAGCTCGGCGAGCAGGGCGTCCGCGTGACCCCCGACAATCTCCACATCGCCGACACCTGCCCGCTCATCCTCCCCTTCCACCGCGACCTCGACGCGCTTCGCGAGGACGCGTCGGGGCAGGGCAAGATCGGCACGACGAGGCGCGGCATCGGCCCCGCCTATGAGGACAAGGTCGGCCGCCGCGCGATCCGGGTCTGCGACCTCGCCCACCTCGGCCATCTCGGGCCGCAGATCGACCGCCTCTGCGCCCATCACGACGCGCTTCGCGCCGGCTTCGGCGAACCGCCGATCGACCGCGCCCGGCTCGAGAACGACCTCGGCGAGATCGCCGAGTTCGTTCTGCGCTTCGCCCGGCCGGTCTGGAAGACGCTCGGCGAGGCGCGGGCGAGCGGCAAGCGCATCCTGTTCGAGGGCGCGCAGGGGGTTCTGCTCGACGTCGACCACGGCACCTATCCGTTCGTCACTTCGTCCAACACCGTCGCCGGAACCGCCGCCGGCGGCAGCGGGCTGGGGCCGGGCGCCGCCGGCTTCGTGCTCGGAATCGTCAAGGCCTACACCACCCGCGTCGGCGCCGGCCCCTTCCCGACCGAGCTGGAGGATTCGACCGGCCAGCGCCTCGGCGAGCGCGGGCGGGAGTTCGGGACGGTGACCGGACGCAAGCGGCGCTGCGGCTGGTTCGACGCCGTGCTGGTCCGCCAGGCCTGCGCGGTGGGCGGCGTGACCGGAGTGGCGCTGACCAAGCTCGACGTCCTCGACGGCCTCGATGAGATCCGGATCTGCACCGGCTACCGACTGCGCGGACGCTCGCTCGACCACCTTCCCGCCCACGCCGCCGACCAGGAGGCGGTCGAGCCCGTCTACGAGACGATGGCCGGCTGGTCGGAATCGACCGCGGGCGCCCGGAGCTGGGCCGACCTGCCCGGCCAGGCGATCAAATATATCCGTCGGATCGAGGAGCTGTGCCGGATCTCCGTGGCGCTCGTCTCGACCAGCCCGGAGCGCGAGGACACGATCCTGGTCAGGGACCCGTTCGCCGATTAGCTCCCTTCCCCTCCGCTGCGCCCGCGACTATCGCGCCGCCATGACCCAGCTCAACATCCTCGTCACCGGCACCAGCCGCGGGATCGGCAAGGCGATCGTCGCGGCGCTCGCCGGCCACCATGTCGTCGGCCATTCCAGCCGCGGCGGCGGCGGCATGGTCGCGGCCGACCTCGCTCAGCCCGGCTCGGCCGAAAGCCTCTGGAACTCGGCGCTCGAGCGGCTCGGCGGCCGGATCGACGTCCTCGTCAACAACGCCGGCATCTTCGAGGCCGCTCCGGCCGACCTGCCGGCGGAGGAATGGACGGCGCAGTGGGAGCGGACGATGCAGGTCAACCTGACCGCCGCCGCCGAGCTCTGCCGGCTCGCCGTGCTCCATTTCCGCGAGGCCGGCGGAGGCCGGATCGTCAACGTCGCGAGCCGAGCCGCCCATCGCGGCGACAGCCCCGCCCACTGGCATTATGCCGCGTCCAAGGCCGGCATGGTCGCGATGACCCGGACGATCGCCCGCGGCTATGCGGCCGACGGCATCCTCGCCTTCGCCGTCTCGCCCGGCTTCACCGCCTCGGAGATGATCGACGACTATATGGCGAGCCGGGGCGGCCAGAAGATCGTCGCCGACATCCCGCTCGGCCGGGTGGCGGGCGCCGACGAGGTGGCGGAGACGGTGCGCTGGCTCGCCGTCGACGCCCCCGCCTCGGCGACCGGGACGGTGATCGACGTCAACGGGGCGAGTTATGTGCGCTAAGGCCTCTCCGCTGTCGCCGGCAGCGTTCTGAGCGAGCCTCGGGAGGAAGGAACATGCCGTCGAAAGGCGTAAGTGGCAGGACCGGCAAGTTGGTGGCGGGGACGAACGACCGGTCCTGGCCCCGGGAAGGCGTTGCGACCAGCTGGAAAGTCTCCCTCCCCTGCACCAGGGCCGAGGCGGAGGCGCTGAAGGACGATATCAGCCCGCTCGCCTGGCTCGACTTCCCGCCGGTGCTGATGACCAGCGAGGCGGACGGGGCGCGGCCGGACGAATGGCGGCTCGAGGCCTATTTCGACGACGAGCCGACCGCCGAGATGCTCGGCCTGCTCGCCGCGCTGGCGCCGAGCGCGGCGGGGGCCGCTCCGACGGTCGAGAAGGTCGAGGACCGCGACTGGGTGACGCTCAGCCAGCAGGGGCTGGAGCCGATCCGGGCCGGCCGCTTCTTCGTCCATACCCCGCAGCACCGGGACGAGGCTCCGGCGGATGCCATCGCGCTCGAGATCGACGCCGGCCGGGCCTTCGGCACCGGCCAGCACGAGACCACCAGCGGCTGCCTCGTCGCGCTCAGCCGGATGAAAACGGCAGGCGCCGCGGTCGCCAACCTGCTCGACCTCGGCACCGGCACCGGCCTGCTCGCCTTCGCGGCGATGCGGCTGTGGCCCTCCGCCCGCGCCGCCGCCTCGGACAACGACCCGGTGGCGATCGAGGTGAGCGAGGAGAATGCGGCGATCAACGGCGTCAGGCTCGGCCGTGCGCGCGGGCACCTGGAACTGCTCGTCGCCGAGGGGATGGACCACCCGCGGCTGCAGGCGCGGGCACCCTTCGACCTCGTCATCGCCAACATCCTCGCCGGGCCGCTGATCGACCTCGCGCCGTCGGTGGCGAAGGCGATCGAGCCCGGAGGCCGGCTGATCCTGGCCGGGCTGCTCGACCACCAGGCGCCGGCGGTGGCGCGCGCCTATCGCCGCCAGGGGATGATGCTGACCGGCCGGGTCGATCGCGGCGAGTGGCCGACCCTGGTGATGCGAAAGCGGCGGGCGCCGAACCTCGGACGAAGCGCCCGAAAGACACAAAAGACCCGCATGTCGGGCTGAAGAATCCTGTGTTTTCAGTAGGCGTCAGCTTCCGGCGTCGCCTGTCAAAGAGCCCCGGCGACTCGAGTCGCCGCGGAGATCATATCATGAACATCGGCTTGGTGACAACTGCCGGTCGGCCTGCTCATCTCGCGGCTTCGACGATCGCGTTCCAAGCCGCCTCGTCGACCACCTCGATGCCGAGCTCGGCCGCCTTCTTGAGCTTGGAGCCGGCACCGGGACCGGCGATCACCAGGTCCGTCTTCGCCGACACCGAGCCGGCGACCTTGGCGCCGAGCCTCTCGGCCTGGGCCTTGGCCTCGTCGCGCGACAGCGTCGGGAGGCTGCCGGTGAAGACCAGGGTCTTGCCCGAGACGGGCGATTCCTTTGTTTCCCAGACCACGTCGCCGGGGTGGACGCCCGCCTTCTCCAGCTCGTCGAGCACCTCGCGGTTATGCTCCTCCTCGAAGAAGTCGAGCAGGGCGTTGGCGACTTCCGGGCCGATGTTGGGAGTCTCGACAGCTTCGACCACCGCCTTGTCGCGGCGCTGGCGGAACTTGCGCTCCTCCTCGCCTTCGACCGGCTCGATCCCGCTTCGGACCTCGAGCGCGGCTTCGATCATCGAGCGCAGATTGGCCCAGCTCCGGTAACGCCGGGCGAGGTCGCGCGCCGTCACCTCGCCGACGTGGCGGATGCCGAGCCCGTAGAGGAAGCGGTCGAGGGGCGGCTCGCGCTTGGCGTCGATCGCCGCGACCAGATTCGCCGCCGAGACCTCCGCCCAGCGCTCCCGGGCAAGCAATGTCTCCTTCGTCAGCCGGAAGATGTCGGCCGGCGACTGGAGCAGGCCGTCGCGGAAGAAATTCTCGATGTGGGTGATCCCCAGCCCCTCGATGTCGAGCGCGTGACGGGAGACGAAGTGGCGAAGCCGCTCGACCCGCTGGACCGGGCAGATCAGCCCGCCGGTGCAGCGGACGTCGACCTCGCCCTCCTCGCGAACCGCGTCCGAGCCGCATTCGGGGCAGGCGGAGGGGAAGACGAAGGCCGGCCGGTCCTCCCCGGGCGTCAGGTTCTCCAGCACCTGCGGGATGACGTCGCCGGCGCGCTGGATCCGGACCCGGTCGCCGACCCGCACGCCGAGCCGCTCGATCTCGTCCTTGTTGTGCAAGGTCGCGTTGGTGACGGTCACCCCGCCGACGCTGACCGGCCTCAGCCGCGCCACCGGAGTGAGCTTGCCGGTGCGGCCGACCTGGACGTCGATCGCCTCCAGCAAGGTCTCCGCTTTCTCGGCCGGGAATTTGTGGGCGAGCGCCCAGCGCGGCGCCCGCGCCACCTGGCCGAGCCGGCGCTGCCAGTCGAGCCGGTCGACCTTGTAGACGACCCCGTCGATGTCGAAGGCGAGGTCGGCGCGCTTCGCCTCGATCGTCCGGTAGTGGGCGAGCAGGCCCTCCAGGTCGGCGAACCGGTCGAGATGGTCGGCGATCGGCAGCCCCCAGGCCTCGATCGCCCGCATCACTCCGAGCTGCGTGTCGGCGGGCAGCGCCGAGACCTCGCCCCAGCCATGGGCGTAGAAGCGCAGCGGCCGTGAGGCGGTCACCGCCGCTTCCTTCTGGCGAAGCGAGCCGGCGGCGGCGTTGCGCGGATTGGCGAACTGACGCGCCTTGGCCGGGTCCTCCGCCTCGGCGAGAAGGCGGGCGTTGAGAGCGGCGAAGTCGGCCTTCGACATGTAGACCTCGCCTCGGACCTCGAAAATCTCCGGCGCGTCGCCTTTCAGCCGCTGAGGGATGTCGGCGATGGTCCGGACATTGTCGGTGACGACCTCGCCGGTGGTGCCGTCGCCGCGGGTGGCGGCGAGGACCAGCTCGCCCTTCTCGTAGCGCAGCGAGCAGGACAGCCCGTCGATCTTGGGCTCGGCGGTGAGCGCGACCTCTTCGTCCTCGGGCAGGCTCAGGAAGCGGCGGACGCGGCCGACGAAATCGGCGACCTCCTCGTCCGAAAAGGCGTTGTCGAGGCTGAGCATCGGCAACGCGTGGCGGACTTTCGACAGGTGCGCGGCGGGCGCGGCGCCGACCTGGCGCGACGGGCTGTCGTCACGGACGAGTTGGGGGAATTGCGCCTCCAGCTCGGCGTTGCGGCGGACGAGCGCGTCATATTCCGCGTCGGATATCTCCGGCGCGTCCTCGCTGTGGTAGAGCCGGTTGTGGCGCGCGATCTCGGCGGCGAGATGCTCGAGCTCCGCGGCGGCCTCCGATTCGGTCAACATAATCCTCCCCAGCATCTGCTGGGGAGGGGGACCATGCGGAGCATGGTGGAGGGGTAGCTGGCGAGGCCTGAGCGAAGACCCCTCCACCACCCTTCGGGTGGTCCCCCTCCCCACGAAATCGTGGGGAGGATTTGATCGCGCGCCCTCACGCCGCCTCCAGCAATCTTACCGCCTGCGCCCTCGCCTCGTCGGTCACCTGCGCCCCCGACAGCATCCGCGCGATCTCCTCGCGCCGGCGCTCCTCGTCGAGGGCGTGGACGCTGGTTCGGGTGACCAGGCCTTCGTGGCTCTTCTCGATCAGCAGGTGGCGCTGGCCGCGCGCCGCGACCTGGGGGCTGTGGGTGACGACGAGCAGCTGAGCGCCCTCGGCCAACCGGTGGAGCCGCTCGCCCACCGCGCTGGCGACGGCGCCGCCGACTCCCCGGTCGATCTCGTCGAAGATCATCGTCCGCGCATCGCCGCGCTCGGCGAGGGCGACCTTGAGGGCGAGGATGAAGCGGGCGAGCTCTCCGCCGCTGGCGATCCGGGTCAGCGGCGCGAACGGCGCGCCGGGATTGGTCGATACCTCGAACTCGACGCGGTCCTTGCCGCGGGCCGACCATTGCGCCTCGCCGAGCGGCTCGACGAGCGTTCGGAAGCGGGCCGAATCGAGCTTGAGCGGCGCCAGCTCGCCGGCGACGGCGGCATCGAGGCGGGCGGCGGCGGCGGCGCGCAGGGCGCTCAGCCGGGCGGCTTCCGCCTCATAGGCGGCGCGGCCGTCTCTTACCCTCGCCTCTAGCGCGGCGAGGCCCTGCTCGCCGGACTGGAGCGCGGCGAGGCGGCCGGCCAGATCGGCGGCGAGGGCGGCGAGGGCGGCGGGATCGACCCGGTGCTTGCGTGCCAAGGCGCGGATGTCGAACAGGCGGGTCTCCGCCTCGTCGAGCCGGGCGGGATCGTAAGCGAGCGCCTCGGCCGCGGCCTCGAGCCGGGCCTCGGCCTCCGACGCCTCGACGAGCGAACGGTCGAGCGCCTCCAGCGCCTCGGCGAGCCGCTCATGCTCGGCGCCGATCCGCTCGAGCCGGCGCGCCGCCTGGCGGAGCAGCGACAGGCCGCCCTCAGAGCCGTCGAGCAGCTGTCCGATGGCGGCGATGTCCTCGGCGAGACGGGCGCCTTTCTGCATGTCGGACCGGAGCGCGGCGAGCGCCGCCTCCTCGCCCGGCTCCGGAGCGAGGGCTCCGAGCTCGGCGACGGCATGTTCGAGCCATTCGCGGTCCCGCGCCGCCGCCTCGAGATCCTGCCTCGCCCCGGCGAGCGCGGCCTCGGCCTCGCCCCAGGCGAGATAGCAGCGCTCGGCCGCCGACGTGTCGATGCGCCCGAAGGTATCGAGCAGGAGGCGGTGGCCGCGCGGGTTGAGGAGGCCGCGATCGTCATGCTGGCCGTGCACCTCGACGAGCAGCGCGCCCAGCTCGCGGAGCAGGGCGACCGAGGCGGACTGATCGTTGACCAGGGCCCGGCTGCCGCCGTCGGCACGGACGATCCGGCGGACGACCAGGGGCTCGCCGGCCTCGCCGTCGA
Source organism: Allosphingosinicella sp. (assembly GCA_036388575.1). Taxonomy (GTDB): domain Bacteria; phylum Pseudomonadota; class Alphaproteobacteria; order Sphingomonadales; family Sphingomonadaceae; genus Allosphingosinicella. The sequence continues at coordinate 10,462 of DASVRO010000067.1, forward strand.
GCCCGTTGTCGCGGAGCAGGGCGTGGGCGGCATGGCCGGCCGGCAGGTCGAAGCCGACGGTGACGACCGCCTGCGCCTGGCCCTGGCGGACGAGGCCGCTGTCGGCTCGGGCGCCGAGCGCCAGGCCGAGCGCGTCGAGCAGGATCGATTTGCCGGCGCCGGTCTCGCCGGTGAGAACGCCGAGGCCGGGGCCGAATTCGAGGTCGAGGCTCTCGATCAGGACGACGTCGCGGATGGAGAGGCTGGTGAGCATCGCCCGAGCCTTAGCACGTCACCCCGGAAGGGAACCCATCGAAGTAGGACTTCGATGGGAGCCCGGAAGCCGGGGCCTCGGGTCGCCCGCCGTGTCTTCTTGTCCCGAGGTCCCGGCTTTCGCCGGGATGACGGGGCTGCCTCACGCGGCCGGCGCCGCCGACGCGTGCTTCTGGACCAGCGAATAGGCGCGCTCGTACCATTTGGTGGTCGGGTAATTGGCGCCGAGCACCGAGGCCGACTTGCGCGCCTCCTCGGGGATGCCGAGCGCGAGATAGGATTCGGTGAGGCGCATCAGCGCCTCAGGCGTGTGGCTGGTCGTCTGATATTCGTCGACCACCTGGCGGAAGCGCATCACCGAGGCGAGCCACTGGCCGCGCCGCTGGTAGAAGCGGCCGATCTCCATCTCCTTGCCGGCGAGGTGGTCGCGGACGAGGTCGACCTTGAGCCGGGCGTCGGCGGCGTAGCGGGTGTCGGGATAGCGGCGGACCAGCTCGCCCAGAGCGTCGAGCGCCTGCCTGGTCGTGCTCTGGTCGCGGGTGACGTCCTCGATCTGCTCGTACTGGCTGAGCGCGATCAGATAATAAGCGTAGGGCGCGTCCCGGTTGCCCGGGTGGATGGACAGGAAGCGGCGCGAGGATTCGATCGACTTGGTGTAATCCTTGGCGGCGTAATAGCTGAACGCGCTCATCAGCTGGGCGCGGCGGGCCCAGACCGAATAGGGATGCTGGCGCTCGACCTCGTCGAAGACGGCGCCGGCGGCGGCGTAATCGCGGTTGTCGAGCTGCTTCCTGGCGAGGTTGTAGAGGGTGTTGACGTCGCGCGCGACATATTGGGTGTCGGCCTTCGTCTTCTTGCCCCCGCTGGCGCAGCCGGCGAGCGGAAGGAGGAGGCTCGCGGTCAGGGCGACGGCGACGAGACGGGCATGGTTACGCAGCATGGGGGGCTTCTTAGCGAAGGGTTGGGACGAGGCCAAGCGCGGACTGGATGACAGTCGCTGGTGACGGACACTCCTCCCCTGCGGATGAACGGCGGTTTAATGTGTCGGCTGTAAGGGAGCGGCGATGCTGCGCGTACTGACCCTGTCGACGCTCTACCCGGATTCCGGGCGGCCCTCCTTCGGCCTGTTCGTCGAGCGGCAGACGCTCGGCCTCGCGGCCCGGCCCGGAGTCGAGGTCGAGGTCGTCGCCCCGGTGGGCCTGCCGCTTTGGCCGCTGAGCCTCCATCCGCACTATCGCGCGAGGACCCGGCTCCCGGCCCGGGAGAGCCGCAACGGACTTCCGGTCCACCGGCTCCGCTTCCGTGTCTGGCCCGGGCTCGGCGGGGCGGGCGCCGCGCGGTCGCTTGCAGGCGCGGCGCTGGAGCTCGCCCGCGGCTTGCGCTGCGACGTGATCGATTCGGAATTCTTCTGGCCGGACGGGGTGGCAGCGATGCACGTCGCCGCGGCGCTCGGCCTGCCCTTCTCGATCAAGGCGCGCGGCAGCGACGTGCATTATTGGGGCCGTCGCCCGGGAATCGCCGCGCAGATTGTCGAGGCGGCCGGCCGCGCCGGCGGCCTGCTCGCGGTCAGCGCCGCGCTGAAGCGCGACATGGCGGCGATGGGGATGCCGGAGGAGCGAATCCGGGTCCATCATACCGGCATCGACCTCGGCCGCTTTCGGCCGCTCGACCGGATCAAGGCGAAGCGCCGCCTCGGCGTCGACGGGCCGCTGATCGTGTCCCCCGGCAATCTCGTTCCCCTCAAGGGCCACAGGCTGGCGGTCGAGGCGCTGGCGCGACTGCCCGACGCGACCCTGCTGATCGCCGGCGAGGGGCCCGAGCGGCGGGCGCTGGAGGCGCTGATCGCGGCCCGCGGGCTCGGCGGCCGGGCGCGGCTGCTCGGCAGCGTTCCGCCCGCCTCGATGCCGGAGCTGCTCGCCGCCGCCGACCTGATGCTTCTGCCGTCCGAGCGCGAGGGCCTCGCCAACGTCTGGATCGAGGCGCTGGCCTGCGGCACTCCGATCCTGATCGCCGACGTCGGCGGCGCCCGCGAGGTGCTGGACCGGCCCGAGGCCGGGCGGCTGGTCGAGCGCGTCCCGGCCTCGATCGCCGCGGCGGCGCTCGAGATGCTCGCCGCGCCGCCCGACCCGGCGAGCGTCCGCAAGTCGGCCGAGCGGTTCAGCTGGGAACGCAACGCCGAGGAGCTGCATGAGCATCTCGGCAGGGTCGCCCAAACCCGTTCGCCCTGAGCCTGTCGAAGGGCCTTCCTGACTTATTCCAGCGCCATTGGAAGGAATGGGCTTCGACAGGCTCAGCCCGAACGGAGAGGGGGATTGCCCTTCCTTTCCCTTCCTAAAGCGGCATCAGCGCCGCGGCGATCCAGCGTTCCTCGCCGCGAAGCAGGCCCCAGGCTCGGGCGGCGGCGCGGCTGTCCATCACCTCGAGGCCGATTCCGAGCCCGGCGAGCGCCTCGCGCAGCGCCCGCGGCGGATGGACCAGGCGCGGGCCGGTGCCGAGCAGGAGGAACTCGGGGGCGGGATCCAGCGCGAGCAGGTCCTGGAGGTCGGAAAGGGCCAGCTCCGCGACCGGCGGCGGGCCCCATTCGGCGGCGCTCTGCGGTGTCAGCTGCAAGGCCCGGTAGGCCTGGCCGTCGACGACGAAGCCGCCCGCCGCGAAGCCCCGGACGACCGGGCCGCGGGGATCGTCGTCGCGGTCGAGGCGGACCATGTCAGACGGTTTCGTTGCGGCTCGTCACCCTCTCGCCGCCGCTCTGGGCATTGGTCTTCGGAAGGAAGCTGTTCGAATCGACCTTGAGCCAGATCAGCCAGGGCGCGGCGATGTAGACGGTCGAATAGGTTCCCACGATGACGCTGATCAGGAGCGCGGTGGTGAAGCTCTGGATCACCGGCGGCCCGAGCAGCATCAGCGAGCCGAGCGCGAGCAGCATCGCGAAGTTGGTTGCGACGGTTCGCGACAGCGTCTCGTTCATCGACAGGTTGAGCAGCGAGACGATGTCCATCTTTCGGTATTTTCGCAGATTCTCCCGCACCCGGTCGTAGATGACGATCGTGTCGTTGAGCGAATAGCCGATCAGGGTCAGGAGCGCGGCGACGACGTTGAGGTCGAACTCCATCTGGGTGAGCGCGAAGAAGCCCAGGGTCAGGGTGACGTCGTGGAACAGCGAGAACAAGGCCCCGACGCCGAACTGCCACTCGAACCGGATCCAGATGTAGATGGTGATTCCGATCGCCGAGAGCAGCAGGGCGAGCGCGCCGTCCCGAACCAGCTCCTCCGAGACCTTGCCCGAGACGGTGTCGACGGCGTCGATCCGGACCCCCGGATAGTCGCGCGTCAGCGCCGCCCGGACCTTGGAGGCGGCGGCGTTGGCGCCCTCCTCGCCCCCTTCGGGCAGGGGCAGCCGGATCGAGATCTCGCGCGGCGAGCCGAATTCCTGGATGCTGGGATCGCCCATCCCGTAGCCGGCGACCTGCGTGCGCAGGGTGTCGAGCGACGGCGGCTGCGCGAAATGGGCGCGGATCACCTGGCCGCCGGCGAAATCGACCCCGAAATTGAGCCCCTTGACGGCAATGAGCGCGATCGAGGCCGCCACCAGCAGCATCGAGAAGGCCATTGCGACGTTGCGCCAGCGCAGGAAGTCGATGTTGGTGTCGTCGGGGATGAGCTTCAGCAGGCGCATCTTCAAATCCTCAGCACGGTCGGCCGCTTGCGCAGCCAGAACGACACGAACATGCGGGTGACGGTGACGGCGGTGAACACCGAGGTGGCGATTCCGATCATCATCACCACGGCGAAGCCCTTCACCGGCCCCGAACCGAAATAATAGAGCAGCATCCCGGCGATGACGTTGGTGATGTTGGCGTCGAAGATGGCGGTGCGCGCCTCGTTATAGCCGTGCTCGACCGCGTCCATCACCCGCCGGCCGCGCCTCTGCTCCTCGCGGATGCGCTCGTTGATGATGACGTTGGCGTCGACCGCGGCTCCGACGGTCAGAACGAAGCCGGCGATCCCGGGCAGGGTCAGGGTCGCGAACGGCGCCATGATCCCGAGGATGACGATGACGTTGAGGACGAGCGCGATGTTCGCATAGAGGCCGAACCGCCCGTAGGTCAGGAACATGAACAGCAGGATCCCGGCGGTGCCGACGATGCCGGCGATGACCGCCTTGCGGATCGAATCCTTGCCGAGGTCCGGCCCGACGGTCCTCTCCTCGATCACCTTGAGCTCGACCGGAAGCTTGCCGGAGCGGAGCTGGACGGCGAGGTCGGTCGCGGTCTGGACGGTGAAGCTGCCGGAGATCTGGGCGCTCCCGCCGAGGATCGGCTCGTTGATGTTGGGCGCGGACAGGACGACGTCGTCGAGGACGATGGCGAACGGCTTGCCGACGTTCTCGCGGGTGACCCGGGCGAAGGCGTGGGAGCCGCGGCTGTCGAAGCGGATGCTGACCACCGGCTCGTTGCTGGTCTGGTCGAAGCCCTGCTGGGCGTCGACGAGCTGGTCGCCGCTGACCATCGCCCGCCTTATCACCGCGATCCGGCCGCCGTCCGCCATCGGCAGGACCTGGGTTCCCGGCGCGGCGCGGCCGGTCTGGACTCCGGTCTGGTCGGGCGCGACCATCTTGAACTCGAGCCGGGCGGTCTTGCCGAGCAGGGCCTTGAGCCCTTCGGGGTCCTGGAGCCCCGGCACCTGGACGAGGATCCGGTCCTTGCCCTGGCGGATGACGGTGACCTCCTTGGTCCCCTCCGGGTCGACGCGGTTGTAGACCACCTCTCGGGCGGTGCTCATCGCATTCTCGAGCGATTCGGCGATGCCCGACGCCGTCGGAGTCATGACCACCCGGGTCGAATCGACGACGCTGACGTCCCACGTCCGCTGCCCGCCAAGCCCGCCGACCGGCTGGGTCTGGTTGCGGGCGATCTCGACCGCGGCATCGACCTGGGCCGGGTCGCGGACGAGGAAGGACAGCCGTCCGTCCGCCGTCGAGATCCCGCCGATCTCGATGCGCGGGCTGGCCCGGCGCATCTCGAGCCTGATCAGGTCCTCCATCTGGTCGAGCCGCTGCTTGGCGACGTCGCTGGTATCGCCCTCGAGCAGAAGGTGGCTTCCGCCGGCCAGGTCGAGGCCGAGATTGATCTGCGAGCTCGGAACGAAGGCGGGGAATTTCGCGACCGTCGCCTCCGGAAGGAAGCTCGGCACCGCCAAGGCGATCCCGAACAGGCACAGCAGGCTTACGGCCCAGACCTTCCAGCGGGGGAAATCGAGCATGGCGGTCAGTCGTTCGCCGGCTTGGCGCCGTGCGGACGAACTTCGCTCAGCATCGACTTGACCACGCGGACCCGGGTCCCGGCCGCGATCTCGAGCTCGATCTCATTGTCCTCGACCTTGGTGACCTTGCCGATCAGGCCGCCGCTGGTGACCGCGGTGTCGTTGCGCTTCACCGCCGTAATCATGTCGCGATGCTCCTTCACCCGCCGGCTCTGCGGCCGGATCAGCAGGAAGTAGAAGATCACGAAGATGAAGAGGAGCGGAGCGAACTGGACGAGCAGGCCGGCCGCGCCTCCGGAGGAAGCGGCGCCGGCCGAGGCGTATGCGGGTGATGAGAACATGGAGCTATACCTGGTGAGGGACCGGCGCCTGCGCAAGCGTCCGGGAGGAGCGCGCGGCGCCTAACATGGCGCAAGCGGCTTGCGCAAGCGCGCCGCTCCCGCTTCCCGGCTGCCGCGTTACCGGCGCGGCGGCAGGATGATCAGAGTCGAGGTGCCGTGGGCGAGCAACTTGCCGTCGGCCGAGCGCAGATAGGCCTCCGCCGTCGCGATCGTCCGGCCGCGGCTCAGAAGCCGGCCCTCGCAGCGGACCGCATGGCCGTCGGGAGCGATCGGCCGGGTGAAGTTCACCTTGGTCTCGACGCTCGTATAGCCGGTCCCCGGCCCGAGCGCGCTGTGCAGGGCGCAGCCGCAGGCGCTGTCGATCAGGGCGAGCGCAAAGCCGCCATGGACCGCGCCCAGCGGGTTCAGCAGGTGCGGCCCGGGCGTTCCTTCGAAGACCGCTTTGCCCTCGTCGACCTCGGCGAGCCGGAAGCCCAGCGTCTGGCCCATGCCGGGGCCGGGCAGCTCGCCCGCCGCGATCGCTCGAAGCACCTCCAGCCCGGTCATCCCTGCAATCCGATCCAAGGGAAGGACTCCCGCCTCCATGACAGCCTCGCTTGGTAAGTTTCTATTTGAAACTTAGGCCGGCGCGTCGCCGCCGTCAACGCCGCCGCTTCGCCTCGAGGCGCGGAGGCCTTCATTTTCAAGAATAAGGCACGAAGGCACGAAGGCACGAAGCTAACCCATGTGCTTTCTCGCCGAAGGCGAATTCCAGGCAGAAACGCTGCAGGCGAGGAAGGGCTTGGCCTCGGCTTCGTGCCTTTGTGCCTTCGTGCCTTCCCTCGAACAATGATTGGCCTGCGGCCGCAGAAGAAGAGGCACGCGATGCGCGGAAGGTGGCGGCGCGGCTTGCCTTCAACCTCGCCAGGGCCTAAGTCGCGCCCCTCGGTCGGGGCGTAGCGCAGCCTGGTAGCGCATCACACTGGGGGTGTGGGGGTCGCTGGTTCGAATCCAGTCGCCCCGACCATTTTTCACGCGAGAGGAAGGGTCTTCATCCCGCCTCCCTCAGCCGGCCCTCCGCGCCCAGCACCCTCGTGTAGAGCTTGCCGATTCCGATCAGGCCGATTCCGAGCACCAGGAAGGAGAGGATCCGAAGCACCCCTTCCAGCGCCGAGGCGTCGATCGCGAAGACCTTGATCGTGGTCGCGGTGAGCAGGCCGAGGCCGGCGAGGCGAAGCGCCTTGTCGGGCAGTCGGATGCCGGCCCTGAGCAGCGCGATCGAGAGCAGAAGCCCGGCCAGCGAATAGCCGTAGGATTCGGCCGACGGCACGTTCGGGCCGTTCAGCAGCGGCCCCTGGAAGAGCTGCCGGACCGTCAGCATCACGCCGAGCACCAGGGCGGCCAGGGCCAGCGCCAGCCACAGGCCCGAGCGCGGCGCGCCGTCGGCGCCCCGGCGGGCGCGGTAGAGCCAGTAGGCGCCGCCGAGCCAGGCCGGAGCGATCAGGTTCAGGACCGGCAGGGCGCCGACAACCTGGGCTTCGAGCAGCGGATTGTGGATCAGCATGTCGAACCAGACGAGGCGCGCGGCGGCGAGCGCGGTCAGAGCGGTGCCGGCGCGCCAGCGGGTCCGCTCGTCGAGACCGGGGATGGACAGGCGGCCGCTGCAGACCAGCCAGCCGGCCGCGAACAAGGCCTGGTTGACGATCGTCCGCTCGGCGAGGCCGCGGGCGACGAAATCCTGCGCCGAGGCGAGGCCGAAGACCTGCTTGAACAGGATGTACAGCGCCGCCGTGCCGAGCAGCCCGGCAAGGGCGAGCGGCGCCGAGCGCAAGGCCGGGAACGGCGCCGGCAGCAATCGCCAGATCGCGGCGAGGAGAACGGCCGGAAGAAGCAGCGCCAGGAGCGAGCGGCCGGCGGAGGGCAGGTCCGAAGCCAGAGCCGGCATTCCGACCAGCGAGAGGACCGACGTCTCCCACAGATCGGGCACTTGCTGGGCTGCGGCCAGGACGGCGATTCCGGCGGTGAACAGGACCAGCGCGGCCAGGCCTTCGTCGCCGAGCCGGCGGGCGGCGAGCGCCGCTCCGAGCGCGATCGCCAGCCAGGCGGCGGGAACCAGGTTCGGCGCAAGGAGGTCCCAGGCGGCGAGGCCGAGGAGAAGCATCGCCGTCCCGGCCGCGACTCCGAGCGGAAGGTCGGCCTCCTCCTCGCGAGCGGAGGCGCGGCGGATCCAGGCGAGGAAGAGGGGGCCGGCGGCGAGCAGCAGGAAGAGCAGGCCCCAGACGGGCCGCTCGAGCCATTCCGGACGCTCGATGCGAAGGATCAGGGCCGGCCCGAGCAGGGCGGCGCAGGCGGTCGCGAAGGGCAGCAGCGGCCGCTCGCGCCGGAGCGCCGCGGGCAGCGAGCCGAGCGCGAACAGGGCCGTCACCGCCGCCGCCACCTCCGGAATGCGATAGGGCTGGTCGAAAGCCTTGACCGCGATCAGCAGCAAGGCGAGCAGCAGCGCGAAGGCCGGCAGCGGACGATATTCGGCCCTGCGCGGCTCGATCAGGAAGCAGGCGGCGGCGAGCAGCCCGAACAGCCCCCAGGCGGGCAGGCCGATATCGACCCGGCCGACCAGCACGGCGAGCTGGACCAGCCCGATCGCCGCCGGCCGGACGAAGTCGAGGTGCCAGCCCGGGCCGGCGCGGAGCAGCGAGGCGGAGACTGCGACCAGCAGGATGAAGACCCCCGCCGCGATCGCGTCCGGCCGGTCCCAAGACAGCAGATAGCCGGTCCAGGCGAAGCTGAGCAGGGCCGCCGCCGCCGCCAGCCAGGTCCAGCCGCGTCGGCCGGCGAGGGTGAACAAGGCGACGTCGAGCAAGCCGAGATAGGTGAGCAGCGGGATCGCCGTCTCGCTGCGCTCGCCGACCAGCACCGGCGTCAGGAAGCCGCCGACCAGGCCCATCACCGCCGCCGGCGCGCCGTGGCGGAGCGACAGCACCAGCGCCGCTCCGGTCACCACCGCCATCAGGGCGAAGGCGGTGCCGTTGCCGATCAGCTGGTGGACGACCAGCGACCCATAGGCGGCGGCGTAGAGGACGAGGATCCCGGCCCCGACCAGCGCCTGCGCGACCCGGCGGTCGGCCGACCAGTCGGCCCGGCCGCGCGCCAGCTCGCCGAGGCCGATCAGGACGAGGCCGAACAGCGCCGCCATCCCCATCTGCACCGGCGGAGTGATCAGCCCGATCTGGATCGAGTAGCGGACGAGCAGGACTCCGGCGACCGCCAGCGCGACCCCGCCGACCCAGATCATCAGGCGGCCGCCGACCCAGCGTTCGAAGAAGCCGCCGAGCGTCTCGCTCGAAACCGGCTCCGGCTCGGGTACCGGTTCGTCGACGGGCTCGAGCTCCGGCAGGCGCGGCCGTTCGGGCAGCGACTCCGGCAGCGGCCGCCGGGGCGGGGCCCGAATCGCCTCCGGGGCGGGCCGAGCGTCGAAGAGCGGGTCCGCGACCGGCGCCGGCGCCTCGCCGTACCAGTGCCGCACCTGCTCCTCGAGATGCTTCACCCTCGAAGCGAGGTTCAGCGTGTAGGCGAGCAGGGCGCCGAAGCAGAGGAGGAGGAAGATCTCCATCGCGCGCGACGCTAGCGGGCGGCCCGGTCGCTGTCAGCGCTCAATCGTCCGGCCGCCTCGGGGGCGTCGTTCGATTCCGCCGTCTTCGGCTTCCTGAGAGCCTCCCAGTTTGCAACCCCGCGAGTCTCTCCCATATGTCGGGCCTGGAAGAAGAGCGGGAGCGATCGATGGAAAGCTGGCACGGCACGACCATCCTGGCGGTGCGCAAGAACGGACGCGCGGTGATCGCCGGCGACGGCCAGGTCACGCTCGGCCAGACGGTGATCAAGCCCAACGCCCGCAAGGTCCGGCGGCTCGGCGACGGAAGCGTCATCGGCGGCTTCGCCGGAGCCACCGCCGACGCCTTCACTTTGTTCGAGCGGCTGGAGCGCAAGCTCGAGCAGCATCACGGCGCGCTGATGCGCGCCGCGGTCGAGCTCGCAAAGGACTGGCGGACCGACAAATATCTCAGGAACCTTGAGGCGATGATGATCGTCGCCGACAAGGAGGTTACCTTGGTCCTCACCGGCAACGGCGACGTGCTCGAGCCCGGCTCGGGGGTCGCAGCGATCGGCTCCGGCGGCAATTTCGCGCTCGCCGCCGCGACGGCCCTGCTCGATTACGAGGAGGACGCCGAAACCCTCGCCCGCAAGGCGATGGGAATCGCCGCCGAGATCTGCGTCTACACCAACGGCAATCTCACCTTGGAGACGATCGAGAGCGCGAATTGAGCTGGACCGTCGAAAGGCTCGACTGGACCGACGAGCCGCTCGGCGAGATCGAGCTTCCCGGCGGCACGATGCGGCTCCGCTCCGGCTTCGGCTCCGGCCTCTCAGTCCGGCCCGACGATCCGCCCGGCACCGTCTGGGCAGTCGGCGACCGGGGCCCCAACATCAAGGTCAAGGACGCGATCAGGCTCTATGGCGTCGACCGGCTCGAGCCGCTGCGCGAAGTCGACGGCGCCAAGATCATGCCGCGCCCGGACCTCGGCCCGGCGATCGCCCGGCTCCGGATCGCCGGGGACCGGGTCGAACTGGTGGAGGTCTTGCGGATCGCCGGTCCCGACGGCCGGCCGGTGTCCGGCCTGCCGATCCCCGGCGGAGCCCATGCCCGCTGCGAGCCGGCCTTCGGCCTCGACGGCGCCCAGCTGCCCCCCGACCCCTCCGGACTGGACACCGAAGGCATTGCCGCGCTTGCAGACGGCGACTTCTGGGTCGGCGACGAATATGGTCCTTCGCTGGTCAGGGTGGGTCCCGACGGGCGGGTACTGAAGCGGCTCGTTCCCGAAGGGACCGGGCTGGCCGGCGCCGCCTATCCGGTCGAAGCCGGCCTGCCGGCGATCGCCGCGCGCCGGCAGATCAACCGCGGCTTCGAGGCGACCGCCCTCTCCGGCGACGGCCGCTGGCTGTTCCTCGCCTTCCAGAGCCCGCTCGCCCATCCCGACGAGGCGGCGCACGAGCAGGCCCGTCACGTCCGGCTGTGGCGCCTCGACGCCGCGACCGGCGGGTTCGCCGCCCAATATCTCTATCCGCTCGACCCGCCCGAGACCTTCCTGCGCGACCACGCGGAGGGGCCGCTCGAACTGAGCGACCTCAAGGTGAGCGAGCTGTGCTGGGCGGGGCCCGACAGCCTGCTGGTGCTCGAGCGCGGCTCGCTCACCACCAAGATCTACACCGTCCGGCCGTCCGAACGGTTCGAGCTCGACCCCCGCCACCTCGATCCCGACACCCGCCCCACGCTCGAGCAGCTCAGCGCCCGCGACGGCGATCCCGACGTTCCGGTCCTCGCCAAGCGCCTCCTGTTCAGCACCGACGACGCGCCCGGGATCGCCGCCGACCTGGAGGGGATGGCGATCCTCTCCGATCGCGAGCTGCTCCTCGTCAACGACAATGATTTCGGGGTCGAGGGGGCGCAAACCGGCTTCTGGCGCGTTCGCTTCGACGAACCCGTCTTCGCCTGAGTGCCGATGCCGCGACTCCTCCTGTTTCCGCTTCTCGCCCTGCTCGCCGGCTGCGGCGGCGGCGAGGACTATGAGCCGGAGATCCGCGAAGCCGAGAAGCGCCTCGGCGCCGAGCAGCATCCCCAGCTGCTCGCCGAGTTCGGCGGCGCCTACCGGGCGGCCGAGGCCGCCTACGCCCGGTCGGTCGGCGAGAAGGTCGCCGCCGCCGCCGGCCTCGACGGCCAGTGCACCTTCACCCTCGTCAACAGCGACGTCGTCAACGCCTTCGCCGTCCCCGGCTGCTACATCTACGTCACCCGCGGCCTGATGGGCATCGTCAACTCGGAGGCCGAGCTCGCCTCGGTCATGGCCCACGAGGTCGGCCACATCGTCGCCGCCCACAACCGCCGCCAGCAGCGCCGCTCGCTGTGGCGCAACCTGGGTGTAATGGCCGTCGGACTGATCACCCGGTCGGAGCAGCTCACCCGGATCGCCGGCCAGGCCGCCGAATATTTCACCCTCCGCTATTCGCGGAAGCAGGAATATGAAGCCGACGACCTCGGCGTCCGCTACCTCGCCGCCGCCGGCTACGATCCATATGCCGCCGGCGACATGCTCGACGCGCTCGGCCGCAACGAGCAGTTCATGAATCGCACCCGCGGCCGCGACGAGGCGCGGGCGATTCCCGAATGGGCGCGAACCCATCCGCTCGCCGGCAACCGGGTCGAGCGCGCCGCGGCCGAGGCGGCGGCGACCGGAATCGCCGACGGCGCCCTGCCCGAGCTTGAGACCGCCTATCTGCGCGAGGTGGACGGCCTGCTCTACGGCGACGATCCGGCGCAGGGCTTCGTCGACGGGCGCCGCTTCGCCCACCCGGTGATGCGGATCGCCTTCGAGGCGCCGCCCGGCTTCACCCTCACCAACAGCCCGCAGGCGATCCTGATCGAGGGGCCGGAAGGCTCGCGCGGGGAGTTCGGCGGCGGCCCGATGCCTCCCGGCGGCCCGGCCGACTATGCGGCGAAGGTCGTCGCCTCGATCCTGCGCGGAACCCCAGCCCAGGCCGGCCCGGTCGAGCAGGCCCGGGTCAACGGCGTTCCCGTCCTGCTGACCAGCGTCATCGTGCAGACGGAGCGCGGCCCGGTCGAGCTCGCCCTCGCCGTCTATGACGGCGGCGGCGGCGGCGCCTATCATTTCATCATGGTCGCTCCGCCCGCCGAGGCCTCGCGCTCGGCCGTGGCCGCTTTGTTCGCCTCCTTCCGATTGCTCTCGCCCGAGCAGGCGGCAAGCCTCAGGCCGCGGATGATCCGGTCGGTCCGGGTCGCGCCGGGCCAAACCGCGGCCACCTTCGCCCGGCACATGGCGAGCGCTCAGCCGCTCGACCATTTCCTGATGCTCAACGGGCGCTCCGCCGGCGATCCGCTCCGGCCCGGCGAGCTGGTCAAGATCGTCACCCTCGCGCCGCGCTGAGCCAGCTCCGCAGCTTGGATTCCCGCTTTCGCGGGAATGACGGGATGCTAGTGTCGCTCGGTGCAAATGCTGACCTCCCGCCGCCGGCTGCTCGCCTCAGGAACCCTCGCCGCGGCCGGCCTGGCCCTGCCCGGCTGCGCGACGACGAGCGCCCGGACCCCGGTCAGGACGACGGGCCTCTGCCTGCCGCCGGTGAACGTTTCGGAGAGCCGGGTCATCCGCACCGTCGCCGGCCTTCGCCCCTATCGCGCCGCCGGCTTCGTCGTCCGAGCCGAGGCGCTGGGCGACAAGCGGCTGGTCCACAATTACGGCCATGGCGGCGCCGGGATCAGCCTGTCCTGGGGCTCGTCGCGGCTCGCGGCCGAGCTCGGCCTTCGCGGCCATCGTGGCCCCGCGGCCGTGATCGGCGCCGGGGTGATGGGGCTGACCACCGCGAGGCTCGTCCAGGAGGCGGGCTTTGCGGTGACGATCTACACCGAGGCGCTGCCTCCCCACACCACGTCGAACATCGCCGGCGGCCAGATCTCGCCGTTCGGCCATTTCGACGATGCCGCCGTCACGCCCGAGTGGCGCGCCCAGTTCGCCGCCGCGATGGAGTATAGCTGGCGGCGCTTCCAGATCATGGTCGGCGACGATTACGGCATAAGGTGGCTTCCGACCTATCAGGAGAGCAACGCTTCCGGCCCGGCCCCGGTCGAACCCTATCTCCCCGACGCCCGCCGCCTCGGCCCTTCGGAGCACCCTTTCCCGGTCGGCCGGGTGCTTCGCTTCAACACCCTCTATGTCGAGACCGGCCGATTCCTGCGCGAGCTGACCCGCGACGTGCAGGTCGCCGGCGGCAGGATCGAGGTCCGCCGCTTCGCCACCCCGGCCGACATCGCCGCTTTGCCCGAGCGGCTGGTCTTCAACTGCACCGGCCTCGGCGCCCGCGAGCTGTTCGGCGACCAGGCGCTGTACCCCGTCCGCGGCCAGCTGGCCGTGCTCCTGCCGCAGCCGGAGGTCCGCTACGCTTTCGCCGGCCGGGCGGGCTACATGTTCCCCCGGGCCGACGGCATCCTCCTCGGCGGCACCTTCGAGCGCGACGAGTGGGACGCCACCCCGCAGCCCGAGGTGATCGCCCGCATCGTCGCCTCGCACAAAGAGCTGTTCGAAGGCATGCGCTGTACGACGGCCCCATAATTCCTCCCCGCGCTTTCGCGGGGAGGGGGACCGCGCCCTTCGACGCCGCCTGCGGCGGCGCTCAGGATAAACTGCGCCTCCGGCGCAGCGCGGTGGAGGGGTTCTTCGGACGCTGGAAGAACCCCTCCACCATGCTTCGCATGGTCCCCCTCCCCCGGAAATCCGGGGGAGGAATTTAGACGGTCATCCGCCCGGCCATCGCCGCCTCCAGCACCGTCCGGGCGCCGGCGCAGTCGAACGGCAGCGGGTTGCCGGCCGCGGAAGGGTCCGCCTCGGCCATGGCGGCGATCCGCTCGAGGTCCGCCTCCTCGACTCCGATCCCCGCCAGGCCGTGCGGAATGGCCAGGCGCTGCCGGAGATCGATCACCCAGGCGATAAAACCGTCGAACGACGCGTCCTCCAGGCCGAGATAGCAGGCGAGCCGCGCCAGCCGGTCCTCGACGGCGGGGCGGTTGAAGGCCAGGACATAGGGCATCAGCACGGCGTTGGTCAGGCCGTGATGGGTGCCTTTCAGGGCCCCGATCGGATGGGACAGAGCGTGCATCCCGCCGAGCCCCTTCTGGAAGGCGGTCGCGCCCATCGAGGCGGCGACGAGCATGTGGCCCCGGGCCTCGACGTCGGAACCGTCCTCGAAGGCGCGGGGGAGCCAGTGGCGGATCAGCTTCATGCCCTCCGCGGCGATGCCGTCGGCCATCGGGTGGAAGCCGGGCGCGCAATAGGCTTCGAGGCAGTGCGACAGGGCGTCCATGCCGGTGGTGGCGGTGACCTGCGGCGGCAGGCCCAGCGTCAGCTCGGGATCGAGGATCACGACGGCGGGAAGCATCTTCGGGTGGAAGATGATCTTCTTGATGCCGGCGTCCTGATCGAGGATGACCCCGGCGCGGCCGACTTCGGAGCCGGTCCCGGCGGTGGTCGGAACCGCCACGACCGGGGCGATCCCGGCCGGATCTGCGCGCGACCACCAGTCGGCCTGGTCCTCGAAATCCCACAGCGGCCGGCTCTGGCCAGACATGAACGCGATCACCTTGCCGACGTCGAGCGCGCTTCCGCCGCCGAAGGCGACGACCCCGTCATGGCGGCCCTCGCGCCAGGCGGCGAGGCCCGCCTCGACGTCCGCCCCGACCGGATTGGAATGGATGTCGCAGAAGAGGAGAGCCCCGGCCGCGTCGAGAGCCTGGCCGACCATCGGCAGCTTCGCCAGCGCCGGATCGGTGACGAGCAGCGGCCGGCTCATGCCGGCCGAGCGGCAGGCATCGCCCAGCTCGCCGACGCGGCCGGAGCCGAAGCGGATCGCGGTCGGATAGTTCCAGTTGGCGTGGGGCAAGGCCATCAGGCGCTCCTCAGGTGCAGCGACCTCGGCCGGGTGACCGCCTCGAAGCCGTAGCGGCCGAGCGAGGCGCCGCGGCCGCTATGCTTCACGCCGGTCCAGGCGAGGAAGGGATCCAGATAGTCGCAGCGGTTGGCGAACACCGTTCCAGCCTCGACCCGGACCGCCAGCCGCTCGGCAGCGGCAAGGTCGCGGGTCCAGATCGAGGCGGTGAGGCCGTAGGCGCTGTCGTTCATCAGCCGCAGCGCCTCCTCGTCGCCCGCCACCTTCATGATCCCGACGACCGGGCCGAACGTCTCCTCGCGCATCAGCGCCATGCCGTGGTCGACGCCGGTCAGCACCTGCGGCATCAGATAGGGGCCCGCGTCGACGTCCGCGGGGAAGAGCTGCGACGGGATATGAGCGGTCGCGCCGGCCGCGACCGCCTGGCGGACCTGCTCGCGCACCGAGCCGGCGCCGCGAGCGCTCGCCATCGGGCCGAGGCTAACGTCCGGATCGAGCGGATCGCCGAGGCGATATTGCGAAGCGGCCGCGACGAAGCCGTCGACGAACGGCTCCCACACCGCCTCGTCGACGTAGATCCGCTCGACGCCGCAGCAGGACTGGCCGCTGTTGTAGAAGCTGCCGTCGACGAGGCTCTCGACGGCGCCGGCCAGCTCCGCATCCGCCCGCACATAGGCCGGGTCCTTGCCGCCGAGCTCGAGCGTCAGGGTCGTGAACGACCCCGCCGCCGCCCGCTCGATCGCCCTTCCCCCTTCGACCGAGCCGGTGAAGGTGGCATGGTCGACGAGGCCCGAGCCGAGCAGCCTTGCCGTCTGCTCATGGCTGAGGAAGAGGTTGGCGAACAATCCCTCCGGCAGGCCCGCGATCCCAAGCGCCTCGGAGAAGCGCTCGCCGGCCAGCGGCGTCTGGGCGGCGTGCTTCAGGAGGACGGCGTTGCCGGCGAGCAGCGCCGGGACGATCGTATTGGCGGCGGTGAGGAAGGGGTAGTTCCAGGGGGCGATCACCAGCACGAGGCCGACTGGCACCCGCACCGCCGAGCGGCCGGCTTCGGCGACGAAGGGCGCCAGCGCGGCCGGCGCGATATCGACCAGCGCCCGCACCCGCTCGGCCAGCGAGCGCAGTTCGCCGCCGTAGCGCACCGGCCGGCCCATCTGCCAGGCGAGCTCGGGCACGATGTCGGGGTTGAGCGACTCCATCGCGGCGAGGAAGCGCAGGATCGCCGCGCAGCGCTCGCCGAGCGGCACCTGCGCCCAATCGCCCTGCGCCCGCCGCGCCCGCTCCAGCGCTCGCTCGACCTCGGCATCGGTCGCGAGCGGTCGCCGCGCATATTCCCGGCCGTCGACGGGCGAGAGGCAGATCAGCTCGTCCAAGTCAGATGATCTCGAAATAGCGGGCGAGCTGCCAGTCCGTGATGGCCTTTCGCGCCTCCCGCTCTTCCCATTCGCGCGTCGCGGCATAGTGGTCGACGAAAGTGTCGCCGAACAGTTGGCGCGCGGCCTCGGAGCCCCTGAGCCGCTCGGCCGCCTCGCCGAGCGAACGCGGCAGGGCGCGCTCGGGCCGATGCTTCACCTCGTAGGCATTGCCCTGGATGGGCTCGCCCGGATCGATCCGGTTCTCGATGCCCCAGAGACCTGAGCCGATGGCGGCGGCGAGCGCGATGTAGGGGTTGATGTCCGCGGCCGCGACCCGGTACTCGACGCGCTGCGACTTTTCCGATCCCGGGATGACGCGCAGCGCTGTCGTGCGGTTCTCGACGCCCCAGGCGGCATCGGTCGGCGCCCAGAAGCCCGGGATG
>DASVRO010000068.1:0-31536 GCA_036388575.1 Allosphingosinicella sp.
TATTCCAGATTGGCGATCCGCCGCATCAGGCTCGAATCGTTGATCCGGCCGATGTGGAAGAAGCGGCGCATCACCGGAAAATCGAGGTCGACGACCCGGCCCATATAGTCCGGGCTGAGCAGGCCGCCATGCTCGTCCGCCACCGGCCCGAGCCGCCGCCGAAGCGCATAGCTCTTCTGCCGGAGCCAGACCGGCCGGACTCGGGTCGACCATTCGTCGAAGCGGTGCCTGAACGTCGGCGGGGTTGCGAAATCGTGGCCGTAGACGGAAGGAAGACGGGCCAGCGCGGGGTCGATTGCCTCGAGCAGCATCGCCTCGAACCGGCCGGCATTCTTGAGCTCGAGAGGCAGGGTCATGGCCTCGGCGACGACGTCGCGGTCGAGGAAAGGCACCAGATAGGCGCCGTAGCGGCCCTCGAGGCTGATCTCGCGGCCGAACAGGCCGCGGCAGCGGACCCGGGGATAGATCTGCTCGGTCACCGCCCGCGGCAGCCGGCCGCGTCTCCCAGCGAGGCCGAGCGCGGCGAGGATCTTGTCCTCGATGGCGCGAAGGAAGGCGCGCTCGTCGAACTCGCCGGTCACGTCGCTTCTGGAATAGCGCGCGAAGAAGGTGCGCCCGACCGCGCCCGCCGAAACCTGCCGGTCGGGCAGATAGAAGAAGTTGCGGTAAATCTCGCCGCAGCCGCCGCTCGCCGAAAGCGCGCCGCCTTCGTGCCGAGCGTCGCGAGCGGCCGCGTTGCTTCCGTTCTCGAACAATTCGCCGAAATTGGGGAGGCCGTCATATTCCTGGAAATTGCGCTCGACCTGTTCGGGGAACTCGTCGGGCGAGAGCCGCCGCGCCGTCTCCTTGTCGAGCCACTCGACGTCGAACCCCTGGGCCTCGCCGATCAGCCGTGCGATCCGGACGTCGCCGTCGTTCGGGCCGCCATAGACGTAGGTGCGCGGACGGCATCCCTCGGCGCGCAGAGCGGCCAGCACGAGGCGGGAGTCGAGGCCGCCGGAGAGGGGGCAGTGGACGTGGTCGCCGAAGTGGCGGACGTGACGGCGGACGACCGCGGCCAGTGGCGCCCGGTGCCGCTCGAGCCGCTCCGCGATCGGCATCGCGGCCACGCTGCCGGGCAACGGCTTGGCCACCGCATGTGGACGGGCCCCGTCGGACGTGAGCTCGACGACCCGGTCCGGCCCGAGCATCTTGAGCTCGTTGAAGATCGTGTCGTCGCCGATCGCGGTGACGTTGAAAGCGAGCTCATAGACCCCCTGCGGGTCGAACGAGACCCGGGGAAGCGCGCCGACCGCGGCCAGAAGCGAGGTCGAGAACAGGCTCATGTCCGCATCGTGGAAGAGCTGGAACATGGCGAAATGGTCGGTGAGCAGGAAGCAGCGTCCCTGGCGCCGGACCAAAGCGACGAACTGGCCGCCGAGCCGCGACCAGTCCGGCTCGGGCAGCGAACAGTCGCGAAGCAGCGCCTCGAGCGCCGGGCGGCCCATCAGGTCGTCCCAGCTGAGGGTCCCGGCGACGGCGACCATGTCGTCGCCATCCTCGATGAAGCTTTCCGGGCCGCCGATGATGTGCGGCGCGTGAAGGAGGCGCCAGCCGGGCAGGCTCCTTTCGGTGAGGCCGGAAAAGCCGTGCCGCTGGAACTGCGTGCGAGCGCCGTCGATCGCCGCCTGCGCGGAATCGGGATCGCGGGTACGGATGAGGAAGAGCGCTGCCATCGCCCTCCGTCTCTGCCACGGCAAGCTTAACGGCCCGTCAACCGGGCAGGTCTAGGGAGGGGCGATGAAGCGTGGGCAGGGACGGCTCCAATGATCGACAGTTTCTCGCTTGCCCTGACCCACGGCCTGTTGCTGCTCGTCGCCTGGCGTCTTCTGTCGCGGCCCGATCTTGACGAGGATCCGGCGCCCGGTGCGGATCCCGCCGCCCCGAAAAGACGCGGCTGGACGTTCCGCAAGGGCGTCTCGGATGCGTGATCTCGCCTTCGTCGCCTTCCTCGTAGCGCTGGTCGGGCTCGGCTTCCGCCGGCCGTTCCTGTTCGTCCTCGCTTATGCCTATATCGACACGGTCGCGCCGCAGCGCCTTTCCTATTACCTTCTGAACAATGTGCAGCTGTCGCTGGTCGTCGGCTGCCTGGCCATCGGCAGCTGGCTGCTGTTCGAGAAGAAGACCCAGGTCGGCTTCACCGTCCGCCAGGCGCTGCTGACGATGCTGCTCGGCTACACCTTCTACACGACCGCCAATGCCGATTTCCCGATCGAGGCGGCGGAGAAATGGGATTGGGCCTCCAAGGCGCTGATGTTCGCCATCTTCCTGCCTCTGACCCTTCGCTCGAAGCTGAGGATCGAGGCGGTCCTTCTGTTCCTCACCTTGTCGGCGGCGACGATCGTCATCGTCGGAGGGCTGAAGACGGTGGCGTCCGGCGGCGGCTACGGCGTCCTCAATTTGATGGTGACCAACAATTCGAACCTCTACGAGAGCAGCACCATCTCCACCGTCGCGATCGCCCTCATCCCGATCATATTGTGGCTGGCGCGCTTCGGGACGGTCTTCCCTCCCGACTGGCGGGTGAAGGCCTTCGCCGCGGGCCTCGTCTTCTCCTGCCTGCTGATGCCGATCGGCACCGAGGCCCGGACCGGCCTCGTCTGCATCGCGGTGCTCGGCCTGCTCATGCTGCGCGACGTCAAGCGCCGCTTTCTCTATCTCGCGGGGGCGGCCTTGCTCGTCCTGGGCTCGGTGCCGTTCCTGCCCGCCTCCTTCACCGGCCGGATGTCGACCATCCAGGGCTATCAGTCGGACAATTCGGCCGGAGTGCGCCTGGCCGTCTGGGCCTGGACCTGGGATTACGCGCAGGAGAATCCGCTGGGCGGGGGCTTCGGCGCCTATCGCCAGAACAAGATAGAGGTGAAGACGGTCGCCACCCAGAGCTCGGGCGGGGTCGAGACGATCACCGCGCGCACCAGCCTGGACGAATCGCGCGCCTATCACAGCTCCTATTTCGAGATGCTGGGCGAGCAGGGCTTCCCGGGCCTCGCCCTGTTCCTGCTGATCCACATCGCCGGACTGGTCAGGATGGAGGTGCTCCGGCGCCGCTACCGGAAGGCCGAGGACGACAAGGCCTGGATCGCGCCGCTGGCAACCGCGCTCCAGCATTTCCAGATCGTCTATCTCGTCGGCGCCTCGTTCGTCGCGATCGCCTACCAGCCGTTCACCTTCATGATCCTCGGCGCCCAGATCGGCCTCGACAATCTGGTCGCCCGGCGCGAGCGGGCGGAGCGGCCCCGCGCCGGGTTCGCCGCGGCCTCGGCCGGCGCCGCGCCCGGGCCGGTCGCCGCATGAGCGGCGCGCCCGCCGATCCGCGCGCCGATCTTCCGGCGCTCACCGGCATCCGCGGCCTCGCCGCCTGGTTCGTGGTCCTCTACCACATCCGGCTCGGCGCCGCGCCGCACCTGCCGGCCTGGGCGGACCTTGCCCTCGCCAAGGGCTATCTCGCGGTCGACCTCTTCTTCATGCTGTCGGGCTTCGTCCTGTGGCTCAACTATTCGGATCGCCTCCGCCGCGAGGGGCTCAAGGCGGTGCCCGGATATCTCGGCCGCCGGGTCGCGAGGGTCTGGCCGCTCCACCTCTTCATGCTCGCGGCGATGGTGGTCTTCGCCTCCGTGGTCGCCGCCACCGGCGAGCTCAATCCGGTCCATTATCCCTGGGCGGAGCTGCCGCTCCACGTCCTCCTCGTCCACAATTGGGGGTTCACCAGCGAGCTGACCTGGAACGATCCTTCCTGGTCGATCAGCGGCGAGGCCGCGGCCTATCTGCTCCTGCCGTTGCTCGTCCTCGCCGTCGACTGGAGGAGGCATTCGCCGGCCTGGGCGGTCGCGGCCCTGCTCCTCCTCGCCCTCCTCATCCCGGCGGTGATGGGGTGGAGCGGCGCCACCCTGCTCGGCCAGGACGTGCCGCGCTTCGGCCTGCTCCGGGCGGTGACGGAATTCACCATGGGGACGATCGTCTGCGCACTGTGGCAGCGTTGGTGCGCCAAGCCGCGCCTTGCCGCCGCTCTCGCCGCCGCCCTTGTCGCTGCGTCGCTGCTCATCGGCTTCGCGATCTCCGCGCCCGAGACGCTGGTCGTGCCGATGCTGCTCGCCGGGCTGCTGCTCGCTTTGGCGCTGACCGCGGACCGGCCCGGCAACCCGCTCGCCGCCCGGCCGATCGTCTATCTCGGCGAGATCAGCTACTCGACCTATCTCGTCCACTTCCTCCTCTACATCCTTTTCAAGATCCTGTTCGTCGCGGATCCGGCGCACGTGGCGCCGCCGCTGATCGGCCTCTTCCTGCTGCTCACGCTGGCCGCCTCGATCGCGCTTTATCACGGCGTCGAACGGCCCGCGCAGCGGCTGCTGAACCGGGCGTTCGACCGCCGCCTGTCGAGGCAGGCGGTGCTCGCCGCCGCGGAATGAGCCGTCATCCCGGACTTGATCCGAGATCCAGGAACACCGCTACCGGCGGACCTGCGAGGTCCGCTTCATGGGTCCCGGCCTTCGCCGGGATGACGGGCGGGGTTCAGACGGTCTCGAGCGGCGCCTCGGCGTTCTCGTAGAGGACGATCAGCGCCTCGGTGAAGGCGGGAATGTCCTCGGGCTTGCGGCTGGTGACGATGTTGCCGTCGATCACCACTTCCTGGTCGATCACCGTCGCCCCGGCGTTGCGCAGGTCGGTCCGGATCGACGGCCAGCCGGTGACGGTGCGGCCGCGCACCACGTCCGCCTCGACCAGCAGCCACGGGCCGTGGCAGATGGCGGCGACCGGCTTGCCCGCTTCGGCGAAGGCACGGACCGTCGCCACCACCCGCTCGTCCATCCTCAGCTTGTCCGGATTCTTGGTTCCGCCGGGCAGGACGAGAGCGTCGTAATCGCCAGCCTCGACCTCGTCGATCGTCCGGTCGACCTCGACCCTCGCCCCGTTGTCCCCCTCGACCTCGCCCCGCTCCAGCGACGCCAGGGTGACCTCGGCACCGCGCTCGCGAAGGATCCGCCGCGGCTCGAGCAGCTCCGAATCCTCATAGCCGTCGGTGGCGATCATCAGGATCCTGGCATCGGAAATGTTGGGCATGAAATCCTCCTTCGCCGCCCTCAACGGAAAAGCGCCGCGCGGCGTTCCGGAACGAAGCGGGCGAGCGGGCGCTTACACGGCCCATGCTCTGCTTCGTCGACGACCAGTCCCTTCCCGGCATCACCCGCAAGCGCAAGGGGCGCTACTGGCAATATTTCACGCCCGACGGCAGCCGGATCGCCGACCGCGACGAGATCGACCGGCTGAACGCCGTCGGAATGCCGCCGGCGTACGAGCGCTGCTGGTTCTGCCCCAGGCCCAACGGCCATATCCAGGCGACCGGCTACGACGCCCGCGGCCGCAAGCAATATCGCTACCATCCCGATTTCCGGGCGCAGCAGGAAGCGGCCAAATATGAGAGGCTCGCCGCCTTCGGATGCGCCCTGCCGAAACTGCGCAAGAAGGTGGAGGAGGACCTGAAGGGCAAGCCGACGGCGCGCGAGACGGTGCTCGCCGCCGTGGTCCGGCTGATCGACGAGACGAGGATGCGGGTCGGCAACGAGGAATATGCCAAGGACAACAAGAGCTTCGGAGCGACGACGCTGCGCAACCGGCACGCCAGGGTCGAGCGCGGCCGGCTGAAGATAAGCTATACGGGCAAGCACGGCGTCAAGCGCACCGTCACCCTCACCGACCGCAACCTCGTCCGGATCGCCCGGAAGACCCAGGACCTGCCGGGGCAGAATCTGTTCGAATATGTGAATGACGACGGCGGAATCTGTCCGGTCACTTCGACCGACGTCAACGCCTATATAAAGGAGGCGATGGGCGACGAATTCACCGCCAAGGACTTCCGCACCTGGGGTGCCAGCACCATCGCCTTCGAGGAGATGATCCGCCGCTACAGGAAGCACGGCACGGTCAAGCTGAAGAGCGTGATCGAGCCGGTCGCGGAGGCGCTCGGCAACACCGCCGCGATCAGCCGCAAATCCTATGTCCATCCGGCTCTGATCGAGGCCGCCAGGGACGCCGGAGCGATC
This sequence comes from Allosphingosinicella sp., assembly GCA_036388575.1. Taxonomy (GTDB): domain Bacteria; phylum Pseudomonadota; class Alphaproteobacteria; order Sphingomonadales; family Sphingomonadaceae; genus Allosphingosinicella. The sequence continues at coordinate 6,078 of DASVRO010000068.1, forward strand.
GGCGAGCGGCCGCTGCCGCGCGCGTCCAAATATCTGAGCTCGGCCGAGCGCGGCCTGGTCGAGTTCCTCGATGCGCTCCCGAAAGAGCAGGCGAAGCTGGACGAAAAGGGCAAAGTTCCTGCAAAGGCCGCCTGATGGCAGCAACGACATCGAATTTCGTCGAGAAGAGCAGCGCGCTCGCGGTCGAGGCTCAAACCTGGGTCAGCGGCAATCTCGTTGGCATCCTCGTCGCGGCGGCGATCGGGATCGCGATCGCTCTGGCGATGCTCGCGGTCCGCTCGCTCGGCTGCAGGCTGATCGCCCGGCTCGACGGCGACCCGCACTGGCCGGCCATTTTCGCCCGAGCGCTCGCCAAGACGAAGATCTTCTTCATCGTCCTGACGTCGGCGCAGCTGGTCGCCGACCATGCCAGCACCCCCCCGGCGCTGATGGGCGCTATCCATGTCGGCTTCGTCATCGCGGCGTCGCTGCAGGCGGCGATCTGGGCGCGGGAGCTGATCCTCGGCTACGTCGCCCACCGCACCGGCGACCAGGAGCAGGGCACGCTCGCCTCGGCCATCGGGATCATCCGGCTGCTGGTGACGGTGACCCTGTTCGCGATCGCGGTCATCCTAATCCTCGACAATCTCGGGGTCAACGTCACCGGGCTGGTGGCCGGCCTCGGCATCGGCGGAATCGCGATCGGCCTCGCCGCCCAGGGCATCTTCGGGGACCTTTTCGCGGCGCTCTCGATCATCTTCGACAAGCCCTTCCGCCGAGGCGACACGATCACCTTCGGCAATCCGCCGATGACGGGCACCGTCGAGCGAATCGGGCTCAAGAGCACCCGCATAAGGGCGGTCAACGGCGAGGAGGCGATCATGTCCAACGCCAACCTCCTCAATGCCCTGGTCCAGAACTGGACCCGGCTGGAACGGCGGCGGGCCCTGCTCACGCTTCAGCTCGTCTACCGGACTCCCCCGGAGGTGCTCGGCCAGCTTCCGGGCGAGCTTCGGGCGATCGTCGAGCGCGAACCGCTCGCGCATTTCGACCGGGCGCATGTGACCGCCTTCAACGTCTCGTCGATCGACCTCGAGCTGGTCTTCTTCGTCGAGGCGGCCGATCTTCCCGATTTCCTGCAGACCCGGCAGTCGGTCATGCTCGGCATCCTGAGCCGCTTCGCCGAGCTCGATGTCGAATTCGCCTATCCGACCCAGACCTCGTTCACGGCCGGGCCGGACGGGCGGCACATCATGCCCTATCCCGCCGTCCAGAGGATCGTCGAAGAGGGCCGCGAGGCGGAGTGACGGCATAGAACCCCTCTCCCGTGCTTACGGGAGAGGAGGGGCCCAAGCCGAAGGCTTGGGAGGTGAGGGTCTTGCTGACTCTGCGGAAAAGACCCTCACCTCCCACCGCTTCGCGGCGGGCCCCTCCTCTCCCGCGAAGAGCGGGAGAGGGGAATCCGGCGGCCTGCTTCCTTATTGAGCCAGATAAGCCTCCAGCCGCTCGATCTGGGCCGCCTTGTCCGCTTCATCCAGGAACGAGCCTTCGAAGCTGTTGCGCGCCAGCGTCGCCAGCTGGTCGCGATCGAGCGACCGGGCCGCGGTCGCCGCCCGGTAATTGTCGTTTATATAGCCGCCGAAATAGGCCGGATCGTCCGAGTTGATCGTCGCCTTCAGGCCTTCGCGGAGCATCTGGTCGATCGGGTGGTCGGCCATGTCGCCGACGACGCACAGCTTGAGGTTGGAGAGCGGGCAGACGGTGAGGGTCACGCCCTCTCGGACCAGCCGCTCGACCAGCTCCGGATCCTCGAGCGAGCGGTTGCCATGGTCAAGCCGGTCGATGTGGAGCAGGTCGAGCGCCTGGCGGACGTAGTCGGGCGGCCCCTCCTCGCCGGCATGGGCGACGCGTCTGAGCCCGCGCTCCGCGGCCGCCGCGAAGACCCGGGCGAACTTCTCGGGCGGATGGCCGAGCTCCGACGAATCGAGCCCCACCGCCTCGATCCGGTCGAGCCAGGGCTCGGCGTCGCGCAGGGTGGCGAAGGCCGCCTCCTCGTCGAGGTGCCGGAGGAAGCACAGGATCAGCTTCGAGCTGAGGCCGTGCCGCTCTTGCGCCTCGGCCATGCCGGCGAGCAGGCCCTCGGCCGCCACCGCGAACGGGATGCCGCGGTCGGTATGGGTCTGCGGGTCGAAGAAGATCTCGGCATGGGTCACCGCGTCGGCGGCGGCGCGGTCGAAATAGGCGGAGGCGAGATCGCGGAAATCCTCCTCGGTTCGAAGCACCTCGGCGCCCTGATAGTAGATGTCGAGGAAGTCCTGGAGGTTGGAGAAGCTGTACGCCGCCCGCACCTCCTCGACGCTCCGGAACGGGATCTCGACCCGGTTGCGCCGAGCCAGCTCGAACATCAGCTCGGGCTCGAGGCTGCCCTCGATATGCATGTGAAGCTCGGCCTTGGGAAGGCGGGCGATGAAGGCGTCGAGATCGGTCATCGGCAACGGTTATCGCCGCCCGCCGCCGATTTCCACTCCTCCGTGGCCGCCTTAGGATTCCACGCAGCGCACGCGGTAGGTGCGGCCGCCGCGGACGAGGGTCCCCAGCGCCGGACGTCCGCGCAGCTTCGGCTGGAAGATGGCGCGCAGCTTGCCCTCGTAGCGGGTGGCATTCGCGTCGACGAGGTCGAGCCACAGGTGGTGCGGGTCGATCCAGCTCTGGGCGACCGTCATCGGCTTGCCGCCGAGGCGCGCCGCGACCAGCGCCGGCCCGGCGCCGTGGCCGACGAGAAGGTCGAGGACCGGGCCGCTCCCGCTCGTCGGGCGGCATTGCAGGCCGCTGGTGGCGAGGGCCGGCGCGGCGGCGAGCGCCGCGAGCATGGCGAACGGGAATGCGATCTTCATCATCCAGGCCCCTCTTGGCTTTCGGGTCGAAGCCGGCCTAGGCGCTGGCGGGTGAACGATCCCAGTACCATCCGCCGACTCTACGGCCGCCGCTCGGGCCACAAGCTGCGCGGCGGCCAGGCCGAGCTGCTCGAGCGGCTGCTTCCGGCGGTGAGCGTCCCGGCGGACGGGCCGGTGACCGCGCAGAGCCTGTTCGGCGACTCCCGGCCGCTCCATTTCGAGATCGGCTTCGGCTCGGGCGAGCATCTCGCCTGGCGCGCCGACCTGCTTCCCGACCACGGCTTCGTCGGCGCCGAGCCCTTCCTCAACGGAGTCGTCGGGGCGCTCCAGCACATTCGCGACCAGCGCCTCGGCAATATCCGACTCCACATGGGCGACGCGCTCGATGTGCTCGAACGGGTGCCGGACGAGGCGCTGTCGTTCGTCTACCTGCTCCATCCCGACCCCTGGCCCAAGGCCCGGCATGCCAAGCGGCGGATGGTCAATCCCGGTCCGCTCGACCTCATCGCCGCCAAGCTGAGGCCAGGCGGCGAGTTGCGCCTCGGCACCGACGATCCGACCTACTGCCGCTGGGCGATGATGGTGATGAACGGCCGCCGCGACTTCGACTGGCTCGCCGAGAGCCCCGCCGACTTCCTCAACCGCCCCGGCGGCTGGCCCGAAACCCGCTACGAGGCCAAGGCCCGGCGCAAGGGCCACGAAGTCTGGTACTTCCGCTACCGCCGCCGCCCGGCGGACTGAAGGCCGGCGAGGCGATCGCCGCCAGCCGGCGCGTAGGCTCCGGTTCCCTTCCATGTTATGCGGATGACGGATGGAATTCCGAGTCGGAGGCTGTTCGCGGGTGCGGAGTGAAGAGTCGCTTGCGAAGCGGACCTTGTCGAGGCTCGGTCTTTACGAGAAGATCGCGTCGGATTCGGATTTCGGCGAATGGCGGTCGCGGCAGCGCGCTGTGACCGTGGACGGGCGGAAGCTTTATACTTCGGGAGGCGACAGGCTGATCGACGAGAGCGAGCTGATGCTGAACTGGGCGGTGACGAAGGGTCGTGCCGACGCCGCCGAGGTCGAGGCGGCGCAGCGCGAGATCGTCGAGAAGGATCCGCCCGACGACGTGGAGTTCATCGATATCTAACGGGAGGCAGGGGATGACCGACGAACGTGGCAAGCAGGCGGCGAGGCTGGACGTGCCCGAGAGCGGCGCGAGCGTTTCGACCCGCGCGCTCGGCGCCGATTCCGCCCTTCGCGACATGGCCGAAGGCTCGGAGCTGTTCGCCAGGCTGAAGAACAGCCTCAAGAAGGTCGTGATCGACGGCAAGACCTATTATGTCGCCGAGGGCGACACCCTGCTCGACGAGGCGCAGCTCGCCACCTACAGCCTCGAGCGCGAGGCCCGCGAGAAGCTCCGCGCCGCCCGCAGGGCCGCCAGCGAGGCCGGTCTCGGCACGATCCGCCTCGAGGGCAACACCCGCGGCCTCGTCGCCCAGACCCAGGGCGGCAAGATCGTCCGCTGGCGGCCGGGCACCGTGCTCTCCTACCGTGTGATCCGCGAGACGTTCCCCGATCAGGAGAGCTACGAGCTGGTGGTGAGCTCGATGCGGGCCGCCTGCCTGGAGTGGGAGCAGACCTGCGGAGTCGACTTCAAGCATATGAGCGAGCTCGACGGCCGGCCCGGCACCGCCCCCGAGGGCGCGCTGTTCACGGTCAGGGCGTTCGACGCCGGCGGCGAGTTCATCGCCGCGGCCTTCTTCCCCAACGATCCGAAGGACCGCCGCCACGTGCTGGTGGATCCGAGCTACTACACGACGAGCTTCGATCCGGTCGGCGTGTTCCGGCACGAGCTCGGCCACGTCCTCGGCTTCCGCCACGAGCATATCCGGAGCGAGGCGCCGCCGGACTGCCCGGACGAGGAGCTGTTCGATACCCGCAACCTCGGCAAATACGACCCGCAGTCGGTCATGCATTATTTCTGCGGCGAGGTCGGCAGCAGCGACCTTCGGATCACCGACCTCGACCGGAGCGGCTCGCAGCAGGTCTACGGACCGCCGCTTTCCGCCGTCGCCGAAGTCTAGGGCCGGGCAGGGGGAGGCCGGCATGGGCGGCGACAACATCTCGACCAGCACCCCGGCCGCGACCAGCGCCGTCTCGCAGAGCCACGAAGCGGCCCCGGCCGCGACGCCGGCGGCGGGCCCCGCCGGGGACGAAGGCGTCGGAACGGCGTTCGACCTGGGCAGCGGCTTCGGCGGCGATCCGGTCCAGGCGCGCAGCTACGAGCGGCGCAAGGGCGATCCGATCTATCGTCCACTGAAGATCTACACGGTCGATCCCGTGCGCCGCCGGCTCGAGGGCGCCGTCGCGACGATCAACGTCCCCTACGAGCCGCTCGACCCGGGGCCCGTCGGCCGCCGCTTCGAGGTCGTTGGCGAGTCGACGGGGCCGCTCGGCCGCTACGTCCCGGCACGCACGCGCGGCGCGAAGGAGCCCGGCTGCTACGAGGTGGACCTCGAGGACCGGCGAATCCTGATCCGAAGCGGCCGGGAGCCAGCGCCGTCCGATCCGGTCTTCCACCATCAGATGGTCTATGCGGTGGCGACGAGCACCTATTCGGCCTTCCGGGTCGCGCTCGGCCGCGAGATCGTCTGGAGCTTCGGCAAGCCCCGGCTGAAGCTCTACCCGCACGGCGTGGCGAACGAACGGCGCGCCTTCTACGACTCGCAGAGCGCGGAGATCCGGTTCGGCTGGTACGATGCCAGCTCCGACGTCGCCGGCCGGGTGCCGCCGAAGGGGCGGATCTTCCTGTGCCTGTCGCACGACGTGGTCGCCCACGAGGTCACCCACGCCCTGCTCGACGGGCTTCGGGCCCGCTTCGACTTCGACGCGCACAAGGAGATCGACGCCTTCCACGAGGCCTTCGCCGACCTCGTCGCGGTGCTTCAGCGCTTCTCCTACAGCGAGGTGGTGAAGGACGCGATCCGGCGGACCGGCGGCAGCTTCCACGAGGATCCGGGCTTCCTTCGCTTCGGCTTCCAGTTCGCTCAGAGCGAGGGCAAGTTCGTCGAGCGGGAGCCGAATTTCGGCGAGCGGCCGGCGCGCTTCGATCCCCAGCTCGACACCTATGCGATGGGAACGGTCCTGCTCTCCGCTATCCTCGAGGCGCTGTTCACCGTCTACCAGCGCAAGGCGGAGCCGCTGATCCGGCTCGCCACCGGCGGCTCCGGCCTGATCCCCAAGGGCGCGGCGCTGCCCGCCGACCTGATCGACCAGCTCGCCCATCTCGCCAGCCGGCTGGCCAGCCACTTCCTGTCGATCTGCATCCGCGCGATCGACTATTGCCCGCCGGTCGGGATCGACTTCGGCGAGTATCTGAGGGCGCTCGTCACCGCCGACTTCGAGCTCGTCCCGGACGATCCTTGGGCCTATCGCGAGGCGCTGATCGACGCCTTCATCCGCCGCGGCATCTATCCGCGCGGAGTCGAGTCGCTGTCCGAGGACGCTTTGCTGTGGCGGGCGCCGTGGGGGGAGGAGATGGTCGAGCCCCGGCTCAACTTCGCCGAGCTCAAATTCTCCGGCGATCCGGCCAGCCCGGCGAGCGCCGGGGAGCTTCGCCGCCAGGCCGCCATCCTCGGCCGCTTCGTCACAGCGCCCGAGCGGATGGCGGAGTTCGGGCTGGCCGAGCCCGGCGATCCGAAGCTGGAGGGCGACACCGTCGACCGCCCCAGGGTGGAATCGATCCGCTCCTCCCGCCGGGTCGGGCCGGACGGCCAGATCGTCTTCGACCTGGTCGCCGAGGTGATCCAGCGGCGCCACGTGGCCGGCGGCGCCGGCCGCGCCGGCTTCGACTATTACGGCGGATCGACGATCATCCTCGGGCCGCGCGGCGAGGTCCGCTACGTCATCAGCAAGAGCGTCCGCGACCCCAGCCAGATCGACCGCCTCCGCGCCTATCTCGACTCCCAGGCCGAATTCGCCGAGGCGTGAGGCGCCTCAGCTCGCCGGAGCCAGCCTGAGCAGCCGACCTCCCTCGCCGTCCTCGAGCAGCCAGACGGCGCCGTCGGGCCCCTGCTCGACCTCGCGGATGCGCTTGCCCATGTCCCACCGCTCCGCCTCGCGGGCCCTGTCGCCGTCCACGTCGACCCGGATCAGGGCCTTGCTCGACAGCCCGGCGATCAGCGCGTCGCCCTTCCATTGCGGGAAGACGTCGCCCGAATAGAAGATCATGTCGCCCGGCGAGATGACCGGAGTCCACCAGACCTTGGGCGCCTCGAACTCGGGCCGGGTCGGGTGGTCGGGAATGTCCCTGCCGTCATAATGGTCGCCGTTGGAGACGATCGGATAGCCGTAGTTCCTGCCGGGCAGGACCAGGTTCAGCTCGTCGCCGCCCTTCGGGCCCATCTCGATGTCCCAGAGGCGGCCCCTCGAGTCGAAGGCGATGCCGAGCGGGTTGCGGTGGCCGAGGCTCCAGATCTGGGCGGCGACTCCGCCGCGGGCGGCGAACGGATTGTCGCGCGGCACGGTGCCGTCCTCGTTGAGCCGGACGATCTTGCCCAGAGTGCCGCCCATGTCCTGGGCAGGAGTGAATTCCTGCCGGTCGCCGTTGGAGATATAGAGCTTGCGGTCGGGCCCGAAGGCGATCCGGTGGCCGTAATGGCCGCGGCCGCCGAGCTTGGGGGTCTGCCGCCAGATCACGGTCAGGCCGTCGAGGCGCGGCGCCCCGGCCCCTTCCATGATCAGCCGCGCCCGGCCGACGACGGCGCCGCGATTGCCGCCGCTGCCGGCCTCGACCCAGCTCAGGTAGACCAGCCGGTTGCGGGCGAAATCGGGATGGGCGACGACGTCTCCGAAGCCGCCCTGGCCGCCGTAATCGACCTTGGGCGCGCCGGCGACCTCGCCGACCCGGCCGATATTGTTCCAGAGCAGCTTGAGCTTGCCCTTCCGCTCGGTGATCAGCGCCCGGAAACCCGGCCCCGGCAGGAAGGTCATCGCCCAGGGCTCGTCGAACGCGGCGACCTGCCGGACGGCGAAGGGGCGTTCCGCCGACGCGGCCGGCTGGGCCGCGGCGTCGCTGCCGTTCGAGGCGCTGCAGGCGGCGAGGAGGAGAAGCGGGACGAGGCTGCGCATCAGGGGCTCCCTGGGGACGGAAGTTTCATAAGGTTCGGCTTCCATAGAGAAGAAACGCCTTCCGATGAACCTTCAGCGGGCCCACCGCCCGAAAGACACGAAGGTCACGCGAATCGCACGGGAAAATCCTACGTTTTCAGGCGTGGCCTCCAGCCGGGGAGATCCCGCTCGCTTCGCCTTGGCCCGACATGCACGAATCATTGGCTTACCCCGCATCACGGATGCGCGAACATAGCACGAACGGGAGCGAGAAGCTAGTAGGCCGCCGCGCGCAGCGGCAGGGTGAGGATGGTGCGGTGGCGTTCGTCCTCGATCTCGATCTCGCCGCAGTTCGACAGGGCGTCCTGGCGGAGCAGGTCCTTGAGCACCCGGCCCGCCTCGCCCAGCGCCTCGGAGAGGGCGGCGACGTCGTCCGCGCAGGTTCGGCCGACCAGGTCGGTCTCCTCGAAACCGTTGCCACGGACGTTGAAGAAATAGCGGGGCATAGGCGTAAGTAGCAGAACATCGCCCGCTGTAACCCGGTTCCGGTTCGTCCTTGCCGAAACAATTGAGACACTTCTGTGCGGGCCGCGACATCGCGCGGAAAAGCCCGGGCGGCAAATGGCTTCGGGTCGACCGGCCGCAGTGGCGGCGGGCGGCCAGGGAGTAAGCGTATCATGAACCGTATCCGCAGCCTGGCAGGCTGACCTCGCACGGCGCAGCGCGCGCTTCCCAGCTTCTTTCGGCACCACCCCAGCAGCCTCCGCCGCCCGGCGGGGGCGAAACCCCGACGCCCGCCTTGCGGGCCTGTAGCGTAAGGACCTCAGACAATGGCTATCTTCAACGGAACCCACAAAGCCGACACGATCAACGGCACCGCCCAGGACGACAGCATCTTCGGCGACAACGGCAACGACTCGATCAACGGCGGCGCCGGCAACGACTATCTCGACGGCGGCAACGGCAGCGACCTCATTTCGGGCGGCGCCGGCAACGACGTCATCGACGGCGGCAACGGGCAGGACACCGTCGTCTACGCCGGCAAGCGCTCCGACTATCGAGTCTTCGAGGGCGTGAACGGCGCCGTCGTCGTCCGCGACCTGCGCTCCGGCCGCCCCGACGGCGAGGACCGGCTGTTCAGCGCCGAGCGCATCCAGTTTTCCGACGGTACCTTCAAGCTCGTCGACCTCATCCAGGCCAATGCCGCGCCGGTCGCCCAGAACGATGCGCTGACCCTCGCCGAGACCGCCGGCAAGACCGAGGTCACTTCGATCCTGCTCGCCAACGACAGCGACGCCGACGGCGACTCGCTCGTCGTCAGTTCGGTCCAGGCCGTCTCCGCCCAGGGCGCCGCGGTCAGCATCGGCCCCGACGGCAAGGTCAGCTACGACGCCGGCTCGATCTTCGCCGACCTCGACAATGGCGAGACCGCGACCGACAGCTTCACCTACACGATCACCGACGGCAACGGCCACGTCTCGACCGCCACCGCGACCGTGACGATCACCGGCGTGACCCAGAACCAGGCTCCGGTCGCGGCCGACGACATCTTCGGCGTCAACGAGGATTGGGGCGCCACCGACGTCACCGACTCACTGCTCGCCAACGACAGCGATCCGGACGGCGATTCCTTCCAGGTCACCGCGGTTCAGGCCGTCTCCGACAAGGGTGCGATCGTCACCGTCGGCCCCGACGGCAAGGTGAATTACGACGCGGGCGACATCTTCGCCGACCTCGAGGATGGCGAGAAGGCGACCGACAGCTTCACCTATACGGTCACCGACTCCAAGGGCCTCACCTCCACCGCCACCGCGACGGTGATCATCTCCGGCGTCTCGCCGCAGAACACCCCGCCGGTCGCGGTCAACGACCTGCTGGCGCTCGCCGAGGATGCGGGCAAGACCGACCTCACCGCGCTCATCCTCGCCAACGACACCGACGCCGACGGCCAGAAGCTGCAGGTGACCAATGTCCAGGCGGTCACCGCCAGGGGCGCCGCCGTCGCCGTCGATGCGGACGGCAAGGTCCACTACGACTCCGGAGCGATCTTCTCGGACCTGAAGACCGGCCAGACCGCCACGGACACGTTCACCTATACGGTGACCGACCCCGACGGCGCCACGTCGACCGCGACGGTGACCCTCAAGATCGCCGGCACCACCCAGGCGCCGGACTTCTATTTCTACGTCCAGGAGGACGGCGAGAAGAAGGGCATGATGTCGGTCCTGCAGGACTATTACGACATGAACATCGAGGGCGTCGAAGGGCCGAGCATGGGCGGGTCGATCAAGTTCGACGACTTCGCCGGAATCCTCAACTTCGCCGCCGACCATGACAGCTTCGACCTACTTCTCCCCGACCAGAAGATGGAGAGCTATTTCAACGTCGTCGGTGCCGACGGCGAGAAGAAGCTGATCGGAATGGTCATCCACGGCATCAACGACCAGATCGTCGCCGTCGACGACGTCGTCGCGGTCGGCGAGGGCGCGACCACCGGCAATCTGTGGACCAGCCTCATCTCGAACGACCACGACGTCGAAAGCGGGCTCGCCAGCCGCCGGATCGTGTCGCTCGACACGAACGGCACCGACGGCACGGTCGTCATGGACACGTTCAAGCAGACTCTGACCTACTCCGCCGCCAACATCGACCTCGCCCCCGGCGAGACCCGCACCGACACCTTCAGCTACACCGTCACGGACGGCTGGGGCTCGTCCGACACGGCGATCGTGACCGTCACGATCACGGGAGCGGCCGAGGGCAGCGCCTCGGTGGCGATGGCGGTGGCGGGCGCCGAGTCGCTCATGGCCGCCTTCGCGCCCCCCGGCGGCGGCGGCGGCATGTCGGACGCCCCGGTGTTCGACATGATGCAGGCCCAGCAGCTCCTCTACGCCGACGCCTGCATCGCCTGATCCCGGCGAGGGACAGGGGACGGCCCACCACCGCCGTCCCCGGAAGGCCGCTCCCGCAAGGGGGCGGCCTTTTCCTTTGCTCGAAAAGCATTATAATCTGGCATGATGCTTGCGCTAAGCGTTGCTCGCGATTATTGGCAGACTTTGCCAAAGTTTGTTATCCGGGGAGCATGGCCACGATGAACATCTCGCTTCCCGACAGCCTCAAGGGCTTCGTCGACGAACAGGTCGTCGAGCGCGGCTACAGCACCAGCAGCGAATATATACGCGAGCTCATCCGTCACGACCAGGACCGTCAGCACCTGCGCAAGCTGCTGCTCGAAGGCGCGGCGTCGCCACCGGGGGGGCCAGCGGACGACGCCTATTTCGATCGCCTCCATAAGCGGATCACAGATCAGGCTGCAAAACGCGCGTGAAGCCTGTCGTGCCTCGCGTGGCAGCCGAATTGGACGTCGATACGATTGCCGATCGCTACACGGCCGAAGCGGGCGAGGACGTGGCCAGGGCATTTGCTGAAGCGCTGCGTGCCGCCTATCGCGCCATTAGCGAACGGCCTCGAACCGGCTCCCTGCGTTTTGGCGAGGAATACGATGTTTCTGGTCTCCGAAGCCGCCTGCTAGGGCGATTTCCCTATTTCGTTTTCTACATCGAACGGGATGACCACATCGACGTTTGGCGCGTCATCCACGCGCAACGCGACATTCCGGCCGTGCTGAGGCAAGGTAAGGTCTGATTTGGCCGCCTAGGAAACAAGCGCGGCCTGGCGCGCCGGCAAGGCCTCGCGGCCGCTGGCATAGCGGCGGAAATGGAGCTAGCGCCGGGAGCGTGACGAAGACTGCGGCCTTTCTCCTTTGCGCGCTGCTGTGCGGCTGCGCCACCGAGAGCGCGCCGGAATCGGCCGGGGAAGGCTTCATGCGCCAGCTGGCCGGGCTCTGCGGGCAGGCGTTCGAGGGGAGGGTCGCAAGCCCGCCGGTCGAGGCGGACGCCGCCTTCGCCGGCAAGCGGCTGGTCATGCATGTGCGCGAGTGCCGCGACGGCGAGATCCGGATCCCCTTCCACGTCGGCGAGGACCGCTCGCGCACCTGGGTGATCACCCGCACCGCGGCCGGCCTCAGGCTGAAGCACGATCACCGCCATTCGGACGGGAGCGAGGACAAGCTCACCCAATATGGCGGCGACACAGTCGGCGAGGGGACCGCCCGGCGGCAGGAATTCCCCGCCGACGCGGAGTCGAAGGCGCTGTTCATCCGCGAGAAGCTGCCCGTCTCGACCGCCAACGTCTGGGCGATGGAGGTCGAGCGTGGCCGGGCATTCGCCTACGAGCTGCGCCGGCCCGGGCGTTTCTTCAGGGTCGAGTTCGACCTCGCCCGCCCGGTCCCGCCGCCGCCGCCGCCCTGGGGAAGCCAATGAGAAGAGGAATGGCATGACGGAGATTTTCGACTCGAACCCGTTCGATATCGTCCCGCATATCGCCGCGCTCTTCGTGGCCTACCTGCTCGCCTTCCCGCTCGGCTGGAATCGCGAGCAGGAGGAGCGCAGCGCCGGCCTTCGCACCTTCCCGCTGGTCGCCGTGGCGGCCTGCGGCTTCGTCCAGGCGACCGAGACGATGATGGCGGCCGACCCCGGGGCGATGGCCCGGGTCCTCGAGGGGATCATCGCCGGGATGGGCTTCATCGGCGGCGGCGCGATCCTCCGGCAGAAGGACAGCGTCAAGGGGACGGCGACGGCGGCGAGCCTGTGGGCGACCGGGGCGATCGGCACCGCGGTCGGGCTGGGCAGCTACGACGTCGCCATCGTCCTGTCGCTGATCACCCTGCTCACCTTGTGGGTGCTCTCGCCGCTCAAGCCGGACCTGGTCAAGGAGCCGGCGGCCGCGGGCGGGGAGCACGGCAAGGCGGCCGGGAGCGAGAGCCGGGAGGAAGAGGAGCGCAGGGAGAGCTATCCCTGAATCGAAAGGGGACAGTCACGTAACTGTCCCCGCAAAAGTTACTTGTACGCGATCGCGGCGCTGTCCGGCCCCGCGAGCGGAAGGATCTCGCAGCGCCTGAAGCCGGCATCGAGGCACCATGAGGTGAAATCGGCGCCGGTGAAGTCGAAGGCGTCGCCGAACTCGATCAGCATGTTGAGCGACATCAGCAGGCCGAAGGCGTTCTCGCGCCGCTCGTCGTCGATGATGTTCTCGATGGCGACCAGCGCTCCGCCTTCGGGGAGGGCTCGGTAGGCCTTGGCGATCAGCATCTTCTTGTGCTCGAGATTCCAGTCGTGGAGGATCATGCCCATCGTGATCAGGTCGGCGGTCGGGAATTCCTCGGTCAGGAAGTCGATCTCCCGCGCGGCGACCCGGTCGGCAAGGCCGGCCTCGCGCAGGCGCCGCTCCGCGATCGGCTTCACCACCGGCAGATCGTAGGAAGCGCAGGCGAGGTGCGGGTGCCGGGCGGCGACGCTCGCCGAGAGCTGGCCGGTGGCGCCGCCGATGTCCGCCATGGTCAGATAGGGGGCGAAGTCGAACTTGTCGGCGAAGGCCTCGAAATTGGCCATCGAGACTCCGCGCATCGCGTCCATGAACTGCTCGAGCCGGGCCGGATCGGCGTAGAGCCCGTCGAACATCGGTTTGCCCGAATGACGAACCTCGTTCTGCGGCTGCCCGGTCTTCAGCGCCGGGGTGAGATCGGCCCAGAAGCGGTAGAGGCGGGCATTGGCCATCTCGAGGATACCGCCGACGTAGCGCGGGCTGGAGCGGTCGAGATAGAGGGCGGTCGCCGGGGTATTGGCGTAGCGGGCGGCAGCGCCGTCGCCGTCGCGTTCGAGCATCCCGACCGCGACCAGCGTGTCGAGGAAATCGTAAGTCGCGCGGGGATGCAGCCCAAGCGCCCGCTCCAGCTCCGCGCCGGTCCGCGACTCGTTGCCGATCTCGGTGAACAGCCCGAGCTCGACGGCGCTGAGCAGGGCCTTGGAGGCGAAGAAGCCCATGCCGAGCTGAAGGATGGGGGCGGGGGAAAGCGGGGCGTGCACGGGTCTCACCTCATGTCGACTGGACCGCGGAGGCGGCTGGAAGCCACTTTCTATGGCTTCCGTTTCCCCCGCATGTCGCGGGCGGCAGAGAATGGTTTCAATTGTCACCCGGATCGCGACCAATCCCTGCTTGCCCCGTGCCGCCGCCGCGCCTATATGCGCTTCACCTTCCTCGACATCGCTAGACGTTGAGGCTGGTCCCGGGGACGGGGCCGGCGCGGAAGGGTTTTGGTTATGGCCGGAGCGCGTGTGGCGGATCTTGACGAAGTGACCAGGCTGATCGAGCCGGCGGCGGAAGCCGAGGGGCTGAGCCTCGTTCGAGTCAAGATGATCGGCGGGACTTCGGACCCGACGCTGCAGGTGATGGCGGAGCGGCCGGACACCCGCCAGCTCACCCTCGACGATTGCGCCCGGCTGTCGCGGCGGCTGTCGGAGCTGCTCGACGAGGCCGAGGCGGCGGGACGCGACCCGATCCCGCATGCCTATCGGCTCGAGGTGAGCTCGCCCGGCATCGACCGGCCGCTTACCCGGCTGAAGGATTATGACGACTGGAAGGGGCACGAGGCCCGGATCGTGCTCGCCGAGAAGCTCGACGGGCGCAAGGTGTTCTCCGGCGAGCTTTCCGGAACCGAGGGCGAGACCGTCCTCGTCGACGTGCAGGGGCTCGGGCCGACCGGGCTGCCGTTCGCGGCGATCCAGTCGGCCAAGCTCGTGATGACCGACCGATTGATCAAGGCGACCGCTCCGCTCAGCGCGGAAGGCGCCGACGAAATCGAGCCGATCGCAGAAACAGAAGAAACAGAAGAAACAGAGGAAGACTGACCATGGCTACCACCGCTCCGGGCGCTCCCGTCGCGTCCGCGAACAAGGCCGAGCTGATCGCCATCGCCGACGCCGTCGCCCGCGAGAAATTGATCGACAAGGCGATCGTCATCGAGGCGATGGAGGACGCGATCCAGCGCGCCGCCCGCGCCCGCTACGGCGCCGAGAACGACATCCGCGCGAAGCTCGACGGTACTTCCGGCGACCTTCGCCTGTGGCGGGTCGTCGAGGTGGTCGAGGCGGTCGACGATTATTTCAAGCAGGTCAGCCTCGACGACGCCCAGAAGCTGCAGCCGGGCGCGGTGGTCGGCGACTATATCGTCGACCCGCTCCCCCCGATCGAGTTCGGCCGAATCGCCGCCCAGGCCGCCAAGCAGGTCATCTTCCAGAAGGTCCGCGACGCCGAGCGCGAGCGGCAATATGAGGAGTTCAAGGAGCGGGCCGGCGAGATCATCACCGGCGTGGTCAAGCGGGTCGAGTTCGGCCACGTCGTCGTCGACCTCGGCCGGGCGGAGGGAGTCGTCCGCCGCGACCAGCAGATCCCGCGCGAGGTCGTCCGGGTCGGCGACCGGGTGCGCTCGCTGATCCTCTCGGTGCGCCGCGAGAACAGGGGCCCGCAGATCTTCCTCAGCCGGGCGCATCCCGACTTCATGAAGAAGCTGTTCGCCCAGGAAGTCCCCGAGATCTACGACGGCATCATCGAGATCAAGGCGGCGGCCCGCGATCCGGGCAGCCGCGCCAAGATCGGCGTGATCAGCTACGACAGCTCGATCGACCCGGTCGGCGCCTGCGTCGGAATGAAGGGCTCGCGCGTCCAGGCCGTCGTCCAGGAGCTCCAGGGCGAGAAGATCGACATCATCCCCTGGTCCGAGGACCTCGCCACCTTCGTCGTCAACGGCCTGCAGCCGGCCACCGTCAGCCGAGTCGTCATCGACGAGGAGGAGAGCCGGATCGAGGTGGTGGTGCCCGACGACCAGCTCAGCCTCGCGATTGGCCGCCGCGGCCAGAACGTCCGCCTCGCCTCGCAGCTGACCGGCTCGGCGATCGACATCATGACCGAGGCCGACGCTTCCGAGAAGCGCCAGCGCGAGTTCATCGAGCGCTCCGAGCTGTTCCAGAAGGAGCTCGACGTCGACGAGACGCTCGCCCAGCTGCTCGTCGCGGAGGGCTTCGGAGCGCTCGAGGAGGTCGCCTATGTCCAGCTCGACGAGCTCGCCTCGATCGAGGGCTTCGACGACGATCTCGCCACCGAGCTCCAGAGCCGCGCCGCCGAGGCGCTCGAGCGCCGCGAGGAGGCGTCCCGCGAGGAGCGCCGGGCGCTCGGGGTCGAGGACGCTCTGGCCGAGATGCCCTACCTGACCGAGCAGATGCTGGTCACCCTCGGCAAGGCGGGGATCAAGACCCTCGACGACCTCGCCGATCTGGCGACCGACGAGCTGGTCCAGAAGAAGCGCCCCGAGCAGCGCCGCCAGCGCGAGAGCAACCGGCCCGAGGACAAGGGCGGGATCCTCGCCGAATACGGCCTGACCGACGAGCAGGGCAACGAGATCATCATGGCTGCAAGGGCCCACTGGTTCGAGGATGAAGGGGAGGACGCGGTTGCGGAATCCTCCCAATGAGACCCTAGGCTTTAGGGACAGACGCAATGACGCTCCCCCCTCCCTGCACGCAGGGAGGGGCCGGGGGTGGGTGCGTCTCCGGAGAATCACCGCCGGTGGAGGCCCACCCACCCCTAACCCCTCCCTGGATTCAGGGAGGGGAATATGAGCGCGGCCCACACTCCCGAGCGCAAGTGCATCCTCTCCGGGGAGCATGGCGGCCGCGACAATCTGATCCGCCTCGCCCTCTCCCCCGACGGCGAGGTGCTCCCGGACGTGCGCGCCAAGGCGCCCGGCCGCGGCGCGTGGATCGGAGTCGACCGCGCGACGCTCGAAGCCGCTCAGTCGAAAGGGAAATTGCGCGGCGCCCTCGCCCGCGCCTTCAAGGGCGCCGCGCTCCGCATCCCCGACGATCTCGGCGAGCGGATCGAGACGGCGCTGAGGCAGTCGGCGCTCGACCGGCTCGGCCTCGAGGCGCGCTCCGGGACCCTGCTCACCGGAACCGACCGGATCGAGAATGCCGCGCGCAAGGGCGAGGTCGAGTTGCTCCTCCACGCCGCCGACGCCGGCGAGGACGGCAACCGCAAGCTCGACCAGGCCTGGCGGGTCGGCGGACGAGAGGGGCAAGGGTTGGTTATTCCAGCGCAAAGACCCATATTGTCATTGGCGCTGGGGCGGCAGAATGTGGTACATATCGCCCTAATTGATCGCGGTGCCGCCGCGCGTGTCGAACATGCGCTCGGGCGGTGGCGCGCTTTTATCGGATCCGAGGCTGGGGTAAGCGCCGTTGCGACGGGCACGCCGGACGCGTCGGCTGGGAATGTGAGCGAAGGAATATAATGAGCGAGACGACAGATAAGCCGAAGCTCGGAACGCGCGCCCCGCTGGGCCTGAAGCGCACCGTCGAGACCGGCAAGGTCAAGCAGAGCTTCAGCCACGGCCGCTCGAACACGGTCGTGGTCGAGGTCAAGAAGCGCCGGATCCTCGGGCCCCAGACCGCCCAGGAAGCCGCCCCCGCGCCGGTCCCCGAAGCGCCGAAGCCGGCCGCTCCCGTCGCCGCGCCTCCGGCCGCGCCGCGTCCGGCCCCGCCTCAGCGCCCGGTCGACGCCTCGACCCGCCGCGAGCTTCAGGACAAGCTTCTCCGCGAGGCCGAGGAAGCCCGGCTCTCCCAGCTCGAGGAAGCGCGCCGCCGCGAGGACAGGCAGGCCCTGCAGGCGACCGAGGACGAGAAGCGTCGCGCCGAGGAGAATAAGCGCGCCGAAGAGGAAAGGATCGAGCACGCCCGGCTCGCCGCCGAGGAAGAGGCGCGCCGTGCGGCCGAGCCCGCGCCCGCCTCCGAAGCGGCTCCGGCGCCCGCCGCCGCTGCCGCCGAGGAGGAGGACGAGGACCGCCGCCCGGCCCATGCCCGCCCCAAGGGCCACGCCCCGGCGCCCAAGCCCCCGGCCCGTCCGGTCCGCGGGCGCGACGACCGCCGCCACGCCGGCAAGCTCACCGTCACCCGCGCCCTTTCGGGCGAGGACGACAGCCGCGCCCGGAGCCTCGCCGCGCTCCGCCGCTCGCGCGAGAAGGAGAAGAGGGCCCACCAGCAGTCCGGGCCGTCCGCCAAGCAGGTCCGCGACGTTATCGTACCGGAGGCGATCACCGTTCAGGAGCTCGCCAACCGTATGGCCGAGCGCGGCGCAGATCTCGTCAAAGCGCTGTTCAAGATGGGCACGCCGGTGACCATCACCGAGACGATCGACCAGGACACGGCGGAGCTCCTCATCGAGGAGTTCGGCCACCGCATGGTTCGCGTTTCCGAAAGCGACGCGGACATCCAGACCGAGGCCGACGTCGACGCCGACGAGACGCTGCAGCCGCGTTCGCCGGTGGTCACGATCATGGGGCATGTCGATCACGGCAAGACGTCGCTGCTCGACGCGATCCGCGGCGCCAACGTCGTTTCCGGCGAGGCCGGCGGCATCACCCAGCATATCGGCGCCTATCAGGTCGCCCTGCCCGACAAGTCGAAGATCACCTTCCTCGACACCCCGGGCCACGAGGCCTTCACCGAGATGCGCCAGCGCGGCGCCAACGTCACCGACATCGTCGTGCTGGTGGTTGCGGCCGACGACGGCCTCAAGCCGCAGACGGTCGAGGCGATCAACCACACCAAGGCGGCAGGCGTGCCGATGATCGTCGCGATCAACAAGATCGACAAGCCGGGCGCCAATGCCCAGAAGGTGCGCGAGGAGCTGCTCCAGCACGAGATCATGGTCGAGGACATGGGCGGCGAGGTCCAGGACGTCGAAGTCTCGGCCCTCAAGAAGACCAATCTCGACGGCCTGCTGGAAGCCATCTCGCTCCAGGCCGAATTGCTCGAGCTGAAGGCCAATCCCGACCGTAGCGCCGAAGGCGCGGTGGTCGAGGCCAAGCTCGACAAGGGCCGCGGCCCGCTCGCCACCGTGCTCATCCAGCGCGGCACGCTTCGGGTCGGCGACATCTTCGTGGTCGGCGCGGTTCCGGGCAAGGTCCGGGCGATGATCGACGACAAGGGCAAGCAGGTGAAGGAAGCGGGGCCGTCCGTCCCGGTCGAGGTGCTCGGGCTTTCCGGCGTGCCGTCCGCCGGCGACACGCTCACCGTCGTCGAGAACGAGGCCCGCGCCCGCGAGGTTGCCGCCTACCGGCAGAGCGTCCTCGACCGCAAGCGCACCACCAGCGCACCGGTCAACCTCGAGAACATGTTCGCCTCCAAGGCCAGTTTGGCGATCGAGTTCCCGCTGGTCGTCAAGGGCGACGTCCAGGGGTCGGTCGAGGCCATCGCCAGCGCGATCAACCGCATCTCCACCGAGGACATCAAGGCCCGGATCCTCCACGCGGGGGTCGGCGCGATCACCGAGAGCGACGTCATCCTCGCCTCGGCGAGCGGTGCGCCGATCATCGGCTTCAACGTCCGTCCCAACGCCAAGGCGCGGGAAGTGGCCGAGCGCAACAAGGTCGAGTTCCGCTATTACGACGTCATCTACCACCTCACCGACTGGGTGAAGCAGGCGATGGCGGGCGAGCTCGGGCCCGAGATGATCGAGACCGTGCTCGGCCGGGCCGAGGTCAAGGAGGTCTTCCCGGCCGGCAAGAAGGACAAGGCGGCCGGCCTGCTGGTGCTCGAAGGCGTCATCCGCAAGGGCGTGCACGCGCGCCTCACCCGCGAGGACGTCATCGTCTCCAAGACGACCATCTCGTCGCTTCGCCGGTTCAAGGACGACATCGCCGAGGTCCGCGCGGGCCTCGAATGCGGAGTGCTCCTCGCCGACACCAACGACATCAAGCCGGGCGACCATCTCGAGGTCTTCGAGGTCGAGGAGCGCGCCAGGACGCTGTGAACCGTGGGTCGGGCCGGCGGCGCCTGCGCCTCCGGCGCAAGCGGAAGGGCGAGACCTTCGCCTCGAAGCTTTCGGACGTCGGCGACGTCAGGAGCCCTGCCTCCTCGGCGCGAAACTTCGACCCGACCGATCCGTTCGTCGTCGAGGTGGTCGGCCGGATGGGCTGCTGCGTCGTCGAAGCGATCGGGAGCGCCGCCGTCCTGGTCGCTCTGCTCACCGTTCCGGCCTATCTCATGATGCGCTAGGGTCCCTTCATGCCAAGCCTCAATGAAATTCCGGCCGGTGCGCCCGCCTCCGTCTTCGACGGGCTGCCGATGCCGCCGGTGGCGAAGACGCTGGGGTGGACGTTGCGCGCCATCGATCCGGAGGCGGGCACGATCGAGGTCGGCTTCACGGCCGGCGAGGCATTCACCAATCCGACCGGAGCTGTCCAGGGCGGCTTCGTCGCGGCGATGCTCGACGACACGATGGGGCCGGCGGTGTTCGCGATGGGCAAGGGCGAGATCTTCGCTCCGACGCTCGACCTCCACGTCTCCTTCCTGAAGCCCGCCCGCCCCGGCCGCTTCGTCGGCAAGGGGAGGGTGGTGAGCCTTGGCAAATCGATCGCCTTCCTCGAAGGCGAGCTGTTCGACTCCGAAGGCGAGCTTGTCGCCAGATCCACTGCTACCGCGCGGGTGCTCGATGCCTCCGCGCTGCTGGGAAACCGATGAAACACACCGAATCCCCCGAAGGCCGCTCCGTCCGGCTGCTGCGCGTCGGCGAGCAGGTGCGCCATGCCCTGTCCGACATATTGATGCGCGGCGACGTCCATGACGAGACTCTCGCCAGCCATCTCGTCTCGGTCACCGAGGTGCGGATGTCGCCGGACCTGCGTCACGCCACGGCCTTCGTCATCCCCTTGCTCGGCGCCAATGCCCAGGCCGTGCTCAAGGCGCTGCGCACGAACACCGCTTACCTGCAGAGCGAGGTCGCCCGGCGGGTGAACACCAAATATGCGGCGAAACTGAAGTTCCTGCTCGACGAGAGCTTCGACGAGGGCAGCCACATCGACAAGCTGCTTCGAGCGCCGAAGGTGGCTCAGGATCTGGAGAGCGATGAGCAGTAGGCGTGTCGCCCCTGAGTCCGTGCTACAGACCCTCACCTCCCAAGCTTCGCTTGGGCCCCTCCTCTCCCGCAAGAACGGGAGAGGGGAAAATGCGAGGACCCTCAATGTCGATCACCCATAGCCTCGCTTCAATCGGGACGGCTCTGTCGCTTGCGCTGCTCGGCTCCGCGGCGGCCTCGGCCCAGGATCTGCCGCCCGTCACTTACCCGCGCCTCCCAGCCACGGCCGCGACAGCTCAAGGCTTCGTTCCCAAGGGTTGGACAGAGGAGTCCCGGGCGGAAGGCGATATCGACGGCGACTCGAAGGCCGACCTCGCTCTGGTCCTGCGCTCCCTGGACCCGGCCAACGTCGTCCCGCAGGAGATGTGCGGGAAGGAGCTCGACACCAATCCCTCGATCCTCGCCGTTCTGCTCGCCAGGCCCGGCGGCGGCTACCGGCTCGTCGTGGAGGACCACGCCCTGATCCCTCGCCGCGACAATTCGTGCCAGCTCGACGGCCTGACCGCGATCGCGGTCGAGCGGGGCGCGCTCCGCCTCGATTTCGAGCGGATGATGAGCGCCGGCGGCTGGGATATGGGCTCGACGACGTTCAAATGGCGCTGGCGCGACGGGGCATTGAGGCTCGCCGGGTTCGACTATTCGAACGTGAGCCGCAATAGCGGCGTCATCGGGCGGATCAGCGTCAACTATCCCACCGGCCGGGTGAAGACGAGCACGGGCAATATCGGCTCGGACCTCGAGAAGGTGCGCTGGACCCGGCTGCGCAGCCGCCGCGCCCCGACCATCGACGAGGTCGGCAACGGCCTGACGTTCGATCCCGAAGAGCTGGTAAGCAACCTGCCATGACCATTCCGTCATTCCGGCGAAAGCCGGAACCCATGAACACCGGAACAGGCGCTTCTCGAGCGGCCGTGTTCATGGATCCCGGATCGGGTCCGGGATGACGGATCGGGCCGCCCCGGACCTCGCCGCCCTCGGAGCGCCGATGGCGGCGGGCGATCTGATTCTCGAACCGATGGCCGAAGCCCATCGCGAGGCGCTGAAGGCGGCCTGCGCGCAGGACCTCGACATCTGGTCCATCTATGCGACCTCCTACGATCCGGGCCATTTCGATGCCGCCTTCGACCTGATCCGCTCGAAGCCGAACTGGCGCGGCTTCTCGATCTTCCTCGCCGGCGAGCTCGCCGGGATGAGCTGCTATCTTGGGATCGACCTGGAACGGGCCGTGCTCGAGATCGGCAATACCTATTACGTGCCGAAGCTGCGCGGCTCCGGGCTCAACCGGCGGGTAAAGGACCTGATGCTGGCCCGCGCCTTCGGCTGCGGCTTCCGGCGGGTCGAGTTCCGCGTCGACGCCCGCAACGGCCGCTCGCAGGCGGCGATGGCCAAGATCGGCGGCGTTCGCGAGGGCGTCATCCGGCAGGACCGGATCACCTGGACCGGCCATGTCCGCGACACCGTGCTCTTCTCGATCCTCGCCGATCAATGGAACGCCGCCGATGGCGCCTGACAATCTCGTCTTCCAGGTCGCGACCTGGCTGATCCCGCTGGTGGTGGCGATCGTCCTACACGAGATATCGCACGGCTGGGTCGCCAATGCCTTCGGCGATCCCACCGCGCGCGACCTCGGCCGCCTCAGCCTCAACCCGATCCGGCACGTCGACCCGATCGGCACCGTCGCCCTGCCGCTGGTGCTGGCGGTGAGCGGGGCGCCGGTGTTCGGCTGGGCCAAGCCGGTGCCGGTGGTGGCGGCGAGGATGCGCAATCCGCGCCTTCACATGATTCTCGTCGCCCTCGCCGGGCCGGGCATGAACCTGCTGCTGGCGATGCTGGCCGGGATCGCGCTGGCGCTGATCCGGCCGGACGGGCCGCCGGCCGGCGTCGCGATGCTGTTCCTGCTTCTCAACCTGATCAACTTCATCGCGATCAACATCTTCCTCGCCGTCTTCAACCTGCTGCCGCTGCCGCCGTTCGACGGCGGCCATGTCGTCGAGGGGCTGCTGCCCCGAAGCCTCGCCGGACATTATGCGAAGCTCGCTCGCTTCGGCTTTCCGCTGCTCATATTCCTGCTTCTGATCCTGCCCTGGCTCGTCCCGCAGGCGAACATCGTCGAGCGGGTGGTCCGGCCGCCGGTCGAGTGGCTGCTCCGCTGGTTCCTGGCCGGGGCCGGCTAGCGCTCCGGCGCCGCCGCGGTAAAAGGCTCCATGGCCAAGCTCTATTTCTATTATGCGTCGATGAACGCCGGCAAATCGACCGTGCTGCTGCAGACCGACTTCAACTATCGCGAGCGCGGCATGGAGACGATGCTCTACACGGCCGGAGTTCACGACCGGTCGGGCTTCGGGATCGTCGGCTCGCGGATCGGCCTGACCGCCGAGGCGGGCACGTTCGAGCCGGCCACCGACCTGCGTTCCGAGGTCGAGGCGGAGCTGAAGAAGCGCCTCGTCCACTGCGTCCTCGTCGACGAGGCCCAGTTCCTCACCCGGGCGCAGGTGCTCCAGCTCGCCGAGGTCTGCGACGAGCTCGACGTGCCGGTCCTCGCCTACGGGCTGAGGACGGACTTCCGGGGCAATCTGTTCGACGGCAGCGCGACCCTTCTGGCGCTCGCCGACAAGCTCGTCGAATTGAAGGCGATCTGCGAGTGCGGGCGCAAGGCGACCATGAACCTTCGGGTCGACCAGGACGGCTTCGCCGTCGCCGCCGGCGAGCAGACCGAGATCGGCGGCAACGACCGCTACGTCGCGCTGTGCCGCCGCCACTTCATGGCGAAGCTGCGCGAAGGCGAGCAGCGGCAGCTGCCGCTCAAGCTCACCGCCTGATGCACGGCTGGCTGGTGATCGACAAGCCGGTCGGCCCCGGCTCGACCGAAATCGTCTCGCGGGTCAAGCGGGCGCTGAGGGACGGCGGCTATGCGAAGCTGAAGGTCGGCCACGGCGGAACGCTCGATCCGCTGGCGAGCGGGGTGTTGCCGGTGGCGCTCGGCGAGGCGACCAAGCTCGCCGGCCGGATGCTCGACGCGGACAAGGTCTACGAGTTCACCATCCGGTTCGGCGAGGAGACGGATACGCTCGACGCGGAAGGGGCGGTGGTGGCGGTCTGCGACGTTCGGCCGACTCCCGAGCAGGTGGAGGCGGTGCTGGAGCGCTTCATCGGCGAGATCGACCAGGTGCCGCCGGCCTATTCGGCGCTGAAGGTGGAGGGCAGGAGGGCCTACGATCTGGCCCGAGCGGGAGAAGCCCCGGAGATGACGGCACGCAAAGTGACGATCCACCAGCTCTCCTGCCGTCACCCCGGCGAAAGCTGGTGTCCACTGGGCGTCACTCTGGAGGCCCGGGTCTCCAAGGGCACCTACATCCGCTCGCTCGCCCGCGACATCGCCCGCGCCTTGGCAACGGTCGGTCACGTTACCATGTTGAGGAGGCTCAAGGCCGGGCCGTTCACCCTCCAGTCCGCGATTTCGCTGGACAAAATGGGCGAACTCGCTAAGGCGCGGCAGCTTGAACAGGCGCTCTTGCCGCTGGCGGCGGGGCTGGACGACATCCCGGCTCTACCCGTCACCCCCGACCAGGCAAGGGCGCTCCGCGAGGGGCGCCGATTGGCCGGGATCGCCGCAAAGCCAGGGCTTCATCTAGCGACCGAATTGTCTGTTCCGGTTGCGCTTGTGGAGCTTTCCGAAGGTGATCTTCGGGTGGTGCGGGGCTTCAACCTCTAGACGTAAGGAGTTCACGATGTCGGTTACCGCCGAGCGCAAGCAGGAAATCATCGAAGACAACGCCCGCGGATCGGGCGACACCGGATCCCCCGAGGTCCAGGTCGCGATCCTCACCGAGCGGATCAACAATCTCACCGCCCACTTCAAGACCCACGCGAAGGACAATCACTCCCGCCGCGGACTCCTGATGATGGTCAACAAGCGCCGCTCCCTGCTGGATTATATCCGCAAGGAAGACCACGCGCGCTACACCGCACTCATCGCGAAGCTCGGGCTTCGCAAGTAAAAGCCGGAGCGGCCCCCGACGGGGCCGCTTCGCGTATCGGGCTCCCGCAATAAGGCGGCGCCCGGTGCAGGGTCATATGGACCCGACTGCCGGGCAAGGAGCCCGGACATTGGCCCCCCCAGCATCGGGCTGGGGGCGTTGAAGGAAAAACTATGTTCGACATGAAGAAAGTTGAAATCGAGTGGGGCGGCAAGACGCTCACTCTCGAAACGGGCCGCGTTGCCCGCCAGGCCGACGGCGCGGTGCTCGCGACCCTCGGCGAGACCGTCGTCCTTTGCGCGGTGACCGCTGCGAAGAACGTCAAGCCGGGGCAGGATTTCTTCCCGCTGACCGTGCACTATCAGGAAAAATTCTCGGCCGCCGGGCGCATCCCGGGCGGCTTCTTCAAGCGCGAGCGCGGCGCGACGGAGAAGGAAACGCTCACCAGCCGCCTCATCGACCGTCCTATTCGGCCGCTATTTCCGCAAGGCTTTTTCAACGAAATCAATGTTATAGCTCACGTGCTGAGCTATGATGGCGAGAACGAGCCGGACGTTGTGGCGATGGTCGCCGCCTCCGCCGCGCTCACCCTCTCCGGCATCCCCTTCATGGGCCCGATCGCCGCGGCGCGCGTCGGCTACCAGGGCGGCGAATATATCCTTAACCCCAGCCAGACGCAGATCGCGGAAGGCGAGCTCGACCTCGTCGTCG
>DASVRO010000069.1:0-65147 GCA_036388575.1 Allosphingosinicella sp.
GCAAGCTCTCGCCCAAGGTCAAGAAGGACCTGCACGCGGCGGTAAAGGCGACGCCCAAGGGCGAGCCCCGCCCCAAGCGCGAGCCCTACCGCAACCTCCAGACCTACTTCGCCCGCTCCACGCTCCAGATGATCGTGCTCCAGCCCTTCGCCGCGGTCGACCGCCTGGGCCAGTACGACGTGGTGTGCAGCGTCTCGGGCGGCGGCCTCTCCGGCCAGGCCGGCGCCGTGCGCCACGGCATCAGCCGCGCGCTCACCAACTTCGACCCCACGCTGCGTCCCACGCTGAAGGCCGGCGGCTTCCTGACCCGCGACGCCCGCGAGGTCGAGCGCAAGAAGTACGGCCGCGCCAAGGCCCGCCGCAGCTTCCAGTTCTCGAAGCGCTAGTTCGCGGCTTCAGCGGCAGCAAGAGGGGCGGTCCGGCGACGGGCCGCCCTTTTTGACTCAAGGTCTGAGCACCGCCGCGAACGCGAGACCGCCGATCATCCCCGAGCCGCCCATCATCCCGACCGTCATGAGCACGCTCCACCCGTCGACCGATACGAAGAATGCGAACAGCCCCCACGGCAGCGCGCCTACGGCGAAACCGCCGATGGCGGATCGCCGCCATGTGAGCGCCCCCAGCTGCCTCATCACAAGATAGGCTGGGACGCCGATGACCAGGGAATGAAGGAGGGCGATCGGCAATCCGACAAAGAATGCAAAGCCGGCCGCCGCGAACTGGGATGGCGCCAGGGCGACGAATAAGGCGCTGAGCGACACGGCGGAAGCAAGCGCAGCCATCAGGGCGGCGCCGATCACCCGACCCCGCGCCGGAATGCTCTCAACCATCCCCTTCTCCTCCGCGGCTGTTCGGCGACAGCCAGCCACTGTAGCGAATCACGTCGCCGACGAGCGGCACGGACACCGAAACCTCGAAGCGGAAGCGGCCCTCCTCCTCCCATTCGCGGGCGCGGATCCGCGGCGCCAGCGCGAGCGGCAGCGGGACACCGAAGGCGCTCCAGCCGCGCAGCCGCATCTCCAGCCCGGCCGGGCCCGAGGGCAGGTCGAACGCGAAGCGCAGCGGGCCGAACCTTTCCACGATCCGCCCGCCCCTTGCGCTAAGCTCGCTGGCGAAGCGATGGCCGCCGAAGTCGCGGGTCCAGCGCTCCACCCCGTGCGCTTCGGCGAAGGCGACGTGGAGCGGCCACGTGCCTTCGGGCGGGAAGCGCATCGCCGCCGCCAGGGCCCGGGCGAGCGGGCCGCGGCCCCGCTCGACCCGCCCCTCGCCCTCGGCGCCGGAATCGCGGCAGACGTCGTGAAGGCCCCGCACGGCCGGCGGCAGTCGGTCGAACGCGCGGCCCATGACCCGCGCGTAGAGCGGCGGCGGCAACAGGCGCTCGGTGAATTCTTGGCGCAGCGCCAGCCGCGACAAGGCCGGCTCGAACCGCTCGAACGGAAGCAGCGCAGCGGCGGTGCAGGCCCCGGCGGGCCGTCGGCCGGCGAGGATGTCGTCGGCGAGCAGCTCCGCCGCCAGCGTCGGAACTTCGAGGCCTTCGCCGCGCTCGGCGACGACCGTCCAGCGCCGATCGAGCCGCCGTCCGCCCGCCTCGCCGCAAAGCATGACGCTCATCGCCGAGCGCTCGCCGCCGAGCCGGCTGGTCAGCCGGTAGAGGGGAAGCAGCCAGGGTCGGGCCCCGCTCAGCGACTTCAGCCAGCCCCAGCGGACCGGCCAGCTCGCCAGCCACAAGGCGAGCATGTGCAAGCCGAGCTCGGTCCCGGCGCGGAAGGCGACCGCCGGCCGGCCCGGCAGGATGCCGGGCAGGATCTCGGCGTCGGGCACGTCGGCGATCGCCACCCGGCGCCCGCGCAACGCCGTGCCGTCGGCCAGCTCGAAATCCTCGCGGCGCATCTCCTGCCAGCCCCAGGCACGGGCCCAGCGGCCGCCGCGCCGAAGCCGCACCGGCCGGCCGACATAGGAGAGGATCGCCGCCACCACCGAGGCGCCGCCGGTCGCCCGGTTGGCGGCGCTGAGCGCGGTGTCGACGCTGAACACCCGCTCCATCCCCTCGGCGAGACGGCGGGCCACCGCCCCGGTCAGCGCCGGCACGCTCGACGCGCCGGAGACGATGGCGACCCCGGCGGCGCGGGCCTCGCCGTCGAGCGCTTCGATGCCGACGACGAAGCCGGTCGCGTCGGCGAGGTCGAGATAGGGGATGCCGGCGGCGATGCAGGCGCGGGGCACCTCGTAGCGGCTCTGCTGGAAAGGCCCGGCGGCGTCGATCACCAAGTCCGGCCGCTCGCGCTCGAGCAGCGCTCGAACGTCGCCGCGCCGGTCCATGACGAGCGGGCGGGCATCGGCCAGGCCGGCGCTGAAGGCCGCCGCCTTGGCCTCGCTTCGGCCGCCGACGAGCAGGCCGTGACCGGCCGCAGACAGCCTCCGGCACAGCCTCGCCCCGAAGCCGCCATAGCCGCCGATGACGAGGATCAGGCTCACAGGAAGCGGTCCGCCAGTTCCGGGCCCGGCAGCCAGCAGGTGTCGCGCCGGCCGAACCATCTGTAGCGGTTGCGCGCCACCCAGCGGTAGAGCGGGTCGCGCAGCGCCGCCGGGACGATCCGGGCGATCCCCGCCGCGCGCCACGGCCAGCCGAGGCCGCTCCAGATCGCCAGCACCGCGTCGCTGTCCCGCCGCGCCCGGCCGTTCTCGACGAGGATCAGGGTCTCGGGATCGGCCGGGTCGATGCCGAAGCGGCGGTAGAGCGCCGCGCCGGCCTCGCTCTGCATCGAGGCGAGGCGGAAATGGCGGCGGCGGTCGTGCCTCAGGATGAAGCGGGCATTGGCCGAGCAGAGCATGCAGATCGAGTCGAACACGATGACCGGACGTTCGGGCTCGCTCACCGCCGCCGCTCCTCGAACATCGCCGTCTGCCGGACCAGCTCGCCGAGCCACGGGTGGACGAGGCTGAGGACGAAGGCGAAGCTGCCGTGGCCGCAGTCGATATGGCTGACCCGCATCCGCCCCGGCGACAGCCACCCCGGCAGGCGCAGCCGCGCACGCCCCAGCTTCAGGAAATAATGGTCGCTGAGGAAATGGAGCGCCTCGTCCCGGACCTCGAGCCGAAGGGCGATGCCGATGCCCCTGCCGACATATTCCTCGAGTCCCGTAGGTCCGGCGAACCGCTTGGAGCTGTGGATCACCTGCGGGAAGCCGCGGCGGCGGCCGTAGACCCGGGTCCAGAACTGCCCGCCGCTGTCGCCGTCCTCGGTGACGCTGACGACGGCGGGGACGAAGGTGTCGCTCGACAGCGGCAGCGGCGCTCCGATCAGCCGGACCAGCTGGCAGAGCAGGCGTCCGCACCGGCTCATCCGGCATTCGACCACCTCGCCGGCATAGAGGATGGTCGCACCAAGGCCGATATGGCGGTCGAAGCGGGCCCGGACCGCCGCCGGCAGCCGTCCCCAGGCGTCGGTTCCGGCGAGGGTGCGGAAGCGGATATCCTCGATCGGGGCGGGCGAAGCCGGCGCGCGCCGGGCGAAGGGGAGCACCTGCGCCTCGCTCCGCTTGCTCTCCATCTCGGCCTCCTCTCCGCCCGGCGGACCGGTGCTAGTGCTTCGTCCCCTCGCGCCGGCCGAAGCCGACCAGGCTCGCCACCTTCGCGCCCATCCGGATGAGCGCCATAATCTTGGGCGCCGGCACTCCGAGCATCTGGTCGTACCAGCGGTTCAGGGTGCGCACGAAATCGTCCATCTCGGCGAGCCGCTTGCGCGCCACCGGGCTGACCCTCGAATCGCCCTCCGCCTCGGCGAGGCAGGCGCGCAGGGCCGCGGCGGCGGGATCGATCTCGCGCTCCTTGCGGCCCTGGGCGATCCGGGTGACCATCTCCCAAAGGTCGGTTTCGGCCTCGAAATGGTCGCGCCGGTCGCCGAGCAGGGGCACCCGCCGGATCAGCTTCCAGCCGCTCAGCTCCTTGAGGCTGTTGGAGACGTTCGAACGCGCCATGCCGAGCGTGTCGGCGATCTCCTCAGCGGTCAGCGGCCGCTCGGACAGATAGAGGAGGGCGTGGATCTGCGCGACTGAGCGATTGACTCCCCACTGACCGCCCATGTCGCCCCAGTGCAGGATGAACCGCTCGACCGCCGGCGGCAGTTTCGGTTCGCTTGTAATTTCTGTCATGACAGAACTGTCGGACAGAAATCGGCCTAAGTCAAGCATGCCTTCGCCCCGGCCGAGCTCGGGCGAGCTGGCGAGGGCGCTCGACCGGCTGCCCGGGGGAAGCTGGATGATCACGCCGCTGGTGCTGGAAGTGATCGCGACGAAATAAATTCCTCCCCGGCATTTGCCGGGGAGGGGGACCAGGCGAAGCCTGGTGGAGGGGTTCTTGCGGACTCGAAGAACCCCTCCACCGCGGTCCGCGCGGTCCCCCTCCCCGAGAAATCTCGGGGAGGAATTTCTAAAGATTCACCGTCGCCATGCCCTGGGCATGATAGCGCGGGCCGGCCGCCGCTCCGGGCGGAAGGATCCGGTCGATCCGCTCCAGCTCCTCCTGCGTCAGCCGGACATCCAGAGCGCCAATATTCTGCTCGAGATAGTTGCGCCGCTTCGTGCCCGGGATCGGCACCACGTCCTCGCCCTGGGCCAGCACCCAGGCGATGGCGAGCTGGGCGGCGGTGCAGCCTTTCTCGGCCGCCATCGCCTCGATCTCGCGGACGAGGGCGATGTTCTTCTCGAAATTCTCGCCGGTGAAGCGGGGGTGGAAGCGGCGGTAATCGTCGTCGGGAAAATCGGCCGGGCTCCTGAACTGTCCGGTCAGGAAGCCGCGGCCGAGCGGGCTGTAGGCGACGAAGGCGATTCCCAGCTCGCGCACAGCCGGCAATATCTCGGCCTCGGAGTCGCGGCTCCACAGCGAATATTCGGTCTGCAAGGCGGCGATCGGGTGGACAGCGTGCGCCCGCCGCAGCGTCGCCGGCCCCGCTTCGCTGAGGCCCAGGAAACGAACCTTCCCCGCCGTCACAAGCTCCGCCATCGCTCCGACCGTCTCTTCGATGGCCACGTCGGGATCGACCCGGTGCTGGTAGTAAAGGTCGATAATTTCGACTCCGAGCCGCTTCAGGCTCGCCTCGCAGGCGGACCGCACATAATCGGGCCTTCCGCACACACCTTTGAAGCTCCCGTCCTCGCCGCGGACGAGGGCGAACTTGGTGGCGAGGAAGACCTGCTCCCGACGGTCGGCGACGGCGCGTCCGACCAGCTCCTCGTTGCGACCCATGCCGTAGGCGTCGGCGGTGTCGAGGAAGTCGACGCCGCGCTCGATCGCCTCGTGGATCGTGGCGATCGATTCCGCCTCGTCGCCGGCGCCGTAGAATTCGGACATGCCCATGCAGCCGAGGCCGATCGCCGATACTTCCGGGCCGCCGCGCCCAAGCCGCCTGCGTGGGATCATCTCCGTCTCCTTGTCGCGATGCCGGCGCCGCCTTAGGCTGCTCGAAGCCGAGCCTCAACCGCGGGCCGGCGAGGAGGGATCATGTCCGCGCGAAAGCTTCTGCTGATCGGCGCCGGGCTCGTCGCCCTGGCGCTGATCCTCCTCCTCGCCACCTGCGAGCGCGCCACCCTTCCGGTCAGCGCCGGAATGGGGCCGGAACCGACTCTGCCGAAGCCGGCCAGGTCCCTCCTGCCGACCGTCGAGATAGCCGAGGCGACGGGATGGAGCGGCGCCCGGCCCTCCCCCGCCCGCGGCCTCGCCGTCGCCGCCTTCGCCGACGGCCTCGACCACCCGCGCTGGCTCCACGTCCTGCCCAATGGCGACGTGCTGGTCGCCGAGACCAACGCGCCGGCACGTCCGGCGAAGACCGGGCTTCGGGCCTGGATCGAGAATTTCATGATGAAGCGCGCCGGCGCCGCCGGGCCGAGCGCCAACCGGATCACCCTGCTGCGCGACTCCGACGGCGACGGGGTCGCCGATATCCGCGCCGTCTTCCTTTCCGGCCTCAACTCGCCGTTCGGAATGGCGCTGGTCGGTGGCGATTTCTACGTCGCCAATACCGACGCCGTGCTCCGTTTCCCCTATCGGACCGGCGACATGCGGATCGCCGCCGCGGGCACGAAGCTGGCCGACCTGCCGGCCGGTCCCCGCAACCACCATTGGACCAAGACGATCGTCGCCGGCGCGGACGGCACCCGTCTCTATGCCAGCGTCGGCTCGAACAGCAACGACGCCGAGCACGGCATGGCCGAAGAGGAAGGGCGGGCGGCGATCTGGGAGATCGACCGCTCCACCGGCGCCAAACGCCTGTTCGCGACGGGCCTGCGCAACGCCGTCGGGCTTGCCGTCGAACCGCGGAGCGGCGCGCTGTGGGCCGCGGTCAACGAGCGGGACGAGCTCGGCAGCGACCTCGTCCCCGATTACATGACCTCGGTGCGGAGGGGCGGCTTCTACGGCTGGCCCTATTCCTATTTCGGCCGCCACGTCGACAGCCGGGTCGAGCCGGGCCGGCCCGACCTGGTCGCCTCCGCAATCGTCCCCGACTACGCGCTCGGGCCGCACACGGCTTCGCTGGGCCTTGCCTTCTACCCGGGAGGCCTGCTCGGCCCGAGCTTCGCCGGCGGCGCGTTCATCGGCCAGCACGGCTCGTGGAACCGCAATCCGCCGAGCGGCTACAAGGTCATCTTCGTCCCCTTCGCCGCGGGCCGGCCGGCGGGGCCGCCGAGCGACGTGCTCACCGGCTTCCTCGACTCCGCGGGCAAGGCTCGGGGCCGCCCGGTCGGTGTCGCCGTCGACAGGGCCGGGGCGCTATTGGTCGCCGACGATGTCGGCAACGTCATCTGGCGGGTGACCCCGGCCGGCTGAGCTTGTCGGCGGGCCGATACTGGCCCATCACCCGCGGATGCGTTTTGCGTTCGCCCTCCTGCTGCTGGCCTGTCCCGCCGCGGCCCTGTCGCAGCCGCCGGCCGGCCTGTTCCTAAGCCCGATGGGCGAGCCGTTCCGTTCGAATGCCGACAATGTCGGCGCCTGGTTCGCCCTTGCGGACGGGGATCGCGACGACGCCCTGACCGTCGAAGAGATGAAGCAGGATGCCGCCCGCTTCTTCGCCCTGCTCGATTCCGACGGCAACGGCGAGCTCGGACCCGGCGAGATCGCGCGCTATGAGAACGATGTCGCTCCGGAGGTCCAGGTCGGCCTGCAGATGCGCGGCTCGGGTTTCGGCGACTGGCGGGGGCGCGGCAGCCGGCGCCGGCCCGTCGCCATGTACGACGAGCGCATCCAGGGCGCCGGGCGCTATTCCTTCCTCAACATCCCGCAGCCGGTGATCGCCGCCGATTCCGAGATGAACCGCGGAGTCTCGCGCGTCGAGTTCGCACAGGCGGCCGCGGAACGCTTCGCCCAGCTCGACTCGAACCGCGACGGCCGCGTCGATCGGGCCGAGCTGCCGCCATTGCCGCAACCGCGCCTGCGCAAGAAGCGCAACGACGAGGAAGACACGCCGATGTTGCGCCGGCGGGGTTACTAGCCCGGCGCCCGCTCCAGCGCGGTGCCGAGCGCCGACTCGAGCAGGTCCACGTCGTAGGGCTTGCGGACGATCTCGAAATCCGAGCCGGAGCCGACGATCTCCTCGCTATAGCCGCTGGCGAGCAGCACCGGCAGCGACGGATGGTCCCGCCGCGCCGCCCGGGCCAGCTCGAGCCCGCTTATCCCCGGCATGACGACATCGCTGAACAGCAGGTCCACCGGCTCTCGGCCCAGCACCTCCAGCGCTTCCTCGCCCGACCCGGCGCTGAGCACCCGGTAGCCGAGCTCGTCGAGCAGATGATGGGCGAATTCGCGGACATGCTCATTGTCCTCGACGAGAAGCACCCGCAGGTCGCGGGGCGGCTTGTCGGCGCGGGCGGTCGGGACCGAGCGGGAGAGCGGCCGGTCGGTGGACGGCAGGAAGATGCGGATCGCCGTCCCCTCCCCGGCCGTGGAGCGGATCTCGGCTCGGCCGCCGGCCTGGGCGGCGAAGCCGTGGATCTGGCTGAGGCCGAGGCCGGTCCCCTCGCCGACCGCCTTGGTGGTGAAGAAGGGCTCGAACGCCCGGTCGCGCACCTCGGCGGTCATGCCCGTGCCGGTGTCGGCGACCTCGATCATGACCTCGCCGGAGTCGCAGGCTCGGGTGGCCAGGGTCAGCCGCCCTCCGTCCGGCATCGCGTCGCGGGCGTTGAAGGCGGCGTTGAGCAAGGCCGTCTCGAGCTGGGCGAGGTCGACCTCGACCCGCGGCAGCGACGGCGCGAGGTCGAGGGCGACCTCGACCTTCCCGCCGAGCGTTCGGGCGACCATCTCGGCGAAGGCGTCGAGGCGGACGTTGAGGTCCGCCACCTCAGGGTTGAGCGCCTGACGCCGGCCGAAGGCGAGCAGGTGGCTGGTCAGGGTCGCGGCGCGGTCGGCCGTGTCGATGATCGCCTGCAGGTAGCGCTGGCGCTTCGCCTCGGTCAGGCCGGGCCTGGCCAGAAGGTCGGCCGAACCGCGGATGACCGTCATCAGATTGTTGAAATCGTGGGCCACTCCGCCGGTCAGCTCGCCCAGCGCCTGCAGCTTCTGGGACTGGAAAAGCGCGGCGCGCGCTTCCTCGAGCTCCTCCGCCGCCCGCCGCCTCTCGGTGGCGTCGCGGGTGATCTTGGCGAAGCCGATCAGCCGGCCTTCCTCGTCGTGGATCGGATCGATGACGACGTTCGCCCAGAAGCGGGTGCCGTCCTTGCGCACCCGCCACGCCTCGTTCTCATACTTGCCCTCGGCGACGGCGGTGGCCAGGGCCCGGGCCGGCTCGCCCGCCGCCCGGTCCTCCTCGGTATAGAAACGCGAGAAATGCTGGCCGACGATCTCGTCCGCCTTGTAGCCCTTGATCGCCTCCGCGCCGGTATTCCAGTTCGACACCCGGCCGTCGGGGTCGAGCATGTAAAGCGCATAATCCTTGACCCCCTGGACGAGGGTGCGGAAGCGCCGCTCGCTTTCCTGCAGGGCGAGCACGGCGGCGCGCTTGTCGGTATCGTCGCGGGTGATCTTGGCGAAGCCGAGCAGCTTGCCCGTGTCGTCGCGGATCGGATCGAGCACGGCATTGACCCAGAAGCGGGTGCCGTCCTTGCGCACCCGCCATCCCTCCGCCTCGTAGCGGCCCTGCTCGGCCGCGATCCGCAACGCCCGCTCGGGAGTTCCGGCCTCGCGGTCCTCCGGGGTGAAGAAGGTCGAGAAGTTGCGGCCGATGATCTCCTCGGCCTCATAGCCCTTGAACCGCCGGGCGCCCGGGTTCCAGGTCGCCACATAGCCCTCGGCGTCGAGCATGTAGATGGCGTAGTCGGTGACGGAGTTGACCAGCAGCTGGATGCGCTCGGCCGTGACATGGGTGTCGAAACGGATCCCGTCAGCCATTTACGATCCCGATGAGGAGCCGCGCCGAGCGCCGCCGAAAGATCGGCCCTAACCGCCTCAATTCGCCGCTGCAACGGCAAAAAAGATCTTTGCACCGCGTGGACTTGCCACCGACTCGGACCTTCTTTCCGTTTCCACGCCGACTTTCCTGACTTAGCATCCGCCGGGTGACGTCCGGTGCTTGCCCCCGTTCCGCAGCCCAGGCCGCGATGCTGGCGATGCTCGCTCTCGTCCTGCTGTTCCGGACCCTGGTTCCCGCCGGCTACATGATCGCGCCGTCCGCCGGCTGGCCGATCCTGACGCCCTGCGAGGCGCCCGCTCCGAGCGCTTCGGCCGATCATGACGGCCACCACACGCCCGCCGAGCCGAAGCAGCCCTGCGCCTATGCCGCGCTCGCTTCGCCGGTGCTGCCGCCGGCGCCGGCCGAGATCGGCGCTCCGCCGACCGTGCCCGGACCCGCTCCGGCCGGCCGCGCCGACCGGGATCCGTTCCTGCCGGGACCCGCCTCCTTCCCCCCTCCGTCCACGGGCCCGCCCCACCGAGTCTGATCTCGAACGCCGTTCCCCAAGAGACAGACAGGATTTCGCCATGCTTCGCTTGCGCCAAGGGGCGCGGCTCGCCGCCTTGTTATGCGGCTCGGCCCTGCCCGCCACAGCCTCCGCCTACGAACATACGATCGTCGTCACCGGCACCAAGGCCGGCAATTTCCCAGCCACCCAGGCGAGCATCGAGGCTGCGCGCCTCGAGGAGACCACCGCCGTCCTCAACGCCGAGGACAGCCTGCGCTACCTGCCGAGCCTGCTGGTCCGAAAGCGCCACCCCGGCGACACCCAGTCGCCGCTGGCGACCCGGACCTCGGGCGTCGGCGCCAGCGCGCGAAGCCTGATCTATGCCGACGGAGTCCTGCTCTCGGCCCTGATCGGCAACAACAACTCCAGCGCCTCGCCGCGCTGGGGGATGGTCTCGCCCGAGGAGATCGAGCGGGTGGACGTGCTCTACGGCCCCTTCTCGGCGGCCTATCCGGGCAATTCGATCGGCGCGGTCGTCAACATGACCACCCGGCTGCCCAGCCGAAGCGAAGGCTCGGTGTCCAGCGCGGTCGGCGTCCAGCCGTTCAGCGAATATTCGACGCAAGGCACCTTCAGCGCCTGGCAGGCCGGCGGCACCCTCGGCGGCAAGGTCGGGCCGCTCGCCTGGTTCGTCGGCGCCAACCATCTCGCCGGCCGCGGCCAGCCGCTCTCCTTCGCCACCGTGGCGCGGCCCGTCGCCCCGGGGGCAGCCGGAACCCCCGCTATCGGCGCCATCCCCGACGTCAACCGCACCGGCGGGCCGATCTTCGTGATCGGAGCCACCGGGATCGAGGAAAAGCGCCAGGAGAATTTGAAGCTCAAGCTGGCGCTCGACGTCGCGCCGGGCCTGCGCCTCACCTATCGCGGCGGCCTCTTCCTCAACGACACCGATGCCACCGCCGAGACCTATCTGAGCGGCGGCGCCGGCCCCGTCTTCGCGGGAACGCTCAACCTCGGCGGCCGAACGGTCAGCGTTCCCGCCTCCGCTTTCTCCAACAACGTCTACACGCTCCACTCGCGCCACTGGATGCACGCGCTCAGCGTCGACGGCGGCTCGCGCGGGCGGCTGCAGTGGCAGGCGATCGCCAGCCTCTACAATTTCGACAAAGACGTGCAGCGTATTCCCAGCGTCGCACTCCCCGCCGCGCGCACCGGAGGCGCCGGCTCGATCGTCCGGCTCGACGGCACCGGCTGGCGAACGTTCGACCTCAACGCCCGCCTCCGCGGGCTCAGCGGCGGATTGCATTACGACCGCTTCGAGCTCGCCAGCCGCCGCGAAGCGACCGCCGACTGGCGGCAAGGCGCCCCCGGCGTCCTCCAGCAGGCCGCCCGGGGCCGGACCCGCACTGCCGCGCTCTGGGCCGAGCAGCGCTTCGGAGTGACCGACTCCGTCCAGCTCACCCTCGGCGCCCGCTACGAATGGTGGCGCGCCTGGCGCGGCTTCAATTTCTCGCTCGCGCCGGCCCTGTCGGTCGAGCAGCCGGGGCAGAAGCGCGAAGGCCTGTCGCCCAAGGCGTCGCTGCGCTGGCTGCCCGCGCAAGGGTGGAGCGTCACCCTGTCGGGCGGGCAGGCCTATCGCTTCCCGACCGTCTCCGAGCTCTACCAGGCGATCGCCACCGGTCCCTCGATCATGGTGCCCGATCCCAATCTGCGGCCCGAGCGGGCGCGCTCGGCGGAGCTGGCCGGAGCCTGGTCGGCCCGGCGCGGCCAGGTCCGCCTGTCGCTGTTCCACGAGACGATCCGCAACGCCCTCATCTCGCAGACCGCGCCGCTGGTGCCGGGGTCGACCACCTTGTTCAACTACGTCCAGAACGTCCCCAAGGTCCGAACCAACGGCATCGAGCTCGCCTTCGACCGCCGCGACCTGCTGAGCGGGCTCGACGTCTCGGGCAGCGTCACCCTCGCCGATCCCGAGGTGATCGACGATCCGGCCTTTCCCGCCGCCGAGGGCAAGACCCTGCCGCAGGTGCCGCGCCGCCGGGCCACCCTGGTGGTCAGCTACCGCCCCGACGCGAAGACCACGCTGACCCTGGCCGGCCGCCATGCCAGCCGCTCGTTCGGGACGATCGACAATAGCGACATCGTCGGCCACACCTTCCAGGGCTTCGAAGGCTATACGGTGGTCGACGCGCGCGCGCATTTCCGCGTGACCCCGCGCTGGCAGGCGGCGCTCGGAGTCGAGAACCTCGGCAATCGCAAATATTATCTGTTCCACCCCTTCCCGCAGCGGAGCTTCACGGCCGAGCTGACCTACCGCTGGTGAGGTGCTGCCCGCGCCGTTTGCCGTTCACGTCAAGACGGTGTAGCCTCGAGCAAACGGAGGGACTTATGAAGACCGTTCTAGTCGGCGCGGCCGTCCTCATGGTTGCCAGCGTGCTCGGGGCCGAGGGCGCCGATGCCGCGGGAAGAGCGAAGGCCAAATACAAGCCCGACCAGCTGATCTGCGAGAGCCGCGAGCTGATCGGCTCGCGGCTGAAGCGGATCCGGGTCTGCCACACCGCCCAGGAGTGGGAGGAAGTGCGGACCCAGGAAAAGGTCGGCCTGATGCGTAAGCAGTATGTCGGCGGAACCAGCGGCGGGGGCGTCAGCCCCAAGGACACGCCCTGGTAGGCTTCGATACCCGCTTCCGCGGGAATGACGGGCTCAGCGCTGCAGATCAGAGAGGAAGCCCCTCACCCGCTTCGCGTTCATCCCGACGTCGCTTCCGCCGACCCGGCTGATCGAACGCATGTCGACGAGGCTGCCGCCGCCGGGCGCGGGCCTCACCCGCACCACCACGTCGTCCTTGAAGCGGAAGAAGCGGCTGGTTTCGGTCGCCTCCACCGTTCCCGCCGACTCGTCGACCGTCGCCACGTCCCAGCCGCGCTCGCGGGCGAGGGCGGCGGCGCGCCGAACCGTCTCGGCCGGCGGAGTCGGCAGTCGGACGGTCCGAAGGTCGCCATAATGGGCCCGGTGCAAGGCCTTCCAGCGCCCTTCGGCAGGAAGGGCCTTGAGCTCCGGCTTGCCCTCGTCGGGGATCTTCTCGAGATTGTCGGCGCGGACCTCGAGCCGGGTGAATTGCGGCAGATCGTCGAGATCGGTGGCGACGTCGTGGATCGCCGGAACGCTCTTCGCCGTCCGCACTAGGTTGCCCAGATAGAGGACGAAGCCGAGCGCGACGACGAGCGCGACCAGGTTGGCGAGCAGGAGCTTCGCCCGCCGCCGCGCCATGATCAGCCCGACCAGCCCGAGCACGGCCCCAGCCACGGCCGCCCAGAAGAAATAGCGCAGCGAGGTCAGGCCGGCGCGGAAGCCCCAGATCTCCATCCCGCTGCCGATCGCGGCCACCAGCGCCGCGACCACCGCGCCGACCGCGATCAGCAGCGCGGCCCAGGTGACCAGCCGGGTCCAGTCTCGCTTCGTCTCCGCCATGATCGCCTCCCTTTGCGTCCATGCTGCGCCGGACCGCCGGTCACCGCAAGGGCGGAGCCTTGCAGTGGCGGTCGATATAGGCCTGGTGCGTGGGCATCGCGTCCGCCGCCTCGGCGGCGACGCGGCGAATTCCGGCGAGGATCGCGGCCGAGTCGACCTCGCTACGCTCGTCGACCAGCGGGTCGTAGCGCTCCGGCCAGTTGAGCTGGCCGACATGGACGGCGAGCCAGCTCGGATTCTGGAACAGCTCCGGGCCCGTCGCCACCAGCCGCCCGTAGCGGCGGAAATGGTCGATCTTGTACTGGAGCGGCTCCGGCACTTCCATCGCCGCGCACTCGCGCCAGAGCGCCGAATCATCGCGCCCGGTGAGGTGGTAGTGGAGGATCAGGAAGTCGCGGATGCGCTCATATTCCTCGATCGTGATCCGGTTGAACTCGGCGGCGGTGAGCGGATCGAAATCGAGATCGGGCCAGAGCGCGAGAAGACGGGTCACCGCCGACTGGACGAGGTGCAGGCTGGTCGATTCGAGCGGCTCCATGAAGCCGGAGGCGAGGCCGAGCGCGACGACGTTCTTCTCCCAGAAAAGGTCGCGCCGCCCCGCCGTGAAGCGCAGCGGGCGCGGCTCGGCGAGCGGCTCGCCGTCGAGATTGGCGAGCAGGGTCGCGGCCGCCTCGTCGTCGGAGATGTGGCGGCTCGAATAGACGTAGCCGTTGCCGATCCGGTGCTGGAGCGGGATCCGCCACTGCCAGCCGGCCTCCCGCGCGGTCGAGCGGGTGAAGGGGGTGAAGCCGCCGCCATGGGCGCAGGGCACCGCCATCGCCCGGTCGCAGGGCAGCCAGCGCGTCCAGTCCTCGTAGCCGATGCCGAGCGCCTGGCCGATCAGAAGGCCGCGGAAGCCCGAGCAGTCGATGAACAGGTCCGCCCCAATCTCGCGGCCGTCGTCGAGGATCAGCCGCTCGACGAAGCCGTCCTCGCCGCGCAGCCCGACGTCGACGACCTTGCCCTCGTGGCGGGTGACGCCCTTCTTCTCGGAAAAGGCGCGCAAATAGCGGCCGTAGAGACCGGCGTCGAAATGATAGGCGTAGTCGTAGGTCGACTGGATCATCCGCGGGTCCGGGATCGGCCGGTCGAACCGCCCGCGCTTCGCCGCCGCCCAGGCCATCGAATGATCGCCGAGCGGGGAGGTATCGCCATTGGCTCGGGCTCGGAGCCAGTAATGATGGAGCGGCACGGCGTCGAAATCGGCCGCATACGGCCCGAACGGGTGGAAGTAGCGATGGCCCAACCTCGCCCAGTCGACGAACTCGATGCCGAGCTTGAAGCTGCCCTGGGTGGCGCGGAGGAAGTCGTTTTCGTCGAGGCCGAGCGAATGGTTGAACAGCCGGATCGGCGGGATCGTCGCCTCGCCGACTCCGACGATTCCGATCTCGTCCGATTCGACCAGCTCGACCCGGCACCCGCCGCGCAGGGTGTTGGACAGAGCGGCCGCGGCCATCCAGCCGGCCGACCCGCCGCCGACGATGCACACGCTGCGGATGTTGCGTTTCATTTCTCCTCTCCCGCTTTTCGCGGGAGAGGGGGGACCCAAGCCGAAGGCTTGGGGGGTGAGGGTCTTGCCGAGTCCTGTGTACAGACCCTCACCTCCCAACCGCTTCGCGGTCGGGCCCCTCCTCTCCCGTAAGGACGGGAGAGGGATTTCACGACGATGGCTCCGCGGTCAAAAGCCGGTAGGTCCACGGCGCGAGCGCCAGCTCGGTCGAGGCGTCGACCGTCACCGCCTTGCCGCCGTCGAAGTCGCGGTAGCGCCCGTGATGGAGGTTTTCCTTGAACGTCACCTTCTGCGGCTCGGCCGAGAAGTTGAAGACGGCGAACACCCGCGCCTTGCCCTTCTGCCGGACGAACGAGAAAACTTTCGACGGCGCCGAGTTGACCACGCCGATCATCCGCGCGCCCCACGGCGCGTTCCACAGCGCCTCGTTGCGGTGCTTCAGCGCGAACAGGCGCTTGTAGAGGTCGCCGATCGGATGCGGCTTCCAGGCGATCGGATCGCGCTCGAAGAAAGCGAGCCGCTTCGGGTTGCCCGCCTCCTGGCCGTTGTAGATGAGCGGAATGCCCTCCCCCGCCACCGACAGCACGATGGCGTTGGTCAGCGCCGGCCCGAACGTCTCGAACTGGGTGCCGTGCCAGGCATTCTGGTCGTGATTCTCGACATAGACCATGCGCATCGCGCCGGCGGGCCAGGCGCTCTCATTCTCGCTGTAATAGCCGAACAGCGCGCCGACGTCGGCCTTGCCCTTGGCGATGTCGGAGACGGCGCCATACCAGCCCCAGGCGTAGCTGGCGTCGAAGGCGCGGTAGTGGAGGTCGCGCATCTGCGCCTCGGCGAGCATGAAGACCGGCTTCTCCCGGTCGAGATCGGAGCGCACCCTCTCCCAGAAGTCGAGCGGCATGTAGGCGGCGACGTCGGCCCGGAAGCCGTCGACGTCGGCCTCCCTGACCCAGAAGGACATCGCCTCGGCCATGTAGCGGCGGATTCCGGTCTGGCGGAAATCGAAGTCGATAATATCGGACCAGTCCCACCAGGGGGTCGGCCGGAAATCGCCCTTCCAGTCGCGGTCGTACCAGTCGGGGTGCTGCGCGACGAGCGCGTTGTCCCAGGCGCTGTGATTGGCGACCCAGTCGAGGATGACGCGCATTTCGAGCCTGTGCGCGGTGCGGACGAAGGACTTGAGGTCCTCCATCGTGCCGAGCTCGGGATTGACGCCGTAATAGTCGCGGACGCTGTAGGGGCTGCCGAGCGTCCCCTTGCGGTTCTTCTCGCCGATCGGATGGACCGGCATCAGCCAGACGATGTCGGCGCCCAGCGCCTTGAGGCGGGGAAGCTGCTTCTCGGCCGCCCGGAAGGTGCCTTCGGGCGTGAACTGGCGGGTGTTGAGCTGGTAGATTACCGCATTCTTCGCCCATTCCGGGTGTTTGACGCCGGAAAGGTCGACCGGGTCGTAGGGATCGGCGGCCGCGGCGGGGGACCAGGCGAACAGGGCGAGCAGGAGGAGGATCAGCGCCGTTGCTCCTCCCCGGAACGGGGAGGGGGACCATGCGAAGCATGGTGGAGGGGGCCCGCCTCTGAACCGCGCCGACGCGGGGCCCCCTCCACCACGCGCTTCGCGCGCGGTCCCCCTCCCCGTTCCGGGGAGGAACATCATTTCGGCTCCTCGACGCGGAGCATGGCGAGCGCGGCCAGCACCATCACCCCGGCGGCGAAGGCCATCGTCCAGATCGGGTCGCCGGGGAAGAAGCGCTTCATGATCGATCCCATCACCGTCGCCACCAGCAATTGCGGCACTACCACGAAGACGTTGAACAGGCCCATGTAGATGCCCAGCTTCCGCTGCGGCAGAGCCGAGGCGAGGATGGCGTAGGGCATCGCCAGGATCGAGGCCCAGGCGATTCCGACCCCGATCTCGCTGGCGATCAGCATCTGCGGATCCCTGAGGAAGAAGAAGCTCGCATAGCCCAAGGCGCCGCAGAGGAGGGCGAAGACGTGGGTTCGGACCCTGCCGATCCGTCCCGCGAGGAACGGCAGCAGCGTCAGGGCGGCGATCGCGGCGACTCCGTTGTAGGTGGTGAACAGCACCCCGACCCAGTTCGCCCCCTCCTGGTAGGCCGGGCTGTCCGCATTGGTAGACCCGTAGAAATATTGGGCCACCACCGGAGTCGTGTTGATCCACATGATGAACAGGGCCGACCAGCTGAAGAACTGGGCCAGCGCCAGCCGCTTCATCAGCTCGGGCATTCCGGCAAAGTCGCCGACGATATGGCCGAGCATGCTGGGCGCCTTGCCGCCGCGCGCTCCGAGGATCGCAACGATGCTGGCGAGGCCGTAGGCGATCAGAAGCCCGCCGAGCAGGTAGACCTCCTTCTCGAGCCCGAGCTGGCGCACCGCCAGCACGATGAGTGCCCCGGCGGCGGTCCAGACCAGGCTGGAGGTGAAGGTGCGGGCGGCGAGCATCCGGACCGTGTGGCCCTGCTCCTCGGCGCGGGCGCCCTCGAACTCGGCCATCTGCTCGGGGCTGTATTCGCGGGTCGTCAGCACCGTCCACAGCACCGCCAGGAACAGCGCCGCGCCGCCGAACCAGAAAGCGTAGCGCACGGTGTCGGGGATTCCGCCGCCGGGCGCGACGTTCGAGACTCCCAGCTGCTCGAGCGCCCAGGGGACGATCGAGCCGACCACCGCTCCGGCGCCGATGAAGGCGGTCTGCACCGCGTAGCCGGCGCTGTGCTGGTCCTTGCGCAGCATGTCGCCGACGAAGGCCCGGAACGGCTCCATCGAGATGTTGAGGCTCGCGTCGAGTACCCACAGCATCACCGCCGCGAACAGCAGGGCCGGAGCGAGCGGCATGACGAACAGCGACAAGGCGGCGAGGATCGCTCCGGCGAGGAAATAGGGCCGTCTGCGGCCGAGCCGGCCGAGCCAGGTGCGGTCGCTCATATGGCCGATCACGGGCTGGACGAGCAGGCCGGTCAGCGGCGCCGCGATCCACAGGGCCGGAAGGTCGTCGAGGCTCGTCCCCAGCGACTGGAAGATCCGGCTCATGTTGGCGTTCTGCAGCGCGAAGCCGATCTGGATCCCGAAGAAGCCGAAGCTGATGTTCCACATCTGCCCGAAGCCGAGCTTCGGCTTGGTCGCTGCCATCGGCATATCGTTCACTGGCTGGCTCCTGCGGGGATCGCGCAGCAGCGCGCGATGAAATCGGCGTGGGACGGAAGCTCGCCGGCGACATGGTCGACATGCTTACTCGCAAGGCCGAGGAATTCGGCGAGCCGCTCGGGCGAGAGCTGGTCGGCGAGCGGGTGATAGCCGTCCGGCATCATCCCCTGCCCCACCATCACCTGCAGCCAGCCGACCTCGGCGAACAGCTCCTCGCTGCTCCGGAAGATGCGGCCGTTCGACCGGAACAGGGAGAGCCGCCGTCCGAGGCTCTCCGGCAACTCCACCTCGCGGCAGGAGCGCCAGAAGTCGCCGTCGCGGCCGTTCGCCCAATAATGGAAGGTGAGGAAGTCGCGCACCGACAGCCATTCGACGTCGGTCTGCCGGTTATATTCGTCCGCTTCCTCCGGCACGAAGCCGCGCGCCGGGAAGAGCTGGAGAAGGCGCGCGATGCCGGACTGGACGAGGTGGATGCTGGTCGATTCGAGCGGCTCCATGAAGCCGCCGGCGAGCCCTAGGGCGACGCAGTTGCGGTTCCAGGCCTTGCGCCTCTTGCCGGCAACGAAGCGCAGCGGCCTCGGGTCGGCCAAAGCCGGGCCGTCGAGATTGGCGAGCAGGATCCGGGCCGCCTCGTCGTCGCTGGTGAAGGCGCTGCAATAGACGTGGCCGTTGCCGGTTCGGTGCTGGAGCGGGATCCGCCACTGCCATCCCGCCTCCCGCGCCGTCGCCCGGGTATAGGGCGTGAACTCCCCGCCCGGGGCGGAGGGGACGGCGAGCGCCCGGTCGCAGGGCAGCCATTTCGACCAGTCGTCATAGCCGGTTTCGAGCGCCTGCTCGATGATCAGCCCGCGAAAGCCGGAGCAGTCGATGAAGAGGTCGCCCTCGATCCGCTCGCCGCTCTCGAGCACCACCGCCTCGACGAAGCCGTCCTCGCCGCGCAGGAGCACGTCCTTCACCTTGCCTTCGGTGCGGCGCACGCCGCGGCCTTCGGCGTAGCGCCGCAGATAGGCGGCGTAGAGGCCGGCGTCGAACTGGAAGGCATAAGCGAGACCGCTGGGAAGCCGGTCGGGGCGCTCCTCCCACCGGCCGAAGAGGTTGCGCCGAGCCGCCTGCGCCGAGGCGGAGAAGTCCCACAGGGAGGCCGTTCCGCCCTCCGCCCGGTGGCGAAGCCAGTAATGGTGGAAGG
Organism: Allosphingosinicella sp.; assembly: GCA_036388575.1. GTDB lineage: Bacteria > Pseudomonadota > Alphaproteobacteria > Sphingomonadales > Sphingomonadaceae > Allosphingosinicella. The sequence continues at coordinate 19,250 of DASVRO010000069.1, forward strand.
GGATCAGGCCGAGGTCGCGGCCGATCGTCCCGAAGGCGTGGATGTAGCGCGAGCCGGCGCCGTTCCAGCCGACGAACTCCACTCCCAGCTTGAAGGTGCCGGCGGTGGCTCGGACGAACTCGTCCTCGTCGAGCCCGAGGCCGGCGTTGAACAGCCTGAGCTGAGGGATCGTCGCCTCGCCGACCCCGACCGTGCCGATCTCCTCGGATTCGACCAGCCTTATCTCGGCCTGCCCGCCGAGGAAGCGCGCCAGCGCGGCCGCCGCCATCCAGCCGGCGGTGCCGCCGCCGACGATCACGATGTTGCGGACGCTATCGCTCATGTCGGCAGCTTAGCCCCTCTCCCGTCCTTACGGGAGAGGAGGGGCCCGCCGCGCAAGCGGCGGGAGGTGAGGGTCTGTACCGCGGACTCAGCAAGACCTTCACCTCCCAAGCCTTCGGCTTGGGCCCCTCCTCTCCCGCGAAAGGCGGGAGAGGGGTCAAGGGGTGCGGCCATCGGTTTCGCTGCAGTTCAGAACTTGTAGTTGAAGCCGGCGAGGAAGCGGCGGCCGTAGATCTGATAGTCGATCACGGTCAGCGGGTTCGAAGGGTCGGAGACGGTGGCGAACCTCTCGTCGGTCAAATTCTGGCCCTGGAGGTAGATCGACAGGCCCTGGAGGCTCGACCCTTCCTGGAACTCGTAGCCGATCTGGGCATCGACGATCGTCTCGCCCAGCGCCTGCCGGCGGGTCCGGTTGCCGCCGAAGCCCGACAGCTCGCCGAGGAAGCTGGTGCGGTGGCGGACGCTGCCGCGCGCGGAGAAGCCGGCCCGCTCGAAGAAGGCGGTCGCGTTCGCCACCCATTTCGAATAGCCGGGAATCGCCTCCCGATTGCTCGTCGGAGTCTCGCGGATGCTGGTCTTGGTGTAGGCGAGGCCGCCGGTGATCCCGAAGCCGTCGAGCGCATCGGAGATGACGCTGAACGGCAGCGTCGCCGCGGCCTCGGCGCCGTACATGTGGCCGCCGTTCAGGTTGACGGCCGTGCCCACCCTGCCGATCCGGGTCTTCACGAGCGCTTCGTCGGCGGCGCTGAGCGGGAAGCCGGTGAAGTCGAACGGCGTCTCCCTCGGATCGTAGATGAAGTTGTCGAGATCCTTGTAGAAGAGCTGAAGGGCGACATAGCCCGAGCGGCCGAAATATTTCTCGATGTTGAAATCGATCGCATTGGCCCGGATCGGCCGGAGGAAGGGATTGCCGCCGGTGCCGGTGATGATCCCCTCGTTGACGTTGAGGCCGTAGGCGATCGCGACCCGCATCTGGTCGAGCCTCGGCCGCTGGATCTCGCGGGCGAGAGCGAGCCGGAAGACCCAGTCCGTGTCGGTGCGCAGCGACAGGTTGAGGCTGGGCAATATGTCCCAGAATTTCGCGCCGAGCTCGGTCGGGGTGAGGATCCCGCCGGCGTTGACCAGGCCGCTCGACGATTGCTCGGTATGGATCGCCTGGACGCCGACGTTGCCGGTGAGGGTCGAGCTTCCGAGCTCCGCCCTGATATCTGCCTGCACGTAGCCGGTGAACAGATCTTCGTTGACGACATAGGCCTTGGCCAGGACGTCGCCGTTCAGATTGTTCGAGACCAGGGTGTAGATGTTGCCGGCCGCCAGGATCTCGCGCGGATCGTAGCTGACCATCGGGCCCAGGCCGAGATAGTCGAGGTTGGTCGGGTCCTTGAGGAACTGCGACGGGATCGGAGTCTCGAGGGCGCCGCCGGCGAGCCGGATCAGCGCCTCGTCCGCAACCAGGCTCTTCTCGCGCATCGTGTAGTTCACGCCGGCCTTCACCGCCGAAAGGAAGCCGCCCTCGAGCTCCTTCTCGACCTGCCCGCGGAACTGCCACAGCTCGTCGTCGACGATCCGGTTGTTGTAATAGCCGACCTGCGGAACGGTGCCGCCGCCCCAGCCCTGCGGGTCGGTCAGCTTGATCAGGTTCGTGTCGGAATAGTTGAGCGTCGGATCGAAGATGATCCCGCGCGTCGTCGCCTGGAAGGCGATCGTGTCGCGGGCGCCGTTGTTGGCGCCGAAGCCGGTGCCCGAATAGCTCTCGAGGATCAGCTCGTTGCGGTCGGTGCGCGAATAGCCGATGTCGAGGAAGGCGTTGAGGCCGCTCTCGCCCTCGTAATTGAGGTTGAGGCCGCCCGAATAGAGATTGGCGTGACGCTCGAACGCGTCGTTGCGGATCACGCCTTCGACTCCGGTGAGGATGCCCGAAACCAGGAAGCCGTTCTGGACCTGGCCCGAGCCGGGCTGGAGGCTGGCATTTCCCCAGGCGAGCGGAAGCTCGATGCCGCGCTTGATCTGGTCGTCCTTGAAGTTCGAATAGAAGGCGTCGACCGTCGCCGTGAGGGCCCGGGTCGGCTTGAACTGCAAGGTGCCCTGCAGGCCGAGGCGCTTGAGGCGGGTCGAGGTGACGTAGGATTTGGAGCCGCCGATCACATAGGGATCGGCAGCCGTGCCGGCGCCCGGATAGCCCCAGGCGTTATATTCCTGGAGCTGGTAGGGCTCGTCGACATAGGAGGCCGCGAGCGCCACTCCGAACGTGTCGTCCGCATTCTGGTCGACGAAGGTACCGTTGACCCTAAAGCCTGTGTCGCGCGAGCCCGAATTGAGCTTGCCGAGATCGGCATAGGAGGCGCGGGCGCCGACGGCGAGCACGCTTCGGCCGCCGAAATCGAGAGGTCGGATGGTGCGGATGTCGACGGTTCCGACCAGGCCCTGGCCGACCAGGCTGGCGCTCGGCGACTTGTAGACGTTGACCTGGCGGACGACCTCGGACGGATATTGGTCGAACTCGACGGCGCGATTGTCGCCGGTCGAGGTCTGCTCGCGGCCGTTGAGGAGGGTCATCGAGAAATCGGGGCCGAAGCCGCGGATCGAGATGACGTTGGCTCGGCCCGAGAGACGCTGCGAGGTCAGGCCCGGAAGGCGGGCGATCGATTCGGCGATCGACGCGTCGGGCAGCTTGCCGATGTCCTCGGCCGAGACCGACTCGATGATCTGGTCCTGCTGCTTCTTCTCGTTGACGGCGCTCTCGAGGCTGGCTCGGAAGCCGGTGACGACGATGTCCTCCTCGGCCGCCGGGACGTCCGCCTCGCTGCCCTCCACCGGCGTCGCGGCTTCCCTGGTCTCCTCGGTGTCCGGAACGTCCTGGGCCCAGGCCGGCGTTGCCGCGCCGAGCGCGACGGCGAAGGCGGCGGCGCCGCCGAGCAAGGTCCACCGGCGCGAGTCGAAGCGATTCGTCATTCTCGGGTCCTCTCAGTTCAGCCGCCGAATGCCCCCACCCGGACGACCCGTTGCATTCCCCGGAGGAGCCCGCGCATCCGCCCGAAACGGCGGAAAAGCGCGCATCAGCGCACCCCCTGTTTCCCCGGCGCCGCTTCGGCCGCGAAGCCTTCGCTGCGAACGCCGCACGCCGCGATTGGCTCGCGGTCTGTGAGTTTCGCAAATTTATGCAAATTTATGCCCGCTCTGGCAAGAGCGAATTATTCACGACACCGGGAAGATACTCGTTTTCAGTGCTGGGCCGGCCCCCTTGACCCAGCCCCCGCGCTTCTGCAAAGAATTGCAAAAAGCTGCAAAGGCGGCGGGGAGGAGTGGTCCGATGCGGCCGATCTGGGCGATTTGGGCGGCGGCGGCAGCGCTCGCCTCGGCTCCGGCGGGGGCGGCGGAGACCTACCTCGACCGGTCCCCGGCCGAGGAGATCGTCTATTTCGTCCTGCCCGACCGGTTCGAGAATGGCGACCCGGACAACGACCGCGGCGGCCTGTCCGGCGGAAGGCTCGAGACCGGCTTCGATCCGGCCGCCAAGGGCTTCTACCATGGCGGCGACCTCAAGGGCCTGACCCGCCGGCTCGACTATATCGCCGGCCTCGGCGCCACCGCCATCTGGCTCGGGCCGATCTACAGGAACAAGCCGGTGCAGGGGCCGCCGGGACGGGAATCGGCCGGCTATCACGGCTATTGGATCACCGACTTCACCGACGTCGACCCGCATTTCGGGACCCGCGCGGACCTGAAGCGCCTGGTCGACGCCGCGCACGCGCGGGGGATGAAGGTCTATCTCGACATCATCACCAACCACAGCGCCGACGTGATCAAATATCGCGAGTGCCCGGCCAACGACTGCGCCTATCGAAGCCTCGCCGACTACCCCCATTCGCGCCGGGGCGGACCCGCCGGCGAAGCGATCAACCCCGGCTTCGAGGGAGTCGACAAGCCCGCCCAGCGCCCCGACAATTTCGCCCGGCTGACCCGGCCCGATTTCGCCTACACGCCCTACGTTGCGCCGGCCGAGGCGGGGGTGAAGAAGCCGGCCTGGCTCAACGACCCGATCTATTACCACAATCGCGGCGACACCCATTGGAGCGGCGAGAGCGCGACGATGGGCGATTTCTCCGGGCTCGACGACCTGTTCACGGAGCATCCGCGGGTGGTCGCCGGCTTCATCGAGATCTTCGGCAAGTGGATCGACGATTTCGGCATCGACGGCTTCCGGATCGACACCGCCAAGCACGTCAATCCCGAATTCTGGCAGGCCTTCGTCCCCGCCATGCTGGAGCGGGCGCGGGCGCGGGGAATCCCGAACTTCCACATCTTCGGCGAGGTCTACGATCCCGACCCGGGGATGCTGGCGCGGTTCACGCGGGTCGATAGCTATCCGACCGTGCTCGATTTCGCCTTCCAGTCGGCGGTGACCGACGTGGTGGCGAAGGGCCAGGGCACGGCCCGGCTGGCGCGGCTGTTCGCGGCGGATCCGCTCTATGCCGGCGGCGAGGCGACGGCGCGGCAGCTGCCGACCTTCCTCGGCAATCACGACATGGGCCGGTTCGCCCGCTTCGTGCGCGAGGCCAATCCCGCCGCCGGCGACGAGGAGGTGCTGAAGCGGGTGATCCTCGGCCACGCCATGCTGTTCCTCGCCCGCGGCGTCCCGGTCGTCTATTATGGCGACGAGCAGGGCTTCGCCGGCGACGGCGGCGACCAGGACGCCCGGGAGGACATGTTCCCGAGCCGGGTCGCCATCTACAACGACAACAAGCTGGTCGGCTCCTCGGCGACCACCGCCCGCTCAAACTTCGACCCGCAGTCGAAGCTCTACCGGGCGATCGCTGCGCTGGCCGCGATCCGGCGCGGCGACCCGGCGATCAGCGGCGGCGATCAGGTGGTGCGCGCCTATGGCGACGCGCCGGGCCTGTTCGCATTGTCGCGTCGGGCGCCGTCGGGCGGCGGCGAGACCCTGGTCCTGTTCAACAATTCCACGGCCGCGATCGCGGCCAACGTGACCGTCGACTCCGGCTCGGACCGCTGGACCTCGGTGCGCGGCCGGTGCGGCGCCAACTCGGCCGCCCCCGGCAGCTACCGGGTCGAGGTGCCGGCGCTCGATTACCTGGTCTGCAGGACGGCGCGGTGAACCCGATTGCGCTGGAGCGGGTCGGCGCCGCCGCGACCGCCCCGGCGGACCCGTGGTGGCGCGGCGCCGTCATCTACCAGATCTATCCGCGCAGCTTCGCCGATTCGAACGGCGACGGGGTCGGCGACCTGCCCGGAATCGCCGAGCGTCTCGGCCATGTCGCATCGCTCGGGGTCGACGGCCTCTGGCTCTCCCCCTTCTTCACCTCGCCGATGAAGGATTTCGGCTACGACATCGCCGATTATCGCGGAGTCGATCCGGTGTTCGGCACCCTCGCCGATTTCGACCGGCTGCTCGAGCGCGCCCACGCGCTCGGCCTCAAGGTGCTGATCGACCAGGTCTATTCGCACAGCTCCGACCTGCACCCCTGGTTCCGGGAGAGCCGGTCGAGCCGGGACAACGACAAGGCCGACTGGTACGTCTGGGCGGACGCCAAAGCGGACGGCTCGCCGCCGAACAACTGGCAGTCGGTCTTCCACGGCCCGAGCTGGACCTGGGACGCCCGCCGCGGCCAATATTATCTGCACAACTTCCTGTCCGGCCAGCCCGATCTCAACCTCCACAACCGGGAGGTGCAGGACGCCCTCATCGAAGTCGCCCGGTTCTGGCTCGACCGCGGAGTCGACGGCTTCCGGATCGACGCGATCAACTTCGCGATGCACGATCCGCTTCTGCGCGACAATCCGCCGGTTCCCGAAGGCCTCGGCCGCCGCACCCGCCCGTTCGACTTCCAGCATCATCTCTACAACCAGTCGCATCCCGACATCCCGCTCTTCCTCAGCCGGCTGCGGCAGGTCGCGGACGACTACGGCGCGACCTTCACCGTCGCCGAGGTCGGCGGCGAGCAGGCCGACCGGGAGATGAAGCTCTACACCGCGGGGCCGGACCGGCTGAACAGCGCCTACGGCTTCAACTTCCTCTACGCCCGCACCCTGAGCGCGGACCTGATCGACGCCGCGATGCGGCTGTGGCCGGGCGAGCCCGGCGAGGGCTGGCCGAGCTGGGCCTTTTCCAACCATGACGCGCCGCGGGTGGTCTCGCGCTGGCTCGCCGGGCGCGACTCCGGCGCCTTCGCCAGGCAGGCGATGCTGTTGCTGATGTGCCTTCGCGGCAACGTCTTCCTCTACCAGGGCGAGGAGCTCGGCCTCCCCCAGGCCGAGGTGCCGTTCGAGCGGCTGCGCGATCCGGAGGCGATCGCCAACTGGCCCGAGACCCAGGGGCGCGACGGCGCGCGGACTCCGATGCCGTGGCGGAGCGGGGCGGCCAATGCCGGCTTCTCCGAGGCCGAGCCGTGGCTTCCGGTGGATCCCGCGCATGTTCCGCTCGCGGTCGATGTTCAGGAGGAGGATTCGGGCTCGACGCTCAACCTGTCTCGCCGCCTGATCGCGCTGCGCAAGGACTGTCCGGCGCTGCGCACCGGAGCGATCCGCCGGATCGAGGCGCCGGCGCCGCTGCTCGTCTTCGAGCGGGGCGAGGGGGAGGAGACGCTGCTCTGCGCCTTCAACCTCGGCGACGAGGCGGTGGATTGGGCGTTGCCCGAAGGGTGGCGGATCGCCGAGCGGGTCGGCGAGCCGATGGCACCGCTTTCGGGGCTGGTCGCCGAGCGGACCGAGTGAACCCCTCTCCCGCTTTTCGCGGGAGAGGAGGGGCCCATCGCGCAGCGATGGGAGGTGAGGGTCTTTTCCGCGGAGTCGGCAAGACCCTCACCTCCCAAGCCTTCGGCTTGGGCCCCTCCTCTCCCGTGAAGCACGGGAGAGGGGTTTTACCCGCCGCAGCTCTCCCTGACGATCAGATCCGTCGGCAGCCGCTCGGAGCGCATGTCGGTCGCCGCGCCGGCGTCGAGCAGCTTGGAGACGAGCAGCCGGCCCGCCCGGGCCGTATCCTGCTTCACCGTGGTCAGAGCCGGCCGGCTGTAGCGGGCGAAGGGGACGTCGTCATAGCCGACCACCGACACGCCGTCGGGAACCTCGATGTCGTGATGGTTGAGCGAGCGGACCGCGCCCAGCGCGATGAGATCGCTCGCCGCGACGATGCCGTTGAACCGGACCCCACGGGCGAGCAGCGCATCGACCGACGCCTCGGCCGATTCGACGGTGAAATGGGCCGGCACCATCAGCTCGGGATCGAGCGGCCAGCCCATCTGCTCGTGCGCCTCGACATAGCCGCGGACCCGCTGGGCGACTTCCGGCGCCTCGGTGTCGCCGAGGAAGACGATCCGGTCGCGGCCGAGGCGCATCAGGTGAAGGGTGGCGCGCCGTCCTCCCGCCAGGTTGTCGGAGCCGACCGAGCAATAGGCCTGGTCGGGGAGCTGAGCTCCCCAGACGGCGAAGCGGGCGTCGCCTTGCGCCAGGCGGTTGAGCGCATGGTGAAGCGAGCTCTGGCCGAGGAAGATGACTCCGTCGGCCCGGCTGGTGCTCAAGGCGGCGGAAAGGTCGTCGAAACTGGCCGGTGCGACATGGCTGACGATGAGGTCGCAGCCGCGCGCCCGGGCGGCGTCGCTGATCCCGGCGAACAGCTCGAGCAGGAAGGGATCGTCGATCTGCGCCTCGCGGCCCTGCGGCGGCGGGACGACCAGGGCGATCGTCCCCGTCGCGCCGATCGGGCCGGCCGGCATGTAGCGGCGGAACGGATAATCATGCTCGCGCGCCAGCTTCCAGATCCGCTGCTTGGTTCGGTCGTTGACCGCCGGGCTGTCGTTGAGCGCCCGCGACGCGGTCGATATGGAGACTCCGGCGAGAGCGGCGATGTCTTCGAGGCGGGTGGTGCGGCGGCTCATCTTCTGCAAACTTTGCTGCAAAAAATGCGAATCGCGCAAGGGGGCATAAAGCGATGACCCGATTTCTGCTTCTACTCCTTGCTCTGATCGCCGCCCCGGCCGCGGCCGCGCCGGTCCAGGTCTCCTCGCCGGAGGGCGTGCTCAGCGTCACCGTCGACGTCAACGGCGAGGGCCGGCCCGAATACAGCGTCTCGCGCCTCGGCCGCCCGGTCATCCTGCCCTCCAGGCTCGGCTTCATCCTCACCGACGCTCCCAAGCTGGAGCGCAATTTCGAGATCGCCTCGTCGCAGCGGCGAAGCGCCGACGGGACCTGGGAGCAGCCGTGGGGCGAAAGCCGCTTCGTCCGCGACCGCTACAACGAGCTGCGCGTGAGGCTGACCGAGAAGGCGCCGCCGAAGCGCAGCCTCGACGTCGTCTTCCGGGTCTATGACGACGGCATCGGCTTCCGCTACGAATTCCCCGACCAGGCGGCGCTTCGCGAGGTCAATATCGGCGAGGAGATCACCGAATTCGCCGTCGCCGACCCGGCCACGGTCTGGTGGATCCCGGCCTTCCAGTGGAACCGCGAGGAATATCTCTACAACCGCACGAAGCTCAGCGAGGTCGGGATCGCCCAGACCCCGATGACGATCCGCACCGACGGGGGCCTCCACATCGCCTTCCACGAGGCGGCTTTGGTCGATTATTCCGGCATGAACCTCCAGAACGAGGGCCACGGCCGCTTCCGCGCCATCCTGACTCCGTCCTCGGAGGGCGCCAAGGTCCGGCGGACCGCGCCCTTCCCGACGCCGTGGCGGACGATGCAGATCGCCGACAGCGCCGGCGGGCTGGTCACCAGCAACCTCATCCTCAACCTGAACGAGCCGAGCCGGCTCCCCGACGTCCGCTCCTGGTTCAGGCCGTTCAAATATGTCGGCGTCTGGTGGGCGATGCATCTCGACAAGGAGAGCTGGGGGCCGGGGCCCAGGCACGGCGCCACCACCGCCAACGTCAAGCGCTACATCGACTTCGCGGCCAGGCACGGCTTCCGCGGGATCCTCGTCGAGGGCTGGAACAAGGGCTGGAACGACGACTGGTTCGCCAACGGCGCCGACTTCAGCTTCACCGAGCCCTATCCCGATTTCGACATCGAGGAGCTCGCCCGCTACGCCCGCTCGAAAGGGGTCCACCTCATCGGCCACCACGAGACGGCCGGCAACATCGCCGTCTACGAGCCCCAGCTCGAGGCGTCTCTCGACCTCTATCAACGGCTCGGCATCGATGCCGTGAAGACCGGCTACGTCGCCGACATGGGCGGAATCCAGGCGCGCGGCGCCGACGGCAGGATCCGCTTCGAATGGCACGAGGGCCAGGTGATGGCCCGCCACCACCTCAAGGTCGTCCAGGAGGCGGCCAAGCGCCACATCGGGATCAACCCGCACGAGCCGATCAAGGACAGCGGCCTTCGCCGGACCTGGCCCAATTGGGTCTCCCGCGAGGGCGCCCGGGGAATGGAGTTCAACGCCTGGGGCCAGCCGCCCAACCCGCCCGAGCACGAGGCCAACCTCGTCTTCACCCGGATGCTCGCCGGGCCGATGGACTTCACCCCGGGGATCCTCAGCCTCGAGGGGCGCGGACAGCCGATCCTGTCCACCCAGGCCAAGCAGCTGGCGCTCTACGTCGTCATCTATTCGCCGATCGTCATGGCCGCCGACCTCATCGAGAATTACGAGAAGGAGATGCGGCCCTTCCAGTTCATCAAGGACGTCCCGACCGACTGGTCCGAAACGCGGGTGCTGAACGGCGAGATCGGCGATTTCGTCACCATCGCTCGGAAGGACCGGAACAGCGAGAATTGGTATTTGGGCTCGGTGACGGACGAGAACGGGCGGGAGCTGAGCGTGCCGCTCTCCTTCCTGACGCCGGGCAAGAGGTACCGCGCGCAGATCTACCGCGACGGGCCGAACGCCGACTATCGCGGGCGGGGGAAGGAGATCGTCATCGAGGAGCGGCAGGTTACCAGCGCCGACATGCTGACCCTGCGGCTGGCGCCCGGCGGGGGACAGGCGATAAGGTTCGTGGCTGGAGGGAAGAGATGAACCCCTCTCCCTGCAGGGGAGAGGGACAGCCGGCGCGCAGCGACGGCAGGGTGAGGGCAGGGCGCCCTTCACCGACGCGCCCTCACCCTCCCAAAGCTTCGCTTTGGGCCCCTCCCTCTCCCCTGCAGGGAGAGGGGCTGAAAGCCCTCCTCGTCCTCCTGCTCCTCTTGCTCCCAGCCGCTGCCCAGGCCGCGCCCTGGGGCCCCGGCGAGCTCGTCCAGTACCGCAACTTCCCCTCCCGGCACCTCGACCCGCGCAACGTCACGATCTGGCTACCCGAGGGCTACGACCCGAAGGGCGAGCCCTATGCCGTGCTCTACATGCACGACGGCCAGAACCTCTTCGACCGCCGGACCGCCGGCTTCGGCAAGGAATGGGGCGTCGACGAAGCGGTGACGAAGCTCGTCGCGGAAGGCCGGGTTCCGCGCACGATCGTCGTCGGCATCTGGAGCACTGCCAAAAGGCTGCGCGAATATGTGCCCGCGCGCGCCTTCGACCGGCTGCCGCCCGCCTATATGGGGCGGGTCGAAGGGCTGTACGGCGGAACGCCTTTGTCGGACCAGTATCTGCGCTTCCTGGTCCATGAGCTGAAGCCGTTCGTCGACCGCAACTTCAACGTCCGCCGCGACCGGCGCTCGACGGCGATCATGGGGTCGAGCATGGGCGGGCTGATCTCGCTCTACGCGATCAGCGAGTATCCGGAAGTGTTCGGCTCGGCGGGGATGGTCTCGACCCACTGGCCGCTGCTGCTTCCGCCGGAGGGGCAGAAATTGTCCGATGCGGACCTCGACGCGGTGGCGACCGCCTTCGAGGGCTATCTGCGCCGCAAGCTTCCGCGCCCCGGCCGCCACCGCCTCTATTTCGACCACGGCACCGAGACGCTCGACCGCCATTACGCCGCCTACCAGGCCCGCATCGACCGGCTTGTCGCCGCGCGCGGCTGGACACAGGGGCGCGACTGGATCAGCCGCAACTTCCCGGGCGCGGCGCACGAGGAGAATAGCTGGCGCGCCCGGGTGGACATTCCGCTGACCTTCCTGCTCGGGCCGGAGCCGCGCCGATGAGCGAGATCGTCGCGATCGACATCGGCGGCACCCACGCCCGCTTCGCGCTGGCCGAGGTGAGCGAGGGCCGGGTGGCCGGAATCGGCGAGGTCTGCACCCTCAAGACGGCCGAGCATGCCAGCCTCCAGACGGCCTGGGAGGCGTTCGGCGCCGCGGCGGGGCGGCCGCTGCCGCCCGCGGCGGCGATCGCCATCGCCGGCCCGATCCAGGGCGAGGTGCTCAAGCTCACCAACAATCCCTGGGTGATCCGGCCCGCCCTGATCCCCGGCAAGCTGGGCGCCGAGCGCTACACGCTGGTCAACGATTTCGGCGCCGTCGCCCACGCCGTCGCGCAGCTCGGCGACGAGCATTTCAGCCATTTGTGCGGGCCCGACAGGCCGCTTCCGGCAGAAGGCGTGATCAGCATCGTCGGCCCCGGCACCGGCCTCGGAGTCGCCCAGCTTCTCCGCCGCGGCGGCCGCTACCACGTCATCGAGACTGAGGGCGGCCATATCGACTTCGCGCCTCTCGACGCGCTCGAGGACAGGATCCTCGCCCAGCTTCGCCAGCGCCACCGGCGGGTCTCGGTCGAGCGGGTCGCCTCGGGGATGGGGCTGACCAACCTCTATGAGGCGCTCGCCGCGATCGAGGGGCGCGAGCTCAGGTTCCGCGACGAGAAGGCGTTGTGGCAGGCGGCGATGGCCGGCGAGGACAGCCTCGCCGCCGCCGCCTTCGACCGCTTCTGCCTGTCGCTCGGCGCCGTCGCCGGCGACATCGCCCTGGCCCAGGGGGCGCAGGCGGTGGCGATCGGGGGGGGTCTCGGGCTTCGCCTCGCCGGCCACCTACCCCGCTCGGGCTTCCGCGACCGCTTCATCGCCAAGGGCCGGTTCGAGCGGCGGATGGACGAGATGCCGGTGCGGATCATCACCCACGAGCAGCCCGGCCTGTTCGGCGCCGCCGCCGCCTTCGCCGCCGAGCATGGCGAGTAGCGGGAGCGCCTGGGCGCGCCGAACGTTTGCTGCTCGATGCGCCTGCTACCCTTCCTGATCCTCGTCTCCGCCTGCGCCACTGGCTCCGCGCGCGAGGCGGACCTCGGCCGCGAACTCGCCGGCCGAAGCGCCGGGCCGCCGCAGGACTGCGTCTCCACCTCGCCCGGCGTCAACCTGGCGCCGCGCGACTCGCAGACCCTGGTCTACAGCCGCGGCGACACGATCTGGGTCAACCGGCTGCCCGCCGCCTGCCCCGGGCTCAACGCGATCAGCACCCTGGTCATCGAGGCCCACGGCTCGCTTTATTGCCGCAACGACCGGATCCGGGCGGTCGAGCCCGGGCAGAGCATCCCCGGCCCGATGTGCCGGCTCGGCAGCTTCACGCCCTGGCGCCGCTAGCGTCTCGACAAGCGCCCTGGCGTTTCCTAGATATCGGCCGGCGCGAGCGGGCGTAGCTCAATGGCAGAGCAGAAGCTTCCCAAGCTTACGACGAGGGTTCGATTCCCTTCGCCCGCTCCAAAGCGCCTTCCCCCCGCCGACACCGCTTGCCTGTCCCGCCGCCGCCGGTAGCATCGGCGTATCGGGAGGGGTGAAATGGCGGCGATAAGCGAAATCTACCGGCGCGTGCCGGCGCTGGCGAGGACGGTGCCGTGGGTGGTGCTGCTCGTCTTCGCGGCCGAGCTGATCCAGCATGCGGCCGAGATCCAGCTCGGCATGTACGAAGCCGGGCCGCTCGCGCCGGAGGCCCGGCGAACCCGCATGCTGTTCGGCCTCGCCAAGGTGCTCGCCATCCTCGCCGCCTTCGTCTTCGCCCTTCGCTGGTGGCGGTTCGAAGGCGATTCGCGGCGGGCCGCGCGACCGACCCTGGCGCTGTTCAAAGGGCTCGCAATTCTCCTCCTCGTGCAGGCCGGCGTGGAAATCCTCCAGGCGGTCATCGTCCGCCTCGCCGGCACCGCTCTGGAGGCCGGTACGCGCGTCGTTCCGGTCCTGACGGGCGCGGCGATGCTGTTGTGGCTGGTCATCGCGACCTTGCTCTATCCCTGGTATGTCGGCCTGCTCACCGAGGATCGCTCGATGACCCTGCGCCGCTCGGCCGCCGGCACCTTCGGGCGGATGTGGGCGAGCTTCGGACTGCTGCTGGCCGGCGTTTTTCCCGCCATGGCGCTCCATTATGCGCTCGGCTACGCCGCCGAGGGGCGGGCCGAGCCGCTGGTCTGGGCGCTGATGCTGGTCGATTCGGCGGTGGTCGCCTTCCTCGCCCTCGCTTTGGCCTCGACCTATTTCACCCTCTACCGCCGGGCCGCCGAGCGGGCTCCGGCGAACGCGCCGTCCTGAGCACTCCAACCCCGCGTTCCCCGGCGAAAGCCGGGGTCCAGCGGCACCGCGGAACGACTGGATCCCGGCCTTCACCGGGAAACGATGCCTATATCCCCTCCCGCACGATCTCGCGGCCCTGCTCCTCGAGCGCCGCGGCGAGCGCCGCCTCGCACCCGGCCAGCGCCGCCTCATCGGTCGAGCGGATGACGAAATTGGCGCCGACCCGGCCTTCGCGGAAGAAGGGGTAGGAGCCGATCTGGCAGCCGGGATGGGCGCGCTCGGTCTCGGCGAGCAGCGCCGCCACCTCGCTTTCGGGAGTCCAGCTGCCGATCGTCCGCGACAGCAGCGGCTTGCCGCCCTCGATCGTCCCCGACAGCGCTTCCAGCATCAAAGTGGCGATGTGCGGCACTCCGGCGAGGATGAAGATGTTGCCGACGCGGATTCCGGGGGCGCCCGACAGGCGGTTCTCGATCAGCTCGGCGCCTTCGGGCACCCGAGCCATCCTGAGGCGGGCGTCGGTGATCCCGCCGCGGGTCGCGTAATAGGCTTCGAGGATCGAGCGCGCCTTGGGATGGACGACGACCGCGACCCCGAGGGCGAGGGCGATGGCGTCGACGGTGATGTCGTCGTGGGTCGGGCCGATTCCGCCGGTGGTGAACAGATAGTCGTTCCCGGCCCTGAGCGCGTTTACCGCGGCGGCGATCGTCTCGGCGACGTCCGGCACGATCCGCACCTCGGCGAGGCGGATTCCCTGCAGGTTCAGCCAGGCGCCGATCTGGGCGACGTTCCTGTCCTGGGTGCGGCCGGAGAGGATCTCGTCGCCGATGACGAGCAGGGCTGCCGTCCAGATGCGATCTTCCGCCACGGCGAAGCGCTTAGCCGCACTCGGCGGGGTCGCCAAGCCGCTCCCGCAAGCCTATATTCGGATAATGACCGAATATCAGGCAATCAGCGGCACCGAGGTGATCGGCCGCAGCGGGGCGATCAAGCTCCATGGACCCGAAGCCTTCGAAGGCATGCGCCGCGCCGGCCGAGCCGCCGCGGAGGTGCTCGACGCCCTCGTGCCGCACGTCGTCCCGGGAATGACCACCCAGGCGATCGACGACATCGTCCAGCGCGAGATGATCGCCCGCGGCGGAATTCCCGCGACCCTGGGCTATCGCGGCTTCACCGGCAGCTGCTGCACCTCGATCAACCATGTCGTCTGCCACGGCATTCCCGGCGACCGGGTGCTCAAGGACGGCGACATCGTCAACATCGACGTCACCATCCTCCTCGACGGCTGGCACGGCGACACCAGCCGCATGTTCCTGATCGGCGACGTTCCGATCCGGGCGAGCCGGCTCGTCGACATCACCTACGAATGCATGATGCTGGGGATCGAGCAGGCGCGGCCGGGCCGGTTCCTCGGCGACATCGGCCACGCCATCCAGACCCATGCCGAGAAGCACCGCTTCGGAGTCGTCCGCGACTTCTGCGGCCATGGCCTGGGCCGGCTGTTCCACGACGCGCCCGAGGTGGTCCATGCCGGCCGGCCGGGCAGCGGCCCCGAGCTGAGGCCCGGCATGTTCTTCACGATCGAGCCGATGATCAACCTCGGCAAGCCCGCCGTGAAGCTGCTCGACGACGGCTGGACCGCCGTCACCCGCGACCGCTCGCTGTCGGCGCAGTTCGAGCACAGCGTCGGGATCACCGAGGACGGCTGCGAGATCTTCACGAAGAGCCCCGCCGGCCTCGACCGGCCGCCTTACTGACGGAAATCCTCTCCCGCTTTTCGCGGGAGAGGAGGGGCCCAAGCCGACGGCTTGGGAGGTGAGGGTCTTGCTGACTCATTGCTACAGACCCTCACCTCCCACCGCTGCGCGGCGGGCCCCTCCTCTCCCGTAAGAACGGGAGAGGGTTAAGCTCTTGAAACTTCTACTACATTCCCCATCTCACCTCCACTGTTCAACAACGGAAAGGAGGTGGTCTGATGTCTCATTGTCATATGCCGCGTGCGGCGAGTCGGGTGAGCGCAGCCTCCACGGGGGTTCGCGCCTGAAGACTTGAAGGCCGCATTTCCGGCTGACAATGGAAAGGCCGTCCCGCGAGGGGCGGCCTTTCGCAATTGGGGGCAATTGAAATGGCGCCCTTCCCCGCCTAGCCTCCCCGCCGACGACGGGGGAGAACTGACATGCGGTGGATCGCGGCACTCGGGCTGGCGCTGGGCGCCTCGGCTTCCTGGGCTCAGACGCCCGTCGACCAGCTCGCCAGGCCGCCCGCCGACGCGAAGCGCTACGTCATCATGTCGACCGCCGGCAAGCATGGCGAGGCGAGCGAATGGACGGCTCCGGACGGCACCCGCTGGGCGAGGGCGAGCCTCGTCCTTCGCGGCCAGGTCTGGGAGATAGACGAGTCGGTCAGGTTCGGCTCCGACGGCATGATCGAGCGCTATGCCGCCCGGGGCGTCAGCCCGCAGGGCGACGTGGCCGAAAGCTTCGCCGTCGCCGGCGGCAAGGCGGAATGGAAGTCGCAGATCGACAAGGGCTCGGCGCCTTATGCGGCCCCGGCCATCTACTATCCGGCGGGCCCCGGCTCGCTCAGTTTCGAACATCTGGTCGAGCGGCTTCTCGCCGCGCCGGACCGCAGTGTCGCGTTGCTGCCGGGCGGGCGGGCGAAGATCGAGCCGCTGGCCAAGGCCCGGATCGGCGCCGGCGCCTCGGCGCGCACCGTCGTCGCCCATGCGATCACCGGGATCGGCAGCTCGGCCATCCCGGTCTGGACGACGGAGGACGGCAAATATTTCGCCTCGGTCGGTTTCCTCTCCACCATGCCGGTCGGCTACGAGGACGCCCAGCCGGTGCTCGAGAAGGCGCAGGACGAGGCGCTCGCCGCGCGCTCGCCGGCGCTGGCCCGGCGCTTCCTCAAGGCGCCGGCGGGACCGGTCGCCTTCACTAACGTCCGCGCCTTCCTCGACGGCGGCCGCTTCGCCGAAGACCAGACCGTCGTCGTCGACAAGGGCATGATCGTCGCCGTCGGCCCGGCGGCGAGCACCCGTCCGCCGGCGGGCGCGCAACTGATCGACGGCAAGGGCAAGACTCTGGTCCCGGGCCTGTGGGACGCGCACATGCATTTCGGCGACGACAGCTCGGGGCCGATGCTGCTCTCGCTCGGCATCACCTCGGCGCGCGATCCCGGCAACGTCACCGCCCTGACGATGGCCCGGCGC
Source organism: Allosphingosinicella sp. (assembly GCA_036388575.1). Taxonomy (GTDB): domain Bacteria; phylum Pseudomonadota; class Alphaproteobacteria; order Sphingomonadales; family Sphingomonadaceae; genus Allosphingosinicella. The sequence continues at coordinate 36,098 of DASVRO010000069.1, forward strand.
GAACGGCGCGCGAAGGGCGACCTGCTCAGCCCGAAGGTCTACGCCTCCACCCTGATCGACGGCAAAGGCCCGAACACCGCCCAGGTCGCCGAGGTCGCGACGTCCCAGCAGGAGGCGATCGAGGTCGTCCGCCGGGCCAAGGCCAACGGCATGACCGGGGTGAAGTTCTACGGCACGTTCAACCCGGCCTGGCTTCCCGCCGCGGCGGCCGAGGCGCACAGGCTCGGCCTCCACGTCAGCGGCCATGTCCCGGCCGGGATGCGGACGATCGACGCGATCAATGCCGGCTATGACGAGGTCACCCACATCTACTTCATGATGATGCAGGCGATGCCGGACGAGGTCGTCGCGGTGTCGAACGGCATCCAGCGGTTCCAGGGGCCCGGCCGCTACGCCAGGGACGTCGACCTGAACGGCGAGGCGATCCGGACGCTGATCGAGACGATGGCGCGCAAGAAGACCGTCGCCGATCCGACTCTGGTGGTGGCCGAGAGCCTGTTCGTGCCGGAGAATGGCGACCTCTCGCCGGCTTATGCGCCGTTCGTCGGCACTCTGCCGCCGGCGACCGAGCGCGGCTTCCGGCAGGGCGGCTTCGCCGTTCCCGCCGGCCTCACCCGGGCCGACTGGCGGGCGAGCTACCGGAAGCTCGCCGGCCTGGTCGGAGCGATGCACAAGGCCGGGGTGCCGATCGTCGCCGGCACCGACGGCAGCGGCATGGAGCTGGTCCGCGAGCTCGAGCTCTACGTCCAGGACGCCGGCTTCACGCCTGCCGAAGCCCTCGCCGCGGCGACGATCGTCCCGGCGCGCCTTGTCGGCGCCGATAAGAAGACCGGCTCGATCGCGGTCGGCAAGGCCGCCGACCTGGTGCTGGTCGACGGCGATCCCTCGAAGCGCATCGGCGACCTCAGGCACACCAAGGTCGTGATGATGGACGGCATGCCGATGGACGCCGACGCCCTGCGCGCCGCCGGCGGCTTCGCCGGCCGGCCGAAGTTCGCGGAATAGCTTGCCTCCCCATCGAAGATGGGGAGGGGGACCACCGAAGGTGGTGGAGGGGTGATCTGGCGAGGCCTCTAAAAGGTCACCCCTCGACCATGCTTCGCATGGTCCCCCTCCCCGCCGCTTCGCGGCAGGGAGGCAAATCAGGCGCTGCCCACCGCCCGTTCGACATTGAGCGCGGCCTCGACCATCCGCTCCCAGACGTCCGGGTCGCCGGCGGCGGCCATCACCTGGTCGGGCTCGCGCATGGTGCGAAGGATCGACAGCGCATCCTGGACATATTCGTGCCAGGTCTCGTCGACGGTCGGCCCCGCCGACGGATCGTCGCCCTCGGCATTGCTGCTGTGGTCGCGGCCGGCGAGCACCCGGGCGATCCGCTCGACCAGGGTCAGGTTGGAGACGGGCATGGACGAACCTCCTTCGTTTCGAAGGGACAACGGAGGAAGCGGCGGCGGGTTGCGCGGCCTGGCCGCACGAATCCGCCGCGCTTGAGACGGAGCCCAAAGCAGGTCATCATCGCCGCCGCGACTCAGGTCGCGCGTGGAGAGGGGAGATTTTCGCGATGACTCCAGGTCCGGACTGCATCAAGCTCGTCCAGCAGTTCGAAGGCTGCGCCAAGCGGCGGCCGGACGGAAGCTTCGAGGCCTATCCGGATCCGGGGTCGGGCGGCGATCCGTGGACCATCGGCTGGGGCTCGACCGGCCCCGAAATCAAAAAAGGCGTCGTCTGGACCCAGAAGCAGTGCGACGACCGCTTCACCGCCCATCTCGGCGAGTTCGCCCAGAATGTGAGCAAGCTTCTCGGCAGCGCCCGAACCACCCAGCGCCAGTTCGACGCCATGGTCAGCTTCGCCTACAATGTCGGGGTGGCCAACCTTTCCGCCAGCACCCTGCTCAGGAAGCACAAGGCGGGCGACTTCAAGGGCGCCGCGGCGGAGTTTGCCAGGTGGAACAAGGCGGCGGGCAAGGTGCTGCCCGGGCTGACCCGGCGCCGAGCGGCGGAGGCGGCGCTCTACGCCAAGCCGTAGGGGGCGAAGGGCTCGGTCCACCCGTTCGCCCCCGGCTTGTCCATCGCGCTCAGAGCACCTCGAACAGCCCGGCCGCGCCCATGCCGCCGCCGACGCACATGGTGACGACGACCCACTGGACGCCGCGGCGCCTGCCCTCGATCAGGGCGTGGCCGGTCATCCGGGCGCCCGACATTCCGTAGGGGTGGCCGATCGAGATCGAGCCGCCGTCGACGTTGAGGCGATCGTCGGGGATTCCGAGCCGGTCCTGGCAATAGAGGACCTGCACCGCGAACGCCTCGTTCAGCTCCCACAGGCCGATATCGTCGACGGAGAGCCCGAAGCGGCCCAGCAGCTTAGGCACCGCGAAGACCGGGCCGATGCCCATCTCGTCGGGATCGGTGCCGGCGACCGCCATCCCGACGTAGCGGCCGAGCGGCTTCAGCCCGCGGCTCTCGGCGAGGCCGGCCTCCATCAGCACGCAGGCCGAGGCGCCGTCGGAGAGCTGGCTGGCGTTGCCGGCGGTGATCATCGCCTCGGGCCCCATCACCGGCTGAAGCTTCTGGAGGTCCTCCAGCGTCGTCTGCGGCCGGTTGCCCTCGTCCTTCGCCAGGGTGACCTCCTGCATCGAGGTCTCGCCCGTCTCCTTGCTCTTGACCATCATCCGCGCGGTAACGGGGACGATCTCGTCGTCGAAGCGGCCCTCGGCCTGGGCCTTGGCCGTCAGCTGCTGGGAGCGCAGCGCGTAGAGGTCCTGCCGCTCGCGGCTGACCGTATAGCGGTTGCCGACCACCTCGGCGGTCTGGATCATCGGCATGTAGACGCCGTTGTACATCGACAGCAGCTCGGGGTCCGGGCCGACCCGCATCTCCGCCGTCTGGACCATCGAGATGCTCTCGACCCCGCCGGCGACCATCACGTCCATCCGGTCGACGATGATCTGCTTGGCGGCGGTGGCGATCGACATCAGGCCCGACGAGCATTGCCGGTCGATCGACATGCCCGAGACGGTGACCGGAAGCCCCGAGCGGAGCGCCGCGGTGCGGCCGATCGTGGTCTGGACGCCCTGCTGGAGGGCCGCGCCCATGATGACGTCGTCGACCTCGGCGGGATCGATCCCCGCCCGCTCGACGGCGGCCTTGATCGCGTGGCTGGCGAGCGTCGGCGACGGAGTCGCGTTGAACGCGCCCCTGTACGCCTTGCCGATCGGCGTTCGGGCGGTGGAGACGATGACGGCTTCGCGGGTGGCCATGGGTGTTTCCTTTCTTCTTATCCTCCCCATCGCTGATGGGGAGGGGGACCCCGCGCAGCGGGGTGGAGGGGTAGATGGCGGAGGCCTCGGCGATACCCCTCCACCACCCTTCGGGTGGTCCCCCTCCCCACCGCTTCGCGGCGGGGAGGATTATCTCAAACGAATATAAGCCCGATCCAGTCGGCGACGAGGGCGGGCTTGTCCTCGCCCTCGATCTCGACCGTCGCGGTGTGGACGAACTGCCACTGGCCCGGCCTTTTCTCCTCGAGCCGGGACAGGGTGAAGCGGCCGCGGATGCGCTTGCCGGAGCGCACCGGCGCCATGAAGCGGACCTTTTCAAAGCCGTAATTGACCCCCATCTTCACCCCGTCGGGACGAAGCATCGAGTCCGCCGCCATCCGGCTTAGCAGCGACAGGGTCAGGAAGCCGTGGGCGACGGTTCCCCCGAACCGGGTCTTCGCCGCGGCTTCCGGGTCGATATGGATGAACTGCGGATCCTCGGTGATCTCGGCGAAGGCGTCGATCCGGGCCTGGTCGATCATGAGCCAGTCCGAGACCCCGACTTCGCTTCCGACCCTGGACTGGATCTCTTCGATGCTGGCGATGGGCATGGAGGCGGTCTAGAGGCTCGGCGACACCCAACTCAAGCCCCGCGAGGAATCGACATGGCGGACGCTACGGCAACCGCGCGTACCGAATTGAGGAAGCTGCACCGGGCGCCCGAGCCCGAGGTGCTGAAGCCGCTTTTGCGCGACGCCGCGCTCGACGCCGATTCGCGCAAGCGGATCGAAAAGCGCGCGCTCGCCATGCTCGGCGAGCTCCGCGCCGCCCAGGCGTCGGGCTGGGTCAACCAGTTCCTCCAGGAATATCGGCTGAACACGTCCGAGGGCATCGCCTTGCTCTCGCTGGCCGAGGCTTTCCTGCGCGTCCCCGATCCGGAGACCGCCGACCAGCTGATCGCCGACAAGCTCGGCAACGCCGACTGGCGCTCGCACAAGGGCAAGTCGAACTCGACCCTCGTCAACTCGGCCACCTGGGGCCTGGTGATCGGCCGCGCCCTGGTCAGCGAGAGCGAGCAGGCGAGCGCGTTGAAGCGCCTGCTCTCCCGCGCCGGCGAGCCGTTCGTCCGCCAGGCGGTAGGCGCGGCGATGCGGCTGATGGGCGAGATCTTCGTCATGGGCCGGACCATCGACGAGGCGATAAGGCGGATGGAGAAGCGCGAGAATGCCGGCTTCACCGCCAGCTTCGACATGCTCGGCGAGGCGGCGCGTACCTTCCCCGACGCGGAGCGCTATTTCGACTCCTATGCCGACGCGATCCGGGCCGTCGGCAAGGTCGCCGACCGGGGCCACAGCATCTCGGTCAAGCTCTCCGCGCTCCACCCGCGCTACGAGGTCGGCCAGTACGACCGCGCCGTGCCGTCGCTGATCGGCCAGGTCGAGGCCCTGGCCATTCTCGCCAGGGACTCCGGCATCGCCTTCACCATCGACGCCGAAGAGAGCGAGCGGCTCGAGATGAGCCTCGACATCATCGAGGCGGTCGCCGGCCTGCCCTCGCTGAAGGGCTGGGACGGGCTCGGAATGGCGGTCCAGGCCTATGGCAAGCGCTGCCGCCCGACCATCGCCTGGGCGAATTCGATCGGCGCCGCCACCGGCCGCCAGATCGCGGTCCGGCTGGTCAAGGGCGCCTATTGGGACAGCGAGATCAAGCGCACCCAGGAGCAGGGCCTCGCCGATTATCCCCTGTTCACCCGCAAGGCCGCGACCGACGTCTCCTACCTCGCCTGCGCTCGCGACATGCTGGCGGCGAAGAACATCTTCCCCGCCTTCGCCACCCACAATGCGCTGACCGTCGCGACCATCCTCGAATGGGCCGGCGCGAGCCGCGACTTCGAGTTCCAGCGCCTCCACGGCATGGGCGAGGGGCTCTACGAGACTCTGGTCCGCGACCAGGGCTACCATACCCGCATCTACGCCCCGGTCGGCGGCCATCGCGACCTGCTCGCCTACCTCGTCCGGCGGCTGCTCGAGAACGGCGCCAATTCCAGCTTCGTCCACCAGCTCGCGGACGAGCGGCTCAGCGACACCGACCTGATCGCCGATCCGGTGGCGAAGATCGCCGCGGTCGGCGGCACCCGCCATCCCGCCATCCCCCTCCCCTCGCAGCTGTTCGCGCCGGAGCGGCCCAACAGCCAGGGCCTCGACCTCAACGACCGGCCGGAGCTCGAGCGGGTGGCGAAGGCGGTGGCGGAGCCGCTCGACTTCGCGCCGGCCTCCACGCCGCAGGCCGACGAGCTCGTCACCCGCGCCCTGAAGGGCTTCGAGGACTGGTCGAGGCGAAGCGTCGAGGAGCGTTCCGCCTGCCTCGACCGGCTCGCCGACCTGCTCGAGCGGGAGCGCGACATGCTGATGCGGATCGCGGTCCAGGAGGCGAAGAAGACGATCCCCGATGCCCTCGCCGAGGTGCGCGAGGCGGTCGATTTCTGCCGCTATTACGCCGCCCAGGCGCGCCGGCACCTGCAGCCGGTCGAGCTTCCCGGGCCGACCGGGGAGCGCAACGTCCTGAGGATGGAGGGCCGCGGCGCCTGGGTCTGCATCGCGCCGTGGAACTTCCCGCTCGCCATCTTCCTCGGCCAGGTCTCGGCCGCGCTCGCCGCCGGCAACAGCGTCGTCGCCAAGCCCGCCTCGCAGACGCCCGAGATCGCCGCTTATGCGGTCGGCCTCGCCCATGCGGCGGGAATCCCCGAGGACGCCCTGATCCTCGCCGCCGGCCGGCGCGACATGGGCCAGAAGCTGATGGAGGACGTCCGAATCGCCGGAGTCGCCTTCACCGGCTCGACGGTGACCGCCAAGACGATCGCCCGGACGCTGATCGCCGACGACGATCGCGACATCATCCCGCTGATCGCCGAGACCGGCGGGGTCAACGCGATGATCGTCGATTCGACCGCTCTGCCCGAGCAGGTCGTCCAGGACGTCGTCACCTCGGCCTTCCGCTCGGCCGGGCAGCGCTGCTCCGCGCTTCGACTGCTGGTGCTCCAGGAGGATATCGCCGAGCGGACGCTCGAGATGCTGTCGGGAGCGATGGACACGCTCGTCGTCGGCAACCCGGCCGATCCGCGCACCGACGTCGGGCCGGTGATCGACAAGCCGTCCTTCGACCGGCTGATGGGCCGGCGCGAGGCGATGAGGGACCGGATCGTCAAGACGGTCGCGGCTCCCGGGGACGGGCTGTTCGTGCCGCCGACCCTGATCCGCATCGACGCGATCGAGGATCTGCGCGAGGAATGGTTCGGGCCGCTGCTCCACGTCACCACCTGGAAGGGCGACCTCGCCGAGACCGTCCGGCGGGTCAATTCCTCCGGCTTCGGACTGACCATGGGCCTGCACAGCCGGATCGCCCGCGCGGCCGAGACGGTCGAGGAGACCGGCACCGTCGGCAACCTCTACGTCAACCGCTCGATGATCGGCGCCATCGTCGGCTCGCAGCCGTTCGGCGGCGAGGGCCAGTCGGGCACCGGCCCCAAGGCCGGCGGCCCCCATTACCTGCCCCGCTTCTGCACCGAACGCGTGACCAGCACCGACACGACCAGCGCCGGCGGCAACGCGACCTTGCTGAGCCTGGAGGATGTCGGGCTCTAGGGACGTTTAATTCCTCCCCGCGAACTCGCGGGGAGGGGACCGCGCGTAGCGCGGTGGAGGGGTTCTTTTCCGCGGAGGCCGCAAGGCCCCTCCACCAGGCTTCGCCTGGTCCCCCTCCCCCGGAAATCCGGGGAGGAATTCAGGCTAGTCCTTTCCGATCAGCCGGATTGCGGTGCCGTCGACCCACCAGGTGCGTCCGTCGCTGGTGCCGACCGCGACCGGCAGACGGGCCGCCAGGGATGTGAAGACGTGGATCTCCGTCGGCAGGCGATCGAGGAGGTGAGTGACTCCGAAGGAGACCAGGCGCTTCTCCTTGCTGGCGCCGGTCGTGCTGATCTCGAGGCACGAGTTGGTGAATCGCCTTATCGCCCCCGCCCGGCCTAACGAGTCGACCGGGATCAGGAAATGACCGCCGAACGGGAAGGTATCCATCACCCGCTGCGGGGTCAGGAGGTAGACGAGCGTCGGCTCGCCGGGCGCCGCGGGAGGGAGGACGACGCTGTTCATCGCCCCCCCTTCGGAGCAACCTCGCGAATCGGACGCGGCCAGCACCTCGGCGGCCGCGTTGCGGGCGGCGATGAGCTGCCGGCGCGCTGCGCTGAGCTCGCCCGCGCCGGCGGCGGCGACCTCGCCCGATATCGGCCTGCCGCCGCGGAAGCGGGCGGTATAGACGGGGCGCACGCCCTCCTTGTCGAAGAATATCAATTCGGGGGCGTCCGCCGGGCCGTCGACGATCCAGCCTCCGACCCGATCCTGATAGGCGGGCAGCTTGGCCACCATCTCGTCGGTGCCGTGCCAGGCCGCCTGGTCGTAAGCGTAAAGGAGCGCGCCGCGTCGTGCGACTTCCTGCAATTGCGCCTGCTCGGCGGGCGAGACGGCCAAGGCCGAAGCACGCGCTTTCGGCTGTGCCGGCGCGGCGACCGACGCGAAAAGCGCCAGGGCCGCCGCGGCGACCGCCAGGGCGCGCCTCCCGCGGCCTTTCAGAACCGTCGGCCGCCCCTGTGTCCGCATCGTCACTGGATCGCGTCCGACGTGACGGTTATCTGGCCCTTGCCCTTGCCCCAGGTGCCGAAGGAGGTGGCAAATCGCCCCTCCTTGACGAGGGCGAGCGCCTGCGCCGGCGGCGGCAGCCGGTCCAGCAGCGCCGATGTCATCGTCTGCGCCAGCAGGATCAGTTGCACCTCGTAGCGGTCGCCGCCGGGCTTCTTGTCGTCCGCTCCCTCGAGCAGGAGCTGGCCCGCATTGCGGCCGGCGCTGACGGCCCGGCCGGCGTCGCCGAGGGCGATCAGATAGGAGTCGGCCTGCTCGCCGGCACGGTAGACGGCCCCTTCCGGCAGCTCGGTCGAGTCGCGGCACCAGCGCGTCGTGACCGGGGCCGGAGCGGCGGCCTTCCCGGCCGGCTCCTCTATGGCACCCATCTGTCCGAGCAAGGCGCCGACCAGCATGGCGGCGCCGCTCGCTTCGTCCTTCTCGGCCGGCTTGGCGTCTCCGGTCAGGGCGAGGCCGGTAGCGCAGGCGACGACGGGTGAGGCGTCGGGCGCCGGAGCCATGTTCTTCGGCCAGGCGATCTCGCCCAATACCGCCTTCATCCGCGCCTCCAGCTCCGGCGGAGACAGGGTGTGGGAGGAGGCCCGCATCTTGACCAGCCATTCGCCGACCGGAACCATGGCGAGGCCGGTGCTTCGATAGCCTTTGCCGGCGAGGGCGTAGGTGGCGATGAGCCCGCTGGCATTGGCGCGCCCGGGTGGAACGAACGCCCCCGCTCCGTGCCGGCTCGGGGTGCCGAGCGTGGTGCGCTGCTCGAGCATCGAGCGGGCGCGGTCGAACCAGACCGCGACTCCGCCGGCGACGTTGCGATAGATGTAGACGCTATAGGCTTCCGAGAGGTCGGGAGTGGCATATTCCGACATGGTGTCGAGCTGGTCGGCTTCATATTCCAGCCCCCGGCTGCGCGGCAGGCCGGCCAGGGCGCGCGGCAGCTCGATCTTCGAATGGCGATGCTTGAACGTCGAGTTGGCCGGAAGCTCGACCGGCCCGGATCCCTGGGCCTGAGCGGTTCCGAGGCAGAAAATCATCGCCGCCAGAGCGGCCGCCTTCGCTACATGCCCCATCGCTCGCCCCCTGGATTTCGCGCAAAGATAACGGACGGCTATCGAATAGCAAGGCGGCCCGACGAAGCCGTCGCCGGCCCCAGTCCGGCCGGATCATTCGCCTCGCTTGCTATGCAGGGGAGGATTTGCTCTTAGGCCGTCGCCTTCAGCCGCTCGGTCATTTCGGCGGTGCTTCGTGGGCGACGACACGGCCCCTGCCCTCCCCCCAGGTGAGGAAGGTGATCTCCAACCGCCGCTCCATGACAATCGCGAGCGCCTGTGCGGGTGGCGGCAGCCGGTCCAGCAGGGACGAGGTCGAGATTTTCGACATCTGAATCGCCTGCACCTCGTACCGCTCGGATTGGTCCTTCCTGTTGCTGGCACGCTGGTCGGAGAGGGACACGCCGTTGCGCCGGACCCGAATTCCGCGTCCCGAGTCGTTGATGGCGAGGAAATAGCCATCCGTCTGCTCGTCGGCGCGATAGACACCGGCATTGTCCAGCTCGATCGAGTCGCGGCACCAGCGGGGCGGATCCGCCACCCGCCTCAGTGGCTCAATCAACTTCGCGTCCACGACGGCGCCCATGTACGACCGCGCGAAGCTCTCCTTGTCCCTCGGCACCGGCTCGGCTTCGCGGGGAAAGGCGAGCGCGGTGGTGCAAGCCGCGATCGAGTCGACCTCCCGCGCCGGCTCCATCTCCGGCCAGACGATCTCGAACAACGCTGCCTTCAGTCTCGCCTCCAGCTCAGGAGGATACTCGGTTCGGGAGGCGGCCCAGAGCGTGACCAGCCACTCGCCGGCGGGGACGAGTGCGACTCCGCTGCTTCGATAGCCTTTGCCGGCGAGGCCGTAGGTGGCGAGGAGGCCGCTGGCGTTGGTACGGCGCGGAGGAAAGAACGGTCCCGCCCTGTGCAGCGTCGCAGCACCGATCTCGGCGCCGCGCTCCACCCGCCGGCGCGCCCGGTCGAACCAGACCGGGAGACCGCCGCCGACGTCGCGATAGATGATGACGATGAAGGCCTCGCCGCGATCCGGAGACGCATATTGGAACGAGATGTGGAGCTGGCCCGGTTCATTTTCCCTCGCCTCGATCCGGGGCAGGCCCCTCAGCACCGGCGGCAGCTCGACTCTCGAATGTTCGTGCGTGAAGGCGGCCGTCGCGGAAAGCTCGAGCGGCCGCGGCGGCGGGTCCTGCGCCCGCGCCACGCCGCCGCTGCACAGCATCATCGCCGCGAGCGCGGCCGCCTTCGCCACATGGCCCATCGCTCGCCCCCCGAATTCGCGCAAAGATAACGGGCGCTTATTCAAAAGCAAGCGGACGACGCCGACACGACCAGCGCCGGCGGCAATGCGACGCTGCTCAGCCTAGAGGATGTCGGGCTTTGAGCTGACCTAACTCCTCCCCGCGATTTCGCGGGGAGGGGGACCGGCTGAAAGCCGGTGGAGGGGTTCTTTTCCGCCGACTCAGCAAGGCCCCTCCACCACCCTTCGGGTGGTTCCCCTCCCCTGCAAATACAGGGGAGGAATTGAGAAGCTAGAGCGCCGCCTTCAGCGCATCCACCAGGTCGGTCTTCTCCCAGGTGAAGCGGTCGCCGTCGGGCTGACGGCCGAAATGGCCGTAGGCGGCGGTCGCCAGATAGATCGGCTTGTTGAGGCTGAGATGGGTTCGGATGCCCTTGGGGGTCAGCCGCACCAGGGTCGGAAGAACCTCTTCGAGCCGCTCCGCGGTCACTCCGTTGGTCTCCGTGCCGTGCAGGTCGACGTAGAGCGACAGCGGCTCGGCGATCCCGATCGCGTAGGAGAGCTGGATCGTGCAGCGCTTGGCAAGGCCGGCCGCGACCACGTTCTTGGCGAGATAGCGGCTGATATAGGCGGCCGAGCGGTCGACCTTGGTCGGGTCTTTGCCGCTGAACGCGCCGCCGCCGTGCGGGGCGGCGCCGCCATAGGTGTCGACGATGATCTTGCGGCCGGTGAGGCCGGCGTCGCCGTCGGGGCCGCCGATCTCGAAGCGCCCGGTCGGGTTGACGTAGATCGCGGTCTCGTCGGTGATGAAGCCGGCCGGAAGCACGTCCTCGAAGACCCCGACGACATAGTCGCGAAGCGCCTTGTACTTGGCCGGGTCGGAGCCCTCCATGCCGTCGTCGCAATAGCCGGGAGCATGCTGGGTGGAGACGACCAGGGCGGTCGCCCGCACCGGCACTCCGCCCTCATACTGGAGGGTCACCTGGCTCTTCGCGTCGGGCTGGAGGAAGGGCGCGGCGCCGCTGTGACGGTCGGCGGCGAGCCGCTCGAGGATGCGGTGCGAATAATAAAGCGTGGCGGGAAGCAGGTCCGGCGTCTCGTCGGTGGCATAGCCGAACATGATGCCCTGGTCGCCGGCGCCCTCGTCCTTGTTGCCGCTCTCGTCGACGCCCTGGGCGATATGGGCGGACTGGCCGTGGAGATGGTTCTCGAAGCTCGCCGTCTGCCAGTGGAAGCCGTCCTGCTCGTAGCCGATCTTCTCGACGACGTGGCGGACGACCTGCTCGATCTCGTCGCGCACGCCCGGAGCCCAGCCGTGGGTGTCGGCGAACTGGGTCTCGTCATAGACGCCCTTGCAGCGGATCTCGCCGCCGATGACGATTCGCTGGGTCGTCACCAGAGTCTCGCAGGCGACTCGGGCCTGCGGGTCCTTGCCGATGAACAGGTCGACGACCGCGTCCGAAATCTGGTCGGCGACCTTGTCGGGATGGCCCTCGGAGACCGATTCGGACGTGAAGAGGTAAGAGTTGCGCATCGGGATCGACCGGCCTTCCTTGATCGGGGGGAGAGTCGGATATAAAGATATCCTTATATGTGCGCTCCCTAGCCGCCTTTGCGCCGTCCTGCAATCCGCTGCGCGCCGAGCGCCAGGGCGACCAGCAGCAGCACGAAAAGCATCGGGAGCAGGTTGCCGAGGCGGGCGAACGGAGTCGGCGCCTTGGGACCCGGCAGCCGGCTGTCGATCACGCCGGCCTTGCGCCACGGCAGGCTGGCGAGCAGCCGCCCGTCGGAGTCGATGACGGCCGAGATTCCCGTCGGAGTCGCGCGGAGCACCGGAAGCCCCTCCTCGATCGCCCGAAGCCGCGCCTGGGCGAGATGCTGGGGCGGGCCCCAGGCTCCGAACCAGGCGTCGTTGGACGGGTTGAACAGGAAGTTGGGCCGGTTGCGCCGGTCCACCACCTCGCCCGAGAAGATGATCTCGTAGCAGAGCTGGAAGCCGACCTTGCCGACCACCGGCAGGTCGAGCGTCGTCGCGCCCGGCCCGGGATCGAAATCGACGTCGCCGGGCGCGAGGCGCGACAGGCCGAGCGAGGACAGGATCGGCCGCATCGGCAGATATTCGCCATAAGGGACGAGATGCGACTTGTCGTAGCGGGCGAGGATCCGGCCGCTGCGGTCGAGCGCGAAGACGCTGTTGGTGGCGCTGGTGACGTCGAAGCCGTCGCTCGAGCGCCACGTGATCCCGCCGGTGAGCAGAAGGTCCCCAGGCCCGAGCATCGCCGCCACCGAGCGCCTCAGCCGAACCACCTCCCCCGCATGGCCGGCATCGCGCAGCCCGTTCTCGAGCGGCCGGGTCACCGCCGCCTCCGGCCAGAGCAGCAGCCGCGGCGAGTCGGCGCCCGCTCCCGAATAAGCCGCGAGCCGGGCCAGATTCTCCTCCTCGAAGCCCTCGCGCCATTTGTCCTGCTGGCCGATATTGGGCTGGACGATCCGCATCGCCGGCCCGTCCGCCGCGGCCGGCCGGCCGGCGGCGAGCCAGCCGGCGGCGGCAACGAGCGCGGCGAGGCCGGCCGCGGCTCCGGCGGCCGGCCATTTCCTCAGCCCGAGCAGGAGCAGCGCCCCGCCCAGGATCGCGGCGATCCCCGACAGGCCGTAAGTGCCGACCAGCCGCGCCGAGCCCGCCGCCGGGGTCGCCACCAGCGCCACTCCGAGCGGGTTCCAGGCGAAGCCGGTGAACATCGTCGCCCGAAGCCATTCGGTGACGATCCAGGCGGCGGCGAACAGCAGGACGAGGCGCAGGTCGTCCTTTCGCCCCCACCGCCAGGCGAGGCCGGCGGCGGCGGCGGGATAGACGGCGAGATAGAGCGAGAGGAGGACGACCGCGACATAGCCCAAAGAGGCGGGCATCTCGGCCTGGTAGGTGAAGGCGGTGGCGATCCAGTTGAGGCCGAGCACGAAATGACCGACCCCGAACCACCAGCCGCGGGCGAGCGCGCTTCGCAGCGTCGGCGCCGTCCGGACCAGCCAGAGCAGCAGCGCCAGAGCGGCGAGAGTCAGCGGCCACAGGCCGAGCGGCTGGAAGCCGCAGGCGGCAGCGAGTCCGGCGGCGAGAGCGAGGGCGAGAGGCTTCACGGCCCCGTCATTGCGAGGAGCGAAGCGACGAAGCAATCCGCAAAAGGCGCGGACGCCGGGCCCGGATTGCTTCGCCACGCTCGCAATGACAAAGGAGCGCGATGCCTTTGCCGCCCTTCCACCTCGCCTTCCCGGTCCACGATCTCGACTCCGCACGGGCCTTTTACGGCGGCCTGCTCGGCTGCCCCGAGGGGCGAAGCTCGGCTGAGTGGATCGACTTCGACTTCTTCGGCCATCAGATCGTCGCCCATCTCGACCCGGCGATGACGGTCCGGCGGGCCTCCAACCCGGTCGACGGCCACGACGTGCCGGTCCCCCATTTCGGAGCGGTGCTCGACATGGCGGCGTGGGAGGATCTCGCCGGGCGGCTGAAGGCGGAGGGAGTCGAGTTCGTCATCGAGCCGACGGTCCGCTTCCGCGGCCAGCCCGGCGAGCAGGCGACGATGTTCTTCCTCGACCCTTCCGGCAACGCGCTCGAGATCAAGGCCATGGCCGATCCCGGCAACCTTTTCGAGCGCTGAGGAGCGGCCGTGGCGGACGTAAAGCTCGGTCGCTCCCTTTCCGCCAGCCCGGGCAATCTGGTCCGTCTCGGCTGCGCTCTGATGATGGCCGGGAAAGGCGCCGAGGCGGTCGTGATCGTCGAGCGGACGCTCGAGGAGCATCCGGACGATCCGGAATGGCGGGAGGCCGCCCGGGCCGTCCTGTCCTACGGAGTGCCGGGCTTCCACCGCTCGATGCTCGCCGACGCGCCGCGCAACGATTTCTATGCCCAAGCCATCCGGGCGACGGTCCGGCCGGGCGACGTGGTTCTGGACATCGGCACCGGCTCGGGCCTGCTGGCGATGCTGGCGGCGCAGGCCGGGGCGGCCAGGGTCGTCGCCTGCGAGGCCAATCCGGCGCTTGCGGCGACGGCGAGGGAGATCGTCAGGCGCAACGGCTTCGCCGACCGGATCGAGATCCTCGCCTCGAAATCCACCGCTCTCGACCGATCCGAGGCGCTCGCCGGCGGGGCGGACGTGATCGTCTCGGAGATATTCTCGCACACCCTGATCGACGAAGGGGCGATCGAATCGCTCAACCACGGAATGCAGGCGCTGGCCCGCCCCGGCGCCCGGATCATCCCCGAATCGGCCTCGGTCGAAATCTCCCTCGTCGACTATAGCGGCGACACGGTGCCGCCGGTCGACCGGGTGGCCGCCTTCGACGTCGGCCTGTTCGACCGCCACATGCCGGCGTCGATCAACGTCCCGACGAAGAGCCGGCACCTCCAGCTGCGAAGCGCCTCCCGGTCGCTCTTCGACTTCGATTTCACCGGCGGCGAGGCGCCCGCCGAGGGCCGTCGAACGCTGGCGCTGGAGTCCGGCGGCGGCCGGGTCACCGGAGTGGTGCAGTGGATCGCCCTTCGCCAGCGGGACGGCCTCGCCTTCGAGAACGCGCCGGGTCGGGACATCTGGTCGCACTGGCCCTGCGTCGTCTATCCGTTCGATAAGCCGCTCGAAACTTCGGCCCGGGAGGAGGTCCGAGTCGAGGGTTGGCACGACGGGCTGCGCCTCATGTTATGGCGTTGAAGCTTGCACTCCGCGCTCCGGCGAGGCACAGCCCGAAAAATGTGCCCTTTCAGCGGCTCCACGCGTTTGGAGACCGCAGCATGATCTTTGAGGTGAATGTGACCTTCTTTTGTACGGAGCGCGACTCCCGATGAGCCTCCACGACCCCAAGGCGATCAATGTCGCCCTCGTCGGCGTCGGCAATTGCGCGAGCTCACTCGTGCAGGGCCTCGCCCACTATCAGAACGGCGGCGCCAACGACCAGATCGGCCTGATGCACTGGGACCTCGGCGGCTACCGCCCCAAGGACATCCGGATCGTCGCCGCTTGGGACATCGACCGCCGCAAGGTCGGCAAGGACGTCGCCGGAGCGATCTTCGAGAAGCCCAATTGCACCGCGATCTTCTGCGACCATGTGCCCGAGAGCAAGGTCACGGTCGAGATGGGCCGGATGCTGGACGGCTATTCCGAGCATATGGCCGAATGGCCGGACGACCGCACCTTCCTGCCCGCCGACCTGCCCCAGCCGGAAAAAGCCGACGTCGTCCGCCGGCTGAAGGAGACCCGGACCGACGTCCTCCTCAACTATCTGCCGGTCGGCAGCCAGGAGGCGACCGAATTCTACGCCGAATGCGCGCTTGAGGCCGGAGTCGCCTTCGTCAACAACATCCCGGTGTTCATCGCCTCCGATCCGCAATGGGCGGAGCGCTTCCGCAAGGCCGGCGTGCCGATCATCGGCGACGACATCAAGGCGCAGCTCGGAGCGACCATCGTCCACCGGGTGCTCACCGACCTGTTCAAGAAGCGCGGCGTGAGGCTCGAGCGGACCTACCAGCTCAACACCGGCGGCAATACCGACTTCCTCAACATGTCGAACCGCAAGCGGCTCGCGTCGAAGAAGATCTCCAAGACGGAGGCGGTCCAGTCGGTCGCCGAGCGCCGCATCGACGACGACAACATCCATGTCGGCCCGTCCGACTATGTCGCCTGGCAGAACGACAACAAGGTCTGCTTCCTGAGGATGGAAGGCTCGATGTTCGGCGGCGTGCCGATGAACCTCGAGATGCGCCTGTCGGTCGAGGACAGCCCCAATTCGGCCGGAGTCGCGATCGACATGATCCGCTGCGCCAGGATCGCCAAGGACCGCGGCCTCGCCGGACCGGTCCACCCGGCGGCGGCCTATTTCTGCAAGCACCCGCCCGAGCAGACCACCGACGACGAAGCCTATGAGGCGCTGGAGCGCTTCATCCGGGGCTAGGCCCCGGCAAGCCCCTCCCCTTCAGGGGAGGGGTTGGGGTGGGGACTGTCGAAATCGCCCCGGCCGAGGACTTTACCTACACTTCCCCCGCCCCCAACCCCTCCCCTGAAGGGGAGGGGCTTTTCAGCCCGCCCTGCCGTACCGCCCATCCACATAGACCAACGGATCCACATCCTCGCGCACCGCCACCTCCTCGACCTCGCCGACGAAGATCGAGTGGGTGCCGTAAGGGAAATGCCGGATCCGCCGGCACAATATCGCCGCCTGCGCGTCGGCGAGGCGGGGCGGGCGCGAGCAATCGACCTGCCAGCCGGTGGCGAAGCGCAGCTCGCGCCGGCTCTTGTCGGCGAACATCCGGGCGATCTCCTGCTGGCTGCGGTGGAGGACGTTGACGCAGAAATGCGACACGTCCTCGAGCGGGCTGTGCAGCGAGGCGGTCCGGTTGATGCAGATGAGCAGGCTCGGCGGGTCGACCGAAAGCGACGACATCGCGGTGGCGGTGATCCCCATCGGCTCACCGTCGACGCAGACGGTGATGACGTTGACGGTCGAGGCGACGCGGCGCATCGCCTGCTTGAACTCGTTGGAAAGGTCGGCACCCGGCGTCGCCATGGCTCCCGCCAATGGCCGGGAAGCGCCGCGCTGGCAATGGCTTAGCCCGCCGCCAGAGCCGGGCGGCGACGGCAAGCACTGGATTTATCTGGGAAATTACGAAACTTACGATTATCAGGCGACTCGGGGGAACGGGGAAATGCTCGAAATCATCGCCGCTCCGGCGAACCTGCCTTTCTCGGTGGCGCTGCTGGTCATGCTTCTGATCGGCGCGGTGGAGGCGCTCGGCCTCGGCGCGTCGGCCGTGCATCTCGACGTCCACGCCGACGTCCACGGCGGCGACCTGCTCGGCTGGCTCGGCATCGGCCGGGTGCCGCTGCTCATGCTGCTCGTCGTCTTCCTCGCTTTGTTCGGCCTCGCCGGACTCGCCATCCAGCAATTCGCCGGCCCCTTGCCCCTGTGGATCGCCGTGCCCGGCGCCGTCGGCGCGGCGCTGCCGCTGACCGGCCTCGGCGCCCGCGGCCTCGCCCGCATCATACCGGGCGACGAGACGACCGCGGTCAGCCTCGACAGCCTCGTCGGCCGGCGCGGCACGATCACGATCGGAACCGCCCGGCGCGGCTCGCCAGCCCAGGCGCGGGTCTCCGACATCCACGGCCAGGTCCATCACGTGATGGTCGAGCCGTACGACGACGATCACAGCATCGGCCAGGGCGAAACCGTCCGCCTCGACCGGCGCGACGGCAACATCTTCATCGCGGTCCCCAGAACCGACCGCATCGAGTCCGGCTTAGAAGGGCTGCCCACGCCGGGCTGGCCCGTTTCAACCGCTTCAATCAGGAGAGACTGACATGGTCCAGATGGCCATCTACGCGGGAATTGTCCTGGCCGCCCTGCTGATCCTGGGGCTGATCATCACCCGCCTCTACCGCCGCGCCACCAAGGAGATCGGCTTCGTGCGCACCGGCTTCGGCGGCGAGAAGGTCGTCATCAACGGCGGCGCGCTGGTCCTCCCGGTCCTCCACGAGACGATGCCGGTGAACCTCAACACCGTCCGCCTCGCCGTCGAGCGCAAGAATGTCGACGCCCTGATCACGCTCGATCGCCTGCGCATCGACGTGAAGGCGGAATTCTACGTCCGGGTCCGCCCCGACCGCGAATCGATCGCCATCGCCGCCCAGACGCTCGGCCTCAGAACCATGCATCCGGAGAATCTGAAGGAGCTGATCGAGGGCAAGTTCGTCGACGCGCTCCGCTCGGTCGCCGCGGGCATGACCATGAACCAGCTCCACGAGCAGCGCGCCGATTTCGTCCAGAAGGTGCAGCAGGTCTCCGCGGCGGACTTGGCGATGAACGGTCTCGAGCTCGAATCGGTGTCGCTCACCGGCCTCGACCAGACCTCGATCGAGCATTTCAACGCCAACAACGCCTTCGACGCCGAGGGCCTGACCAAGCTCACCGAGCAGATCGAGCTTCGCCGCAAGACCCGCAACGACATCGAGCAGGAGACCCGCGTCCAGATCGAGGCGAAGAATCTCGAGGCGGCGCGCAAGAGCTTCGAGATCGGCCGCGACACCGAATTCGCCCGCCTGGAGCAGGAGCGCGAGGTCGAGGTCCGGCGCGCGGCCCAGAATGCCGAGGTCGCCCAGCAGCAGGCCGAGCGCCAGCGCGAGGCGGACGAGGCGAAGATCACGGCCAAGCGCCAGGTCGACTCAGCCCAGATCGAGGCCAACAAGGTCGTCGAGCAGGCCAGGATCGCCCAGACCCAGGCGGTCGAGATCGCCCGCCAGGAGCAGCAGATCGCGATCCAGAACAAGAGCCGCGAGGAGAGCCAGGCCAAGGCCGAGGCCGACACTGCCCGCGCCGCCGCCGTCGCCGCCGAGGAAAAGGTCGGCACCGCCCGCGAGACCGAGATCGCCGAGCGAGTCAAAAGGATCGAGCTGATCGACGCCAGCCGCGAGGCCGAGCGAAGCGCGATCGGGATCAAGGTCCAGGCCGACGCCGAGAAGCAGGCCGCCGCCGACCGGGCCGAATCGATCCGGCTCACCGCCGAAGGCGAGGCCGAGGCCGAGAAGCTTCGCGCCGAGGCGTCGCGGGTCCGCTTCGAGGTCGAGGCGGCCGGGCACCGGGCGATCAACGAGGCGGCGAACCTGCTCTCGTCCGACCAGATCTCGCTACAGATCAAGATGGCCCTTCTCAAGGTGCTGCCGGAGGTGATCCGCGAGGCGGCCAAGCCGATGGAAGCGATCGATTCGATCAAGATCGTCCAGGTCGACGGCCTCACCGGCGGCGGTAACGGGTCGACGGCCGCGGCGGGCGGCGAGGGCAACCTGGCCTCCAGCGCCGTCGCCGCGGCCCTTCGCTATCGCGCCCAGGCGCCGATCGTCGACGGGCTGATGAAGGAGCTGGGCTTCGACGGATCGTCGCTCGAGAATCTCGTCGCCGGCGCCGGCAACGGCGTCGTGGCGCCGGGCCCTGAAGCGCACGAGCCGCTGGTCGCGGTCGTCGAAGCGAAGGACTAGGCTAAATTCCTCCCCGGCATTTGCCGGGGAGGGGGACCATGCGAAGCATGGTGGGGGGTTCTTGCACACTCCGCAGAACCCCTCCACCGCGCTTCGCGCGGTCCCCCTCCCCCGGAAATCCGGGGGAGGAATTTAGGAAAGCAAAGTGACCCACCACGACATCGCCATCGTCGGCGCCGGCCACGCCGGAGCCCAGGCCGCGATCCAGCTTCGGCAGCTCGGCTTCGCCGGCTCGATCGCCCTGATCGGCGCCGAAGCCGAGCCGCCCTACGAGCGCCCGCCCCTCTCCAAGGACTATCTCGCCGGCGAGAAGGACTTCGAGCGGATGCTCATCCGGCCCGAGGCCTTCTGGACGGAGCGAGGCGTGGATCTCGTTCCCGGCACGACGATCGAGACGGTCGATCCGGAGGCGAAGCAGCTCACCGCGCAAGGCGGCGCCCGCTTCGGCTACGGCACCTTGATCTGGGCGGCCGGCGGAGTGCCGCGCCGGCTCGGCTGCGAGGGCGGCGACCTCGACGGGGTCCATCTCGTCCGGCGCAAGTCCGATTCCGACTCGATCCGCGCCGGCCTCGGCCACGCCCTCCGGGTGGCGGTGGTCGGCGGCGGCTATATCGGCCTCGAGACGGCGGCGGTGCTTCGCAAGCTCGGCAAGGAGGTCGTCCTGCTCGAGGCGCTCGACCGAGTCCTGGCGCGGGTGGCGGGGCCGGAAATCTCCCGCTTCTACGAAGCCGAGCACCGCTCGCACGGAGTCGAGATGCGGCTCGGCGCCACCGTCGCCGCGATCCTCGGCGAGCACGGCCGGGTGGCGGGCGTCCGGCTCCGCGACGGCGCCGCGCTCGAGGCGGATATGGTGATCGTCGGCATCGGAGTCGACGCCGCGGTGGCGCCCTTGCTGGCCGCCGGAGCGTCGGGGGCGAACGGGGTCGACGTCGACCCCTTCTGCCGGACCAGCCTTCCCGACGTCTACGCCATCGGCGACTGCGCCGCCCATGAGAACGGCTTCGCCGGCGGCATCAGGCTGCGCCTCGAATCGGTCCAGAACGCCCACGACCAGGCGGCGACGGCGGCCAAAGCGATCGCCGGCGACCCGCAGCCCTACCAGTCCGTCCCCTGGTTCTGGTCCAACCAATACGACCTTCGCCTGCAGACGGTGGGGCTGTCGGTGGGCTACGATTCGACCGTCGTCCGCGGCGATCCCGAACGGCGCAGCTTCTCCGT
Source organism: Allosphingosinicella sp. (assembly GCA_036388575.1). Lineage (GTDB taxonomy): Bacteria > Pseudomonadota > Alphaproteobacteria > Sphingomonadales > Sphingomonadaceae > Allosphingosinicella. Next base: position 56,558 of record DASVRO010000069.1, read on the forward strand.
CCTCTACCTGCTCCAGGGCCGGGTCATCGCCCTCGACTGCGTCAACGCGACCAAGGATTATGCGCAGGGCCGCAGGCTGGTGCTCGAGAAGCGGGCGGTGGCGCCGGAGCGGCTGGCGGATCCGACGGTGCCGCTCAAGGAGCTTTGATCCGCCCTGCGGCCGGTCAGCCCGGCGGCGACCAGGAGCGGTCGAGGCAGCCCGTCGACTCGATCGCGCCGCCCGGCGGCCTCGGCGGATTGGCGACGCATCGATCCATCGGCAGCCGCACCAGCCAGACCGCCAGCAGGACGTCGGCCACGACCGCCGCGGCGAGCCAGCCGACCGCCCTCAGCCCCCTCGGATAGCGGCAGGCCAGGCTGACGAACCCCGTCGCCACCAGCAGCAAAGGAAAGGCGAGGATCGCGGCCCCGAGCGCGTAGGCCGGCGCCGGCTGCACCGGCCGGGCGCCGAGCTCGGCGGCGACCACCGCCACCGCGAAATAGCCCGAGACCAGCCCCGCCCCCACCGAGGCGATGCCGAGCAGCGCCAGCCCGACCCGGGCCGCCGCCCCCAGCGGCCGCTCGTCCGGCGCCTCGAGGCCTTCCGCTTCCACCCGCCGACTATCGCCCCTCCCGCGCCGCCCGGCAAGGATCCGCGCCGGCGGCTCCCACCGGCGGCCGCGGGAAAGTGCCAACCACCAGTGACTGTCACCGGCGCCTTGTCACCGGCGCCTTGCGCCGCTCCGCTTGTCATCCCGCCGGGCCCGTTCCACGACCCGCAACGCCTCGGCGATCCCCGGCTGCGGAAGCGCTTCGATCGCCGCCCAGTCCGACTCCCACGGCCGCTCCCGCTCGGTCTCGACCATCGCCTCGATCCTGAACCGGGCGAAGGCCCGGGCCGACTCCACCCGCCTTCGGAAATCCGGCCAGCGCCGCCAGTGCGCCTCGTAGGAGGAGAGCGTCATCCCCGCCTCGCGGCAGGCGAGCCGGGCGTTGTTGCTTTGCCGGAGGAGGCCGAGGAAGCGCGCCTCGGCGCGCGGAGTCCAGGACGCCCCGAGGCTTCGCACCACCCGCGGCGGCCGCCGGCCGGCCCGCTGCACGGCGAGCTCGGCGCCGCCGCTCCGCTCCCAGCCCCTGGGCGGCCGGTTGCAGCCGCCGCCGAGCCGCTCCGCCGCCTCCGCCCGGGCCGAGAGCCACCGCGAATCGAACGAGGGGTCGGTGCGGCGAAGGTTGAGGACCGTCGAGCGCGACAGCCCCGCCCGCTCCGCCGCCAGCGTCTGGTTCCCGGTCCGCGCGAACGCCTCGAGAAAGGCGCTGCGCTTGCCCTCGCCGGTCTTCGCACTCACCGCAAAAAACCCCGCTCCTGGTGCAGAACATAGCAGGAACGGTATGACGAAGTCAAGCGCCTTCCGGTCAGGCTCCGGCCACGCCGCAAGCCGAGATCGTTTCACCCGAAGCACGAAAGCACCGAAGACCGGGCATGGCCCCGATGAAGGCCGCGGCCTCTCCGGTGCTTCGGGTGAGACAAGCCTTCCAGCGGCCATCGCCCCCCGAACGAAGACAGGCTAGCGAGCGCGCGGCCGCGCAGATCCTTCAAGCCGCGCCGGTCAGAGCACGCGGCGCCACACCGTGGCGGAAGCGTCGGTCCTCGAGGTCATCGCCTTCATCATCTCGCCATGGTCGAAGCCCGGCAAAGCGGTGAGATATTCCGCCACCGCCGCCTCGCCGTCCGCGCCCAGCGGATAGACGCAGTCGGTCCGCTCGTCCTCGCCGAACAGCCGCCACCAATGGTGCATGCCCTCGATCCCCCGGTTGGTCGTCTCGATCGCCACCCGCGACAGCTCCGCCTTCGCGACCGAGCGGGTCTCGCCGGCATCGTCGGTTACCCGGATCCACTCCCCGTCCACCGCCACCACCCACCGCGGCTGCGGCTCCAGCAATTCCCCGAGCCAGTCGAACATGGTCTTCCTCCTCCCGAAGGCGGGAGGAGAAGCTACCCCATCCACGGCGGGTGGCAAGGCCCTGCCAGCTCGGTGCCAGCTACGTGCCTGGTACCGAACCTCCCCGAGACGTAGCTGGACCTACCGGCGGGTCCGCCAGTCCTCGTTGGGCCGCTCGTCCGCCGGCACATGCTTCGCGACCAGGGCCTGAAAGATGGCCGACACGGCCGCCCCGCCCCTGCCGTAATGGTTGAGCTTCCGCCGCGCCTCCCACCCGGAGCGCTCGAGCCGCAGCTCGGTCCGGGTCCCGTCCATCACCACCCCATCGCCGTCGCGCGCCGGATCCTCATGGGAGAAGGCATCGGCCTGAGGCACTCCGACCCGCTCGGCCGCCCGGACCAGCGCCCGATAGTCCGCCGCCGGCAGCGGCGCCTGCCACCGCGTCTCGACGTCGTAGACGTTGCAGTTGCGCCGCCGGAGCAGCCGGAGGATCTCAAGCGTCGCCTCGCCCGGCCGACTCTCGTGGGCGCGAACCACCCAGGCCCGCCCCGGATGTTCCCAAGGCTCCGCCGAAAAGGCGACGCTGCCGATCGCCTCCGGCAGCCGGGCGACCGAATCCAGCGCCGGAGGGAGCGGCTGCGGCTTCGGGGGGCAGGGCGCCTGCACCGGCTGGGCCAGTCCCGGCGAGGCGGCTGCGAGAAGGAGTAAGACCAGCAGGATGCGCATCGTGATCTTGGTCCGTGAAGCGGTCACGGCCAACTAGGCGCTTCGCGGCCCGGCGCATAGGGGTCCTGGCTCGACGCCAGCGAGGAGCAAGATCGGCTGGAGCCCAAGCTGTGCCAGCTCCTCATCCAAGCCCGCGAAGCCGCCGGCCTCAACCAGACCCAGCTCGGCAAGGGCGTCGGCCGCTCCCAGAGCTTCGTGTCGAATTACGAGCGGGCGCAGGGGCGACTGGACCTGCCGGACCTTATCCTCCGTATGCCGGGCGGTGGAGGTGGAGCCGGCGGAGCTGCTGCGGCGGCTGGATTAAATTCTGCCGTCAAGCGGAAGGCCTAGTTGCTCCGGCCCTCGAGCAAGGCGCACTTCCAGCCGATCCGGACGCAGAACAATGTCGAGCCGGACACCCAAGGTTTCAAAATAAATTGATCGCGTCTGATCAAGCTCCATGAAGCCGAAAAACGAGGCGGCCTTCGGTGCCTGGGCGGCCTTCGGTGCCTGGCACGTAGGACACTTCCTCGGGGCCTTCGGTGCCTGGCACGTAGGACGCTTCCTCGGTGCCTCACCAAGCGCTCCACGGCTCCGCCGAAAAGGCGAGGCGGCCTTCGGTGCCTGGCACGTAGGACACTTCCTCGGTGCCTGGCACCAAGCGCTCCGCGTCTGCGTAGGCGTCCCCGACTTTGAAGGTCACCATGTGCCGCTCAAAGAGCTTGATCGTCAGCGTCAGCCCGAGGAGGCCGATGACCGCAATTGATGCGGCGATCAATGACAGCCCCTGTCCGATCTCTCCCCGTGACCCCCACAGAGCACCCACAACGGCCAAGAGAGCCGCTGCAACTGATGCGAGGATCGTGGCCACGGATGACCGTTGCTCGACATAATGTCGGCCAGAGGTGCGTGCCTCCACGCACATTTGCATGAGCAACTCCAGCAGAACCTTTCTATCGTCATCCACAGATCGCTCCTTCGCCTCTGAAGAACCTAAGTCGGCATCGCAGCAGCTCGGAAGCCTTGGGAGAAAATGGTGAAAGTATACAATTAGCAGCTCTCCGCCGGACGTGCGACACTCGCTTCCGGACGGTCGCTGCGCTCGCGGCGCGGACGGTCGCCTCGGCCTTCGCCACGGTCGGAGCGGTCGCCGCCGCCTTCGCCTGCATCCCCCTCTTGGAAGCCGCTCCCGGTGCGCCCCCCACTGCCAAATTCAGAGCGGCGGTTCTTCGTGGTCACTTTCGGTGACCGACCGGAAACATTCAGTCCCCCAGCCCCAGGGCCACATCGACCGGCGAGGTGCCGCCATGCCCGTCGCTCTTCGACGACTCGATCTCGCTGCCGCCGCGCTGCCGCCAGTTGTTCGCGGGACCGGGCCGGGGCTGCCGTCGCGGCCATAACGCCCAGACGGCGAGGGCTCCAAGCAGAGCGCCGAGCGCCAGAAGGGCGAACTCGCCAGCCATCATGCCTCACCTCCTACAGCGCCCTTATACCGCAAGCGCTGCGCGAGCGCCAACTGGCTGGCGGCCGCTCTCGGGCTTGGCCGGAGAGCGTCGCCGCCGTCTGCTTTAGAAGCTCGGTCTCACGCAAAGCATGTCCTGAGCGAAGCCGTAGGGCCGCGAAGCCGCCAGGAGACGCGGCTCCCTTCGTGCCTTCGCGCCCTTCGCGTGAACCCAACAAAAAAGGCCGGCATCGCTGCGGGGCCTTTCCTGTTCCTGGGTCCCGGCCTGCGCCGGGATGACGATCAATCGTCGTCGCGGGTCAGGAACGCCGGGGCGAACTCGGACTCGGGGCCGTTGTAGAGTCCCGCCGCACCGCCTCCTGCCTTCGCGTCCTTCGCGCCTTCGCGCGAACAAAAAAAGGCCTCGCGGTCGCCCGCGAGGCCTTTCTCTAAACCCGGCTCCGTCACCGATGGAGACGAAGTCCTCAATCGTCGTCGCGGGTCAGGAACGCCGGGGCGAACTCGGGCTCGGGGCCGTTGTCGCTTTCCGGACGGCCGCTGCGCTCGCGGCGCGGGCCGCCTGGGTGGAAGCGCCCGGACACGCGGCCGCCTTTACTCGGCCGTGGTCGGGTCGATCGTCGCCCGGACCTGCGAAATGCTGTTGGCCGGGAAGCCCGCCGTCTCCGCGTGCCGGCGGATCAGCTCCTCGCTCGGCGCCCGGTAGAGGCAGTAGATCTTGTCGTCGGTGACGTAGCTGTGCACCCACTGGATCTCCGGCCCCAGGTCGCGCAGGACGGAGCACGATCCCTGCGACGCGGCCTTCAGGTCGTCGGCGCCCAGCCCCCCCACCCCAGGCATCTCACGCTCGATGACGAATTGCGGCATATTCGCTGCTCCCCTTCGTGATCCGAACATGCTGCGCCCCGGACCGGCCGCTGTCCAGTCGTCCAGACGACAACCGCCTTACCGGGTCGTTGCTTCGTGGTCACTTTTCAGGACCGGCCCAGCGATTGACGACGAAGCGCACTGCGAACCCCACCGCCGCCGCGACCGCCGCGACGATGCCGAGCACGATCAGGAAGCGGAGGCCCTCGCCCTGGCCGCAGCGGGGGTCGGGGTCGTGTCCGCAGTCGCCGTAGAAGTTCCAGAACATGAGCGGGGCGAAGGCCAGAAGCCCCGCGACCAAAGCCGCCCCGCATCCCACCTTGCCGCCGACGGTCCCCATGGCGCCACCCTAGGACGCCAGCTGCGCAGCGCAAATCGCTTGAAAGGTTTGTCTCACGCAAAGCCGCGAAGACGCAAAGGTACAGAGCCGGCGGGAGACGCGGCCCCTTCGCGCCTTCGCGTCCTTCGCGTGAACCCAAACAAAAAGGCCCCGCATCGCTGCGGGGCCTTTCCTGTTCTCTACTCGTCATCCCGGACCCGATCCAGGATCCATCTGCCCTCCTGCCGAAGAAGGAAGAAAGTGGATACCGGATCAAGTCCGGCATGACGGGTTAGGATCAATCGTCGTCGCGGGTCAGGAAGGCCGGGGCGAACTCGGGCTCGGGGCCGTTGTCGCTTTCCGGACGGTCGCTGCGCTCGCGGCGCGCGCCTCGCTCCCCGCCGCTCCCGGAGCCACTCGCGAGAGAGCCACTACGGCCAAACCCGGTACGGGCAACCTTCGTGATCACTTTCAGTGACCGACCAAGTCCCGATACTTATTTTCCAACCGGTCGAACACCTCCTCGGCGGGCTTCGTGCGCCCGGCCTCGGCATCGGCAAGGCCCCGGCGGATCGAAGCATCCAGCGCCGCCAGCGGTTCGAACTCAGCCCTCTTCTCCTCAGGTGTCACAACGCTCTGCCTCCGTGACTCAAGAGATTATCTCACGCAAGCCACGAAGACGCAAAGCCTGTCCTGAGGGACGCTGAAGGGGCTCAGAGCAGGGAGGAGACGCGGCCCCTTCGCGCCTTCGCGGCTTCGCGTGAACCAAAAAAGGCCCCGCATCTCTGCGGGGCCTTTCCTGTTTCTCATGCCGTCACCCCGGACCTGATCCGGGTCCATCTGCCGCCCCACGTGCAGCAGGAAGAAGGTGGATGCCGGATCAAGTCCGGCATGGACGGGTTAAGGTTCAGTCGTCGTCGCGGGTCAGGAACGCCGGGGCGAACTCGGGCTCGGGACCGTTGTCGCTTTCCGGGCGCTCGCGGCGCGGGCCGCGGTCGCCGCCTTCGCCACGCGGACCGCGGTCGCCGCCGCCGCCCTCGCGGGGGCCGCGGTCGCCGCCGCCTTCGCCGCCCCGACCCTCGCCACGAGGCCCGCGGTCGCGGTCGCCGCCTCGGCCACCGCCGCCGCCGCCGTCACGGCGCGGGCCGCGGTCGCGTCCGCCGCCGCCGCCCCGGTCGCCGCGGCCTTCGCCGTCGCGCCTGGGGCCGCGGTCGCCGCGCGGGCCGCGATCGCGGTCGCCGCCTTCGCGCGGCGGCCTCGTGTCCTCCAGCTCGGCGCCGGTCTCCTGGTCGACCACCCGCATGGAGAGGCGGACCTTGCCGCGCGGGTCGATCTCGAGGACCTTGACCTTGACTTCCTGGCCTTCGCTGAGCGCGTCGGCGACGCGCTCGACCCGCTCGTTGCGGATCTCGGAGACGTGGACGAGGCCGTCCTTGCCGCCCATGAAGTTCACGAAGGCACCGAAATCGACCAGGTTGACGACCTTGCCGGTATAGACCTTGCCGACCTCGGGCTCCTCGACGATGCCCTGGATCCAGCGGCGAGCCGCCTCGATCTGGCTGACGTCGGAGGACGAGATCTTGACGATGCCCTCGTCGTCGATGTCGACCTTGGCGCCGGTGGTAGCGACGATCTCGCGGATGATCTTGCCGCCGGTGCCGATGATGTCGCGGATCTTGGTCTTGTCGACCTGCATCGTCTCGATCCTCGGCGCGTGGGCGCTGAGCTCGCCGCGGACGTCGCCGAGCGCCTTGGCCATCTCGCCGAGGATGTGGGCGCGGCCCTCATTGGCCTGGGCCAATGCGATGCGCATGATCTCCTCGGTGATGCCGGCGATCTTGATGTCCATCTGCAGCGAGGTGATGCCCGCCTCGGTGCCGGCGACCTTGAAGTCCATGTCGCCCAAGTGGTCCTCGTCGCCGAGGATGTCGGAGATGACCGCGAAGTCGTCCCCTTCCTTGATCAGGCCCATGGCGATTCCGGAAACCGGGCGCTTCAGGGGCACGCCGGCGTCCATCAGGGCGAGCGAGCCGCCGCACACCGTCGCCATCGACGAGGAGCCGTTGCTCTCGGTGATGTCGGACAGGATGCGGATCGTGTAGGGGAATTCGTCATGGCTGGGCAGCACCGGGTGGAGAGCCCGCCAGGCGAGCTTGCCGTGGCCGACCTCGCGCCGCCCCGGAGCGCCGAAGCGTCCCACTTCGCCGACCGAGTAAGGCGGGAAGTTATAGTGCAGCATGAACCGCTGGTAGCTGAGCCCCTCGAGACCGTCGATCATCTGCTCGGCGTCCTTGGTGCCGAGCGTGGTCGTGCAGATCGCCTGGGTCTCGCCGCGGGTGAACAGCGCCGAGCCGTGGGTGCGCGGCAGGAAGTGGACCATCGCCTCGATCGGGCGCACCGTCCGGGTGTCGCGGCCGTCGATGCGGCGCCCGTCCTTCAGGATCGCCTGGCGGACGATCTTGGCCTCGACCTTCTTCACCAGCTTCAGCGTTCCGAGATACTCGGCCGGGTTGGCGTGCTTCAGGTCTTCGAACGCCTCGCGCGCCTTGGTACGGGCGGCATTGATCGCGGTCTGGCGCTGCTGCTTGTCGGTCAGCTTGTAGGCTGCGGCAAGGTCGGCGCCGATGAGGTCGCGAAGGCGCTGCTTGATCGCGCTCGTGTCCGGCGCTTCGGCGAGCTCCCAAGGCTCCTTGGCGGCTTGTTCGGCGAGGCTGATGATTGCGTCGATCACCGGCTGGATGGCGCGGTGTGCGAACATTACGCCGCCGAGCATGACGTCCTCGGAAAGCTCCTTGGCTTCCGATTCCACCATCATCACTGCGTTGTGCGTGCCGGCGACGACGAGGTCGAGCTCGCCTTCGCTGATCTGCGTCTGGCTGGGGTTCAGGATATACTCGCCGTCGGCATAGCCGACGCGGGCGGCGGCGATCGGGCCCATGAAAGGGATGCCGGAGAGGGTGAGCGCCGCCGATGCCGCGATCATCGCCACCACGTCCGGCTCGTTCTCGCCGTCATAGCTCATGACGTGGGCGATCACGAGCACCTCGTTGTAGAAGCCCTCGGGAAAGAGCGGGCGGATCGGCCGGTCGATGAGACGGCTGGTCAGCGTCTCCTTCTCCGTCGCCCCGCGCTCGCGCTTGAAGAAGCCGCCGGGGATCCGGCCCGCGGCCGAGAATTTCTCCTGATAGTGCACGGTCAGCGGGAAGAAATCCTGCCCCGGCTTGACGTTCTTCGCCGCGGTCACCGCGCAAAGGACGACCGTCTCGCCGAGGGTCGCGAGCACCGCGCCGTCGGCCTGTCGGGCAACGCGGCCCGTTTCGA
>DASVRO010000070.1:0-26634 GCA_036388575.1 Allosphingosinicella sp.
ATGCGGGGAGGATGCTTCGAGCGCCGTCGCCGCTGCTTCCTAACGCCCGCCAAGCGCGGCACCGCGGGCAGCTTAAAGTCACGAAAATGGCGCTCTTCAGCAAGACATTAGTGACCTTAAGCCGCCCGGACGCCCGCGAAACGCCGCTATTCGGCGCTGCCCGGTTCGGTCTGCTTGCGATGCTGTTCCGCTCCGAAGCCGCCGCCCAGCAGGGTCGATCCGGCGACCTGGAGCTTGTTCTTCAGCCCGTAGATGACGCTCCGCTCGCCCTTCATCATCGCCTTGTAGCCGGTTGCGGCAACGTCGGCGGCGTCGTCCTTCTTGGCCTGGCCGACCTTGGTGTCCATCAGGTCCGCGCGCTCGAAGAACTCGGTCTCGGTCGCTCCGGGCTTGAGGCAGGTGACGGTGACGCCGCTGTCCTTGAGCTCGTTGCCGAGGGCGTCGGAGAAGCTGTCGATGAACGCCTTGGAGCCATTATAGACCGCCTGGAACGCGCCCGGGATGTGGCCGGCGATCGATCCGGTGATCAGGATCTTGCCCTCACCGCGCTCGACCATCCGCTTGGCGATCTTCTGGATCAGGTAGAGCGTGCCGGTGACGTTGGTGTCGATGACATGGCGCCACTCACGCGGCTCCTGCTGGAGGAAGCCGTGGCCGAGACCATGGCCGGCGTTGGCGAACAGCGCGTCGACCTGACGATTGCCGGCGGCGGCGATCAGCCGGTCGACGCCCTCGAAGCTCGACAGATCGGCCTCGACGCTCTGCACCTCGGCGCCGAGGTCCTTGAGCTCGCTCGATGCGTCGACCAGCGGCGTGTCGGCAACGACCAGCAGGTCGTACCCGTCCTGCGCGGCGAGCTTGGCGAGCTCCAGTCCGATGCCGGTCGAGGCGCCGGTGACGATCGCAAATTTGTCGGCCATTTCAAAGGTCTCCATGGGGGAATTGCGAGGCTGCAAACGACCGGCGGACCGCGCCCGTTCCGGGCCGAAGCGGCGGAGCGCCTTGACTTTGCGGCGGGCTTGCGAGAGGGGATGCGGCGACCGGCGGGGCGATGCTCCGCCGTCGTCATTTGGGCCAGAGCGGCCCTCTGGGTATGGGTGCCGCCCCTTTGGCGCCTGGCCGGGAGTACCTTGAACGGCTCCCGTACGAACGAAAGAAGAATCATGCGTCACCGCGTCGGTCATCGCAAGCTGCAGCGCACCTCGAGCCATCGTACGGCCTTGTTCCGCAACATGTCCGCGGCGCTCATCAAGCATGAGCAGATCACCACCACGCTCGCCAAGGCGAAGGAGCTTCGCCCCTATGTCGAGAAGCTGATCACGCTCGCCAAGAAGGGCGGCCTCTCCAACCGCCGCCTCGCCCATGCCCGGCTGCTCGACGACAGGCAGCTCCAGAAGCTGTTCGACGTCATCGCCCCGCGCTACGCCGCCCGCGAAGGCGGCTACACCCGGGTGATCAAGGCCGGCATCCGCGCCTCCGACGCCGCTCCGATCGCGATCATCGAGCTGGTCGACCGCGACGTCTCCGCCAAGGGCCAGGATTCGGGCCCGGTGATGGGCGGTGAGTACGAGGCCGAAGCCGCCTGAACCGGCACCCGGGACAGTCGCTGGTGACTGTCCCGCTTTCCGGAACCTCCGCGATTCCCGGGGATTCTTCTTCCGACGTAACAACTCGGGAGAATTTGCCATGGCTGAACGCAAGCGCGAGCTGATCGACACCGGCAACGACAAGCGCTTCGTGCGCCGCGACGCGCAGGGCCGGTTCAAGGACGTCGTCGCCGTCGGCGCCAGCCTCGCCGCCGACCGCCGCCAGCACGCGAAGACCAAGGTCAAGTCCGGCCAGGGCGACCGCGGCGACCGCTAGGATATCCTCCCCATCGGAAGATGGGGAGGGGGACCGCACGAAGTGCGGTGGAGGGGTGGCTGGCTCCGACTCTCCTGGTTCTCGCGAGAACCTCACTCGCCGGCGCAGCTACCCCTCCACCATGCTTCGCATGGTCCCCCTCCCCATGCTGTGCATGGGGAGGACGAGCCGCTAGAGCCGCCCGATGGAGATCGGCATCCTTCGCACCGGCGATCCGCCGGGCGAGCTCGAGGCGCGCTTCGGCCGCTACGACGACATGTTCGCCCGCCTGCTCGGCCCGGGCTTCGCCATCCGCGGCTACGACGTCCAGTCGGGCGAGCTGCCGCCCTCGCCCGGCGCCCATCCCGCCTTCCTGGTCACCGGCTCGCCGGCCGGAGTCTACGAGCCTTTGCCCTGGATCGAGCCGCTGCTCGCCTTCCTCCGCCAGGCCAAGGGCGAGGCGAAGCTGGTCGGCATCTGCTTCGGCCACCAGGCGATGGCCGAGGCGTTCGGCGGCCGGGTCGAGAAGTCGGAGCGCGGCTGGGCGGTCGGCCTCCAGGATTACGAGATCGTCGCCCGGCCGGCCTGGATGGGCCCCGACCCGCCGGAGCGGATCGCCGTCCCGGTCTCCCACCAGGACCGGGTGACGGTCGCCCCGCCCGGAGCCGAGGTTCTGGCGCACAGCGCCTTCAGCCCGTTCGGAATGCTCGCCTGGGGCGGCGACGCCTTGTCGATGCAGTTCCACCCGGAGTTCGAGCCGGATTACGCGCGCGCCCTGATCGAGCACCGCCGCGCCCGCCTGCCGTCCCCCGACGCCGCCCTCGCCTCCCTCGCCGAGCCCGACGACCGGGCGATCGTGGCGGCCTGGATCCGCCGCTTCCTGAACAGCTGAGAAGCCCGCCCCGCCCCCGCCCCTCAACGAATCCAACGACTTATAAATTGGTGTCTGACACCAATTTCGCACCGGCGGCGGGATCGGGCCGATAGTTTTCAACGACTTGTAAATTGGTGTCCGACACCAATTCCTGTTTCCTACTGGGCCAGGAACGCCTTGAGCTCGCCCTGGAACCGCTCCGGGGCGTCGAGCATGATGAAATGGTAGCTGTCCGGTATCCGCTTCAGAACCGCCTGCGGAGCGCCGGCATAGCTCATCGCATAATATTGCTCCATCTGCGCGTCGGTCACCGGGGCCCCCTGCGGGGTGACGAACAGCACGGTGAGAGGCACCTTGATCCGGGCCACGTCGGGCCTGAGGTCGGTGGTGACCAGGTCGTACATCGCCTGGCCCGACGCGGCGGGATCGCTGGCCAGCGAATGGCCGACGATCGCCGGCCGGGCCGCCTCGGTGCGCACCATTCCGGCGATGGTCTGCTCGATCTGCTTGCGGCGCGGCTCGCCGGCCGAGGTGGCTATCCCCTTGCGCATCTGCTCGGCGATCGGCCTGACGCTCTCGACCGTCGCCGTCGGCCCGCCGAACATCGCGCCGAGGAAGGGCATCATGTCGACCACCATCGCCCTGGAGACGAAGTCCGGATTGCGCGCCGCCACCATGATCGCCCAGGCGCCGCCGAGCGAATGGCCGACGATCGCCGGCTTCTTCAGCTTCGCCTCGCTGATGTAGCGGGCGATCTCCCCCGCCACCGGCTCGACGACCGCTCCGCTCGCATTGGCCCCAGCCGGCCTGCCGGCGAAGCCGGCGACCTGGACGAGATGGTAGCGATAGCCCGGCACCGCCGCGACCGTGCTCCGCCACACCTCGGGCGAGGAGCTCAGGCCGGGCACCAGCACCACGTCCGGCCCCGAGCCGATTGTCTCGACCGAGATCCGGTCGCTGGCGAACGGCGCCGCCGAGGCGGCGGCGGCGAGCGGGAGGAGAAAGAAGGCGAGGAGAAAGCGGATCATCGAGGGCTCCTTGGGAAGTCGGCTCCCTCTTAGCGCATCCGCCGGAAATTCCTCCCCCGGATTTCCGGGGGAGGGGGACCATGCGGAGCATGGTGGAGGGGTCTCTTCGCGAAGTCTGCAAGAACCCCTCCACCGCGCTTCGCGCGGTCCCCCTCCCCGCGAAACCGCGGGGAGGAATTAGGCCCCGCCGAACGTGTCGCAGGCCGCCGGGTCGCCGGTCTCGAGCCCGCGCTTCAGCCACTGCGTGCGCTGCGCCGCGCTGCCGTGGGTGAAGGCTTCCGGAACCACCCGCCCCTGGCTCTTGCGCTGGAGGGTGTCGTCGCCGATCGCCTGGGCCGCGCGAAGGCCTTCCTCCACGTCGCCCGGCTCCATCGCCGGGCGGCCCTGCTCGTCCTTCGCGTGGGCCGCCCACACGCCCGCATAGCAATCGGCCTGAAGCTCGACCCGCACCTGGATGGCATTGCCCTCCCGGCTCGACACGCGCTGCTGCTGCGAGCGGGCCTGCTCGAGCACCCCGGTCAGATTCTGGATGTGGTGGCCCACCTCATGGGCGATGACATAGGCCTGGGCGAAGTCGCCCGAGGCGCCGAGCTTCGTCTGCATCTCCTCGTAGAAGCTGGTGTCGAGATAGATGTTGTTGTCGGTCGGGCAATAGAAGGGACCCATCGCGGCCTGGGCCGCCCCGCAGCCGGAATTGCCGCTGCCGCCGTAGAAGCGGAAGCCGGCGGGCTGGTAGGTCTGCCCCTTGGCGGCGAACAGCTTGGCCCAGGTGTCCTCGGTATTGGCCAGGACCTGGCAGGAGAAGCGCTTGGCGGGCTCGGTGGAGCAGGCCTGCTTCGCGTCGTTGGTGGCACCGGTCCCCTGCTGCGGCGACACCGCGGGTCCCGATCCGCCGAGCCCCAGCCCGCCGCCGCCGCCGCCCATGTAGCTGAGCGCGCAATAACCGAGCAGCAGGATGAGCACTCCGCCGATCCCGAAGCGGCTCATCACCATCGGCAGAAGCGCGAAGAGGCAGCCGCCGCCGCCGCCGCCGCCGCCGAAGCCGCCGCCTCCCCGCCCCTGATCCGACACATTGTCGCTGGTCCGATAGCCGCCAAGACGCATCTTCCATCCTTTTCCGCCCGCGCGACCAATGATCCTCGAGCGGGAGAGTTGCCTCGCCAAAAGCATGAAGCGCCCGTGAAATGAGATGCTTTTTTGCTCAACGAACTGACTTGATTGGATATTTATTTGACGGTAAAATAATTATCTCAATATTGCGCTTGTCCGACATGGACCGTGGGGCGCGAGGCGCGACAAGGGGATGGAAATGAAGAGCGATAACGCGATGATCCGCGAATTGTCCGCCAGCGAGATCAACGTTGTCAGCGGCGGCATGAATCTGGAGGACTACCGCACCTCTACCAACGTTTACTCGCAGGTGCGGCAAGGGCCGTACATCATTGTATATAACGCGTCCGGACAATGTGTCGCCGCCTTCTGGGCGGATACCCTCGAGCGCGCCAACTTCAGCGGGGCCTGACGCGGACAGGCCGCGTTGACGCTTCGGTCCATGCTCCATAGAGGCCGGCATTCCTCAAGGTAAAGGGTGCCATGTTCCTCACCGGCAAGACCGCCCTCGTCACCGGCTCCACCTCCGGAATCGGCCTCGCCGTCGCCCGGGCGCTCGCCGCCGAGGGCGCCCACGTCACCCTCAACGGCTTCGGCGACCCCGCCGAGATCGAGAAGCTGCGCGACGAGCTCGGCGCCGGCTACAGCGCCGCCGACCTGACCCGCCCGGAGGCGATCGAGGCGATGATGGCGGACGCCGGCCCGCTCGACATCCTGGTCAACAATGCCGGAATGCAGCACGTCGCCCCGATCGACGAATTCCCGGTCGCCAAATGGGACCTGCTGATCGCCCTCAACCTCACCGCCGCCTTCCACACCATCCGGCTCGCCCTCCCCGGGATGAAGGCGAGGGGCTGGGGCCGGGTGATCAACACCGCCTCGGCGCACAGCCTCGTCGCGAGCCCCAACAAGGCCCCCTACGTCGCCTCCAAGCACGCCATCGCCGGCCTCACCAAGGCGGTCGCGCTCGAGACCGCGACCAGCGGGGTGACGGTCAACTGCATCAGCCCCGGCTACGTCTGGACCCCTTTGGTCGAGAACCAGATCCCCGACACGATGAAGGCCCGAGGCCTCACCCGCGAGCAGGTCATGAACGACGTCCTCCTCGCCGCCCAGCCGACCAAGAAGTTCGTCACGGTGGAGCAGGTCGCGGCCCTCGCCCTCTTCCTCTGCCGCGACGAGGCGAGCGCCATCACCGGGGCCAACCTCAGCATGGACGGCGGCTGGACGGCGGCTTGAACTTGCCTCCCCATCGCCAGATGGGGAGGGTGACCACCCGAAGGGTGGTGGAGGGGTAATCGACGCCGAAAGCCGAGGGGCCGCGCAAGTTACCCCTCCACCATGCTTCGCATGATCCCCCTCCCCACCGCTTCGCGGCAGGGAGGCAAGAAGATTAGCACTCTCGCCAATAGAGTGCTAAGCTGCCCACTTCCGCTGCCGTAGCGCCTCAGCGTCCTCGAACAGACGGATAAAAATCATGGCAGCCAAAGATGTGCGCTTCGCGCGTGAAGCCCGCGAAGGGATCGTTCGCGGGGTCGATCTCCTCGCCGACGCGGTCAAGGTCACGCTCGGCCCGAAGGGCCGCAACGTGCTCATCGACAAGGGCTGGGGCCCGCCCCGGATCACCAAGGACGGGGTGACGGTCGCCAAGGAGATCGAGCTCACCGACAAGTTCGCCAACATGGGCGCCCAGATGATGCGCGTCGTCGCCTCGCGAACCTCCGACCATGCCGGCGACGGCACCACCACCGCCACCGTGCTCGCCCAGGCGATCGTCCACGAAGGCATGAAGTCGGTCGCCGCCGGCGCCAATCCGATGGACCTGAAGCGCGGCATCGAGCTCGCCGTCGGCCGTGTCGTCCAGGATCTCGCCGCCCGCGCCCGCCCGGTGGCAAGCTCGAAGGAGATCGCCCAGGTCGGCACCGTCTCGGCCAATGGCGACGTCGAGGTCGGCGAGATGATCGCCAAGGCGATGGACAGGGTCGGCAAGGAAGGCGTGATCAGCGTCGAGGAGGCGACCGGCCTGACCCTCGAGCTCGACCTCGTCGAGGGCATGCAGTTCGACCGCGGCTATCTCTCGCCTTATTTCGTCACCGACGCCGAGAAGATGATCGTCGAGCTCGCCGATCCCTACATCCTCCTCCACGAGAAGAAGCTCGGCAAGCTCCAGGACCTGCTGCCCCTGCTCGAGGCGGTGGCGGAATCCGGCCGGCCCCTGCTCATAATCGCCGAGGATATCGAGGGCGAGGCGCTCGCCACCCTCGTCGTCAACAAGCTTCGCGGCGGCCTCAAGGTCGCCGCCGTCAAGGCGCCCGGCTTCGGCGACCGCCGCCGCCTCGTCCTCGGCGACATCGCCGTGCTCACCGCCGGCGAAGCGATCTCGGACGAGCTCGGCATCAAGCTCGAGAAGGTCACCCTCGCCATGCTCGGCACCGCGAAGCGGGTCGTCATCGACAAGGACAAGACGACGATCGTCGACGGCGCCGGCGACAAGGCGGCGATCGCCGCGCGAGCCGACGCGATTCGCGGCGAGATCGAGCGGTCGGACAGCGAATATGACATGGAGAAGCTTCAGGAGCGGCTGGCAAAGCTCGCCGGCGGGGTCGCGGTCATCAAGGTCGGAGGCGCCAGCGAGACCGAGGTCAAGGAGCGCAAGGACCGGATCGACGACGCCCTCCACGCCACCCGCGCCGCGGTCGAGGAAGGGATCGTGCCGGGCGGCGGCACCGCCCTGCTCTACGCGGCGAAGGCGCTCGACGGGGTGAACTGCCCCACTGACGACCAGGGCCGCGGAGTCGACATCGTCCGCCGGGCGCTGCAGGCGCCGCTTCGCCGGATCGCCGAGAATGCCGGCATCGACGGCGCGGTGGTGGCGGGCAAGCTTCTCCAGGACGGCGACGAGAATCAGGGCTTCAACGCCCAGACCGAGGTCTACGAGAATCTGATCGAGGCGGGAGTCATCGACCCCGCCAAGGTCGTCCGCTCGGCCCTTCAGGACGCCGCTTCGGTCGCGGCGATGATCGTCACCACCGAGGCCGGAGTCACCGACCTGCCGGACGATCCGGTCCCCGAGACGAATTTTGGATGAGGAGGGCGTGATGGCCGATGTGAAGCAAAAGCCGGCGGACGAAGCGGCGGACGACGCCTCCGCCTATATCGACGCCGCGCCCTTCTGGGTGATCTGGCAGACCAGCCTGCCGGCCAACGGCCGCAACCGGATCCGGCGGATCTCGCAGGATTATGCGACCGCGGCCCGAGCCGAGGCGGACGCCGAGCGATACCGCAGGTCCGGCGCGATCACCTGGGTGGAGGAGGCGCGTCCGCTGGCCCCCGCCCACGTCCCCGCCGAGGCGCTGGATGTCTTGCGAGGGCTCGTCACTCCGCCGCGGCGCGAAGCGGTCAGCAAGATCGGCGAACGCCCCGCTCAGGCGTAGCGGTCGACCACCGCCTGGTGGAGCGGCCGGTCGAAGCTGAGGCCGGCCCGGTTGCCCTCGGCCCAGACGATCCGCGAGGGCCAGCTCTCAAGCCCCGGAAGCTTGATCCAGACGCGCGAGCCCGGCTCGCAATGGCCGGACACCTCGACTCCGCAACCGTGGGTGGAGAGGTCGACCACCGTCACCGGCGAGCCGGCGCGGTCGTTCGAGCCGGAAAGGCCGGCGCCGACGCTGACCGGATGGCGCATGAAGCGCCGCCGGTCCTCGGCGGCGCCTCTCTCGAGCATGGCGGCAACACGCATGCCGTCCTCCTTTCGACTCGAGCGGCGAGCGGCAATCTCGCCGCAAAAGGGTAAGGAGTCGTTACCGCGGGCGAGCGGGCAATTACGGTAACGCTCCCCTGGACCGCCCCCTACCGGCACGCCGCCAGGGCGCCCATGCCGCGGCCTCCGCCTTCATTCTCAACAGCTTGCGAATTGGTGTCAGACACCGATTACCGGGCCGGGGGGAAGCCGGCGGAAAATCGCCGGCCGACACCGATTTTACCGTTTTTCGCGCCGCTGCACCCTTTCTCCACCGAAGCTCCACGGCCGCCCCGTAGACGCGCTCGCCGCCCTTTCGGCAGACCGGCGCCGATCCGACGGGAGAGAGACGGAACGATGGCGGCCGGAACGACGATGAAGCGGCGGCTGGCGCTCGCGGCCCTGGTCTCCGGCGCCACCGCCGGGCTGCTGATGACCTCGGCGATCCTGCTGGCGATGCTGAGCCGCGGCGACCCGGCCGGGGACCCGGTGACGGCCGGCGACCTCGCCGTCGCGCTCGCGGCGGGGGTCGAGGCGGGCCTGATCGCCGCGAGCCTGCCCGCCTTCCTCGCCGGCTCGGCGATGCACGCGCTCGGCCGCCGCTTCCGGGCCGCCCGGCGGGCTTCGGCCTGGGCGGCGGCGGGCGCCGGCGCCGGCGCCTCGGCCTGGGCGACCGTCGCCGCCGCCTCGTGGATCAAGGTCGGCGAGCCCGGCCTCACCAGCCCGGATTCGGTCCTGCTCGCCGCGATCCTGGCCGGAACCGCCGCGGCGCTCGCCTTCCGCGCCGTCGCCCGCCCGCAGGCGCGGCCTTGACCCCCCTCCCCGCCGTGGGGGAGGCGGCGCTCAGCGCGGCGCCATCCGTATCGCCCCGTCGAGCCGGACATATTCGCCGTTCAGATAGCTGTTCTCGGCCATGAACACCGCCAGCCGCGCATATTCCTCCGCCCGGCCGAGCCGCTTGGGGAACGGCACCTGCGCCGCCAGCGCGTCCTTCACGTTCTGCGGCATCATCGCCACCATCGGAGTCTCGAACACGCCGGGCAGGATGGTGTTGACCCTGATGCCCTCGTTCATCAGGTCGCGGGCGATCGGCAGCGCCATCCCGAGCACGCCCGCCTTCGACGCCGAATAGGCCACCTGGCCGATCTGCCCGTCCTGAGCCGCCACCGAGGCGGTGTTGACGATCAGGCCGCGCTCGCCGTCCTCGAGCGGCTCGAGGCCGACCATTCCGAACGCCGACTGGGCGAGCACCCGGAAGGTGCCGATCAGGTTGATCTTGATGGCGAGCTCGAACTGGTGGATCGGATAGGGCTTGGGCTCGCCGGTCGCCTTGTCGCGGCCGACCGTCTTGGCGGCGTTGGCGACTCCGGCGCAATTGACGCAGATCCGCTCCTGGCCGTGCGCCTCGCGCGCTTTGGCGAAGCCCGCCGCCACCGCCTCGTCCGACGTCACGTCGACCTCGGCGAACACGCCGCCTATCTCGGCGGCGACCCGGGCGCCCTTGTCGGCGTCGCGGTCGAACACGGCCACCCTCACGCCCCGCTCCGCCAGCGCCCGCGCCGTCGCCTCGCCGAGCCCGGAGGCGCCGCCGGTGACGACCGCAGCGATGTTGTTGTCGAGCTTCATGAAGTGCCTCCCTGATCCTTTGTCGGCCGCTCCCTAGGCCCTCCCGGCCCGCCCTTCAACGCCGCCCTGAAGCCCCTCTCGCGCTCTTCGCGGGAGAGGGGAAAATGAAGGATTCAACCGCTTCGTTCATTGTATGCACAGCATTGCATAATTATACATAACATGGATTGATAACCTGAGTGATCGCCTGCCATGCTGATCTGTTCGACCGACCGCCCCTGGGGCATTCACGCCGCCGTGCGAAGCGACGAGGATTGTCCGCGCTGCGGCTGGACCGCGCCCGGCCCGATCGGGGATGCCCGCGCCGACGCGCTCGACGCCGCCAACGACCGCGGCGCGGAGGCCTTCGCCGCCTGACGGCTCAAAATGTGCGCCCGGCATTGAATGCCGGCGCGCCCGGCGCCATTTCGCCAGTCGCCAATGCTCACCATCGACAATGAAGCGATTGAGGCGAACAGCCGCCTGACCGCGATCCGCCTCGCCCTGCTCACCTCCCGGGCGATGGAGAATTGGCGCGAAGGCGTCGGCGACAACGATTCGGCGATGATCCTGCTCGCGGTGGTCGCGATCACCGGGGAGCGGCTGACCCGGACCGAGCTTCCGCAGGACCTGTGCAGCATCGCCACCGCTTTGCCGCCGGGCTATGCCGCCGGCTGCAACATCAGCTCGATCGCCAGCGCCACCGGCCTCAACCGCGAGACCAGCCGGCGCAAGGTCAGCGCCCTGATCGAGCGCGGCTATCTCTGCCGCTGCCCGGGGGGCGAGATCTGCTTCCCGCCCGACCGCCAGCAGGATCCGGCGATCCTCGAATTCGTCCGCCGCCAGCTCGAGGCGGTCGCCCGCTTCGCCAACGACGCCATCCGCGACGGGGTCTTGGTCGCCGCCTGAGGCTCGTTCGATCCGCCCCCACCGTTCGGATCGCCTGGGCTGAATCGACATTCAGCGGGCGCTTCGCTTCCCCTCTCCCCAGGGGGAGAGGGCTGGGGTGAGGGGGCTCGACGGCTGCGATTGCCCGCAAGCGCCGTACCCCCTCTCCCTGCCCTCTCCCCGCCAGGGAGAGGGAAAAGCAGACACACCAGCCTGCTGAATGTCGATCCGTCCTAGGGCCCAGCCCAGCGGTGCGCCCTAGCGCACGACGCCTCCGCTTGTCCTCAGCCGCTCCGCCTCCGCCTCATATTCGGCGGCGATGGCGAGCAGAGCGGCTCGGTCCGGCTCGCTCCTCAGCTCGGCGGCGAGCCGGCGGAAGGTCGCAGCCCGCGTTTCATATTCCCGGACGAGGTCGGCCATCGGCGGCCGCGGTACCCGCTCGGGGCGCCGGACGGCGGGCGCTGGTGCACAAAATGTGCGGCGGCCGAGTTCCGCCCGCGGCCGCGAGTCGACAGGAGCGGGTGGCGGGCGGAGCCCCCACGGTGCCGTTCGCGGACCCGTCGCCACTCTTCTGGTCAGGCGGCGGGTCCAACCCCCCGCCGCGAATGGGGACAATGCCCTTTCCACGGCGCAATCGACTTGGGTCGAGTCTTCCTCGTCATGCCAGCCCTTCGACGTCGCCTGCGGCGGCGCTCAGGATAAACTTCACCTCCGGTGAAGGCTGGCATCCATGCTGAATCCGCGGGACGTCTGTGCCTCGGCATGGACTCCAGCTTTCGCTGGGGTGACGGCGGAGGGCGGCTCAACCTAAGTCGGCACGCTCTAGCATTCGCGGCAGATCACCCGCGACGGGCTGCACAGCGGCCGGCGGCGGATGACGTGCCCGCATTCGAGCTGCATCGCCACCGCGCCCCGCCCGAGCGCGCTCGCGCTCATGACTGCCCGGCTGCGCGGATCGCGCGGCGTATCGTCCATTTCCATTGCTTCCCCCCTCAGAGAAGTCGTTCTCTGTCAACGGCATAGCAGGATAGTGAGAGTAGCGGAATCGAAATCGCCGGGTCCTTGCGGAATAGTTGCGGACGAAACGATCTGGGGAAATGGGGACCGGAGCGTAACGAGGGGTGTCGCGCTCCGGCCCCCGCCTCCGCCTTGGGTGGGGCGGAGGAGCCGATCTAGTGCGGCCGTGCTGACCTGCGGCCGCGGGAAGGCGGCGCGGCTCCGGGCCTGATCGTTGCGATGATTGGACTGCGCGGCTTTGCGGCCTCGGCGGTCATACGGCTTCCCCTGCGTCACCGCTCCGCCCGGAACTTCCGGACGGTCGATCGCGCGAGAACCCCGGAAGCGGGCACTGCGCCCGTCCCCGAAACTATTCGCAGGCTGGCCCGGCCGGAAGCCGGCGCCCGTGTTCGCCGCGCGATTGCGGACGCTCCCTCACGATCAAGATTAGGAGCGCGAGCGGATAATAACCCTATACTGGCGGTCACCGCAAGTGGTCTTGAAAACTTCTTTAGGCTAGCGACGCCGCGGCGCTTCTTCAGGGGGCTGTTCGCGGCTTTTGTGCCGTTGCTCTTCCTGGACCCGCTGGCCCATCGCCTGGGCCGCTCCGAATAGCAGGCGGTCCGACGTCTCCAGAGCGGCGTCGGGAGTCATCTGCACGTCGACTCCGTCCGGACCGTCGAGGATGACCTTGCCGTCCTCGGCGTCGACCCTGGTCGGCTCGTCGTAAACTTTCTCATCCATAGCGGACTAAAAGCCTCGGCCGGACCCGGGTTCCGCCGCGCGATGAACCATCCGCGGCACGGAGCGTTCTAACCTGGATCAAAAAGTGTTGGGCGCCACGGCCTAGGCTACGCGCGCGCCCGGCAGGGGTGGGACCGCCGCGGCGGACCCACCCCTAATTCCCTTCCGGCACGGCATGATCTCAGGACAGCAGGCGCCACACCGTGGTCAGGGTCCAGCCCTGATCGTCCCCGGTCTTGTCGCAGCTCACGCAATTGCCGCGGCCCTTGCGCTCGGCGAGCTCGACGTCGACCGATTCGTCCGTCCACCCTTCCGACTTGGGAAACTTCTCCGTCTCGCTTCTCGTGCCCGCCATCGCCTCATCCCTTCTCGGCAATATCGAGGGCGTCCGCCCATTCCTGCATCTCGTCGGGCGTCCCCTCCTTGAGCAGCCAGTAGACCAGCAGGTCCCTGGCGACCTGGCCGTCGCGGAAACGCGCCGAGGCCGGGTCCATGGAGGTGATCGCCTCCTGCCGGTCGGCCGGCCGTTCGCCCAGATGCTGCTGCATCAGCCCGACCAGGAGCACCGCCTGCGGATTGGTGAGCTTGTCGATCCGCTCCCGGATCGAGACCCGCTGCGGCTGCGCCTCGCGGTGCGCGGCGTCGTAGGTGAAGCTTCTTATGTCCTCCGCCGCCTCCTGCGCCTCCTCGCCGGCGTCGTTGGAGATCGCCGTCAGGGTCGCCGACAGGGTCCCGGCGTTGGCATAGGCGCGAAGGTCGACCAGCGCCTGCTCGAGCGAATAGTCGCCGGCACTCTGGGCGAGCCCGGCCTTGATCGGAACCAGCGCCTTGAGCCGCGCCGCCTTCATCCGCGACACGATCGCGCTGAGCGCCTCGAGGTTGAACAGCTCCTTGTCGACCGAGCCCTTAGCCCCGATCAGGCCGCCCGAGATGACGGCGAGGGTCGCCTTGGTCTGGGCCCCGCCGGTCACCGCCGCGATCCCGTTCAGGGTCATCACGGCGAGGTCGGTGGCGATGTTGCCGCCGGCCCGCCCGCTCCTCAGGTTGCGGACGAACTGGGCGAAATCGTCGTCGTCGGCGGCGATCTGCCGGTAGATGATCGAATCGCGATACTCCTGGCGCGACATGCCGTCGCGGGCGGCCTCGGTGCCGTGATAGGCGTTGATCGCGGCCAGCTCGGCATCGGCGGGAGTCGCCAGATTGCCTTTGTATTTCAGCGTCGCCGGCCGATCCATCAGCGCGTTGCCGCTCGACGTGCAGCCGCCGAGCAGGAATGCCAGCCCGAAGATCAGGAAAACCAGCCGCATCTCGTGCCCCCCCAGGCCGTTCGCCTCATTGCTACGCCGCGGCCCGCCGCGGGTCAATCGCGGCCCCGGGGCCAGCCGCGCCCGTCATGCCGGACTTGATCCGGCATCCACCTTTCTCCTCGTTCGCACAGGCTTGAAGAAGAGGGATCCCGGATCAAGTCCGGGATGACGAATAGACCTCGACCTGCCGCCCTAGTTGAACACGGCGATCAGCCGCGACTTCTGTCCCAGCGCGAAGGGCTTGCCCATGTAGATGGGCAGGGCCGGGTAGGAAGCATGGGTCAGCCGGTAGAGGCTGTCGACGGCCGGCAGGGGCGGCCCCGCCACCATCTCGAAGGCGACCGAGAAGGCCTGCGAGCGGCCCAGCGAGGTCGGACGCCGGCCGGAGCTGGGGAAGGCGGCGACGGAGGCGATGCGGAGCAGGTGGGTGCCCTTCGCCGTCTCGAGCGCGAAGGTCTCGCCGGCGACGGCGCTCCATTCGGCGAGGCCGGCGGACTGGAGCGAGAGGAAGGTTCGGTCCCACCAGGACGCCGCCCGGCCGAGCCGGCTGTCGACCATGCGCAGGCTGAGCACCGGAGCGGCGGCCGCGGCGACCCCGACCGCGCCTGCGCCGAGCCCGGCGAGCAGCATTCGACGATCGGGATGAGCAAATTCGCGCGACATCGGCAGTCCCCCCAAACCACCGCTGTCGCCCCGCCCCCGGAACGCGCTCCTTGTAGCGGGCCGCAACCCCGGATCAAGCCACTGATTCAGGCGCTTGCCCATATTCCGTCCCTGAATGCCGCTCTTCCCCTCTCCCGTCCTTACGGGAGAGGAGGGGCCCACCGCGAAGCGGTGGGAGGTGAGGGTCTTGCTGACTCCGGAATACAGACCCTCACCTCCCAAGCTCCGCTCGGGCCCCTCCTCTCCCGCGAAAAGCGGGAGAGGGATCGGCGGCCGGCCGGCCGCGCCGGATGTGATATTCGACCGCCGCCAGGTTCACCGTCCAGGCGAGCCAGGCGACGACCGGATAGACCGCGGCGAACTCCAGGCCGGCGAACAGCGCGGCGGGAAGCATCAGCCGCAGCGTGATCGCCGCCGCGGTCAAAGCGTAGGAGCGAAGCATCCACTCGCGATGGTCGCCGAACCGGCGTTCGACGGCGGCCCGGTAGCCGAGCCAGGTGAAGGCCGGCCACAGCAGCGCCTGGAGGGCAAAGGCAGCGCCCGCCACCGGCCCCGCCGTCGTCCCCAGCGCCAGCACCAGGCCGGACGGCGCTCCCACCGCGCAGGCGAGGACATAGGTCCGCCCGGCGGCGCGGTGGAGGGCGGGCCGGCCGGTGCGGATCCGGCCGACGAACTGCACCGGCCCGGCGAGCAGCGCGACCACTCCGCCGGCGACGTGGAGGACCAGGAACGGGTTGGCGAAGGCGTTGGCGGCGATCGGCGGCGGCGGCGGCTCGAGACCGGTGAAATAGCGCAGCGCCGAGACGATCGTGATCTCCACCGAGAGCAGGACGACGACCGTCCGCCAGGCGGCCGAGTAGATTGGGCTTCGGATCATGATAAGCTCCGGGTTGCTTGCGGGCGGCCATCCGGCGCCCGGCCGCTCGGGATGGAAAGGCGGTTTCGCGTGAACGGTGCATCGGGTTCGCGAATGGAGCCGGGACGGCGGCGGCGGCGCCTCGCCGCCGATCTGCTGCTGCTCCTCGGCCTCGGCCTGGCGATGGCCGCGCTCGGCCCCTATCGGACCCTCGACGTCCCCGACCTGCTGAGGACCGCTTACTGGCTGACGGCGGTGACCGGCGCCGGCCTGGCCGGCATCGCCATCGACCTCGCGCTCGAGAACAGGGTCCGCGGCTTCTGGACCCGGATCCTCGTCGTCGCTCTGGCGATGACGGTCCCGGTCACCCCCTTCGCCTATCTGCTCAACGCGGTCATGCTCGACCTGCCGAGGCGGCCGTGGCTGATCTGGCAGCTCGCCTGGCAGGTCTTCGTCGTATCGCTGCTGATCATGGCCCTTCGCGCCCTGCTGTGGCGGCGGATCGTCGAGACCCGGACGGTCGTCGAGCCGCCGCTGCCCGACGCCGAGCGCGCCTTCCGGCTTCGGCTGTCGGCGAAGCGGCGGCGGGCGCGGCTGATCGCGCTCGAGGCCGAGGACCATTATGTCCGGGTCCATACCGACACCGGATCCGAGCTCGTCGCGATGCGCTTCGCCGATGCGCTCGAGGAGCTCGGCCGCGCCCACGGCTACCGCCTTCACCGGTCCTGGTGGGCATCGGCCGACGCCGTCGAGGCGGTGCGCTGGAACCGCGGCACCGGCGAGGCGCGCCTCGCCGGCGGCCTCCTCGCCCCGGTCAGCCGAAGCTGCGCCGCCGCCCTCAGGCAGGCCGGCTGGCGCTGAGCCTGAACCGTCATCCCGGACTTGATCCGGGATCCCCCTTCTCCAGGCCCGCGAACGACAAGGAAGGTGGATGCCGGATCAAGTCCGGCATGACGAGCGCGGCAAGCGGATTCCCGTCGCTAGACCAGCTGGAACTGGCGCGAGCTCATGAAGCTTGGGATGCGCTTGGCCGAGCCGTTGCGGCGCCGGTAGCTCTTGTCGCGATAATTGTTCGCCACCGAATCCGGAAGCTCGACCATGCTGAGCTCGCTCTCGAGCACGTTGTGGAGGAAGGCTCCGGCGAAATCGTCGAGCCGGCGGGCGAGGCAGAAGGTCGAGAAGGGCTCCGCGGTCAGCATCAGGAAGCGGAAGTCGGAGCGCTTCAGGAACGCGTTGACGGCGTCGACGACCCCGTAATTCTCCTCGCGAGCGAAGGCGTCCTCGAAGAAATCGTGGCCGAACAGCAGGCCGCCCGGCTTCAGCTTGGCGGCGAAATCCTGGAGGTCGCGGAGCGCGAACTCGTAATGATGGTCGCCGTCGATATAGACGAAATCGAACATGCCGTCGGCGAAGCTTCCCGCCGCCTTGTAGGAGAATTGGCGGTGCAGCCGGACCCGCGCGTCGCCCTCGAAGCGGGCGGCGACCGCGGCGAAGGCGACGTCGCCGTCGGGATTGGCCGCCGGCGGAGCGAACTTGCCGCCGGCCGCCCGGTCGACCGCCTCGAGATGGCCGCTGCCGAGCAGCGGGTCCGGCCCGGTCTCGAGATGGCTCCACGGATCGATGAGGTGCAGCTCCTTGGGCTCCGCGGCGGCGAGCAGCGCCGCCGAGAAGGTCCCCTCGGCGACCCCGATCTCGGCCCCCACCCCGCCCTTGGGCAGATGCCGGATCAGCTCCTCGCGGCTGCTCAGGACGTAATACACTCGCCTCTCCTCCCGTCGCCGATGCGCCCGAAAGCCCCACCTATCCGAACCGGCCGCGAGGTAAATGGGGAATCGCGGCGGCGTCCGCGCCGCCGCTCAGGCCGCGGCGCGCACCCAGCCCGGCGGGATCCAGTAGCCGGTCTCGTCCTGCACCCAGCCGGAATCGAGCTTCTCCTGCGCCTGCTCCAGCTCGATCTCCTCCAGCCGCGCCCGGATCACGTCGAGCAGCTCGTTCAGGTCCCGCTTCGGGGGCTCGGCCGACCTCGCCGGCCGCCCCGCCGCGGCGCCCGCCGGCGGCCGGTAGAGCCGCCGGATCCGGATCGCCTCGGAGATCGACGGCCGAGGCAGATTCTCCGCCGCCTCGACCGCCCCGGGATCGAGCGACCATTGCACCGAATCGATCAGAAGCAGGTCGTTGCGCTCGAGCGAGTCGCTCCTGGCCTCGTCCCAGCGGGCGGCGAAGTCGGCATGGAGCCGCCGCCGCGCATAGAGGGCGTTGGTCGAGAAGCCCGCCTCCCTGGCCGCCCGCCGCACCCCCCAGCCCGCCCCGAGCCAGCCGAAGAAGACCTCCTCCGACTCCGGCGACCACCGCCCCTCGCCGACCCGGACGACCTCCGCCCCGCCGCCCTTGCGCTGCCGGACGACCAGCGCGCGCGGATCGGGCGGCGCCTCCCCCGCCCGGGCCGGCCGGGGCCGCCCGCCCGGGAACGCCGGCCGCCCCTCCGCCTTGACCCGCTCCCGACCCCACGCCCGGGCCCTCAGCCAGGCGGCGGCGAAGGCCGAATCGCGCTTCCTGAGCCCGTAGGCGGTGCTGTGATCCACCCCCGCCATGGCCGCCGCCAGCCGCGCGTTCGCGGTCCGCGCCAGCGCCGAGAGGAACTTCTTCCGCCATTTCCCCGCGATCTTCTTCCTGTGCGCCATATCCTCACCCGACCATCCTGAGCCCGTCGAACGTCGTCCCGCACCTCCCTGCCCCTAGGACCTCAGGATCGGGCCGACCTCGACGCTTTTCCTGTACCACTTTTGTTCCTACCATGGAAGTCCTATTTTTATCCGCGCGAGCCTGCGAAGTCTGCGCCCCACCGGCGATCTTCGCAGGATTTGCCGGAGCGGGACGGATCGGTGGCGAGGCCGATACTTCCCCGCCGCGAATCGGGCGCGCCGCCCTTTCCCGCCCCTCGCCGCCGGGCTATCACCGGCCATCGAGGAGGATGACAGATGACCCGCCGCCTGCCGACCGCCGCTTTCGCTTTGGCCGCCCTCGCCGTCCCGCCCGCCGCGCCGGCGGCCGCCGAGCAGAGGCCGTCCCCGCCGCTGCGCCGACTCACCGACAACGATCTTCTCCGCCACGCCGCCGCCCCGTTCGACAAGCGCGCGATGATGTTCAAGCGAGTCGTCCTCGGCCGCCACCGCGGCCACGCCGTCGTCGCCATCCACCCGTGCGGCGACGTCTGCCCGCAATATACCCGCCGGATCGTCCACTACGACCTCGCGCCCGAGCGCTGCGCGGCCGCCGGCGGAGTGGTCGTCGAGGAGCTCGTCCCCGTCGCCATCGCGGTGAGGCGCCAGCCCTATTGCAAGCCCGCCGTGCTGGCCCGCGCCGCCGGCGCGGCCGGGCGCTGAACCGCGACCGCGCAGCGAAAAAGTGACTGTCACTAGTGACAGTCACCGAAAGGCCGAAATTGCCCGCTGCCGATCCCGCCATCCGCCTCGCCCGGCCGGCCGACGTCCCCCGACTGGTGGCGATCCGCGCCGCGGTGCGCGAGAACCGACTCGCCGACCCCGCCTCGATCGCGGCGGCAGATTACGCCCCCTACATCGCCGACGGCCGCTGCTGGGTCTGGGCGCCGGACGGCGCCCCCGCCGGCTTCGCCGCCCTCGACTCCGCCTCGGCGACAATCTGGGCCCTCTTCGTCGCGCCCGAGGCGGAGGGCCAGGGCGGCGCCCGAGCCCTGCTCGCCCACCTCCTCGCCGAAGCCCGCCGCCGCGGCCTCGCCGAACTCCGCCTGACCACCGAATCCGGCAGCCGAGCCGAGCTTTTCTACCGCGCGGCGGGGTGGGAGGCGAGCGGGGAGCAGGCGGAGGGCGGCATCGTCATGCGGCTGAGGCTTTAGGCGCAGACCGTCGGCGGGATGGGGACACGTACTTTTTGGGCTAAAAAGTACGTGTCCCCTTTTTCATCGCTGCGCCTCATCATGGGTGGGCGCTCGGCCGCTTGAGACGCTTACCTTCACTATCCGCCCAGTGCTGGCTGAGAGAGTGACTTAAAAGGGGGCGCGCTCCGGCTCCGGAACCGGCTGCCCCGACTCCCTGCAGCCTTCGATCCAGCAGGCGACGGCGTCATAGACGTTCTCGAGCGCCTCCTGCGGCGTCTCCCCGTCCGACATGCATCCGGGCAGCTCCGGCACGATCGCCCCGAAGCCCCCACCATCTTCCTCGGACAGCGGCCCGATCACGACGCGATAATCCCGCGCGTCCACGCTCCGCTCCTTCCGATAAAACCGCATAGCATTTCAGCGGTGATTACGCTAACCGAACAATGGGGGACAGCTTCTCAACGGGCTGGAGCCTGACGATGCCTCTGGATGAGATCGCGAGGAATTCGGCCCCGGCCATAGGCGCCCTCCTCGTCATCGCGGCGAGCTTCCTCTATGCGCGCTCGGTTCGGCGCCTGACCCGAATCCACAGGACCCATGCCGGCCGCCCCGCCGCGCACCATCCGGCGCAATAGCCCGGCGCACCGGCCGCTTCGCTCCCCAGGCCTCTTCGCGAGCTTCGCGGCTTCGCGTGAAACCCAATCTCAGCTGAGCCTTGCTCGCCGCAAGGCGGAAGATCTCACCCAAAGGACCGAAGAGGCCGCGACGCGGACAATGCCTGGAATGAACTGACCGTCGATCGAGCGACGCAGTCGCTCCATTAGGTAACAGCGCCCTCAAAGCAGGCCCGATGGTCCACACCGCCTCGGCCCCTTCGGTGCTTCGGTGCTTCGGGTGAAACCAGTTGCCGGCAAGGCGATGCCGGCCGCCGCCTTCCGCGCCTGGCCTAATTAGTGACAGTATACATTTTCCGCGGATCGCCGGGCTCGGTTCCTTGCCGCAAAATGTATACTGTCACTGTTTTCCCGAGGCTGCGTTCGATGCGCGATCGCCTGGGCGAACCCCTCCTGGATCACCTCGACGACGAATCCAGTTCGCGAACTTTACCGTCTGGAAGATGGTCGATGCTGTGACTCATGTTAGCGCAGTGTCACCGTGTCAAAGGGCCTTGCCAAAGGCATTCAGTCTTCATCGGTTGGGTCTCAGAAGGTGCAAAAGGAGGTAGCCGTGAAGCCGCCGCCTTGCACGCTTGCACCCATCTTCTATGGTGCTTGGCTAGCAACGAGGCGATGTAGAATGGCCAAGTCTAAGGATAACGCGGGTGGTGAGGCTCCAGCCTCAGAACGCAAAAAGCCGAGAGGCAAAAAGCCAGAAACAGTTTCTAACCCAGCCGAAGCGGCACCGAAGCGCAGCTACCTTAAACAAGCGGACGTTCCGATAGGAAGCTTAGAGGATGCCCTCCGGATTCCCCAAGCGCTGTTCGACCATTATGCAGGCCGTTCGACTGCACCTTTCCACATTGCTAAGGCTCTCAGCGTCGATCCGAAGGGGTCCCAGATCAGGCTTCTGTCGGGCGCTTCTATTGCTTTCGGTCTGATTGAGGGTGGCGCCCAAGCTGCGGCAATCAGCCCTACGGAGCTTGCTCGCCGAATCCTCCGACCACGTGCTGAAAACGAGGATATCGAGGCTAAACGAGAAGCAGTTCTGAAGCCGAGAGTCTTTGGAGAATTCTTGCGCCGCTATGATCAGAGCCCGTTTCCTCGATCAGATATAGCGGTTAACATTTTGGAAGAGCTTGGGGTTCCTCGGGATAAAGCTAACGAGGTACTTGAGCGTCTGGACGCTAGTGCCCGCTCAGTTGGATTTCTCGAAGAAATAAATGGAAAAATTTATATCAGCCTCCAAGCTCCGAACGCGCCTCCGCAGGACCCCCCCGAGCCTAATAAGCCCGACTTGGTACCCCCGCCGCCTGAACCAGTGACGCCTGACTTACGTCGGGAGCCAACCCCATCAGTGCCATCCAAAATTATCGCTCCTGCCGTGATCTCCGGAGGCGCAAGCATGAAGGCGGCTGTCGAGGACGATCTCCGGCGGCGCCGCGTCTTCATCACACACGGTAAGGATCGTGCCTTAGTTGAGCCGATCAGAAAGTTGCTAGAGTACGGTGAGCTTGAGCCGGTAGTCTCCGTTGAACGGCAGTCGGTCTCAAAGCCCGTCCCGGAAAAGATTATGGACGACATGCGCAAGTGCGGAGCCGCTATCATCCATGTTGATGCCGAACGTAAGTATACCGATGCGGAGGGCAAAGAGCATGCCATCCTTAATCCGAACGTACTTATCGAGATCGGCGCAGCCATGGCATTTTATGGACGCCGGTTTATCCTGTTAGTCAGAGAGGGGGTCAACTTGCCATCGAATCTACAGGGTCTCTATGAGGTCAGATATCCTGGAGAAACTCTTGATGCCGCATCTACTATTAGACTCCTCGAGGCGATGAAGGACATTAAGAATTACTCTTTGCCTAGGGACGTCGACAGCGAGCTGGAATAGGATATCAAGAAGGCTGATGCCAGGCACGTAGCTGGCACCAGAGTTTTCCCTTCACGTTCGGTCAGCGGCGCGGCGGCACGCGCTTCACCCATGCAAGCACAAGCCGCTCGAAGTCTGCATAAGCCAAGTCGGCGGGTTCCAACCCATTGTCCTCCGCAATCCCAGGCAGCGCCGCGCGAAAGGCGTCGTAGCTTTCCAGAATGGCTGTGGTGGACGGGATGGACCGGCGTCGCGAGACGGTAACTAGCCAGTCCCTCACCCGGCCCACCATCCGGCGCGGATCGCCGCCATGGTCAGTGATGTCCATCCCTGCGAGATCGGAGATGAACTTCTGAAAGCGGTACTTCTCAGTATCTAGGACGAGGCATCGCTTCAGCCGGTTGCTCTCATCGCCGAACCGTTTCGCCCCGAGGAAGATGCCCAGCTCCAAGGGCATGTTGAACCGCGGTAGCTCATGTTGCGGGTCGAGCTCGGTTCGGGAGAGATCATGGATGCTGAAGCGGCTTTGATCGACGATCCGATAAAGCTTGTCGATGCGCGTCTCGCTCGCATCATCCATCTCTCTGGCACAGCGGGCGATAAACCCGCAGGCGGTGACAGCGAAGATGAGAGCTTGAAACCCTGGGGCGAACTCGTCGTCGAAGGCACAGTTGATAAAGACGTTGCGGGCGGGGTTTACCGCCACGCCGCGTCAACCAGCCTTCTTCGACAGATACCTTCCGACGGCGCGATCCGCATCGCTACTGCTGAGCGTCGCCTTCTTGGACATGGGCCGCTGGGACAATGCGGACCCCGCAGCCGTCTTGGAGTCCTTCGACGTCCGCCCGTCCCGCAACGTCTTCGATGCAGACTTGGCTGCCGACTTGCTCGTCTCTTTGCTCACTGGCCAGTCCAATCGCTCTAACGCCAGCAAGAATATAAGGCTCGCGGGCGCGGCTCTGCAATGGGCGGGTGCCGTGAGCGCTACTTTTTTGACTTCTCTTTCTGGCTGAGCGCCGAACCCGCCGCAGTCTTGGAGTCCTTCGCCGTTCGCCCGTCGCGCAGCGTCTTCGACGCCGACTTGGCTGCCTTATCGCTGGTTTCCTTGCTCATTGAAGCCTCCACCGTTCAGTACGACCATAACGACTGCGTACCAATTAGGTTCCGGGTCTGTTCAAGGAGGCTGCAGGGAGAACGCCCGCATCTCACCACGCGAAAAGGGCCGCCCCCTCGCGGGACGGCCCCCTCCTGTCTGAACCGGCTCCAAGTACCACTTGGAGACCAGGGCTTTAGCCCAGCAATTCCTGCTCCAATTTCTTCGCCATCTCCTCGATATTCTCAGGCGGCCAGCCAGGGATATCCATCCCAAGCCGAAGCCCCATCGACGACAGCACTTCCTTGATCTCGTTCAGGCTCTTGCGCCCGAAATTCGGGGTCCGGAGCATCTCCGCCTCGGTCTTCTGCACGAGATCGCCGATATAGATGATGTTGTCGTTCTTCAGGCAGTTGGCGCTACGCACGCTGAGCTCCAGCTCGTCCACCTTCTTGAGGAGGTAGCGGTTGAGCTGGTTGGCGTCGGCTTCGGTGTCGGCCGCGCTCGGGCCCATGCCGTGGCCGTGGCTCGGCACGTGCTGGACGAGGCTGTCGTCGAAGTGGACGAACAATTGCAGCTGGTCCTGGAGGATCCGGGCCGCGTAGGCGACGGCGTCGTCCGGGGTGATCGTGCCGTCGGTCTCGACGGTCAGAGTCAGCTTGTCGTAGTCGAGCTCCTGGCCGACCCGGGTGTTCTCGACCTTGTAGCTGACCTGCCGAACCGGGCTGTACAGCGCGTCGACCGGGATGATCCCGATCGGCGCGTCGGCCGGGCGGTTGGAGGCGGCCGGGACATAGCCTTTGCCGGCTTCCGCGGTCAGCTCCATGTTGAGCGTCGCGCCCTCGTCGAGGTGGCACAGGACGAGGTCGCCGTTCATCACCTCGATGTCGCCGGTGGTGGCGATCTGGCCGGCGGTGACCTCGCCGGGGCCGGTCGCGCTGAGCGCGAGGCGGCGCGGCTGGTCGCCCTCCATGCGCAGGGCGACCTGCTTGACGTTGAGCACCAGGTCGGTGATGTCCTCGCGCACTCCGGCGAGGCTCGAGAATTCGTGGAGCACGCCCTCGATGCGGATCGAGGTGACGGCGGCGCCCTGCAGCGAGGACAGGAGCACCCGCCTCAGCGAGTTGCCGAGCGTCAATCCGAAGCCGCGCTCGAGCGGCTCGGCGACGAACGTGGCGCGGCGCCTCGAATCGCCGCCGGCGGCGCGCTTCTCGAGGGCGTTGGGGCGCTTCATTTCCTGCCAGTTCTTAGCGTTGACGGCCATGGTATTCCTCTGGCTTGCGGGACGGCCTTGAGCGGCTGTCCCTATGTTCGGCGGGGACGGTCACGGGTGACCGTCCCCAAATCAGCGGGGACAGTCACTGGTGACTGTCCCGGGTTGCGCATCAGACCCGGCGCCGCTTGGACGGGCGGACGCCGTTGTGCGGGATCGGCGTAACGTCGCGGATCGAGGTGATCTGGAAGCCGACCGCCTGGAGCGCCCTCAGCGCCGACTCGCGGCCCGAGCCGGGGCCCTTCACTTCGACCTCGAGCGTCCTGACGCCATGCTCGGCGGCCTTCTTGCCGGCGTCCTCGGCGGCGACCTGGGCGGCGTAAGGCGTCGACTTGCGGCTGCCCTTGAAGCCCATCATCCCGGCCGAGGACCAGGCGATGGCGTTGCCCTGGGCGTCGGTGATCGTGATCATCGTGTTGTTGAAGCTGGCGTTGACGTGCGCCACGCCGGCGGTGATGTTCTTGCGTTCGCGCCTGCGAATGCGCTGCGGTGCCTGTGCCATTTCGTCCGGTCCTTATTTCTTCTTGCCGGCGATCGGCTTGGCCTTGCCCTTGCGGGTGCGGGCGTTGGTGTGGGTGCGCTGGCCGCGAACCGGGAGGCCCTTGCGGTGGCGCAGGCCGCGGTAGGAGGCGAGGTCCATCAGGCGCTTGATGTTCATCGCGACTTCGCGCCTGAGGTCGCCCTCGACCTGGTGCTCGGCGTCGATCGTCTCGCGGATCTGGAGGACTTCCTGGTCGGAAAGGTCCTGGACCCGGCGCTCCGGCGAGATGCCCAGCTTTTCGGCGATCTGGACCGCCTTGGTGCGGCCGATTCCGTGAATATAGGTAAGCGCGATGACCACGCGCTTGTTGGTCGGGATGTTCACCCCAGCAATACGAGCCATAAATTTTCTTCTCCTGCTCCACAGGGCGGGATGGCTGCCGCCCCATCTCGACGCGTCGATGGGCCCGTAAACAGCGACAGCCGACGAGCGCACGAAAGCGCCGCCGGACGACCGGTTATCGGGATCAGCGGCAGATAGGATTTAGGAGAGCGCCTGTCAACAGCCGCAGCGAGCGGAAAACCGGCTTTTTTCCCTCAGGCCAGAAGGCGCTCGTGGACCAGTTTCCCGCTTCGGGTCAGGCGGACGCCGCGGACGATCTCGTCCTCGTCGGGCAAGGCCGGCCTTGCCGCCTCCTTGTCCCAGAAAGCGGACAGGAAATTGTACAGGTTGCGCGCGTAGAGCGCCGAGGCGTCGGCGGCGAGCCGGCTCGGAACGTTGCGGTGCCCGACGATCCGAACTCCGTGGCGCACTGCCACCTCGCCCGGCGCCGAGCCCTCGGCATTGCCCCCCTGCTCGACGGCCAGGTCGACAACGACGCTGCCCGGCCGCATCGAGGCGAGCTGGGAATCGGAGATCAGCCGCGGCGCCGGCCGCCCCGGGATCAGAGCGGTGGTGATGACGATATCCTGTTTGGCGATGTGGCCGGAGACCAGCTCGGCCTGTGCCGCCTTATATTCGTCCGACATCTCGGTCGCGTAGCCGCCGGCCCCCTCGCCCTCGATTCCGGCGACCTTCTCGACGAACACCGCCTTGGCGCCGAGGCTCTCGATCTGCTCGCGGGTGGCGGCGCGGACGTCGGTGGCGGAAACGACGGCTCCGAGCCGACGGGCGGTGGCGATCGCCTGCAGGCCGGCGACTCCGACGCCCATGACGAACACCCGCGCCGCCGGGATGGTGCCGGCCGCGGTCATCATCATCGGAAAGGCGCGGCCATATTCGGCAGCCCCGTCGAGCACCGCCTTGTAGCCGGCCAGATTGGCCTGGCTGGAAAGCACGTCCATCGACTGGGCGCGGGTGATCCGGGGCATCAGCTCCATCGCCAGCGCCTCCAGCCCGGCCGCAGCATAGGCGTCGACCCGCTGGCGCTGCCGGAAGGGGTCGAAAATGGCGACGGCGAGCGCCCCCGCTTTCGCTCGGGCGAGGACACCGGGATCCGGCGCCTGGACGGCGAGGACGATCTCGGCGCCGGCGAGCACCGCCTCGCGCGGCCCGACCGTCGCTCCGGCGCCCGAATAATCGGAGTCGGCGACCGATGCCGCCTCTCCAGCCCCGGCCTCGACCGCGACCTCGGCGCCCAAGGCCGCGAATTTCTTCACCGTCTCGGGAGTCGCCGCGACCCTGCGCTCGGCCTCGGCCGTCTCCTTCAGGACCGCGAGCTTCACCGCCTTATTCGCGGATCAGCAGGATGACG
>DASVRO010000071.1:0-44386 GCA_036388575.1 Allosphingosinicella sp.
CCGGGGGTGGGTGCGCCTCCGGAGAAGCACCGCCCTTCATCGACGCACCCACCCCTAGCCCCTCCCTGCGTGCAGGGAGGGGGAGCACGGAGCGAGAATGACCAATCCCTTCGACCTCACCGGCCGGGTCGCCGTCGTCACCGGCGCCAATACCGGCATCGGCCAGGGCATCGCCGTCGCGCTCGCCCAGGCCGGCGCGGACGTCGCCCTCGTCGGCCGCTCCGCTGCCGACGAGACATCGGAGCTGGTCCGCCGCGCCGGCCGCCGGGCGGCGATCGTCCCGGCCGATCTGTCCACCATCGCGCCCGTCCAGGATGTCGTCGAGCAGACGCTGGCAGAGCTTGGCGGCCTCGACATCCTGGTCAACAATGCCGGGATCATACGCCGGGCCGACGCGGTCGATTTCAGCGAGGCGGATTGGGACGCCGTGATCGACACCAATTTGAAGTCGGTCTTCTTCCTGAGCCAGGCGGCGGGTCGGTACATGATCGCGCGGGGCAGGGGAAAGATCGTCAACATCGCCTCGATGCTGAGCTTCCAGGGCGGCATCCGGGTGCCGAGCTACACCGCCTCCAAATCGGGCGTGGCGGGCCTCACGAAGCTGCTCGCCTGCGAATGGGCGGCCAAGGGGATCAACGTCAACGCGATCGCGCCGGGGTATGTCGCCACCAACAACACCGTTGCGCTGCAGGCGGACGCGACCCGCAACCGGCAGATCATCGAGCGGATCCCCGCCGGGCGCTGGGGCGAGCCCGCCGACCTCGGCGGAGCGGCGGTGTTCCTCGCCTCCTCGGCCTCCGACTATGTCAACGGCCACATTCTCGCCGTCGACGGCGGCTGGCTGGCGCGGTGATCCTGCATAACTCAGTTCCTCCCCTGCATTTGCAGGGGAGGGGGCCCATGCGAAATGAGCAGGTCGCCCTGTCCCCCGGACAGGGCTGGACAGTGCCGGGCACTGTCCACCTGCTCATGGTGGAGGGGCCTTGCAGAGTCCGAAGAACCCCTCCACCGAGCTCCGCTCGGTCCCCCTCCCCGAGAAATCTCGGGGAGGAACTAAGGAGAAGAGCATGACCGGCACCATCGCCTGCTTCGGGGAAATCCTGCTTCGCATGACCGCGCCGGGGCGCGAGCTGATGCTCCAGAAGCCCGCGCTCGACGTCTATGTCGCCGGCGCCGAGGCCAATGTCGGCGTCGCTTTGTCCAACCTCGGCCACAGGGTGAAGATGGTGACCTGCCTGCCGGCTAACGCGCTCGGCGAGGCCGCGCTTCGGGAGGTCCGCCGCCACGGCGTCGACGTCTCGGGAGTGGCCCGGACGCCCGGGCGGATGGGGCTCTATTTCCTCACCCAGGGCGCCGGGCTTCGAGCGTCCGAGATCTTCTACGACCGCCAGGACAGCAGCTTCGCCCGGGCTTCGGCCGGCGATTTCGACTGGGAGGCGCTGCTCGAAGGAGTCGGCCTCCTCCACATGTCCGGAATCACCCCGGCGCTCGGGCCGCGCTCGGCCGAAGCGGCGGTCGCCGCGGCCGAGGCGGCCGGGCGGCTCGGCATCCCGATCTCGTTCGACGGCAATTACCGAGCCCAGCTGTGGGACGCGTGGGACAGCGACCCGAAGACGATCCTGACGAAGCTCGTTGCAAAGGCGCAGATCCTGTTCGGCAACCATCGCGACATATCCCTTTTGCTCGGCACCAAGTTCAGCGGCGAGGGCCCGGACCGGCGCCGCGAAGCCGCCCAAGCCGCCTTCGGCGCCTTCCCGAACCTGAAGATGATCGCCTCGACGGCGCGCCACGTCGACGACGCCGACCGTCACCGCATCGCCGCGCGCATCGACACCCCCGAAGGTGCCGCCCAGACCGAGGAGGTGGTGGTCGCCGGAATCGTCGACCGGATCGGCGCCGGCGATTCCTTCGCCGCCGGAATCCTCCACGGCGTCCGCACCGGCCGCGACCTCGACTGGACGGTGCGCTCCGGCCTCGCCCTGACCTGCCTCAAGCATTCGCTGCCCGGCGACTTCAGCCTGTTCGGGGTCGCCGACATCGAGGCGTTCATGAGCGGCGGGCTCGACGTCCGCCGATGATCAGCCGCCGCATGTTCCTCGCGGGCAGCGGCGCGCTCGCGGCTTCGCCCGCTCTCGCCCGGGGCGATCCGGTGGTGAAGACCGGCCTCGGTCAGGTCCGAGGCGCGCGCGAAGGCGGCCTCTCCGTCTTCCGCGGCATCCGCTACGGCATCGCCGAGCGCTTCCAGGCCCCGAAGCCGCCGCCGCGCGGCCGCGAGACCCTCGCCGCGACGAGCTTCGGCCCCTCCGCGCCGCAGCGGGGCGAACGCTATCGGCCGACCAGCGAGGACTGCCTGTTCCTCAACGTCTGGACCCCCGAGGCCCGGCCGGGCGGCAGGCGGCCGGTCCTGGTCTATTTCCACGGCGGCGCCTATTCGACCGGCTCCGTCGCGGATCCGCTCAACGACGGCCGCCACCTCGCCGCGGGCGAGGATGTGGTCGTGGTGACGGTCAACCACCGCCTCAACGCTTTCGGCTATCTCTATCTCGCCCGTCTCGATCCGCGCTTTCCCGACAGCGGCAATGCCGGCCAGCTCGACCTGATCCTCGCGCTCCAGTGGATTCGCGCCAACATCGCCGGCTTCGGCGGCGATCCGTCGCGGATCCTCGTCTTCGGCCAGTCGGGCGGGGGCGCCAAGATCGCGACTCTGATGGGGATGCCGGCGGGGCAGGGGCTCTTCCACCGGGCGGTGACGATGAGCGGCCAGCAGGTCACCGCCTCCGGCCCGCTCAACGCCACGGCGAGGGCGAAGGCCTATCTGGAGGCGCTGAAGCTGCGCTCGGCCGGCGAGCTGCTCGCGCTGCCGGCGGAGCGGCTGGTCGAGGGCCTCGCCGCGACCGATCCGATCCTCGGCGGCGGCGTCTACATGGGCCCGGTGCTCGACATGAAATGGCTGACCCGCCACCCTTTCTGGCCCGACCCGCACCCGCAGTCGAACGCGATCCCGATGATTCTCGGCAACACGCGCGACGAGACCCGCGCCTTCATCGATCCCGAAAGCGAGAAGGTGAGGACCCTCGACTGGTCCAACCTCGCCGAGCGCCTGGCGCCGGAGCTGAGGGTCGACATCCATCCCGAATGGGTCGTCGGGCAATATCGCCGGCAGTATCCGGACTGGTCGCCGGAACGGATCTTCTACGCCGCCACCACGGCGGGGCGCAGCTGGCCCGGCCAGGTCGTCGAGGCCGATGCCCGCGCCCGGGCCGGGACCCGGACCTGGGTCTACCAGCTCGATTTCCAGTCGCCGACCCAGCCTCATCGCGGAGCGCCGCACACGATGGACATCGCGCTCGCCTTCGGCACCCTGGAGGCGGAGGGATCGTACACCGGCACCGGGCCGGCGGCGCGGGCGCTCAGCGCGGCGATGATAAAGGCTTTCGCGGCGTTCGCGCGGACCGGCGATCCCAACGGGGCGGGGGTGCCCCGGTGGCCGGTCTATGAACTGCCGGGGCGGACGACGATGGTGTTCGACGCGAAGAGCCGCGCGACCGACGATCCGCGGCGCTGGGAACGGGAGCTGTTCGCCCGGGTGCCCTACATCCAGCCGGGGAGCTGAGATTGCCCTCTCCCGCTTTTCGCGGGAGAGGAGGGGCCCGCCGCGAAGCGGTGAGAGGTGAGGGTCTGTACTTCGGACTCAGCAAGACCCTCACCTCCCAAGCCTTCGGCTTGGGCCCCTCCTCTCCCGTAAGGACGGGAGAGGGGTAGTTCACCAGTATCACCCTCGAGGCGGACTTGACAGGAAACGGCTGTCGGTCCAGTTCGATGACACCGGTTACTTAAGACCGGACGATGCGACCCGGCAGCGATAGCCGGGCGCGGGAGGAGAGGCTCAGCGGCCCCGGGGCGGCCGCGCTTTTCCTTGAACTCACCGCGGCGGCTTTCCACCGCCGTTTCGAACGCCGGTAAAAGACACCGGTGTCATAGGATGAGGCGAGCCGCGAGCGGGCGCCGCAAAAGGAGGGCAGGATGACGGATCTCGAAGTTGGAACGCGCAAGCTTCGTGTGGCGCGGCTGCTCGGCGCCACCTCGCTGATCGCCGGCGCGCTGATCGCGGCCGCCCCCGCTTTCGCCCAGGACAGCGGCGCGAACCTTCCCGCCACCTCGCCGCAGGACGCGGAGGGCGTCGGAGTCCCCAATGCCGACGACGCCGCCGCCAACAACGATCCCGCCGCCGCCGCCGGCGAGGACGACATCGTCATCACCGGCTATCGCGAATCGCTGCGCCGCTCGCTGAGCGAGAAGCGCGAGGCGACCGGCATCATCGACGTCATCAAGGCCGAAGACATCGCCGACTTCCCGGACAACAACCTCGCCGAGTCGATCCAGCGAGTCCCCGGAGTCGCCATCACCCGCGACCAGGGCGAGGGCCGCAACATTACCGTCCGCGGCCTCGGCCCGATCTTCACCCGGGTCCGGATCAACGGCATCGAGGGCCTGTCGACGACCGGCGGCGCCGATTCGAGCGGCGGCGCCAACCGCGGCCGCCAGTTCGACTTCAACGTCTTCGCCTCGGAGCTGTTCAACTCGATCACGGTGCGCAAGAGCGCCTCGGCGGATGTCGAGGAGGGCTCGCTAGGCGCCACCGTCGACCTCGCCACCGCGCGGCCCTTCGACTATCGCGCCGACATGACGATCGCCGGGTCGGCGCAGCTCGGCTACAACGATTTGTCGAAGGAAACCGACCCGCGGCTGACCGCCCTGTTCGCGACCAAGTTCGCCGACGGCAAGATCGGAGTGCTGCTCTCAGCCGCCTACAGCGAGCGCGGCATCCTCGAGGAGGGCCCCTCGACGGTGCGCTGGGAGCGCGGCACCGACAATGGCGGCTTCGCGCCGGCTTCGACGCTGCCGACGGGCGCCGCCAGCACCGCCTTCTTCCACCCGCGCATCCCGCGCTACGACAGCTACCGCTACAAGACGAAGCGCCTCGGCCTGACCGGCTCGGTCCAGTTCCAGCCGGCCGAATCGACCCTGCTGACGTTCGACGCGCTCTACGCCAAGTTCGAATCCGATCGGACCGAGCAATATCTGGAGGCGATCTCGTTCAGCCGCTCCGGCACCGGCAAGCCGCAGACGGTGATCCTGCCCGGCGCGGTGGTCGATTCGACCAACAGCCTCGTCTCGGGCACGTTCAACAACGTCGACATCCGGGTCGAATCGCGGTTCGACCATCTCGAGACCAAGTTCCAGCAATATACCGGCTCGCTCCACCAGGATTTCGGCGACCGGCTCCGGCTCGACGCGCTCGCCGGCTATTCCAGGTCCGAGTTCGCCAACCCGATCCAGACCACGGTCGCGCTCGATGCGAACAACGTCCAGGGCTATTCCTACGACTTCTCCGGCTCGCGCTTCCCGACCTTCAACTACGGCAGCCTCGACGTCGCCAATCCGGCGAGCTTCGTGCTCGGCGAGATCCGCCTCAGGCCGCAATATGTCGACAACGACTTCAAGGTGGCCCGCGCCCAACTCGAGTTCGACGCCACCGACACGCTGAAGCTGCGGCTCGGCGGCGACTGGAAGAAATACAGCTTCAGCTCCGAGGAATATCGCCGCACCAGCGAGACGGACGTCGCCGGCCTCGTTCCGGTCGGCCAGCTCGGGCCGCTCAGCACGCTCTATTCGTTCAGCAACAAGACGCCGCTGAACGGCACCCCGGGCACCTTCGTGGTGCCGGACCTCGGCGCCTTCGCGAGCAACCTCAACATCTATTCGAACTCCGGCCGGTTCGCCCTGACGGGGATCGAGAACCCGTCGGCGCGCGGCAATTTCCGAACCGTCCACGAGCGCGACGTCGCCGGCTATGTCCAGGCGGTCTACGACGGCCGGATCGGGTCGATTCCGTTCAAGGCGGATGCCGGCGTGCGCTACGTCGAGACCAAGCAGCGCTCGACCGGCTATCAGAACACTCCGACCGGCTTCACCCTGATCGAGGTCGAGCGCAGCTACGACAATTGGCTGCCCTCGGCCAATCTCAGCTTCGAGCTGACCGACGGCCTGATCGCGCGAGTCGCGGCGGCGAAGGTGCTCGCCCGTCCGGACATCGGCACGGTCAATCCGGGCGGCTCCTTCTCGATCAGCGGCGGCAACCGCACTCTGACGCTGGGCAACCCGTTCATCGAGCCGACCAAGGCCACCGACGTCGACTTCTCCCTCGAATATTATTTCGCCCGGGAGTCGGCGATCGTCGTCGGCTTGTTCTACAAGGACATTTCGAGCTTCGTCGCGACCAGCACGCAGAGCGTCCCGTTCAACCAGCTCGGGCTGCCGGAGACCTTGCTCGCCGGCACCAACGTCCAGCCGACCGACCTCTTCACCGTCACCCAGCCGGTGAACAGCGAAGGCGGCAAGGTGAAGGGCATCGAGATCGGCTTCCAGTCGCCGTTCCGCTTCCTGCCGGGACCGCTGTCGAACCTCGGCATCCAGGCCAATTACACCTACGTGAAGTCGAACATCCAATATCCGCTGGCCAACAATCCGGGCGCTCCGGTGGTCACCCAGAGCCTCGTCAACCTCTCCCGCCACGGCGCCAACGCGACCCTCTATTACGAGGACGACCGTTTCTCGATGCGCGGCTCGGTCGCGTATCGCAGCGGCTACCTGACCAACGTGCCGGGGCGCAACGGAGTCGCGCCGGGCAACGGGCCGGTGTTCAACCCGAATGCGGGGCAGCCGACCTTCAACGACGTCGAGGGGACGCACGGAACGGTCAACATCGACGCCTCGGCCTCCTACAAGATCAACGCCAACATCTCGCTGACCCTTGAGGCGATCAACCTGACCGACGAATATACCGACCAATATATCGACAGCGCCGCCGACCGGCTCAGCGTCGTCCACCATACCGGCCGCCAGTTCTGGGTCGGCGCCCGCTTCAAGTTCTAGGAGGCTTGGTGGTCTGGGTGAATCGTCACCCCGGACTTGATCCGGGGTCCACCTCCTTCAAGGAAAGGTGGATGCCGGATCAAGTCCGGCATGACGAATAGCGTGGCAATCGATCGCCGAACTGCCCTTCAGGGC
The DNA here is from genome assembly GCA_036388575.1 of Allosphingosinicella sp. Classification (GTDB taxonomy): domain Bacteria; phylum Pseudomonadota; class Alphaproteobacteria; order Sphingomonadales; family Sphingomonadaceae; genus Allosphingosinicella. Next base: position 7,072 of record DASVRO010000071.1, read on the forward strand.
GCCCTCGCAAGCAGCGCGGCGGCGATGCTGCCCGCGCCGCTGCTCGCGCAGGCATCGCCGGCCGGCGAGACGCGCTGGGGCAGGGGCTTCGAACGGCAGCGCAAGGCCGATCTCGGCGACGGCAATTTCCTCAATCCGATCGTCGCCGGCGACCACCCGGATCCGACCATCCTCAAGGATGGCGCCGACTATTACATGACCTTCTCGACCTTCGATTCCTATCCGGGCCTCGTCATCTGGCACAGCCGGGACCTGGCGAACTGGCGTCCGGTCACCGCCGCCCTCACCCGCAACATCGGCTCCGTCTGGGCGCCGGAGCTGATCAAGCACAGGGGCCGCTATTTCCTCTACGTGCCCGTGAAGGCGTCGCCCAATACCAGCTACGTCATCTGGGCGGACCGGATCGAGGGGCCGTGGAGCGACCCGATCGACCTCAAGCTGCCCAACCATATCGACCCGGGCCACGCCGTCGGCGAGGACGGCTCGCGCTGGCTGTTCCTGTCCGGCGGCGACCGGGTGCGGCTCTCCGACGACGGGTTGTCGCGGATCGGCGAGCCGGAGCATGTCTACGATCCCTGGCGCTATCCGTCCGACTGGGTGGTCGAAGGGTTCTCGCCCGAAGGCCCGAAGATCACCCGCCACGGCGGCTGGTTCTACCTGGTCACCGCCGTCGGCGGAACGGCCGGGCCGCCGACCGGCCATATGGTAATCGCCGCTCGCTCGCGCTCGATCCACGGCCCTTGGGAGAACCATCCGGACAACCCGCTGGTGCGAACCACCGACGTTCGCGAGCGCTGGTGGTCGCGCGGCCACGCCACGCTGGTCGAGGGGCCGGCCGGCGACTGGTGGAGCGTCTATCACGGCTATGAGAACGGCTATTGGACGCTCGGCCGCCAGACCCTGCTCGACCGGATCGAGTGGACGCCGGACGGCTGGTTCAGGATGACCGGCGGCGACCTGTCGAAGCCGCTCCCCAAGCCGAAGGGGGGCCGGGCGGTCCCTCACGGCCAGCCGCTCTCCGACGATTTCTCGACCCTCGCGCTCGGCGGCAAGTGGAACTTCTTCAAGCCCGCGCCGGACGAACGCTCGCGCGCCCGGGTCGAGAGGAACCGGCTGGTGCTCAAGGCCCGAGGCAAGGCGCCGTCGGATTCGTCGCCCCTGCTGCTCATCGCCGGTGATCAGGCTTACCGTTTCGAGGCGGATGTGGAGATCGATCCGGGCGGGGTGGCCGGCCTGATCCTCTTCTACGACGAGCGCCTCTACGCCGGCCTCGGCTTCGATGAAACCCGCTTCGTCACCCACCAATATGGCATCGAGCGCGGCCGCCCGGCCAATCCGCACGGTCGGCGGATGCGGATCCGGGTGACCAACGATCGCCATATCGTCACCTACGACACCAGCGGCGACGGCGGCCGGACCTGGCGCCGGTTCGATCGGGGCATGGAAGTGTCGGGCTACCACCACAATGTGCGCGGCGGCTTCCACATGCTCCGGCCTGGCCTCTATTCGGCGGGGCAGGGGGAGGCGCGCTTCGCCAATTTCACCTATCGGGCCCTGCCATGACGATCGACCGCCGCACCGCCTTGCTGGGTACTCTCGCCCTCGGCATCGCCGGCCGCGCGGCGGCGCAGACCCGCGCCCCCGCCACGCCGGACTCGCCGCACATCACTTCGCCGGAACCGACGGAGACGATCGACCTCTGGCCCGGCGGCGCCCCCGGCGCTCCGGCGAGGCTTCCGGCCGAGACGGTAAAGGAGCGGAGCAAGGACCCGGCCTATAACGACCGCTACGTCTTTGGAATCAGCCGACCGCGGATGGCGGTCTTCCGCCCTGCCCGTCCGAACGGCGGTGCGGTGCTGATCACGCCCGGCGGCGGCTACAACTGGGTGGTGATCGACAAGGAAGGCTATGAGATGGCGAGGCTCCTCGCCGCCCGCGGAATCACCGCCTTCGTCCTCTTCTACCGCCTACCCCACGAAGGCTGGGCGGGGGGACCGGACACGCCGCTCGCCGACGCCCAGCGGGCGATGCGCCTCATCCGCCACCGCGCCACCCGCTACGGCGTCGACCCGAAGCGGGTCTGCGCGATGGGCTTCTCGGCCGGCGGGCATCTGTGCGCCGATCTGATGACCCGGTTCGACGCGAGGGTCTACGCGCCGGTCGACGTCGCCGACCGCCTCTCCGCCCGGCCCGATCTCGCGGCGCCGATCTATCCGGTGGTGTCGATGACGTTGCCAACCGCCCATGCCGGCTCCCGGAAAAATCTGGTCGGCGAGAACGCGTCGCCCGAGCACGAGCGCGCGCATTCGCCCCACCTCAACGTGCCGGCCGACGCCCCGCCCGCCTTCCTCCTCCATGCCGAGGACGATGCCTCGGTCGTTGTCGAGAACAGTTTGCTGCTCCGCGCCGCTTTGCTGGCCAGGAAGGTGCCGGTGGAGACCCATTTGTTCGCCGACGGCGGCCACGGCTTCGGCCTTCGTCTCGCCAAGGGAAAGACGGTAGAGGGCTGGCAGGAATTGTTCTTCGCCTGGGCCCGCAAGAAGGGACTGTTCGAGTGATGACGAGACTGATCGCCGCTTTGCTCCTCCTGGTCGGCCTCGCCGCCCCCGCTCATGCCCAGAGCCGCGCCGAGATCGAGCGGACGATGAAGCGTGCCACCACCTTCATGGTCGAGAAGGCCTCGACCAACGGCGGCTACGTCTGGTCCTATTTGCCCGACATGTCGCGCCGCTGGGGCGAGATCGAGGCGAAGCCGAGCATGGTCTGGGTCCAGCCGCCCGGCACCGCGACGATGGGCCACCTCTTCCTCGACGCCTATCACGCGACCGGCGACGAATATTATTATTCGGCGGCGGAGAAGGTCGCCGGCGCCCTGATCTGGGGCCAGCACCGCAGCGGCGGCTGGAACTATTTCATCGATTTCTCCGGCCCCGCCTCGACCCGGCACTGGTACGACACGATCGGCAAGAACGCGTGGCGGATGGAGGAATTCCAGCACTACGCCGACAACGGCACGTTCGACGACGCCGGCACCTCCGAGGCGATGCAGTTCCTGCTCCGCCTCTACGTCGAGAAGCGCGACCCCAGATACCGGCCGGCGCTGGAGCGGGCGATCGGCTTCGTGCTCGACAGCCAGTATCCGATCGGCGGCTGGCCGCAGCGCTGGCCGCACGATCCGTCCTACCCCGATTATGCCAGCTACATCACCTTCAACGACGACGTCGCCGCCGAGAACATCCGATTCCTGACGATGGTCTACCAGGCGCTTGGCGATGCGCGGGTGATAGACCCGATCAACCGGGCGATGAATGTCTTCCTGGTCACCCAGCAGGGCCAGCCGCAGCCCGGCTGGGGGCTCCAGTATACGCTCGACCTGAAGCCGGCCGGCGCGCGCAGCTACGAGCCCAACGCGCTCGTCACCCACACCAGCGCGGCGAACGTCCAGGCGCTGATGAACTTCTACCGCATGACCGGCGAGACCAAGTTCCTCGCCCGGATCCCCGAGGCGCTCGACTGGCTGGAGAGCGTCCGTCTCCCCGCCGGGCAGGAGCGCAACGGCCGCGCCTTCCCGACCTTCATCGAGATCGGCAGCAACCGGCCGCTCTACGTCCACCGCCGCGGCTCGAATGTCGTCAACGGCGAATATTATGTCGACTACAGCCCGGAGGCGACGATCGGCCATTATTCCGCCTTCCGGGCGATCGACCTCGCCAAGCTGCGGCTGGAATATGAAAGGCTCAAGGCCACGCCTCCGGCCGAGGCGGCGAAGGATTCGCCGCTGCTCGCCGCCGACCCGAAGCCGCTTCCGCTCTATTTCGTCAGCGGCGGGATGACCGGATCCGACCTCAACGCCGGCGACCGCGACGCCGGTCCGGCCGAGCTGGTCCGCGCCCTCAACGCGCAGGGCTGGTGGCCGACGCAGCTCAAGGCGACGAGCAACCCCTATCGCGGCGACGGCCCCGCGCAGCCGGCGCCCGGCGACTTCCGAACCACCCATGTCGGCGATTCCAGCGACACCTCGCCCTTCACCACCGACAGGCCGGTCACCGGCATCTCCACCGCCGCCTATATCGCCAACATGGCGAGGCTGATCGAGGCTCTGAAGGCCGCCCGGCGCTGACGCGCGCCTGGAAATGAGCCTTGATTCCCGTTCGGGCTGAGCCTGTCGAAGTCCTTGTCTTTCCAGAGGCGGGAAGAAGGGACGAAGGAAAGCCCTTCGACAAGCTCAGGGCGAACGGAGGGTCTCAGACGATCCGCTCGATCGCCTCCACGGAGAGTGGGCCGCGGTCCAGCACCGCGGCATAAAAGCGGCGGGCTCGGGGACCCGGACGAGTCGGCGCGAGCCTGCCCAGGGTCAGCGCGACCATGGCGTCGCCGGCGAAGCCCGCGGGCTCCGCCGCATAGCGGTCCACTTCGACCGCGAAGGGGAAGAAGAGCTCGAAGCCGACCGTCTCCTCGAGATAATTGACCGCCCGAGCCCGCTCCCAGCGGCGCAGGTGGATGCCGATGTCGGCGGTGACCCGAGCCAGCCGGAACTGCATCGACTGGATGAAGCCGAGCTGCTCAATCGGCGACAGCAGCCCGATCCCGTCCACCAGCCTCTCCGCGTAGATCGCCCAGCCCTCCGGATAGCCGGCCGCATATTGCACCTGCAGGGGATGCGGATCGGCGGCCGACTGATGCCCCAGCTGGAGCAGGTGGCCGGGCAGGGTCTCGTGGAAGGCGACGGTCGCCAGGGTCCAGCTCGGCCGTTCCCGCACCTGGCTGAGGTCGGGATAATAAGCGCCCGGCCCGGCGGCCGAGGGGGGCTCGCGATAGCCTCGCCGGCCGGCGCGTTCGTCGGCGGGGGACATCCTTCGAACCGAACTTGCGAGATCGAGCGGCGGGTCGAACCAGCGCGGCAGATGCGGCCGAAGCCGCGCCACCGCGGCCTCCATGTCCGCCACGGCGCGCGACCGCCCTGCCTCGTCGCTCGAATAGAGGAATTCGGGCCGCCGCTTGAGCTCGCGAAGCCTGGCGCCGACGCTCCCCCGCACGAGGCCGAAACCCTCGAGGAGGCGACCGGCGCGCGACAGCAGCCGCCTAGTCTCGGCTTCGATCCGCCGCTCGATCGCCGCCGGCGAGTCGTCGACCCCCGCCGTGCAGCGCAGCCGCAACTCGTAGTAGTCCGCGCCGCCGGGCAGGCGCCACACGCCCGGCGCCGCGGCGGCGCCTTGGCGAAGCCTGTCCAGGGCCGCCGCCTGCCGAGCCAGCGCCGAGCGCACGTCCCGCGCCAGCTCTCCGCCCGCCGGCGCCCGCTGCGCCGTCAGCACCGAATTGATCAGGAAAGCGGGCGGGACGATGCCGCGCGCCGCTTCGGCCCGCAGCTGCTCGGTCTCCTCGTCGATCCGCCGCCCGATATCGCCCTCTCCGGCGGCTCCGGATCCGATCTGGAGATAGGCGCCGTGGCGATGGCTGACGACATAAGGCGAGCTTCCGTCGGCCTTGCCGAACGGGAAGAGCCGCCGAAGCGCCTCCTCCCGCTCTAGCCCGCGGACGATCATTCCAAGGATGATCCGGTCGGGTCGCGCGAGGCCGGCCGCGTCGGCCGAGCGCAGCGCCGCCAGCCTCCGTTTCGGGTCGACCGACGAGGCGGCGCGGTCGAGCAGGGCCTTCAGCGACTCCCGCCGTCCGGCGGCGATCGCGGGCACCGGCACGAGAAGCGCTCCGGCCGCGGCCGTCAGCACTTCCCGCCGGCTCATCCGGCACTCGCCTTGCTCAAGTCTGGGCACGCTTCGCTCCTTACGGCGCCGCCGGCCCGCCGGGAAACGAAACTACGTTTCAGGTGCGGCTAAGCGAGCGCAGGAAATGCGGGGTGCCCGCCTCATCCACGACCTTCACCGCCGTTGCGTGGAAGCGGCTTTGCATGTCGGACATGTGCTCGGCGGCATAGGTGGTCGCAGCGACGAGATCCTCGAACGCCTCCGCGCCCATCGTCAACGGGCCCCTCATCCACATCACTTTGAACGTCATCGATCGCTCCCCTTCGAACCCCGCCGACGCACGCAGCGCGCCGCTCTTCCACCCGATGATTCTTGCGCCTGGCCGAAGTCGAGGATCGCCGGAGGGCTGTTGCTCGACGTGAAGTGGTAGTGGAGCATCCTGGCAGCGCCTTTCAGGGGTTCGGACTTGCCGCGTCGTCCTCGCCGTCGGCGGGACGATGGACGGGGAGCGACCACAAGATCTGGCCCCGCAGCAACGCCTCCTGTTCCGCCAGGCCGGCCCGGCGTGCCGCCGCCCGCTTGGAAAGCAACGCCGCCAGGATCGCTTCACGGCTCGCAAGCGCACCGGGCGTCCGCCCGTTGGCAAGCGCCTTGGCGAGCCGGAACGAGAGGCTGGTCCGCTTCACGCTCAAAAGCCCGGCGGAAGTGCGGCGCGGCCGTCATCGCCGTTGTCGCTCGACGATGGGCAATCCTGCATGGGCGACTCCAGGGGTTGAGACGTCAGGCCTATGCCAAAAGCTTTAATCAACTCCTTCACATCGCGAGGTTACGCAGGAAGGAGTTGCCACCGAGTGCGACCCCAAATGGCACCGGGTTCGGCCGCGGGAGGCCAATTGCCCGGCAAGTCGACACGCTCGCCGGATTCAGCCCAAAAAAACCCGTACATCCCGGAGCAAGGGAGGCTTCGCCAACGGCGGGGCAGCTGTACGACGTCCTCCAGGAATCGTTCAGTCAGGGCCGGAAGCTGTCCCCCCGGCTTCCGGCCCGATCGTCGCCGGCCCGCCTGCAGCCTGTGCTCAGGCCATCGGCATCGGCGGCTTTGCACCCGGCAGGCGCGGCCCCCCGTCATCGCCTTGATCGCATTCGACCGGTGGGCGAGCCGCAACTCCGTCCCGTCGCGCTCGTTTTCGTCGGGCATTCCAGGAGGAGACGAGACGATGAGCGGACCGAGACGTGATAGCAGCGACGGGACACGCGGCGGGCCGGTACACGGCCGCGGCGGCAAGTCTGTCGACGACAACAAGAAGTCCGGCGGCGGCGACGGCAAGGGCACGGCCGGCCAGGACGACAATGCCCGCCGCCCGGGCGGCTGAGCCGAGGGCGGCGCCGCGCCGAAGGGCCGCGACCGAAGGAGCCGAGATGAATCAGGCGCCGGGGCCCCTTCCGTTCGTCCTTCGGCGCGACGGGGAAGGCGAGGGGAGGTTCGAGGAGCTGCTCCGGCTGGTCGATGAGCAAGAGAGCTTCCTGGCCGAGCGCCTGCTGGCCCACGGAGCGATCCTGCTGCGCGGCTGGCCGGTTCGAAGCTGCGAGCAGTTCGCGCAGCTGGTGGAGGCGCTGTCGGGACGGGGCAGCCTGCTCCGATATCGGGGCGGAGCCTCGCCCCGCCGCTCCCTCTCCGCCGGATCGCAGCCCGTCTACAATTCCACCGAATATCCGCCCGACCTGGAGCTCTCGCTCCACAACGAGCTCTCCTATTCCAGTGCCTATCCCGACCGGATCTACTTTCTGTGCCTGACAGCGCCCGCCCAGGGCGGCGAGACGACGCTGGGCGACAGCCGCCGGATACTCGCCGGACTGCCGCCCGCAGTCCGAGCCCGCTTCGAGACGAAGGGGGTGCGTTATATCCGCACGCTGCCTTCGGTCGCCGGCTCCGGCTACTCCTGGCAGGACGCGTTCGGGACGGAGGATCGGGCGGAGGTGGAGCGCCATTGCGCGGCGATCGGCGCGGAGCATGAATGGCTTGGCTGCGATCTCCTGCGAGTCATGGAGGTCAGGCCGGCCACAGCCCTCCATCCCGCGACCGGAGAGGAGATATGGTTCAACCAGGCGGACGGCTTCCATCCCAGCGCCCTCGATCCCGCCACCCATGCCGAGCTTCTCGCCCAGTGCGGCAGCGAGGACCGGTTCCGGCTGAATGTGAGCTTCGGCGACGGAGCGCCGATCGCGCCGGCCGATCTCGACGCGGTCAGGCAGGTCATCCGGCGCGAATCCCGGCCCCATGCTTGGCGGACCGGCGACGTCCTCATGCTCGACAATCTGCTCGCCGCCCACGGCCGGCGGCCCTTTTCGGGAGAGCGGCGGATCGCCGTCGCGATGAGCTGATCGAGGCCCGGCCCTCCGGCTGAACCGCGAGCGGCCCCGGGCGTTGGCGGGTGGCAGCAGCCAAGGAGTGGACAGATGAGCGCAGGCGGCGAGGACACGGACGGAGCCGGCAGCGGCGGCGTCACCCAGGGCGGGGATGCGGGCGGCCGCCCGCAGCGGGCGAACCTTCCCGGCCCCGGCGGTTCCGGGGAGGGCGCCGACACCGATGGGGAAGGCTCCGGCGGCATGGTCGAGAAGAAGGATGCGGGCCGCGGGCCGGGCGGCCTCGGCGGGTCCAGCGGCTCGGCGGGCTGAACGCTTGGAGCCCGAGCTGCGGGTCGAGCCTCCCGGCACCCCGGCCGTCCGGGCGCTGATTGCCGAGCTCGATGCCCTGATCCTCGAACGCTATCCCGGCCTTCCCGTGAACGGGCTGGAGGACGGCTTCGAGGCCGACGGCGGGCTGTTCGTCGTCGCCTATGTCGAGGGCAGGGCCGCCGCCTGCGGCGCCCTCCAGCATGCGCACGGCCTGGACGAGATCAAGCGCATGTACGTCTCGCCCGATTACCGGCGGCGGGGCCTCGCCCGCATCGTCCTGCGCTTCCTGGAGGCGGAGGCGGCTCGCCACGGCTCGGAGCGGCTTGTGCTCGAGACGGGCATCCGCCAGCCGGAGGCGATCGCTTTCTATGAAGCGGAGGGCTGGACCCGGATTGCCCCTTACGGAATCTATTCGGAAGTGGAGGTAAGCGTCTGTTTCGAGAAGCGATTCACCGGCTCCGGCTCGCTCTCCCGTTCATCCCCCGTTCCGGATCGCGGGCCGATGAAGCGCCATCGCCGAGCTAAACCCCCGGGCCTCGGCGGCTGAGAGACCCCGTGCTCCCGCCCTCCAGGAGCGCGCGCGATGACCCTCTACTTCCTCCACCTCCGCGACGGGACCGACATCGCCCTCGACGAGGAGGGCTCCGAGCACGACAGCCTGGCGAGCCTTTCGGCGGCGATGCTCGAGGCGGCGCGCGACCTGATGCGCGGAGACGTCCACAAGGGGCGGCTGGATCTGCGCCTGCGGGTCGACGCGGAAACCGCCGACGGAACGCTGGCGCGAAGCCTGCCCTTCCCCCAGGCGCTGGAGATCATTTTCCCCGAGGCGGAGCGCGAATAGCGCCTGGGGTCAGTCTCCCGATCCGCCTGACCGCGAGCGCCGGGCGAGGGCGATGCCCGCCGCCGCGATGGCGACTCCTCCGGCGGCGCCGGCGCCATTCTTCCAGTTGAACGCGCTCTTCATCGCCGCGGCTGCCGCCGCCGGAGCCCGCTCCGCGGCATGGATCGCCTGACCGCCGCCGAGCCGTGCAGGATCCGGGCAATCGATCGAGCCAGCGTCTCGGCCTCCTCGCGCGTGTTGTAGAACATGAACGAGGCGCGCACCGCTTTCTCCACTCCGAGCGCTCGAAGCAGAGGCGCGGCCTCCAGATTGCCGGCGCGGACCGCGATTCCGTCCCGGTCCAGCGCCTGCTCGAGCTCGCCCGGGTCCTTGCCCTCGGCGACGAAGCTGAGCACCGAGATGCGGTCGGCGGGATCGCCGAGCACCCGCACGCCCGGGATCGATTGCAGCAGCGAGCGCGCATATTCGGTCAGCTCGCGCTCATAGGCCTCGATCCGGTCGAGCCCGATGTGCGTCCAGTAATCCAGCGCCGGCCCCCATGCCTCGACCTCGCTGAACGGCGGCTCGCCGGCCTCATATTTGTGGGGAAGCGGCTTGGGGGTGATCTTCTCGAAGGTCATGTCCTCCGACATGGTCGAGCCGGCGTCGGCGATCGGCATCTTCTCCATCACGTCGGCGCGGCCGTAGAGGAAGCCGACGCTCGATGGACCGCCCATCTTGTGGCCGGTGGCGGCGTAGAATTCGCAGCCGATGTCGCGGACGTCGACCGGGAAGTGAGGCACGGCCTGGGCGCCGTCGACGAGCACGGGAATGCCTTTGGCGTGGGCCATGGCGGTGATCCGCTTCACCGGATTGATCGCGCCGGTGACGTTCGAGACGTGCGACACGGCGAGGATCTTCGTGCGCTCGCCCAGCAGCGCCTCGAGGCGGTCCAGGTCCAGGTCCCCCGAAGGCGTGATCGGCACGACCTTGAGCTTCGCGCCCGTCTCGTCGCAGACCTGGATCCACGGCCCGATGTTGGAATGATGCTCCATCTCGGTGATCAGTATCTCGTCGCCGGCCTTAAGCCCCTGGTGCTGGATCATCCGCGAGACGAGGTTCAGAGCCTCGGTCGTGCCCCGGCAGAAGACGATCTCGCGCGGTTCGGCGGCGTTGAGCAGCCCGGCGACCTTCTTGCGCGTGCCCTCGAACGCCTTGGTCGCCTCGCTGCTGAGCGTATGCCCTTCCTCGACCCGGGCATATTCGTGCCGGTAGATCCGATCGATGCGCTCGATCATGGCGCGGGGCTTCTGGCTGGTCGCGGCATTGTCCAGGTAGACGAGCGGCTTGCCGCGGACCCGCCGGGCGAGGATCGGGAATTCGGCGCGGACCGCCGCCACGTTCAGCTTCGGGCTCTTCATCTCACTCTCCAGCGCCGCCGGCAGAGGGAAACAACCTCGCCGACCACCGGCTGTTCCGAGTCGGCCGACGACCCAAAAAAGTCCCGGCCGAGCCACGTGGCGTCTTGTAAACCTGTGTTATAAACCGACATTTAATTGGGGACGCGCGCTGGGCGGGGATCGGGGAGGAAAGGTGAGTGCCGCCGGCACGAACCGCTCCGTCACCGCCGACGGGTGTCCGGGTCCTGCTCGGAGTTCCGCTCGTTGGGTCTGCTTCTCTCCTGTGTCGCCTTCCCGTTCATGCTCGTCTCCGCCGCGCCGCCGGCGGGCTCGCCGCCGAGGGCTCCGGCTTCGGCACCGGGACGCCCGCTCGTCGCGGTGATCGACAGCGGCATCGCCCGCACTCCTGAGCTGGCTCCGTGGCTCGTCGCGGAATTCGACACCGCCACCGTCTCCGGGCGGCCCGCCTTCCGGCCGCGCTACGACCACGGCACGATGGTCGCGACGATCCTGCTGCGCGAGGCCCGGCGGCCGATCGACATCGTCTCGTTCCGGATCGACGACCCGGCCGGCTGCCCGGTCCACCTTCAGCCGCCCTGCCAGATGTCGCCGCGGCCGGTCGCCAAGGCGATCCGCAAGGCCGCCGACCTCGGGGTCGACGCGATCAACCTGTCGCTGAAGCTTCAGGACGACCCGGCGATCGTCGAGGCGATCCGCGATGCCGCCCGCCGCAATATCCGCGTGGTCATCGCCGCCGGCAACGACGGCCTCGACCATCCGGGCAACCTGCCGATGGCGCGCGCCGGCTATCCGAACGCCGTCCTGGTCGGCGCGCTGGACGGCGAGGGCCGGCCGTGGCGCGGCACCAACCGGCCGGACGAGTCCCGCGGCTACGCCTATGTCTGGCGCAGAGGCGTCGACGTCCCGACGGTGGCGGCGAGGGGCGCGCCGATCCTGGGGACCGGGACCTCCTTCGCGGCGCCGATCGAGACGGGCCGGATAATCGCCGGACTCGGCGCTGCCCGCCGCGCCGGCGGCGTCCCCCCGGTCACGGCTTCAGCCGAGCCCCATGCCGAAGCGGCCCCGGCCGGAGCGCCGGCGGGCGGCCAGGCGCCAGGGCGCTGACGTTCCAGACGGCCGGCTATGCGCGCTGGTGCCCGCGACGGGAGCGGGTGCTTTGTGCGACTAACAGTGAATAACAGTAGCTTAGCCGCGCAGTCCGCGGGCCCCTCCGAAGAGGCCCCTGCTGTTGTCGCACTGGTGGGACGGTGTAGGATCATCCCGTCCGGCTGGTTCATTGGTCGGGAGAGTCGAGGAGGAGACGCCGATGGGAGGAATCCGACTGCTGATGCACGGGGCAATCCTCGTCTGCGCCATCTCATCCACTACGGCATATGCGCAGTCCGTCCGCTCCTATCGATGCATCATCGATGGCTACAAGCAGGACATAAGGTTTCAAGGCCGCGACTGGTACGTGCGCAGCAACGGGAAGGGCGCCTGGAAATCGCTGGCGTGCGGTACCGGCCCAGGCGCCGGCGCCGGGAAACCCACGACCGAGTGCTCCCGTGAGGGCCGCACGTACCTCGCCGTTACGACCACCACCTATGATGACGGCAGCGGGTCCGTCCACCGTGAGACGGTCGATACATCTCGGCTCACCTACGCGAGAGAGTCGGGCAACAGCGCCCCGTCACGTGGCGAATGCGCTGTTCTGGCGAGCGACGACGATCGGCCGGAGGAGGCATGGAGCCTGTCGCGAAAGATTTCGGTCGGCCTCCCTTTCCTGCTCGTCGCGGATCGCGAGTCGCTCAAGCTGCGGCCGGGTGACTGGGAATATGCCAAAGGCCGTTGGGTCGTCCTGGAAGGCAAGTACCACCCCTACAGCGGCACATGGGCGATGAACGGCGTGGGGTTCAATCCGGGGAAGACCAACTCGTATCACAGCTGCCCGCCTTACGCCCTGACGCCGAAAGACCTCCCCGCATGCGGGGGTGTCCACCAAGCCGGCTACACCATGGATCGGTGGTACAAGCCTCAGGAGCATTCGCTCGTCGCCTTCGGCCGCGTCTATTCGTTCGACGAGATCGGTGCAGTGTTCGCTGAAGGGAAGCTGATCGGCCGGCTCGTTGTGCCGAATTTGTAGGCAGAGCAGGCATCCTGGCCAGGAGCTGTCCCGCTCCTCGACGGGGATGATGTCGGCGACGGCAGTGAAGTCGGCGCCAAGCGTCACGGCCGGGCATGAAGGTGAAGGCTCGCAACCCATTTTGCACCACCGGGTGGCCAGGAAGCTATTGAGTCCGGCCGACTTTTTTGAAAAGCTGTAGCTTTGCAACGCGCTGGTGACCCCTACGGGACTCGAACCCGTGTTTTCGCCGTGAGAGGGCGACGTCCTGGACCGCTAGACGAAGGGGCCTTGCGCTTGCGAAGCGCGCATATCGGGGGAGGGGGCTGCGCTGTCAAGCTGGCGGTGAGGCCCGGCCCGGACTAGGAGGCGCCGCCATGTGCAACCTCTACAGCAACAAGGTCGCGCCCGACGCGATCGCCCGGGCCTTCGAGCAGCTCGGGATGAGCCTCGGCTTCCCCGAGGGTATGCCCAATCTCGAGCCGCGCGAGGAGATAAGGATCACCGATCCGGCGCCGATCGTCCGCTGGAACGCGGATCGAGGCGGCGCCGAGCTCGTCCAGCGGCGCTGGAGCTGGCCCGGGCCGGGCGGCAAGCCGGTCTACAATTTCCGCTCGGACGGGCGGGAGTTCGGAGCCGGCCGCTGCCTGATCGTCACCGACGGCTTCTACGAATTCACCACCCCGGCCGAGCCCCGCGCCGACAAGCGCAAGGACCGCTGGCGCTTCACCATGGCGGGCCGCGACTGGTTCGCGATCGCCGGCCTGTGGCGGATGGGCGAGGCCGGCGAGGCCTTCACCATGTTGACCACCGAGCCGGGCCCGGACGTCGCCCCCTATCACAACCGCCAGGTCGCGGTGCTCGCCCACGAGAGCTGGCGGGCCTGGCTCGACGGCAGCGGCTCCGCGCGCGAGCTGCTCGGGCCTTGTCCGGCGGGGGCCCTGCAGGTGGAGAAAGCGGGTTAGAGCTCCGCGCTCGACCGAGACGTCACCCCGGACTTGATACGGGGTCCACCTGCTTCGTCAATGCCGCTGGAAAGACAAGGTGGATGCCGGATCAAGTCCGGCATGACAGGCGGTGGGATCTGATCCTGTAAAGCCCTTCGGCCGATTAGGCCGCCTCGGCGCCTCTGATACGCTCGAGCTCGGCTCCGACCCGCTCGGCCAGCTCGGCGGCCTGGCCGGGGTTGAGGCGGGGATCGCACAGGCTGCGATAGCCTGCGGGCAGGTCGCGCTCGGCGATTCCGGCCGAGCCGCCGGTGCATTCGGCGGCATCATGGCCGGTCATCTCGACGTGGAGGCCGGCGGGGACCGCCCCTTCCGACCGGCAGGCGGCGAAGAAGGCGGCGGCTTCGGCGAGGATCCGCGCCATCGGGCGGGTCTTGAAGCCGTTGCGGGCCCTGACGGTGTTGCCGTGCATCGGGTCGCAGCACCACAGCACCGGGCGCCCCTCGCCGCGCACGGCTCGAAGCAGGGGCGGAAGCACGTCCGCGATCCGGTCGGCGCCCATCCGGGCGATCAGGGTGATCCGCCCCGGCTCGCGCACCGGATCGAGCCGGTCGAGCAGCCTGAGGAGCAGGTCGGGGCCGAGCGAGGGGCCGCACTTGATCCCGATCGGATTGGTCAGGCCGCGCAGGAGCTCGACATGGGCGGAACCGTCGAAGCGGGTGCGGTCGCCGATCCACAGGAAATGGGCAGAGCTGCCGTACCAGCCGGCACCGTCGCGCCGGACGAGGGCCTGCTCGTAGGGAAGGAGCAGGGCCTCGTGGGAGGTCCACAGCCGGTCGGGCCCGGCGCCGGCGGCGAGGTGGCCGAGGGTCGCCGCCGACTGGGCGTAGGCTCGGAACATGCGATCGGGGTCGGGGCGGCGGGCGGCCTCGTCGAAGGCGAAGCCATTGACGATGTCGCCGCGATACAAAGGCAGCCGCCGGCCGCCCCGGCGCTCCCAGGCGCGCGAGCGCGGCTTAGCGAACTGGCCGGCGATCCGGGCGACCCGGACGACCGGAAGCCCGCTCGACTCGCCCAGCCGGCGGGCGACGGCAGCGATCAGTGCGACGCTCAGGCGGACGTTATCCGGGCCGAAATCGGCGAAGCTTTCCGCGCAGTCGCCGCCCTGGAGGAGGAAGGCGCGGCCCGCCTGGGCGTCGGCGAGCGCGGCCTTGAGCGAGTGCGCCTCGGCGGCGGGGACGAGCGGCGGATAGGCGGCGAGGCCGGCCAAAGCGGCCGCCAGCGCCTCGGGGTCGGCATAAGCCGGCTGCTGCCGCGCTTCGCAGCCGCGCCAGCTCGCCGGGCTCCAGTCGTTGGCCATGAGGGCTCTTCGCGGATCGAGCGACGCCGCGCAAGCGATTGACGCGCGGAGCCGATAAGTAGAGGGAAGCGCCGGTGAAAGGCCTGTTCCCCCATAGCGCCACGACCGGCGACGTCACCGTCCGGGTGTCCGTGAGCTTCCTGCCCGAGCAGTCGGAGCCGGGCCGCGGCCGCTGGTTCTGGGCCTATCACGTCCGCATCGAGAACGGCGCCAGGCAGGCGGTCCAGCTGATCAGCCGGGAATGGACGATCGCCGACGGCCGCGGCACCCGTCACCAGGTCCAGGGCGAAGGCGTCGTCGGCGAGCAGCCGGTGATCGAGCCCGGCGGCGCCTTCGACTATGTCTCGGGCTGCCCGCTGCCGACCCCGACCGGCTGGATGGAGGGCCATTACCACATGGTCTTTGCCGACGGCCGCGCCTTCGACGCGATCATCCCCCGCTTCCCCCTCGTCGCGCCGGCGGTGACGAGCTGAGGTCGTCCGGACGATCGAGGTGGATCGTCATCCCGGACTTGATCCGGGATCCACCTTCGTCCCTCCGCTGGACCCGGCAAGGGAGATGGATGCCGGATCAGGCCCGGCATGACGAAATGGGGCGAACGGGCGGGGGAGTTCAACTCTCGTTCAACCGGCCCTAATATGGCTCTTGCGTCCTCCGGAGTGCTTGAAATGCGCAACCTTTTCCTCGCCGCGGCGGTCGTCGCCCTCGCCGGTGCCGCCGCTCCCGCCCCTGCCGGCAA
This sequence comes from Allosphingosinicella sp., assembly GCA_036388575.1. Lineage (GTDB taxonomy): Bacteria > Pseudomonadota > Alphaproteobacteria > Sphingomonadales > Sphingomonadaceae > Allosphingosinicella. The sequence goes on from DASVRO010000071.1 coordinate 22,838, forward strand.
GGCGGTCACCGAGCAGATGACCTGCCCGATCGGCGGCGGCAGCTTCTCCTTCACCACCACCGCCTCCTACAGCACCTATGGCGAGCGGCCGGACGGCAAGCCCTACGGCAGCTGGACCTTTCCGCTCGCACTGCCCGAATGCCCGGCCAACGGCCTCGTCCTCTACAAGCAATATACGCCCGAGGAGGTCGCGAAGCTCGAGCCCCTGGTCGCGTCCGAGGCCTATCAGGCGCTGCGCAAGCAGGACACGGCCTACTACCGCGCCTATTGGCTGATGAAGGCGATGGGCCTCGGTCCGGAGCGCTATCTGTGGGCGCTGCTCCAGGCCGGCTGGGAGGCGCAGGACAAGCCTGAGCTGCGCAAGCGCTATCTCGCCGAGCTCGCCGAGGCCTCGGCCGCGGTTCCGGCCCGGCCGGCGGATATCAACTGGATCGGAATGGAGGGGCGGGCGATCAACGCGCTTCGCGAGCTCGGCCGCTTCGACGAGGCGGCGGCGCGGCTGGCCAAGGTGCCTCTCGCCGGCCTGAATTCGACCGGGACCACCGCCGAGGCGAAGAGCCGGCGCGGCTGGCAAAGCTTCTTCACTTCGATCAAACCCGCCATCGAGCGCAAGGATTCGTCGATCGAGCCGCTCGACATGCTGCCTCGAACCGTCGCCTTCGGCCGCTGCATCGACCAGGCCGACAAGATCGGCGAGGCGGACAAGGCCTTCTGCGCGAAGGAATCGGCCGGAGTCGCGGAGCTTCGAGCGGCCCGGGCCAAGATGGACAAGGAGATGCAGGCCCTGCAGCAGTCCCGCGAAGCGAGCGGGCGCTGAGGAGAAATTCCTCCCCGAGATTTCTCGGGGAGGGGGACCGCGCGAAGCGTGGTGGAGGGGTTCTTCGGAGGCTGCAAGAACCCCTCCACCAGGCTTCGCCTGGTCCCCCTCCCCGGCAAATGCCGGGGAGGAATTCTACTTCATCAGCGTCACCAGCCGGCTGATCAGCGCCACGAACCTCGGCTCGTCGAGCGGCGCCGCCGCGTTGTTCCAGGTTGCCGAGAGGGCGATCCACCGCCCTTCGCGGTTCCTGAGCAGGAAGCTCATGTTGAGCACGCCCGGCTCGGAGCCGCCCTTGAAGCCGAAATAAGCGAAGCCTTCGGCCAGAGCCCGGTCGAGCCCGGGATTGATCGCGAGGATCTCGAGCGCGGTCGAGTCGCCGCTGCGCCGAAGCCAGTCGAGCGTCCGGACGAGGTCGGCCGGCGAGGCGAACCATTCCGCTTCGCCGATCGCGGTCGGACGGCCGGTGAAGCGCCTGCCGTCGAGCGTCGCCGCTTCGATCGCGGCCAGCTCGCCGCCGAGCAGCGCGCGCCGGCCGGCCTCGTCGGCGGCGGTCCAGCGCCGGAGCCGGGCGGGGTCGCCATATTTGAGGACGAAGGCCTCGCGGGTGGCGAGGAAAGGGCGGTTGCGGGCCGGCGCGGCGACTCCGAGCTCGGGCAGCAGGGCCTCGACCTTGTCGCGGCCGAGCAACGCCAGCAGGGTGTCGGCGGCGCTGTTGTCGCTTCGCGAGATCATCAGCGCGGCGAGGCTGTGAAGGGTGAGCGGCGAGCCCTTCGGCCAATCCTGAAGCAGGCCGGAGGGGAGGGACGGCGCGCCGAGCGGGACGACGTCCGCCCAGCGCCGCTCGCCCGCCTTCACCTGGCGGACCAGCTCGGCGAGCACGAACAGCTTGAAGCCCGAGCCGATCGCCAGCGGCCGCCCGGCTTGCTGGGTCAGGAAGTGGGCCGGGCCGGCCTCCTCCAGCCGGGCCGCGGCCAGCGACACCTCGCCGGGCAGGCCGACGATCTCGCCGAACAGGGTCGCCACCTGGGCGGCGGCAGGCTCGGCGGCGGCGGCCGGGGCGGCGACGCTTCCGAGCAGCAGCAAGGGGAGGAGGACGAGCTTGCGCACGGAGCGAACCTTAGTCCCGGGTCGCTACGGTGTCAGCCCGGTCAGGCGTCGATCGCCTCTTCGTCGATGTCGGCGGCGTGGCTCTGGATGAAGGCGAAGCGATGCTCGGGGTTGCGGCCCATCAGCCGGTCGACGAGGTCGCGGACCTTGTGCTGCTGCTGATAGCCGTCCGGGACGGTGACCCGGATCAGCGAGCGGCTCTTCGGGTCCATCGTCGTCTCGCGAAGCTGCGACGGGTTCATCTCGCCGAGGCCCTTGAAGCGGCTGATCTCGATCTTCCTGCCCTTGAACATGGTCGCCTCGAGCTCGCCGCGATGGGCGTCGTCGCGGGCATAAGAGACGAGCGGCCCCGACGACAGCCGGTAGAGCGGCGGCTGCGCGAGGTAGAGCGCGCCCTGCTCGACGATCCTACTCATTTCATTGAAGAAAAACGTCATGAGGAGGGTGGCGATATGGGCTCCGTCGACGTCGGCGTCGGTCATGATGATGATCCGGTCGTAGCGCAGCTGGGACGGATCGCAGCGCTCGCGGGTGCCGCAGCCCAGAGCGAGGATGAGGTCGGCTATCTCCTGGTTGCCGCGGATCTTGTCGGCGCTGGCCGAGGCGACGTTCAATATCTTGCCGCGGATGGGGAGGATCGCCTGGGTCTTGCGGTCGCGCGCCTGCTTGGCCGAGCCGCCGGCGCTGTCGCCCTCGACGATGAACAATTCGGTCCCGGACGGATCGTCGTTCGAGCAGTCGGTGAGCTTGCCCGGGAGCCTGACCTTGCGTCCCGAGGTGGCGGTCTTGCGCTTGATCTCCCGCTCGGCGCGGCGCTTGAGCCTCTCGTCCATCCGCTCGAGGACGAAGCTGAGCAGGGCGCGGCCGCGCTCCATGTTGTCAGCCAGGAAATGGTCGAAATGGTCGCGCACCGCGGCCTCGACCAGGCGGGCGGCGTCGGGGCTGGTCAGCCGGTCCTTGGTCTGGCTCTGGAACTGCGGTTCGCGGATGAACACCGAGAGCATGATCTCGGCGCCTCCGACGACGTCCTCGGCCTGGACCTCCTTCGCCTTCTTCTGCTGTCCGGTGAGCTCGGCGAAGGCCCGGATGCCGCGGGTGAGAGCGGCCCTGATCCCCTGCTCGTGGGTGCCGCCGTCGGGCGTCGGGATGGTGTTGCAATAATAAGAGGAGCCGCCGTCGGTCCACAGCGGCCAGGCCACCGCCCATTCGACCATGCCCTGCCCGCCGGGGAAATCCTGCCGGCCGGTGAAGAAGTCGCTGGTCGCGCAATTGCGCTCGCCGATCTGCTCCCTGAGATGGTCGGCGAGGCCGCCGGGGAACTGGAACACCGCCTCCGCGGGCGTGTCGTCGCCGATCAGCGACGGGTCGCAGCGCCAGCGTATCTCCACTCCGGCGAACAGATAGGCCTTGGACCGCGCCAGCCGGTAGAGCCGCGCCGGCTTGAACATGGCCTCCTCGCCGAAGATCTCCGTATCGGGGACGAAGCTTATCCTGGTTCCCCGCCGGTTCGGGGTCTCGCCGACCCGCTCCAGCTTCGAGCTCGGCTCGCCGCGCGCGAAGGTCTGGCGGAAGACCTCCCTGTTGCGGGCGACCTCGACGACCGTCTCGCTCGACAGAGCGTTGACGACGCTGACGCCGACCCCGTGCAGGCCGCCCGAGGTCGCATAGGCCTTGTTCGAGAACTTGCCGCCCGAATGGAGCATGGTGAGGATCACCTCGAGCGCCGACTTGCCCGGATAGCGCGGATGCTCGTCAGTGGGGATGCCGCGGCCGTTGTCGGTGACGGTGAGCCGCCCCGCCGTCCCCGCCACCGCCTCGAGCACCACCTCGATCCGGGTCGCGAACCCGGCCACCGCCTCGTCCATCGCATTGTCGAGCACCTCGGCGGCGAGATGGTGAAGGGCTCGCTCGTCGATCCCGCCGATATACATTCCGGGCCGGCGGCGGACCGGCTCCAGCCCCTCCAGCACCTCGATCGAATGGGCGTCGTATTCGGCGGAAGGGGCGGCGGTGGACGCGAACAGGTCTGACATGGGGGAGGTATAGGGGGAGGGGAGTCGGAGGCGCAAGGTTCCGGGGTTGTTCTATCCACAGCTTCGGCGGGGCTCGCCAGGTGAGGATTGGGTTCACGCGGAGACGCGGAGGCGCGGAGAAGGTGGGCCCCGGATCAGGTCCGGGGTGACGGGGTGGGGGTGGCGGCTCCGCTTCGTCATGCCGGACTCGATCGGCATCCACCTTGGCGGGAAGGTGGACCCCGGATCGGGTCCGGGGTGACGGGGTGGGGGTGGCCGGGCTTCGTCATGCCGGACTTGATCCGGCATCCACCTTGGCGGGAAGGTGGACCCCGGATCAGGTCCGGGGTGACCCGGTGGGGGTGGCGGCTCCGCTTCGTCATGCCGGACTTGATCCGGCATCCACCTTGGCGGGAAGGTGGGCCCCGGATCAGGTCCGGGGTGACGGGGTGGAGGTGGTGGCTCTGCTTCGTCATGCCGACTTGATCCGGCATCCACGCGCCGAGAAGGTGGGCCCCGGATCAGGTCCGGGGTGACGGGGTGGGGGTGGCGGCTCTGCTTCGTCAGGCCGGACTTGATCCGGCATCCACCTTGGCGGGGGAGTTTGTCCACAGGTGCGTGGGGGCGGGGCGGCCGGTTCCGATTGTCTCTCGCCTGGCTCCGGGCCGGCAAGGGCCGTCAAGGGACCGCCCCGCCGCCTGCGTCAATCCTCGTTGTCGCGGCGCATTTGTCTGCGCATCGCTTCGATGCGGTCGAGCGCGGCCAGCTCCGCCCAGAAATTCTGTTCGCCCTTCGACAGGCCGCGCTTATCGGGTGAGCCCCGGCCGGTGGAACCGGGCCCGGCGGAGCCGGGATCTGTGGCGCTAAACTCGGCGAAGCCGGGATCGGCCGAAGCGGGATCGCCCGGGGCCGGCTCGACGGGCGCCGCGGGCGGCGGATCCGCGGGGGCGGGATCGGAGGAAGCACGTTCGTCTTCGGCTGGTTCGTCCACGCGTCGTCCCCTCGGCAGTTCGAAAGCGAGCCTAGCGCCGATCCGGAGCCAGTCAACGAGGCGCAGGGCTCGGCGCGGAAGCGAGCCGCAGGCAGCCTCGTGACTGGCGCGGTGCAACGGGAGTGAGTGGACGGCAGGGGAGCTCGGGGCCGGGATTTGCTTCACGCGGAGGCGCGGAGGCGCGGAGAAGATGGTCCCGGATCAAGGTCGCGACGGAAAATCGTTTCTTTTCGACTCGTCGATGTGGATATTCTACGATAAACGTCGGACAGGGGGCGTGGGGAGAAGCTGCTGGAGCGGATGCGCGCCAATCCGCGCGACTGGCGGATCGAGGATGTGAAAACCTTGTGTGCGGCTTTCGAGCTGGAGCTGGACGGACCGCCGGGCGGCTCCCATTACGGCGTCAAGCATAACAGCCAGCCCAGGCGCCTCACCATCCCTTTCAGGCGGCCGATCAAACCCGTATATATCCGCCAGCTGGTCCGCTACGTCGATGCGGTGCGGGCCGCTCGAGAGGAGCAGACGTGACCGACGCCCGAGGCAGCTACAAGGTGGTGATCGAGCCTTTGTGCGTCGAGGATGGCGGTGGCTTCCTGGCGACAGTGCCGGAGCTGCCCGGCTGCATGTCCGACGGCGAGACTCGCGCGGAGGCGCTCGCCAACGTCGAGGACGCGATCGCCACCTGGATCTATTGCGCACGCAAGGCGGGCGAGCCGATACCGGAGCCGCAGCTGCATCGGGCGGCGTGAGGCATGTCGCCGGAGGTGACCGGGATCGCCATCCGGCATGCCGCCAGGGCTGCACCGTTGTTCGCCCCGACCCGGATCGAGACGTGTGCGGCTGCCTCGCATGGCAGCCGAGCCCCACGCGGACTCTTTGCGGCTTTGCGGCTTTGCGTGCGACCAAATTCATGCCGCCCGGCGCGCACGGAGGTTCGCAGATTGTCTCACGCAAAGCCGCGAAGCCGCTAAGGGGCCGAGGGGTTCAATGAAACCGAGGGTGCCCGGCGACGCCTCCGTGTGTGGGGCTGGGGTTGTTGCGCGTTCGCGCAAAGGCAAAACATTGTTCGACTAAAAGCGCGTAGCGCAATCCTGTGATTTGCGCTAATCGTCCCGCTGTCAGGAAACGCACCGCAAGGCGAGCCACGCTCGGATTCTTTGCGGCTTTGCGGCTTTGCGTGCGACCTAATTCATGCCGCCGAGCGCGCACGGAGGTCAGTAGATTGTCTCACGCAAAGCCGCGAAGCCGCTAAGGGGCCGTGCCGGTGGAGATCGAGCGGCTGGCGACGATCGCCGTGGATTGCGGGTTCCGGGTGCATGAGGGGATCGGCCCCGGCCTGCTCGAGTCCGTTTACGAGGCTGTGCTTGCGCACGGCCTGGCGGCCCGCGGTCTTGTCGTCGAGCGGCAGAAGCCGGTGCCGATCCGATTGCCGGGGGTCATTCTCGACGAGGGCTTCCGGGCGGATCTGCTGGTCGAGGGCAAGCTGCTGATCGAGCTCAAGTCGGTGGAGCGGTCGGCGCCGGTCCACGGCAAGCAGGTCCTCACCTACCTTCGGCTGATGGACCTGCCACTGGGGCTGCTGATGAATTTCGGCGCGGCGACCTTCAGGGAGGGCGTCAGGCGGGTGGCGAACAACCGGTCCTCTTTGTGGCTTGGCGGCTTCGCGTGAGATTCATCTCATGCGCTTGAGCCGGCCCGGAGGTGGGAAGTTGTCTCACGCAAAGCCGCTAAGCCGCTAAGCCGCTAAGAAGGGACAGTCTGGTGACAGTCACGTGACCGTCACCGATATCTCTCCGGTGGAGATCGAGCGGTTCCGATGGCGGTTGAGCAGCGGTTCCCCGGCGAAGGGAGACCGCTTCAGTGGGTGCTCGCCGGCACCAGCCTGATGCCGACGCCGGGCTCGCCGCCGGGCGGTCGGACGACCATGTTGAGGGTCTGGCCGGCGAGCGTGGCGGCGCCGAAGGCGTCTGCGACGGACGCGTTGACCGAATCCGGATCGAGGTCCGTCCTGACGTCGAGATACCAGGAGCGCTCGTTCCGCGCCGGCCAGTGGGCCAGAGCGAACCAGGCCTCCGAGATCCGGCTGTCGCCGCCGAGCGCCTCACGGAGCAGGCCGAGAAGCGCTTCCGGCGGTTCCAGAGGCGTTCCGAGCAGGATCTGGGTCGGCTCCTCGACCGTCCAGCGCACCGGCTTGCCGAGCAGCGCCGAAAGGTCCGCCGGGCTCCACTCCACGCCGAAGTCCGAGCCCGGGTTGAGGAAGGCGCCGGTCCCGCTCACCATGTCGAGAAGCTCCCTGGCGGCCATTCGCAGGAAGCCGGTGCCGGGCCCGAAGGCGTCGACGATCCGGCCCTCGGAGCTGAACAGCGCCGCGACCGGCGCTCCGTCGCGCCCGGGCACGTTGAGCAGGGAGATCTGCTCGCCGGCCTCGAGCTCGCGCATTCCCTCGCGGGCCGGCTCGGGCGTGGCCGCATAGAGGTCGGCGGCGAGCAGCGCCTGCTGGAAGGCGGGCCGCCGCTCCGGGTCGGTCGCCGCCGCGACGAGCAGTTGCTCGAGCGCGTTCGCGGGGATGAAGGGCGGACGAGCCGCTTCGGGCGCCGCCGCGGCCTCCACCGCCTCCGGGGCCTCTTCGGGCTCGGGGCCGGATCCGGTGCCGAGCAGTTTGCGGAAGAAGTCCCTCATCCCGAAAAGCTATAAGGCGAGGCGTCGACGGAGCAAGGTCGAAGGGGGGAGGGGGTCCCGCGGACGTTCGAGCCAAGTTTACAAGGTCGCGGACCGCTGCCACCATTGCTCCTCCAATTCTTGCGGGACCCCTCAATGACGATCGGCATCGGCTCGACACTGATCCTGGCCTCGCTGGCTTCGGCGCAGCCCGGCGCCCCCGGCTGCTCCACCGGAGAGCAAGCGGCGGCTGAATTGCGGGCCACGCACGAAGCGGCGCGCCGAGCCCATCTCGCCGGCGATGCGGAGCTGATGGCGCCGGGAACGGCCGACCGGATCGTCGTGGTGAGCAACGGCGAGGTTTCGGTGAGATCCAGGGACGAGCTGATCGGTTTCTTCAAAGGCTATTTCGCCCGGGTGAAGTATCTGGAATGGAGCGATTCCGCGCCGCCCCTGGTAAACGTCTCGGCCGACGGCGGGACGGGGTGGCTGGCGGTGAAGGTCCGCGCCCGCTACGTTGAGCCGGGAAAGCCAGAAGCCGGCGAAAAGGCGTTCAAGAGCAGCTGGATCGCCACCTACCAGCGGGTCGGGTGCGAGTGGAAGATGACCGGGAACGCCTCGGCCGTGGTCGCCGAGTGACCGGGTTACCGCTGATCCGCCCGTCGTCGGTCACTCGCCGGACCTTCATGGCGATGGCCTCGGCCGCGGTGGCGGCGCCGGCGTTCGCTTTGGCGGACGCGCCGCCGGAAGGGCGGATCGAGACGCTCGGGCGGATCGGCCCCGGCGGCGGGCCTGAGCCGCGGGTGCGGGTCTGGCTGCCGCCCGGCTACGAGACCGGCAGGCGCTCCTACCGCACCCTCTACATGCTCGACGGGCAGTTCGTCTTCGCGGGCGACAGCGACGGCGAGAATTTCGCGGCCGACCGGCGCATCGCCCGGCTCGCCGCAGCCGGGCGGATCCGGCCGGCGCTGATCGTCGCGATCGACAATCTCGAGGAGGACCGCTTCCTCCAATATATGCCGCAGACGATCTACGACCGGTCCGAGGGCGCCCTGCGCGCCGCCATCGACCTCGAGATCGCCCGGGTCGAAGCGGGGTCGCTCGTCTCGGCGCAATTCATCGACTTCCTCGCGACGCGGCTGAAGCCGTTCATCGACTCGCACTACCGGACTCGAGCCGGCCGGCTCGACACCGCCATCTTCGGAGCCAGCCAGGCCGGGGTGATGGCCGGAGCGATCTTCGTCGAGGCGCAGCGGGCTTTCGGCCGCGGCGCCTGCATGTCGCCCAACTGGCCGATCTACAACAAGGACATGATCGACCACCCGCAGCTTCTTTCGATCTGGCCCGATTATTTCGCCCGGCTCGGCGCTCCGCGCGGGCGGCGGCTGTGGCTCGATCATGGCACGCAGATGATGGACGCGGGGATGGCGCCGCACCAGATCGGCATCGCCCGCCGGCTGGCCGGGCTGGGATGGCGCCGCGGCCGCGACCTCGAGACTCGGGTCTACCAGGGCGCCGGCCACGCCTTCGCCTCGACTGCCGTGCAGATGGACGAGATGGTGGCCTGGCTGCTCGGCTGACGGCCGCCGAGCGTTCGGGGGGGGGGGGTCGCCCGACGGTTTGGCGGCTGCCCTCATCCGCGCCCGGGCCCGGCGAGATATTGATCGTCCCCGACCGGCTCCATCCAGGTCACCGGCGAGCCGTCCCGCGACTCCTGGATGGCGATATGGCTCATTGCGGAGGTGGGCGTGGCGCCGTGCCAATGCTTCTGGCCGGGCGGGCACCACAGCATGTCGCCGGCGCTGAACTGGAGGATGGGCCCGCCTTCGATCTGGGTCCAGCCGGTGCCTTCGGTGACGATCAGGGTCTGGCCGAGCGGGTGGCTGTGCCAGGCCGTCCGAGCGCCCGGCTCGAAGCGGACGAGGGCTCCGCCCACTCGCGACGGGGCGGGGCGCTGAAACTGGCCGGTGATCGTGACCTTGCCGGTGAACCATTCCGGCGGCCCTGCGGCCGTCTTCATGCCGGCGGGCCGGGTGATTTCCATGACCGGCGGCTTGCCGGCCGGAGCGGCGGCGGCCGACGCGGCGGGGAGCGCGGCCAGCAGGATGAGGACGGGGTGGACTGGGTTGCGCATTGTCGAGCTCCTTTGCGTCAGAGGGTGCGGGTGAAGAAGGCGGCGAGCTTGTCGAACGGGATCAGGTTCACCCGGTCGTACAGGTCGACGTGGCCGGCGCCCGGGACGACGTGGAGCTCCTTGGGCTCGGCCGCCCGCCGGAACGCGTCCTCGCTGAACTCGCGCGAATGCGCCGCATCGCCGGTGATGAACAGCATCGGGCGCGGCGAGATCGTCTCGATGTCGTTGAACGGGTAGAAGTTCATGAACTTGACGTTGCTCGTCAGAGTCGGGTGGGTGGTCAGCTGCGGCAACGAGCCCGCCGGCGTGAACTGGCCGCGCGCAGTCCGGTAGAAGTCGTAGAACTCGCGCTCGATCGGCGTCGACTGCGGCGTGAGCCGGTGTACCGTGCCGCCGGTATATTCCGTCTTGCCGCCGGCGGACTCGGCCCAGCGCTGCTCGGCGGCGCGGGCGATCGCCTGCTTGCGCTGCTCGAGCGACTGCCCCTGGCGAAGGCCGTTCCGGTTGGCGGCGCCCATGTCGTACATGCTGACGGTGGCGATCGCCTTCATCCGCGGGTCGATCTTGGCCGCGCTGATCACGAAGCTTCCGCTGCCGCAGATGCCAAGCACGCCGATGCGGTCGCGATCGATGAAGCCTTGCGTGCCGAGGAAGTCGACGGCGGCGCTGAAGTCCTCGGCATAGATGTCCGGCGCCACCGCGTTGCGGGTCGCGCCCTCGCTCTCGCCCCAGAAGGACAGGTCCAGCGACAGGGTGACGAAGCCGCGCTCGGCCAGCTTGGTGGCATAGAGGTTCGAGCTCTGCTCCTTAACCGCGCCCATCGGATGGCCGACGACGATCGCCGGGTGGCGGGCGCCGCGGTCCAGCGTCTTCGGCGTGAAGAGATTGCCGGCGACCTTCAGCCCATACTGGTTCGTGAAGGTGACCTTGCGGACCGTCACGGAGTCGCTGACGTAGAAATTGTCCGCGCCGTTCGACATGTCCTGGGCCTTCGCGGCGGAGGGAATGGCGGCGACCGAGACGAGGCCGAGGGCTGCGGCCGCGGCGGCCGTGCGAAGCAGGCTGCGCCTGCTCAAATTAGCGGTATTCATCTCTTGCTCCTTGGTTGATTGAGTCGGGAGATTGGCGGGCGGCGAGGGTGCCGAGCAGGGCCGATCCCGCGAGCAGCGCCGCGCTCGCCAGGAAGGTGGCGCGGTGGCCGGCGGCGTCGAACAGCAGCCCGCCGCCCGCCGCTCCGACGGTGATCGCGAGCTGGATGACGGCGACCATCAGGCCGCCGCCGGCCTCGGCATCGTCGGGCAGGGTGCGGCTCAGCCAGGTCCACCAGGCGACCGGGACGGCGGTCCCGATCAGGCCCCAGAGGGCGAGCAGAGCCGCCGTCGGAACAGGCATCGCGCCCGCCGCGATCAGGCCGAGCGCGATGGCGGCCATGGCGAGCGGCGCGGCGATCAGGGTCGCGGCAAGGCTTTTCGCCACGATCCGGCCGATCAGCCAGGTGCCGGCGAGGCCCGCCGCGCCCATGATCAGCAGGACGAGGGAGAGCAGCGAGACGCTGAGCTGGGTCACATTCTCGAGGAACGGGCGGATGTAGGTGAACAAGGCGAACTGGCCCGCGAAAAGCAGGGCGACGGCGGCCATGCCGTTCCTCACCCAGGGCCGGCGCAGCAGGCCCAGCGCGCTCGCGTTTCGAGCCGTGCGGTGAGACGGCATCGACGGCAAAGTCAGCCACTGCCAGGCGAAGGTGGCGGCCGCGAGCGGCACGACGATGAAGAAGGCGCCGCGCCAGCCGATATACTGGCCGAGGAAGCTGCCCAGCGGGGCGGCGATCGTGGTCGCCAGCGCATTGCCGCCGTTCAGAAGCGCCAGCGCCCTCGGCACCTTGTCCTCGGAGACGAGCCGCATCACGGTGGCCGCCGACATCGCCCAGAAGCCGCCCACGGCGACACCGAGCAGCGCTCGGCCGGCCATCAGCACCGTGAAATCAGGGGCGAGGGCCACCAGGACCCCGGACACCAGCATCAGCGCGGTCAGGCCGAGCAGCAGGCGGCGGCGGTCGATCCCCGCCGTCAGCGAGGAGATGGTGAGGCTGGTCAGGACGGCGAACAGGCCGGAGACGGAAATCGCCTGTCCCGCGGCTCCCTCGGTGACGCCGAGGTCCGAGGCAATCGGGGTCAGGATGCTGACCGGCATGAACTCGGACGCGATCAGCGTGGAGACGCACAGCGTTAGCGCGAGGACCGCACCCCAGCCGCCCGAGCGGCTACCGGTCGCTTCTGTCCGTTGTACCCGATCGGTCGTTTTTGAGACGGCGATGTCGGCCATGCTTCGATCCACCTGACATTGAGTTGCCTCGCGACGCGGGCCGCGATGAGACCCATATGGGCAGGTGGGCGCTCCGGATTAGCCGCTCTGTCGTTGACGCGGCGATGAGCGGGACTCATCATTCGACGCTGGAGCCCCTCTCCCGCTTTCCGCGGGAGAGGAGGGGCCCACCGCGAAGCGGTGGGAGGTGAGGGTCTTGCCGAGTCCGGTGTACAGACCCTCACCTCCCAAGCTTCGCTTGGGCCCCTCCTCTCCCGTAAGCACGGGAGAGGGGAAAAAGCGCTGATTGCCGATCCGGCCCCTACAGCCCCAGCGGGCGCATCTCGCGGATGAGGTCGATCAACAGCCGCAGTCCGGTGGGCAGCTGCCGCCGGCCGGAATAATAGATGTGGAAGCCCGGCCCGAACGGCGCCCAATCCTCGAGGACGATGCTCAGCTCGCCTCGCGCCACGAACGGCGCGACCACGGGTTCGGGGAAATAGCCCAGCGCGGCGCCACCTCCGACGAGGTCCAGCGCGAACTGAGTCCCGTCGATCGTGATCGCGCCGGGCACGTCGATCGCCAGCGCCTCCCCGGCCTTTTCGAACTCCCACTGGTAAATGCTGTCATTGCCGAGCCGGATGCGAAGGCAGCGATGGGCGGCGAGGTCGCCCGGATGGCCGGGCGCGCCGAACCGCTCGATATAGCCCGGCGCCCCCGCGACCACCCAGCGTATGTCCCCCGAGAGCCGCTGGGCGATCATGTCCTCGGGCACCGTTCCGCCATAGCGGATGCCCGCGTCCGCGCCGGCAGCTGTCACGTCGACGAGATGGTTCGAGATGATCACCTCCACCTCGATGTCCGGATAGCGATCGACGAAAGTCGGGAGGACCGGTCCGAGCAGAAGCGAGCTTGCGTGCTCCATGACGTTCAGCCGGATCCGCCCCGCCGGTTCCGCCCGGTAGCGGTTCAGGGCCTCCACAGCCGATCCGATCGCCTCGAAAGGCGCGTCGATGGCGGCGAGCAATTCCTCGCCGGCGGCGGTGAGCGTGACGCTCCGGTTGGTGCGGTTGAGCAGCCGGACTCCGAGCCGTGTCTCGAGCCCCTTCAGCGAATGGCTGAGCGCCGACGCGCTGACGCCCAGCTCAAGGCCCGCCCGGCGGAAGCTGCGATGCCTGGCGATCACCAGGAAATAGCCGAAGTCGGCGAGGTCGGCGCGGCTGATCTGCATCGGCCGCCTTTGCCCGCACGGCGACGGCTTATCAATTGCGTTGAGCTCCACTCATCGACCTGACGGACTGGGAAGGTCGAGCACGGGCGACCGGGCGGGTGGCGGTGCGGCGACGCCGGCTTGACCCCTTCGGCCATCCCGGCGAAGCCGGGTCGCGCGGGCGAAGGGTCCGCGGCCGGAGGGCCCGGTTTCGCCGGGGTGACGCGCGATCGATCTTTCCCCACTCCTGCTCGCCGCGGCCGCGGGCGTCCTCGGCGGGGCGATGAATGCGCTCGCCGGCGGCGGCACGTTCGCGACCCTGCCCGCGCTGATCGCGCTCGGCCTGCCGGCGAACATTGCCAACGCCACCTCGAACGTCGCCCTCCTCCCCGGAGCGGGAGCGAGCGCCTGGACCTATCGCGACGAGCTCCGCCCGGTGGCGGGGCTGTCGGTGCGGCTGCTCGCTTCGCTGACCTTCGCCTTCGCAGCTGTCGGAAGCCTGCTGCTCGTGCTCACCCCGACCGAGCTCTTCGACCTCCTCATCCCCTGGCTTCTGCTCTTCGCCTTCTCGGTGATGGCGTTCGGCAAGAGCGCCTCCGACTGGCTCCACGCGCGGGTGACGATCGGGCGCCCGACCCTGCTCGCGGCCCAGGCTCTGCTCGGGATCTACGGCGGCTATTTCGGCGGCGGGGTGGGGCTGATCATGACCGCCGTCTACGGGCTTCTCGCCAACATCCGCCCGCGCGAGCTGTTCGCGATCCGGACCGCGATGCTGGCTGTGGCGAATTTCGCCGCCGCCTTCGTGTTCATCGGCTTCGCGATGGTGTGGTGGTGGGCGTGCGTGCCGATGCTGCTCGGCTCCACCCTGGGCGGCTGGCTCGGCGCTCTGCTCGGCAAGCGGCTGTCGCATCGGGTCGTGCGGGTGTGGACCCTGCTTGTGACCGGGGGGACGACGGTCGTGTTCTTCCTTCGCGCTTACGGTGGATAGTGGGGGCGGTCGGCTGCCCGGCCGCAGCCTGATCCAGGTTTGCGATCTTTCCTGACTGCTCCTGCAACCCATGCACGCCCGAGGGATTGGCAGCGGTCATGGCCGGCATCTCCTTCAAGAGCTTCTTCATGGCGGGCTTCGAATGCTCGTCCCACCGCCGCCGCGGCGACGGGGCCCGACTCGATCTGATCGCCGCCACCGGCCACGACCGGCTGGTCCGCGCCGATTATCGAAGCTGCGCGCGGCATGGGCTGCTCACCGTTCGCGACGGCCTTCGCTGGCACCTCATCGAGCGGGAGCCCGGCCGCCACGACTGGTCGAGCTGGCTGCCGATGCTGGAAGCGGCGGCGGAGAGCGGCGTGCAGGTGATGTGGGACCTCTTCCACTACGGCTCACCCGACCATCTCGACCAGGCAAGTCCGGAGTTCACCTTATCCTATGCGCGCTTCGCGGCGGCGGCGGTACGGCTCCACCGCGAGGTCACCGGGACGGCCGCGATCGTCTGCCCGCTGAACGAGATATCGTTCCTCACCTGGGCGGCGAGGAACGGCGTCTTTCCAGCGATCGGCCCGGACGAGGAAGGCTGGCTGATGCGCCACCTGGTGCGCACCGCGGTCGCCGGCATGCGCGCGATGCGGGAGGCCGATCCCGACTGCCGCTTCATCTGGTCGGAGCCGCTCATCAACGTCCTTCCCGCGACTCCCGCCGATGCCGAGGCCGCGGAGGCGAAGCGGCTCAGTCAATATCATGCCTACGACATGCTGAGCGGCCGAACCGCCCCGGAGCTGGGCGGCTCGCCGGAATGGCTGGATGCCGTGGGGGTCAACTTCTACTCGGACAATCAATGGTATCTGGACGGCTCGACGATCCCGCTCGGCCGCCACGATTACCGGCCGCTCGCCGACATGCTGGTCGAGACGTACGAGCGCTACGGGCGTCCGATCCTCATCACCGAGACCGGCGCCGAAGGATCCGCCCGCTCCGCCTGGTTCCACTATGTCTGCGACGAGGTGCGCGAAGCCGTCCGCCAGGGGGTTCCGATGGGCGGCGTCTGCCTTTACCCCATAGCCAGCTTCCCCGGCTGGGACGACGAGCGGCACAGGCAGTTCGGCCTCTTCAGCGTCCCGCGCCCCGACGGCAGCCGCGACGCCTATGAGCCGCTGGCCGCGGAGCTGCGCCGACAGCAGGCGATGCTCGAGCGCGAGGGCGAGCGGAGCCGGCGCCCCGCCGTCGCGGCCCGTGGCGAGCGTCGTGCTAGCGTGGAAGCCGGGTGAGGGGCACGAAGCGGACCGGGAGGAGGGCGCGCTTCCTGATCCGGCCCCGGGCGTCCTTGTCGACGAGGGTGAGCTCGAGCGTATCGGGCTTGCTGCCGAGCGGGATGACCATCCGGCCGCCGGGCCGCAGCTGGTCGAGCAGCGGCCGGGGAATATGGTCGGCCCCGGCGGTGACGATGATCCGGTCGAACGGGGCGCGCTCCGGCCAGCCGGCATAGCCGTCGCCGCTTCGGACCTCGACATTGGCATAGCCGAGCTCTCGAAGAGTCCGCGCCGCCCGCTGCGCCAGCGGCTCGACGATCTCGATCGAATGGACCTGGCGGACGAGTCGGGACAGGACCGCCGCCTGGTAGCCCGATCCGGTGCCGACCTCGAGGACCCTGTCCTCCGGCTTCGCTCCGAGGAGGTGGGTCATCACCGCGACGATATAGGGCTGGGAGATGGTCTGGTCGTGGCCGATCGGCAGCGGCCGGCTCTCGTAGGCGAAGCGGCGCGCCTCCTCCGGCACGAACAGGTGGCGGGGGACCTCGCGCATCGCCCGAAGCACCGCCGGGTCGATCCGCCGCGGCTCCCGAAGCCCGGCCGTCTCCGCCATGTTGGCGATCGTCAGGACCATCAGCTCGCGCTCCGCCGCCCGCTCGCCGGCCGGCGCGGCCGCGAGCAGCAGCGGCGCGAGGAGGAGCAGGCGCCGCCGCCTCACCGCCGGATCGGGGTGACCGCCCGGGATCGGTCGAAATAGATCACCGCGTCGAACTGCTCCGCCAGCCGGGCCTCGAAATAATGCGCCGTCCGCTCGCTGGCCGGCAGGTAGACGACCCCGATCGCCCGTTCCAGCATCGGCCCGGCGAGCAGCCGCGACACCGCCGCATTGCCGCGGATGAGCAGCGAGAAAGCCGGGCTGCCGGAGCGGTGGAAGAGCTCGGAATAGCTTCCGGCAAGCGCCGGGCGCATGTCGTAGCGGCGGCCCGGGGCGTCCCATTCGGGCGCGGCGTGGACGGTCCCCGAATGGCTGAGGAAGCCGATCAGGAAGGCGGCCTCGCCGTGCCGCTGGCGCATCAGCTGGCCGAGGTTCAGCTCGCCGCGGTCGGCCGCGAACGTCGCGCGGGCGTCGCCCGAATGGGTGTTGTGGCTCCACATCACCACCTTGGCCGGCCGCCCGGCCATCGCTTCGACATGCTGGGCGATCTCGTCGACATTGTCGGCCATGTGCCGGTCGCGGACGTTCCAGGCCAGCGAGCCGACGGAGGCGGTGCGGAAATATTCCTCGGCCGCAGCGACCGAGGCGGCGCTGCGCAGGGCGCCGAACCGCGCCTCCCGCTCCACCGGGTCGGCCGGCACCGGCAGCCGGCGGACGTCGGCCAGCACGGCCTCGGCCTGGGTCCGGCAGACCTTGCCAGGATCGCGCGTGGCGACCCCGTAGGCCCAGCGGTCGCGGCCATGGCGGGCGAAGCAGCGATAATGCCGGGCCGCCGCCTGGGCCGCCTGCGGCGCCGTCCGCTTCAGATAGGCCTGCACCGCATCCGCCGCGTCGAACAGGTCGTAGACGTCCATCCCGTACAGACCGACCCGCTGCCCGGCCGGCCGCTCGAGGTTGAGCGCCCGGAGCCGCTCGACGAAGTCGCGGAAATCGGTGTTGCCCCACATCCAGGTCGGGAAGTTGGTGTAGCCGCGAAGCGCCTGCTCGGCGCTCCGGTCGGAGCCGAGGCCTCGGACGTAGAGGTTGACCCGCTGGGTGGCGGACCAGTCGCCCTCGATCGCGACGGCGCTGACTCCATGCTGGCGGACCAGCCGCTCGGTGATCCGGGCCCGCTCGAGGTAATATTCGTGGGTGCCGTGGGTCGATTCGCCGAGCAGGATCCGGCGCGCCCCGCCGGCCGCGGCGAGGATGTCGGCATAGTCGCTATCGGCGCCCGCGACCGGCCGGATCGACTGGGCGAGCGCTGCCGGCACCGGCTCGGCCGAGCCGCCCGGCGGGGCCTGCGAGCCGCCGAGCAGTCCGGCAAGAGCGAGCGTGGCGGCGAGGAGAAGATTGGCCAAGGGAGTCACCGGCCCGGCGGGGGCGAACGAGGGTCAGGTGGCGAACAGTCCGCCTTCGGATCTCGGCTCGTCGCCATGGATCCGGTCGAGATAGGCGGAGGCGAGCTCGTAATGCGCCTGGACGACCCGGCGGTGCGCCGCGGCCTGGGCGAGCCCGATCTCCGCCTCGGCCCGGCGCTCGTAATATTCTCTTTCTTCCTGAGACATTTAGCCCTGGTTTTTATGTTGGTTACGGACAGGTATCAAACGGCCGGAGCGCCGCCGCCGTTCCCGGAAATCGCGCTGATCCAGGTTGTTGATCCTGACGAAGCCAAGGTTCGGGCGGCACGATGGCCAAAGGGTCAGCGGCGTGAAAATCTCCGCATTTCCGCGAGGAATCGCTGCCAGGCCGGCTCGTGCTCGAGCAGGACGTGATTGGCGCTGTCCAGCTCCACGAAGTGCGAATTCGGGATTCCAGCGGCGAGCTCCTTGCCGGCCTCGAAGCTGATCACATGATCGTTTCTGGCGTGCGCGACCATGGTGGGTACCGCCACGCGACGAAGCAGCTCCGTCACGTCGATGGTGGCGAGGACCCGCTGGAGCCGGACCGCATTGTCCGGAGTCGTCGTGACCTTCTGAAGCTCGTTCCACCAGCCGAGCTGCTCCGCCGTGCCGCCGGGGATGTAGAGGCTGGTGAACATCTGACGATAGGCCGGATTGTCGCTCCCCCATCCGGTCTGCGTGAGCGTGACCATCGCTTCGCGGCGGGCGAGATCCTCACCCTTCAGTCGCAAGGCCCATCCGCGCGAATAGCCGCCGAGCAGCACCATCCGCCGGACCCGGCCGGGATGCCGGAGCGAATAGGCGATGGCGACCGGGGCGCCCTGCGAGATCCCGAGGAGGTCGAACCGATCCACCCCCGCGGCGTCCACCACCGCCTCCAGATCGTCGACGAAGCTTTCGAACGTCAGCTCCGGCGGGTTCCAGTCGGAAAGGCCGTTTCCCCGCTCGTCGTAACGGATCAGGCAGTTCCTGCGCGTGAGCTCCCTGAGCCAATGCCGCCAGACCGGGCTTTCCCAGTCGAACTCGAGATGGTTCAGCCAGTTCGCGGTCTTGACGAGCGGAAAGCCCGCGCCGACCGACGACCAGGCGAGGCGGGTGCCGTCGCGTGCCCTGCAGTAGCGCACCTGCTGGAGCGGCAACGCCGCGGCCGGCGCAGCCGAGCGGACTTGCCGCCGCCAGGCGGCCGGGGCCTTCCCGTAAAGACGCTTGAAGGCACGGCTGAAGGCTTCCTCGCTGCCGAACCCGACCTCGAAGGCGACATCGCCGACCTTCCGGTCGCAATCGCGCAGCATGATCGCGGCCTGGCGTAGCCGCCAGCGGGCGCAATAGTGCATCGGCGGCTGCCCCATCGCCTTGCCGAACCGCTCGGCGAGCACGCTTCGGGATACGCCGGCCTCGCGAGCGAGCGTGGCGATGTCGAGCTTCTCCGCGGATCGCGCGTGGATCAATGCAAGAGCGCGGGCAACCGCGGGGTCGCTGGATTGCGAGGGGGAATCCTCCAGTGGGATGGGAGCGGAGCGACCTGCTGGAGCGTAAAGCTCCGGTGAGGTCCCCTGGTAGCGCACGTCCATCGTCGGTTCGCTCCGAGCTGCTGAAGGCGAACCTATCAGATTGCCGGAGTTTCGATCAATTTTTTCGGCCGACCGGTCATTGGCGAAGCCGGTCGTCGCGCTCAACGCTGGCTGCTCAGGCAGGAGATGAAGCAATGGCCGAAGTGAACCCGGAAACCCTCAACGCGCTGGTCGGCAAGATGCTGGGCGACCTCGGCGGCGCCTTCAGCGTCCCGACCGTCCGGATCGGCTACCGGCTGGGCCTGTTCCGGTCGCTGCACGCGGACGGGCCGGCAACGGCGGGCGAACTCGCTGGGCGCCTCGGCCTCGCGGAGCGCTACGTCAGGGAATGGGCGCTGGCGCAGGCGGCGAACGGCTATGTGACGTTCGAGCCCTCTGGCGAGCCCTCCGGCGAGCGCTTCAGCCTTTCGCCCGAGCAGGCGATGGTGTTCGCCCTCGAGGACAGCCCGCTCTACCTCGCCGGCGCCTTCGACCTGGCCGCGGCGATGGTGGAAGGCGAGGCCAAAGTGGAGGCGGGGTTCAGGACCGGCGAAGGCGTCAGTTGGGGCGAATCCTCCGGCTGCCTGTTCTGCGCCGTCGGAGCCTTCTTCCGTCCGGGCTACGTCAACGGCATCGTGCAATCCTGGCTGCCCGCGCTCGACGATATGCTGCCCCGCCTCCAGGCCGGCGCCAAGGTCGCGGACATCGGTTGCGGAGTCGGCTTCTCCACCCTTCTCATGGCGAAGGCTTTTCCCGACAGCCGGTTCGTCGGCTACGACTTCCACGTCCCTTCCATCGAGCAGGCGAACGCGCATGCCGAGGCCCACGGGCTCGCCGAGCGGGTCCGCTTCGAGGCGGTCGCCGCCAAGGACATCGACGAGCGCGGGTTCGACCTCGTCACCATGTTCGACTGCCTCCACGACATGGGCGATCCGCGCGGCTGCGCGCGGCACGTCCGTTCCCTGCTGAAGGACGACGGCGCCTGGATGATCGTCGAGCCGATCGCCGGCGACGATCCCGCCGCCAACATCGGCAACCCGGTGAGCCGGCTCTACTACAATGCGTCGACGATGATCTGCGTCCCGACCTCGCTGGCGCAGGAAGTCGGCGAGGCGCTCGGGGCTCAGGCGGGCGAGGCGAAGCTGACCGAATTGCTCACCGCCGCCGGCTTCGGCCGGGTGCGGCGGGCGACCGAGGGGCCGTTCAACATGGTGCTCGAAGCGCGACCCGGCGTCCACGCCGGCTGAGGCGGGTCAAACCTGAAATACAGCAGCTAGCTTTCCTTGCGGCCGAATTCGGGCGCCGGCGCCGGCGCCGGCTGGGCGGTCTCGGTGGAGGTCGTGACGATGCTGCTGACGTCGTCGTCCTCGCCGGCGACGATGATCGTCTCGTGGCCGTTGGCATCCTGAAGGCGCAGGATCCGGCGGTTCTGGACGCTGCGCCACCCGATCGCGACGATGATCGCGAATACGCCCAGTCCTAAGAGGATGGCCAGCAGGCTTGATGTCGACTCGGGCATTGGACTTACCTTCGGTAAATTCATGTACCGGCCCATTTCGGCTTCAAATGTTAAAAAGCCTGTATCTTCCCCGATGCTTCGCGCGGGACTCTATTCGGGCGGCCCCGAGCGTGCCCTGATCCAGCTCAGGGCGCCTTTCTCCATCAGCTTGAACTTCGGCGCCTCGGCGAGCGGGGCGACGAGCAGCGCCGTGCCCGGCGGAAGCGCCCATTTGATCCGGTGGTAGAGCGGCGACAGGCCAAGCTCGCTGTCGACGAGGATCAGGCCCGGGCGCAGCTCGAACCGGTCGAGAGCGAGGCCCAGTCGTCGCCGATGGCGCTGTCCTCGTCGTGCCAGACCAGGAACAGCGCCACGGGCGGCGGCTCAGCGGATGCGCGGGCCGCCGAAGGGGAGGGGCGGCGGCGGGCGGCGGTCGCGGCGCGGGATCTGCGCCTGGTAGGCGACCCCGCAATGCTCGACGCAATAAGGGAAGCCCGGATTGGCAGGGCTTCCGCAGAAATGGAAGTCGGGCTCGCCGGGATGGCCGATCGGCCACTTGCAGATCTTCTCGTTCAAATCGAGCAGGCTGGTCTTGTCGGCGACCTCGGCGCTCGGCTTGGCGGGGACCAGCCGACGCGGCGGGGCAGGGGGGATGGGCGGCTGCTGGTCGCCCGGACCCTGGCGGAGGAAGCCGCCCGGCCCGACCGATACGACGCGCGGCTCGGGAACTGCCCGTTCCGCCGGGGCCGCCGCATTGGTCGGCTGCGGCGCCGCCTGCGGCTGGGGACGCGGCTCGGGCTTGCCCGGAGCGGCAGCGGCTTCGGGCGCGGGTTCCGCCGGCTGTTGCGCCTTGGCGGGCGCCGGCTCGTTCGGCTTCACTGGCGACGGGCGCGATTGCAGACCGAGCCGGTGCGCCTTGCCGATCAC
>DASVRO010000072.1:0-27709 GCA_036388575.1 Allosphingosinicella sp.
GATTATATCAGCGTCGCTCTCAACCTGTCCGCCCGCCAGCTGATCCTTCCGGCGCTTCCCAACACGGTTTCCGAGGCGCTCGCCAAATACAGGCTCAAGGCCAACCGGCTCGAGCTCGAAGTGACCGAATCGGTGTTCCTCGGCGACAGCGAAGGCTCGCTCGACGTTCTCAAGCGGCTCCGCGCGCTCGGCGTAGGCATCGCGCTAGACGACTTCGGCACCGGCTATTCCTCGCTCGGCTACCTCAACAAGGCCGTCTTCCATAAGCTGAAGATCGACGGCAGCTTCGTCCGCGAGGCCGCGCACAATCGCGAGACCGTGGCGATCATCCAGTCGATCGTCCAGCTGGCCAAGAGCTTCCGCATGACGGTGACCGCGGAAGGCGTCGAGACCGCCGACGACTTCACCCGGATGCGCGACCTCGGCTGTCACCAGATCCAGGGCTATCTGTTCGGCCGCCCGATGAGCTTCGAGCGCGCCACCGACCTCATCCACGGCACCCAGAGCCGGCTCAGCGCCTGACGGGGTGACGGCTCCGCTTCGGCGCCCTAAAGGGGCGCGATGAAGCGGACGGCCCTGATTTGCGCCCTTCTCCTCGCCGCCTGCGGGCGCGACTCCGACGCCCCTCAGCAACCCGACAATTTCAGTCGCGCCGCGCAGCCGCCGATGCCGGAGCTCGAGCCGCCGGCGCCGACCGAGCAGGACCGCGAGGACAGCGGCGACGCGGCGACGACCCTCAATCGCTATTACGACCGGATCGAAGCCGGGGATTACGACGCCGCCTGGGAGTTGCGGTCCGGCGAGCGGAACGAGGCGGCGAGGCAGCGCTTCGCCGACAATTTCCGGGCCTATGCGACCTACCAGGCGGACGTCGGCACCCCGAGCGAGCCGGTGACCGCGAACGGCTGGACCTATGTCGAGGTGCCGGTGATGATCCGCGGCACCTTCCGCGGCGGCAAGCCCTTCGCCAGCGCCGGCAGCGTCACCTTGCGCCGCGCCACCACCGGCGAGGGCGACCGGCGCTGGCGGGTCTATACGGGCGAGCGCCGCCGCTGATCGCCGGAACCATTGCGCCGGGCCTCCGTTCATGTAATGATGTTACATTACATCGAGGGAGGACCAGGGAGATGAGCCAGCGTCGCCGCCAGATCGCTTTCGCCACCGGAACCGAGCAGCCGTTCAGCACGATCAACACCACGCCGATCATCGACGTGATGCTCGTCCTCCTGATCATGTTCATCATCACCCTGCCGCTGATGACCCACAGCGTGAAGATCGATCTGCCGACCGACGGCGTGACCCAGGACGACGTCCAGGAGCATGAGCTCGGCATCGATTCGGCGAGCCGCCTTACCTGGGACGGCGCTCCGATCGCCGAAGCCGCCCTGCCCGCCCGCCTCGCCGCCTTCCGTGCCTCGGCGCCGGACGGATTCCTCCGCTTTCGCGCCGACGCCGAGACGCGCTATGAGGATTTCGACCGGGTGCTCGCGGACGTGAAGCGCGCCCGCATCGAGCGGCTCGGCTTCGTCGGCAACGAGCGCTTCGCTCGCGCGTATTGAGACCGGCGCGAAGGGAGAGTGAGAGATGAGGGTCTTGGCCAGCCTTGCCGCGTTCGGGCTTCTCCTGGCCGGCTGCGACGACGGCGCGCCGCAGCGCAACGTCACCAAGGTCGTCGCCGCCAACCCGCACAGCGACGAGCTCAAGACGCTGAGCGAGCCGACCCGCCATCTCGGCCTCTACCGGGCGCTTCGCGACGTCGGCCAACGCTGCAAGCGCGTCGACCGGGGCGCCTACCAGCAGCAATACAAGACGATGGCGATGTGGACCGCCCATTGCACCGACACCGGCGACTGGGCGCTCTACATCGCCCCCAACGGCGACGTCCAGGCGAGCCCCTGCGCGCATGCCAAGGAGCTCGGCCTGCCCGAATGCCGAATTCAGGCGGGGGAGCCCTCCGAGAAAAGGTAGCGGCCGCGGATCCGGCTGTTGAAGTGGCGGCCCTTGATGCGCGCGGAGCGGAACGCCTCGGCGGCTTCCGGCGGAACGTCGTGGAACAGATAGCGGCGCCCGGTGGTGAACACCACGTCGAGCTCCCGCTCCTCGGGACGGTAAGCGATCGAGCGGATGACGGTGGTCGGCATCGCCGGAACAACGCTCCGGCGGCTTCGCGGTGCCGCTGCGACGGCTCTATATGAATCCGGGCCGCCGGTTAAAGGGCGGCCCGAACTTCAAAGCTTACCAGCTGCGATAGCGGCGCTGGCGGTAATTGTCGCGATAGCGATAGCGGTCGTCGCGCCGAGCCTCGGCCAGCTCGCGCCGGCATTCGCGCAGCTCGCGGCGATATTCCCAGCGGCTGTCGGCGCGCCGCAACTCGCGGCGGCACTCGCGCATCTCCTCGCGGACCTCGCCGCCGCGATGGTCCCGGCCGTAGCCATAACCACCGCCATAACCGTAGCCGCCATAACGCTGCGCCGAAGCGGCGGTCGCCGGAATGGCGACCGCGGCGGCGAGCGCGGCACCCAGAACAAACATACGCATACTCGTCCTCCTCGAATGGAGCGCCCGCAGACTCGCGGACGCCGCTGAAACGAGCGGAGGATATGCCTCGTTGCATGAACCCCAAACTACGCGCCGTTCATCGGGCGTTTAGGCGGAGAGCCCCGAGGCCAGCTCGGTCCCCCGCCGCCGCGAGGCCGCGAGGGCGTTCGCGACCAGGGCTCGAAGTGCCTCGTCCGAATCGAGCACCGCGAGCCCGGCCTCGGTGGTTCCGCCGGGGCTGGCGACCCGGCGGGCGAGCTGCTCCGGCGTCTCCGCGGATCCGGCGGCGAGCGCCGCCGCGCCTTCGGCCATGACGGCGGCGAGTCGCGCCGAGCGATCGGCGGGAAGCCCGAGCGCCTCGCCGGCCGCCGCCAGCGCATCGAGGAACCGGTAGAGGAAGGCGGGCGCGGCGGCGGTGAGGGCGGAGGCGATAGCGAACTGGCCTTCGTCCTCGAACCATTCCGAGTGGCCGAGCGCGGCCATCAGGCGCTCGACCTCGTCCTTTGCCGCAGAATCGGCGTCGCCGTCGGTGTGGAGCTCGATCACGCCCTTGCCGAGGCTGACCGGCAGGTTGGGCATTGCCTTCACCACGTTGCGCGGAGTCGGGAAGTAGGTTCGAAGAGTCGCCAGCGTGGTGCCGGCGAGGATCGAGACGAGGATCGTCTCGGGCTCCAGCGCCGGAGCGAGCGCGGGCGCGACTTCGGCGAGCTTCTGCGGCTTGACGCCGAGCAGGACGAGCGCGGGCGCCTCATCCTCCGCCAGGGCGGTGAGGGTGCGGATGCCGGGCGCTGGGGGCCGGCCGCTGGGCCGGACGACGGTGATCATCCGCGGATCGGCGCCGGCGGCGAGCCACCCCTCCAGCATCGCCCCGGCCATGTTGCCGCAGCCGATCATCAGGAGCGGACGGGTGAGGGTGAGGGTCGTCATGTTTCGCCTCCCTGACCGGCCGGACGGAAGGTGACCGTCCGAAGCTCCGGGTCTGCGTCGACGAGGGTCACATGCAGCGTGTCTCCGGGAGCGATATCGGCGTTGCCCAGTCGAGCGGTCACTGGAAGCTCGCATAATTGTATCCGGGCTCCGCGGTGGTCGACCTCGGTGACGATCGCGGCGAACGTCTCCCCCTGGCGCCCGTGCAGGATCACCGACTCGGCGAGATCGACGGCGGCCCGCTGGATCTGCGAGCCGAGAGCGTCGGCCCGCGCCATCACCGCCGGGAGCTTCTCGAAGGCGTCCGACACGACCGGCGGCACGGTCTGGCCGTTGGCGAGCGCCAAGGCGGCGCGCACCACATAGCGGTCCGCCAGGCGCCGGAGCGGAGCGGTCGCATGAGCGTAGGTCGCGGCGACCGCGGCGTGCCAGGGCTTCTCCCCTTTCCGATACGGCACGTAGCCCGCCCCCTGGCTGGAACGCTGGATCGCCAGGATGAAGGTGGCCTGCATCGGATCGGCGGGGTCCAGGCTTCGCTCGAGCTCGGCGAGGGTCGTCTCCCCCGGCCACTCGAGCCCGAGGCCGCTTGCCGTATGGCGCAGGCGATTCACGGCACGATCGTCCGGCTCCGCCATGACCCGGAAAAGACCGGTTCCACTGGCCTGAAGCACATCGGCGATCGCGAGGTTCGTCGCCAGGGAAAGGGCCGCATTGCGGACCTCGGATTCGAGCGGCGGCCGGAACAGGAGCTCGTAGCGGCCGTCCCCGATCGCGACGATCTCCTGGGCCGGCGGATTGACCCGCGACGCTCCGCGCGCCGCCTCCGCGCTCTGGATGCGGCGGGCAAGCTCGGCGAATTCAGGCGGCAGATCGTCGCTGCCAACGCTGTCGTAGGCCAGCTTCGCCCGATTGCGGATGATCGCCCGCTCCGCCGAGTCGAGACGGCCCCCTCCATCCGGCGCGATCCTCACCGTGAAGATGATCGCCGGCCGCGGACCGTCCGAGAGCAGGCTCGCGGCGCCCTCGCTGAGAACCGGCGGGTAGAGCCCGGCCTTGCCGTCCAGCAGATATTGGGTGGTGCCGCGCCGCCAGGCCTCCTGGTCGATCGCGTCGCCGTCCTCCACGAACCAGGCGGCGTCGGCGATCGCATATCTCAGCAGCAGGTCCGCGCCGCTGCGTTCGATGGTGAAGGCCTGATCGAGATCGGTCGATGAAGCCGGATCCAGGGTTACGAAGGGCCAGCTGGTGCGATCCGCATGCTCGGCCGGGACGCGCCTCGAGGCCTCCTCCGCCGCCGCGAGCACGTCCGCCGGGAAGGTGTCCGGGACCTGAAACTGCTGCCGGATCGATACCAGGCCTCGCCCCAGAGCATCGCTCGGGTCCGCGATAGCCTTCATGCCGGGAGGACGGGGCCTAGGCCTCGCCCTGGGTCTCGATCAAAGCGGCGGCGATGGCCTCCTGCGGCGTCTTGCCGGCCCACAGGACGAACTGGAAGACGGGATAGAAGCGCTCGCATTCCTCGATCGCCGCCTCGACCAGCGTCTCGGCGTGCTGAAGCGTCAACACTCCGCCTTCCTCGCCCTCGAGCAGCGTCGCGTGGCGGAACAAGACGAGGCCGGACGAGGCCCACAGCTCGAAATGGCCGATCCAGAGCTGCTCGTTGATGAGGCCGATCGTCTCGTAGACGGCGGCGCGCTTGTCCTGGGCGACGCGGATGTCGGGAAGCGCGAGGAACTGGAGGACATGGTCCTCCTCCCGCCAGACGGCGCGCATCTCGTACTGCGCCCAGCTGCCCTGGAAGTTGGCGACGATCTCGTCGTCGCCGCGCTCGCAGGCCCAGCCGTGGGCGCTGAAATAATGTTCGAGCATGTCGATCGGGCCGCCCGGCTCGCGCTCCAGCTCGAATTCGTCCACGTTCATCGCTCTGCTTTCCGTGCGCCCTGGTTCCGCGAATCTGCCCGCGCGCGGTCGACGGCGCAAGAACGCAGATCAGGCAACCACAATATGTTGTGGATTATTGACCCACAGGCCCAGCGTCGGGTTCCGCCCCCGGCTTGCGCTTCGGCTTTGCCGCCGCGCCCGCCTCGAGCGCTTCGACCCGGCTCTTCAGCGCCGCGCTTTCCTCGCGGGCGGCGATGGCGATCGCCTTCATCGCCTCGAACTCCTCGCGCGAAACCATGTCGAGCCCGCCGATCCATTCGCGCATGCGCTCACGGAAGGCGTTGTCGGCCTCGCGCCCCATTCCGGCGATGGTGCCGGCGGCGCCGTTCATGACCTTGACGAAATCGTCGAACAGACGGTTTTCGGACTGCATTGCGGTCCTCCTGCTGAAATGCCTTAAAGCGCGATATCGGTAGTCGACCCCTCCGGCGCAAGCTCGGCCGCGCCGGGGTTGAGCGCGCCGATCTGCCAGGTGAGCAAGGCGGCGAAGGCGAGCCAGGCCAGATAGGGCAGCATCAGCAGCGCGGCGGAGCGGCGGATCCGCCAGAAGAGGACGGCGGTGACGGCCGAGATCAGGATCATCGCGAAGATCGTCCAGAAGGCCGTCCCAACCTCGTGATAGGCGAAGAAGATCGGCGACCAGGCATAGTTCAGGAGGAGCTGGACGACGAACAGGGCCACGGCCAGCCCTCGCCCGCGGGCGCCGCGGGCGTGGAGGATGAGCGCCAGCGCCAGGCCGAGGAGGATGTAGAGCAAGGTCCAGGCGGCACCGAACACCCAGCCGGGGGGCATGATCGCGGGCTTCTGGAGCGCGTCGAACCAGTCATTGCCATAGCCGGAATTGGCGATCCGGCCGGAGATGGCGCCGAGCAGCACCAGCAGCGGCACGGTGAAGAGGGCGTAGCGCAGGAAGGACATCCTGAGCTGCGATCTGGACGCTATCGCCGTCACTTCATTCCCCTCATTCCGCCGGAGCGGGCTGTGCGCCTCCCGGTTGCCCCAATTGCTCCTCCAGCTTCCTCGTCACCGCCAGCGGCGAGCCGGTGTAGCGGGCGAGCTTCGAATAGAGGAGCGGGATCAGGACCAGGGTGATCACGGTCGAGATCGAGACTCCGAAGACGATGACGACTCCGATCGCGGTGCGCGCCGCCGCTCCGGCGCCGCTCGCCAGCATCAGCGGCACGGCGCCGGCGACGGTCGCGATCGAGGTCATCAGGATCGGCCGCAGGCGGCGGGCCGAGGCCTCACGTATCGCCTGGCCGATGTCGCGGCCCTGGTCGCGCAGCTGGTTGGCGAACTCGACGATGAGGATTCCGTTCTTCGCGGCGAGGCCGACCAGCATGACCAGGCCGACCTGGCTGTAGAGGTTGAGCGTCTGCCCCATGACGGCGAGGCCGATCGCTCCGCCCGCCACCGCCAGCGGCACCGTCGTGATGATCACGGCGGGGTGGACGAAGCTCTCGAACTGCGCCGCGAGCAGCAGATAGATGATGAGGATGGTGAGGCCGAAGACCAGCCAGATCGAGCCGCCGGCTTCCTTGAAGGCCTGGCTCTCGCCGCGATAGCCGACCGCGATCACCTCGGGCGACTGGGCGGCCTGCGCCTCCATGAACTCGAGCGCCTCGCCGAGCGAATAGCCGGGGGCGAGGCCGCCCGACAAAGTGATCGCCCGCATCTTGTTGTAGCGGCCGAGATCGCGCGCTCCGGCCGTGTCGTTGACGGTGACGAGGTTGGCGAGCGGGACGACTCCTCCCGCCTGGCTTCGGACGTGGATCGACTGGAGGTCCGCCTCGGTCGCCCGGTTGCCGGCCTCGGCCTGGACGACGACGCGATATTCCTCGCCGCGATCGACATAGGTAGAGACCCGGCGCGAGCCGAGCAGCGACTGGAGGGCGTTGGAGACGTCCTCGACCGACACTCCGAGGTCGCCGGCGCGTGCGGTGTCGACGGCGATTCGAAGCTGCGGCTTGGTCTCCTTATAGTCGCTGTCGAGGTTGATGATGCCCGGATTGGCGGCGGCGGCGGCGAGGATCCGGTCGCGGGCTCGGGCGAGATCGGCATAGGTCGAGCCGGCGATGACGAAGTTGACCGGCTGGCCGCGGCCGCGGCCGCCGATCGAGGAGCGCACCTGGGCGTTGCCGCGGACGGCCGGCAGCTGGCCGAGCCTTCGATTGACCTCCTGGACGACCTCCTGGGTGGTCTTCTCGCGCTCCTCCCAGGGCTTGAGGAAGACGACGAACGTGCCGCTGTTGAAATCGTCGCTGTTGCCGAAGCCGCCCGGAGTGCGCTGGATGATCGCTCGGACCGCGCCTTTGTCGACCAGCGGCAGGAGCTTGCCCTGCGCGTCGAGCATGTAGCGGTCCATCTGCTCGTAGCCGGTCCCTTCCGGCGCATTGATGTTGGCGGACAGGATCCCGACGTCCTCGGCCGGCACCAGCTCGGATTGCAGGGTGACGAACAGGGCGCCGGCGCCGGCGAGGAAGATGCCGACCGCGACGAGCGGGACCATCGGCCTGCGGATGGCTCCATCGAGGCGGCGCGAATAGAAGCCCTCGAGCCGGCGGAAGCGCTCGTCCACCCAGCGCGCGAAGCGGCCGCGCTCCTGATATTTGAGGAGCTTCGAGCAGAGCATCGGCGCGAGGCTGAGCGCCAGGAACCCGGAGAAGGCGACGGCGCCGATCATCGCCGCGGCGAGCTCGCGGAACAGCAGCCCGGTCTGGCCGGCGATGAACATGATCGGCACGAACACTGCGCAGACGACCAGGGTCGTCGAGACGATCGCGAAGCCGACCTGCCTTGTCCCCTCGAAGGCGGCGGCGAGCGGCGGCTCGCCTTCCTCGATCCGGTGATAGACGTTCTCGAGCACGACGATGGCGTCGTCGACGACGATTCCGATCGACAGCACCATCGCGAGGAGGGTGAGCAGGTTGATCGAGAAGCCGAACATCCACAGCACCGCGAAGCTGGCGAGCAGGCAGAGCGGGACGGTGACGGCGGGGATGAGGGTCGCTCGCCAGTTGCCGAGGAAGAGATAGATGACGAGCACGACGAGGACGGCGGCTTCGGCCAGAGTCACCCAGACCTTGTCGATGGCTCGGCTGATGAACAGGGATTCGTCGGACCCGACGACCAGCTCCATCCCTTCCGGCAGCGTCGGCTTCAGCTCTTCGGCGGCAGCCTTGGCCGCATCGGCGACGGCGAGCGTGTTGGCGCCGGACTGGCGCACGATCCCCAGGCCGACCGCCGGCACTCCGTTAAGGCGGAACGCGCTGTAAGGATTTTCCGGCCCCTGCTCGACCCGGGCGACGTCGCCGAGGCGGACGAGATAGCCGTCGGCTCCGCGGCCGACGACGAGCTGGCCGAATTGCTGGGCGTTGGTGAACGGCCGGTCGACCCGGAGGGTGACGTTCTGCTGGGCCGATTCGAGCCGGCCGGCGGGGAGCTCGACATTCTGCCGGCGCAGCGCATTCTCGATGTCGGAGGGGGTGAGGCCGAAGGCGGCGAGCCTGCCGGGCTGCATCCACACCCGCATCGCCGGCCGCGCCTCACCGCCGACGAAGACGCGGGCGACGCCCTCGATCGAGGAGAAACGGTCGAGCAGGTTGCGGTCGACATAGTCGGAGAGCTCGAGCCTCGACCAGCCCGGCTTGGAGACGACCAGGAACAGGATCGGCGAGGCGTCGGCATCGACCTTGCGCACCTCGGGCGGGCGGACATCGTCGGGCAGGTTGCCGGCGGCGGCGCCGACCCGGTCGCGGACGTCGTTGGCGGCCGATTCGATCGACCGGCCCGGATAGAATTCGATGGTGATCGACGACTGGCCGTCCTGGCTTCGCGAGGTGATCGTCTGAAGCCCCTCGACGCCCGACAGCTGGTCCTCGAGCACCTGGGTCACCCGGGTCTCGACGACGCTGGCGGCGGCGCCGATATATTGGGTCTGGACGGAGACGACCGGCGGATCGACGTCGGGATATTCGCGAACCGACAAAGCGAAGAAGCCGACCAGGCCGACGACGGCGATCAGCATCGCCACCACCGCCGCGAAGACCGGGCGGCGGACCGAGATGTCGGAAAGCTTCACGGATTAGATCCCCCTCTCCCCGTCGGGGAGAGGGCCGGGGTGAGGGGGCCCGGCGGCAGGGATTGCCCTCGAGCGCCGAGCCCCCTCACCCTGCCCTCTCCCCGCTGGGAAGAGGGAAAACCGAGGTCGCGGGTCCGGTGACTGTCGATGCAGTCTGCCGGATTGCTTCGCCGCGCTCGCAAGGACGGGACGAGACTCACGGCGCCCTGCCCTGCGCCGGCGCGCCCTGTCCCTTTGCCCGCGGCCCCGGCGCCGCATTGTCCATGCCGGCGAGCCGGACCTTCATCCCGTCGGTGAGCTTGACCACGCCCTCGGTGACCACCTGCTGCCCCGGCTTCAGCCCCTCGAGTATCTCGACCCGGCCGGCGCTGCGCAGGCCGGTCCGTACGGCGGTGCGCCGCGCCGTCCCCCCCGCGTCGACGGTGTAGACGAAGCGGTTCTCGCCCTCGCCGACGATGGCCAGCTCGGGCACGGACAGGCCGAGCCGCGGCGACGTCTCGATGGCGACGCTGAGCAGCATCCCCGGCTTCAGCTTGCCGTCGGTGTTGGGAAGGTTGGCCCGGACCATCACCGCGCGGGTGTTGGGGTCGATCACCGGATCGATATTGGCGATCTGCCCCCGGAAGGGCTGATCAGGCCAGGCGGCGGCGCGGGCCTCGATGGTGAGGCCGGGCTTCAGCGTCGCCAGGACCGTCTCCGGCACCGGGAAATCGAGCTTGATGGTCGAGATGTCGCTGATCGTCGCGATCGGAGTCCCGGAATTCACCACCGCCCCCGGCGAAATGGTGCGAAGCGAAGCGTAGCCCGAGAAAGGCGCCTGGATCACCCGCTCGGCGATGGAGGCGCGCGCCTCGGACGCCTGCGCTCGGGCGGCACCGGCGGCGGCGGACTGGGTGTCGAGGGCGGACTGGGTGGCGAAGCCGCGCCGCCGAAGCGTCTGGATCCGGCCGAGCTGCTGCTGCGCCTCGCGCTGGCGCGCCTGGGCCTCGGCGAGCTGCGCGCTCTCCTGCCCCTGGGCGAGAACCGCGACGACCTGACCGCGGCGGACGAAATCGCCGTCGTCGAAGCCGAGGCGGACGAGCCGCTCGGTGACCGGCGCGGAGAGAGTCACCTGCTCGTTGGCGCGCGCCGTGCCGACCGCCTCGATCGTCTCGACGAAGCGGATGGTGGTGGCGGGCTCGACCTTGACCACGGGCGCGGGGCGGCTCTTGCCCTTCTCCTCGGCGCCGGCTCCGCCGCAGGCGGCGGCCAAGGCCAGAGCCAAGAGACTCAAGGAAATTTTCAACCTCTGCACTGAGGGGCAGCTAGTGTTCCACTTCGGCCGGATCAAGTGCCGCTCGACGAACGGTCGCGGCGCGCCTGCAAGATTGAGCCGCGAACCGGCTGGACTGCCCGTCTCTACAGGCTATGTTGAGGATAAGACGGAGATTTTCAGATGAGCGGGCGCTTGTTCACGCGTCGAGGCGTCCTGTTGGGCAGTGCCTCGCTGGCCCTGGCCGGCTGTGGGGGTGGAGGAGGCGGAGGCTCGACCCCGCCGCCGCCCTTCGCCGGAACACCGCCGGCGCCTCCGCCGCCCGCCCCGCCTGCCCCGCCCGCCGGACCGGCGCCGCGCGACACCTATCGCAACCAGATCGTAGGCTACGGGCCGCTTCGGCCGGACCCGGCCGGGCTGTTCGATCTCCCCGACGGCTTCTCCTACCGGGTGCTCTCGCGGTTCGGCGACAGGATGGACGACGGCTTCCGGGTGCCCAATGCCCTCGACGGCATGGGCGCGATCGACCTCGGCTCGGGGCGGGTGGCGCTGGTCCGCAACCATGAGCTCAACGTCGGCGGCGACTCGTCCGGCCCGACCGGAGGCGATTCCGCCCTCGCCGCCCGGATCGGAGCGAAGGCCTATGACCGGCAGGCGGGCCTGCCCCATCCCGGCGGGACCAGCACCATCGTCTACGATTACGCCGCGCAGCGGGTGGTTTCCTCCTATCTCAGCCTCGCCGGCACGATCCGCAATTGCGCGGGCGGGGTCACGCCGTGGGGAAGCTGGCTGAGCTGCGAGGAGACGCTCCATGTCGGCGACCTCGCGCATGGCTACGTCTTCGAGGTGCCGGGAGATTCGAACGGCCTCGTCGATCCGGTTCCGCTGAAGGCGATGGGGCGCTTCAACCACGAGGCGGCGCTCGTCGACCCGGCGAGCGGCATCGCCTACCTCACCGAGGACCGCGACGACGGCCTCTTCTATCGCTTCCTGCCGGCGGCTCCCGGCCGGCTTGCCCAGGGAGGCCGCCTGCAGGCGCTCGGCTTCGTCGACGGCCTCGTCGATACCCGCAACCGGACAAGCCGCGAACTGCCCGAAGGAAGCTGGCGCGCAGTCCGCTGGATCGATCTCGACGGGGTGGACAGTAGCTCGGACGACCTGCGGCTGCGCGGCCGGGCCAAGGGGGCGGCCGTCTTCGCGCGCGGCGAGGGCATCCACCTGGGGACTCGCGAGCTCTACTTCACCTGCACCTCCGGCGGCAGCGCCCGGCTCGGCCAGATCATGCGCTACGCGCCCTCCGCTTTGGAGGGGCAGGCGGGCGAAGCGCCCCGCCTCCAGCTCTTCTCGGAATCCGCGGACGGCAAGCTGTTCGCTTTTGTCGACAACATCGCCGTGGCGCCCTGGAACCACCTGATCCTGTGCGAGGACAAGGCGGAGGCGCAGCCGGTCAACCATCTCAAGGCCGCCACTCCCTCCGGCCAGATCTACACGATCGGCCGCAATGCGATCTCGGCGGGGGAGCTTGCGGGGCCGTGCTTCTCGCCCGACGGAGCGGCCATGTTCCTCAACATCTACAACCCGGGAACGACGCTTGCGATCACCGGTCCGTGGCGGCAGATCGACCTCACGCCTCTGGCCTGAGCTCCGCCTCCGGCGTCCGCCGGGCGGCGAGCAGGAACTCGACATTGCCCTCGGGGCCGGTGATCGGGCTCTCGACCACCCCTTCGACGGACCAGCCGCGGGACCGTACCCAGGCCTCGGCGGCCTCGCAGACGCGGGCATGGACGGCCGGGTCCCTGACGACTCCGCCCTTGCCGATCTCGCTGCGCTCCGCCTCGAACTGGGGCTTGACCAGGGCGACGAGGCGGGCGTCCGGCGCGGCGAGGTCGAGGGCCTTGTCGAGCACCTTGGCGAGCGAGATGAAGCTGGCGTCGCAGACGATGAGATCGACCGGCTCCGTCACCACGGCGTCGGTGAGGTAGCGGGCGTTGGTCTTCTCGTGGACGACGACGCGCGGGTCCTGCCGAAGCTTCCAGGCGAGCTGGTTGGTGCCGACGTCGACCGCGAACACCCTCGCCGCCCCCTTCTGAAGAAGCACGTCGGTGAACCCCCCGGTCGACGACCCGACGTCGAGCGCCACCGCCCCCGCCACGTCCCACCCGAAATGCTCGAGCGCGTGCGCCAGCTTGACCCCGCCCCGCGAAACCCAGGGATGCTCCTTGCCGCGGACGTCCAGCGGCGCGTCGGCGGCTAGCGCCTGGCCGGCCTTCCCGATCTTGCGCTCGCCCGAGAAGACGAGACCGGCGAGGATCAAGGCCTGAGCCTTCGCGCGGCTCTCGGCGAGGCCGCGGTCGACGAGGAGCTGGTCTGCGCGCGGCTTCGGCATCCCCGCTGCTTACATGAGGCGCCGGCTGGTGTAATGCCTGGAGCAAGGGGGAAATCATGATCAGGCCTGTCCTCCCTATCCTCCCTGCCATCCTCCTCTCCGGCTGCTCGGCCGGCACGGCGATAGACCGTAACCTCGTCTGCTCCGTCACTTCGAGCGCGGCTTATTCGCCCCTGCCCGAGGGCGCGGCGGCGTGGGACTGGCCTGCCGCCGCTCGAGCGGACATCGAGCGGCCGGGCTGGACCGAAGCGGAGGCGCCGCTGATCCGAAGCTGCTCCGGCGGAACGCAGCCGCCGGCGGTCCGGGTGGCGTTCAGCGCCGACCGGAAGCTGGCCTTGATCACCCGCAGCAGCTTCGAGCGCGGAGGCCCTCCCGAGTCGGATCCCGAAATCCAGCAGGCACTCGAGCTGTCCGGCTCGATCGAGAGCTGCCTCCTGAGGCGTGAGAGGGTGCTGTCGTCCGAGCTCTGGCAGCCGGTCGCCTGCAAGCTCGACGCCGTCAGCTGATGGGCCAATCGGGCTCGCGGCCGACGAACGCGATTGCAGAAAATGCAACTGCTATGTCAACCTGCGCAGTTGAGAATGGTTGTGCCTGCTGCCACATGCGTTGCGGGAACGGAACGGTTTCCCCATCAGGAGGAAGTTGAAATGCGTATCGTCGAAACCGGCATGGCGGGCGTCATCGCCCTTGCCAGCCAGTTCCTGATCATTGCCGCCGTCCTGCTCTAGGACTCGGCGATCAGGGAATCTGCGCGAGCCGCCGGATTTCCGGCGGCTTTTGCATTTCTAGGTACTGGATTCCGCCTGCAGCGCATCGGCGATGAGCTCCCTGATGATCACCGCCTCGCGCTGCGCCTCGTGCATCTGGAGTTCGATCGCTTCGAGACGGCCCCAATATGCGTCCCACACAGCCTCTCCCGCCAAGCTCCGCATATCGAGCGCCGCGTGTGAGCTCCAATCTTCAAACTGCCGCAGCACCTCGATACGGCCGCCCAGATTCGCGACGCCGCGAGACTTTGGAGAGCCGGTCGACGTGCCGCTGATCCACTGCTCCCAATCCTGGCCACTCTTCGACTGGTTGCACGGACCGCAGGCCGGCACGAGGTTGCGAACGTCGTTGCAATAACCGGTCGGCCGTTTGCCGCAGACGAGCGGCCGCAGATGATCCCAATCTGTTGCATGCGCCCCGCAATAGACGCAGGTTTCCTCGCCGGGACCATTCCCAGCACCGCGAGTGCGTCGGCCCGCTCTAGCTCGCTCGGCTCGACGCAAGGTATGATCGCCTGGACGAAACCGTTGGTCACCGACGAGATCCGGCTGGTGACCTTGAGGGCCTTGCGGAATTTCACCTAAGCCCGCGCCCCCTCGACCACCCCCGCGCTGTTGTGCCTGAGCGCCTTCAGCACCGCTTCGACGATGCCGTCGGCGTCGACTCCGGCTTCGGCATATTGCTTCTCGGGCTTGTCCTGGTCCTGGAAGCGGTCGGGGAAGCGCAGGGTGCGCAGCTTGAGGCCGGCGTCGATCAGGCCGAGGTCGCTCGCCAGGGTGAGGACGTGGGCGCCGAAGCCGCCGATCGCCGCCTCCTCGACGGTGACCGCCACTTCGTGGCTGGTCAGGAGGCTCCGGATCAAAGCCTCGTCGAGCGGCTTGGCGAAGCGCAGGTCGGCGACGGTGGTCGAGAGGCCTCGGCCCTCGAGCGCGTCGGCGGCCTTCAGCGCGTCCTGGAGCCGGGTGCCGAGCGACAGGATCGCGACCTTCTTGCCCTCGCGGACGATCCGGCCCTTGCCGATCTCGAGCCGCTGCGGGGTCTCGGGGAGAGGGATGCCGATGCCGTTGCCGCGCGGGTAGCGGACCGCGCTCGGGCCTGCGTCGTGGAGCGCCATGGTGTGGACCATGTGGACCAGCTCGACCTCGTCGGCGGCGGCCATCACGACGAAATTGGGAAGGGTGCACAGATAGGCGAGGTCGAAGCTGCCCGCGTGGGTGGCGCCGTCGGCGCCGACCAGGCCGGCGCGGTCCATGGCGAAGCGGACCGGCAAATTCTGGATGGCGACGTCGTGGACGACCTGGTCGTAGGCGCGCTGCAGGAAGGTCGAATAGATGGCGCAGAACGGGCGGTAGCCCTGGGCGGCGAGGCCGGCGGCGAAGGTGACGGCGTGCTGCTCGGCGATCCCGACGTCGAACATCCGGTCGGGGAACTGGCTGCCGAACTTGTCGAGGCCGGTGCCCGACGGCATCGCCGCGGTGATCGCCACCACCTTGTCGTCGCGCTCCGCCTCGGCGGTCAGAGCCCTGGCGAAGACGGCGGTGTAGCTCGGCGGTCCCGGCTCGGCCTTGGCCTGCTCGCCGGAGACGACGTCGAACTTCTGGACTCCGTGATATTTGTCCGCCGCCGCCTCGGCCGGGCCGTAGCCCTTGCCCTTCTTGGTGACGACGTGGACCAGCATCGGCCCCTCGTCGGCGTCGCGGACGTTCTCGAGGATCTGGACGAGCTGCTCGACATTGTGGCCGTCGACCGGGCCGACATAATAGAAGCCGAGCTCCTCGAAGAGCGTTCCGCCGGTCCAGAAGCCGCGCGAATATTCCTCCCAGCGCCGGGCCATGACGTGGAGCCGCTTGGGCAGCTTGCGGGCGACCTTCTGGGCGAGGTGGCGCAGGGTCAGATATTTGGGCGAGGAGACCAGCCGGGCGAGATAATGGGAGAGGCCCCCGACGGGAGGCGCGATCGACATGTCGTTGTCGTTGAGGATGACGATCAGCCGGTTGCCGGCCGCCTGGGCGTTGTTCATCGCCTCATAGGCCATTCCGGCCGACATCGCGCCGTCGCCGATCACCGCGATCGCCCGGCCCGGCCGGTCCGACAGCTTGTTGGCGACGGCGAAGCCGAGGGCGGCGGAGATCGAGGTCGAGCTGTGCGCCGCTCCGAACGGATCATATTCGCTCTCGCTGCGCCGGGTGAAGCCGGACAGGCCGCCGCCCTGGCGGAGGGTGCGGATGCGGTCGCGGCGCCCGGTCAGGATCTTGTGCGGATAGGCCTGGTGGCCGACGTCCCAGATCAGGCGGTCGTCTGGCGTGTCGAACACGTAGTGAAGGGCCACGGTCAGCTCGACGACACCCAGGCCGGCGCCGAGATGACCGCCGGTGACCGAGACGGCCGAGATGGTCTCGGCGCGAAGCTCGTCGGCGAGCTGCCCGAGCTGGGCGGGCTGCAGCCGGCGCAGCTCGGCGGGGGTGCCGCAGGTGTCGAGCAGAGGCGTGTTCGGGCGGTCGGTCATGGCTTGCGGATATTGTCCCTGTCGCTGCGCCCCGCTAGCCCAAAGCGGGCGAGGTGTCGAATGAGGAAGTAGTGCATGGCGGGTGCACGGGCGCAAGACGGGCTTTAGTCTACCCCCTTCCGGAGCGGTTCGTCCGGCCCGGCTCGAAGTTCATCGGCCTCCGCCGTAAAGTTCGCCGGACGGAAGCATCGCCCGGTACGACCGAACCCTTTTGTGCTATGACGGCCCCCGTCGCTGCGGCGAGTCGAAGTTCGCGGCGGCCGGTTTCTAAGACCCTGTGCCTTGGGGGGAGCTTATGACGCCACGGATCGCGATGGCCGCCGCCGAGCGGATTCGCAGCAACCGCCCGGAAATTCTCCACTCGCTCGAAGCCGCCGCCGCGGGCAATCCCTATGCGGCCGAACCGGACAGCTCCAGGCGACGAGCGCGGCTTCAGGCCAAAGCGGGGCTCAGCCGACGCGAGGCCGATGCCATCGACCGGACGATAGAAAATACGGCGGCGGAAGGACGCGGCGGCGCCTCCTACGCGAAAGCGCTCACCGAAGCGGCCGAATCGGGGCCTTCGATGCGTTTGCTCGCCACTCCGGCGGCGGCG
The DNA here is from genome assembly GCA_036388575.1 of Allosphingosinicella sp. Taxonomy (GTDB): domain Bacteria; phylum Pseudomonadota; class Alphaproteobacteria; order Sphingomonadales; family Sphingomonadaceae; genus Allosphingosinicella. The sequence continues at coordinate 16,995 of DASVRO010000072.1, forward strand.
GAGAAGGTCTGGGGAGACACGCTGGATTTCGTGGGCGTGAGCTTTCTCGAAAAGGGTGCCCGGATCGCGCGCGCCGTCGGCCGGGTCGCCTTTCGCAACTCGTCCGCGCAGGGAAGCGGGTTCCTGGTCGGCAACGGCCTCTTCATCACCAACCATCATGTGGTGCCGAACGCCGCTTTCGCCCGCAACCTCGCGCTGGAATTCGATTTCGAGCTCGACCTCACCGGCAACCGCAAGCCGATCACGCGCTTCGCCATCGACACCCGCATCTTCGTGACCGATCCCGACACTCCGACCGGTCTCGACTATACGATATTCGCCGTCGGCGAGCGGATCGAGGGGGAGCTTCCGATCGAGAACTTCGGCTGGAGCGGACTTTCCGATTCCGACGACCGCCACATGCTCGGCGAGTTCGCCAACATCGTGCAGCACCCGAGCGGACGGTACAAAGAGGTCGTGCTTCGCGAGAACCGGCTGGTTGGTCGCTACGCAAACGCGCTGCACTATGTCGCAGACACCGAGCCGGGCTCATCCGGTAGCCCGGTGTTCAACAGCGAGTGGCGGCCCATCGCGCTCCACCACTGGGGCGCGCCGTGGCGCGAGATCATGGGCGACGACGGCTCACCGCTCGACGTCGAGGTCAACGAAGGGATTCGGATCAGCGCGATCGTGCGCCACCTGCGCCAACGCCTTCGGAGCCTCGATCCGTTTTCCCGCGACCGCCTGGCGAGGGCTCTCGACATGGGTGCCGCCCCGGAAAGCCCCGGGGACAGGTTCGAGCCCGATCCGGCAACGCTGGCCCGGCGCGAAAGCGCATCCGGCTCGGCGCGTATGGACGAGTTCGGGCGCGTCACCTGGACGGTCCCGCTCGAGATATCCGTTCAGATGCCCGGCTTCGGAAGGACCGGCGAGCCGGCTCCGGCCACCGGGTCGTCGAGCGTCATCGCCGAGCAACCCGGGCCCGAGCGGCCCCCTTCGTCCAGCTACCGCGACCGCAGCGGATACAAGCGCGGCTTCATCGAAGGCTTCGACATCCCCTTGCCGGGGCTTTCCGACAGCCTGATCGCCGATGCCGCCCGCAACAAGGCCGCCGAGGCCGGGGACGACCCCTTCGAGCTGAAATATCATCATTTCAGCGCGGTCGTGAATCGGCGCAGGCGGCTCGCCTTCTTCACGGCCTGCAATATCGACGGCGCCTCGGCCAAGGCGATCGACCGAAGGACGAAGACCGTCACTCCGCTGCGCCCGGACGGCGCCGGTCTGGAGCGCGCCGAGTCGCTTGCCGACGCGGAGGCGGAGGCCTGGCTCGACGACGACCGCCTCGAGCCCGACGAATATACCGGCGAAGCTTTCTACGAACGCCAGAAAATCCCCGGCTTCCCCGATCCGAAGTCGAGGGGGCGAATCGCCCGAATGTTCCAGAAAGGGCATCTGGTCCGCCGGCTGGATCCATGCTGGGGTGAAGACGATCTCGCGCTCCAGGCGGAGCAGGACAGCTTCCACTGGACGAACTGCTCGCCGCAGGTCGGCTTCTTCAACCAGGGCACCGCCGATCCCGACACGCCGGGCACGGGCGGCGGCGCCCTGTGGCGTGCCGTCGAAAACTACGTGTTGCGCAATGCCGTCGCCGAGAAGCAGCGCGTCACCAGCTTCACCGGGCCGATTTTCGACCCGGAGGACCGGGAATATCGCGGGGTCAAGGTTCCCAACCGCTTCTTCAAGGTCACGGTCTGGGCGGAAGGCGGATCCCTGAAAGCGCTCGCGATGATCGCCGACCAGAGCCGGGTGATCGATCGCTGGCCCGAGGCTCTCCGGGGCGAAGGCGCGGAATCCCTTTCGGAGGCCGAAGCCTTCATGGACGCCGACGAATTGAAGCGCGTCGAGGATTTTCTCTCAACGATCGCCGAGGTAGAGACCGCGACCGGCCTCGACTTCGGGGATGCCGTTCGAAGCGCCGACGTGCGCCCGGGCGGCGCGACGAGAAAGGTGGAGGATAGCGACGAGATACCGGTCGGCGCCGGCTCGCCGCGCGGGCGGGGGCGGGCGCCTGCCCGGTCCGACGGCCGCGGCCGCTCGCCGGCCTCCCGGCCCGGACGCGCCCGGCCTCGCCGGTCGGACGGCTAGCAAGGCCGGCGCGACCGCGGGATGAGACGCGGGGGAGGCAGGACGCGCCCTCATCCCTCGTCCCGCTCCTCGATATCCGGCTCGATCCACCGGTCCGCCGGCTGGGGAGCGACTTCCCAGACATGCTCGCCGACCACCCGCTCCGCGATCGGCCGGCCTTCCGCGTCGCGGGCGGGGCGGTAGTGGAAGCGCTGCTGGATCAGCCGGCAGGTGATCGAGTCGAGCTCGCGGCTGCCGCTCGACCGGGTGACCGCGCAGTCGCTGATCCGGCCGGTGGGGGCGACGGTGAAGCGCAGGTGGACGGTGCCGCCGACGCGCCGCCGGTAGAGCGCGTCGGGATAATCGGACGGGCCGATGCCGCCGCTCAGCCAGCGCGCCCGCGTGGGACGGCCGCCGCCGCCGCCGCCGCCGGTGCCGTTGCCGAAGCGGCCGCTGCCGAGCCCGGTCCCGAAGCCGCCGGCGCCGGTGCCCGGACCGGGCACGGTCGCCGCCCCCGCCGCGACCGCGGTGCCCTGGCCCGGCGCCGGAGCGACCGGGATGGGCGGCGGGATCGGCAGCCTTATCTCCGGCGGCGGAGCCATGATCTCGGTCGGCGTGTTCTTGAGGTTGGCCGGCGAGGCCGAGCCCTCAGGATCCTTGGGCTTGGCCTTTCGGGTCTTCTTCTCGACGCTGGGCGGGGCCGGCTTGGCCGGGGGAGGCGGCGGCTCCTCGGTGAGGTCGAGAAGCTTCAGGGCCTCGGGCACCGCCCGCGAGGGAGAGAAGCCGAGGCCGGTCAGAAGCAGCCAGGCGAGACAGGCGTGGAGCAGCCCGACCGCGGCGGCCGACCTGAGGCGATCCCTGTTCTCCCGAATCCAAAGCATCATCGGCCGGCCCCTGAGGCGGCATTCATCCGCCGAAGCCCCGACATTACAACATTTTAGATGACTGGAACCTGTCTCCACCAGCCGGGGCCGCCGCCGGCGCTTTACCGGCCCTTAAGGCTGCGGCGGTATCGACGCGGGGTACGGGCCGATCTGTCCCGTTCATCCTTGTAAGGGGGCGGGAATGTCGGATTCGATTTTCGTGCGGGTTCAGCGCGTGGTTTCGGGCGGAGTCGGGAGCGCGATGGACGCCGCGGAGCGGCTCAGCGGCGCGAGCGTGATGCGCCAGGCGATCCGCGAGATGGACTCGGCGATCGAGCGGGCTCGTACCGAGCGCGAAGCGGCGCGGGCCCGGCGCCTCCAGGCCGAGCATCACCTCGAGGCCTGCCGCAAGCAGCTTGCGACTCTCAAGGAGCAGGCCCAGTTCGCGGTCGGCAAGCAGCGCCTCGACCTCGCGGAAGTCGCGGTCGGCCGGCAGCTCGACGTCGAGAGCCGGATCGCGACCCTGGCCAAAGCCGAGGCCGAGGCCAAGGCCGACGAGAGCCGGCTCGGCGAGAGCGTCGACGCCCTCAAGCTGCGCCGCGCGCAGATGTTCGAGGAATTGCGGGCGTTCGAGGCCGCGCAGCGCGCCGCGTCGACCGATTTCGAGGCGCCCGGATCGCCCGATGCGCGGGTCCAGCGCCGCGCCGAGCGCGCCGAGGAGGCCTTCGAACGGGCCCTAGCCGCCGCCGGCGGACTAAGCGGCGGTCGGGCGAGCCCCGAGGCCGCCGCCGCGGTTGCCGAACTGGAAGCCCTGCAGAAGGAGGCGGCGATCGCCGAGCGACTCGCTGCTCTCAGTGACGCCGGCAAGCCGGCCGGCGGCGGCGGCGGTGTCGGGAAGCGGCGCGGCGGCAAGGCCGCACGGACCTAGAACGCTCCGTCTCGGGCGAAAACGCCCCGGCTGACGCCGGGGCGGATCCGATCACGGGCGAGTGTCGCGGCGGGCGTCGACGTGGATGTCGTTGTCCTTGCGCTTGAGCCCGAGGAGACCAGCGAGGCCGAGCAGGCCGAGCAGGCCCCACGGGAAATCGTCATCGTCCTCCTCGACCGGGGCATATTGCGTGTTGGTGGTGCCGTCATAAGTGGGGTCGGCGGCGTTCTGGGCGAGCGCCGCCGCCGGAGCGAAGGCGAGGACGGCAGCCGCGACGATCGCGGCCTTCCTGAGCGGATTGGTGTTCATTCTTTCCTCCTGTTTCCTGCCCGGTGGGGTGTAGAGGACCGGGCGGCACTTTTTGTTTCGTGAGTGTGACGGCGCCAGACGGCGGGAGGAGCATCGCTCCTCCCACCCCTGGATCAACGGCCCGAGCGGTCGCCGTCCTTGCCCCCGCCGAAGCCGGAGAAGGCCGACCGGTCGCCAGCCTCCCGCCCGTCTTCGACCTCCACCTCGGTCCGGCGCACGGTGTCCTGGATCTGCTCGGTGCGCTCCTCGGCGGTCTTGGTGACGACCACCTCCTCGCGCACGTTGGCGACCTTCTGGACGACGGCTTCCTCGGCCCGCTCGACCATTTCGATCGTGCGGTCCTGGAGCATCTCGCCCGTGGCCGCGGCAGGCCTCTCGCTGCCCTGCTCGACCGGACGGCGCTCGACCTGAACATGCTCCTCGCGGAGCGTCACCTCCTCCTGGACCGGAATCTCGCGGACGTAGGAGCGCACGCGCGCTCCGCCGCGCTCGACCTCGCGCTTGCCGACGCGCAGCTCCTCTTCGACGATGGGGATATGCTCTTCCTCGACCGCTCCGGACGCGGTCCCGGCGAAGGCCTGGCCGGTGCGGGACTGGGCGCCGGACTGGGCGTAAGGCGTCCAACCTTCCTGCTGCCAGTTGCGCTGCCGATCCTCGAGATCGACGCTGGACGTCTCCTCGAGCGCCTGGACGATCCGGTCGCGATCCGCGTCGCCGTCGACCTCGGCGCAGAGCAGGGCGCCGCCGCGCCGAAGCGCCTCGCCGTAAGCGTGGCGGTCGTCGTTCGACAGGTAGAAGCCGCCGAGGCTCCCCCCTTGGCCCTGGGAATGGCCGTCGACGATCTTCACATTGTCGACGTCGACGACGGAGGACAGGCGCTGCCGCGCGGCCTCCGCTTCGGCTTTGGTGTCGTACAGGGCAGTTACGGTCCGGGACATACTCTACTCTCCTTCAGGGTTCCCCGCTCAACTGATGGGCAAGCCGCCTGGGACGGCCTGCCGGTTCAAATGATTGCGACGCCGCGCGGGCGCCGTCAGGATCCTCGTTCCAGTGCCGGATCATCCGGGCCGCGGCGGGCCGGCAGCGCCTCGACCTCGACCTCCGTGCGGAGGACCGTTTCCTCGATCCGTTCGACACGCCGCTCCTCGGACCTGCCGACGACGAGCTCCTCGCGCACGACGGGCCGGACAGAGACGGTCGTCTCCTCCCGGGTCTCGCCGAACTCGATCAGACGGGGCTGGAAGAGGCCAGCGCTCGCCGCGTCCTCCGCGGCGGCCGGCCTGTCGGCGGACTCCTGCGTAGCGGGGGCCCGGGCGGCGACGACGCTCACCCTGGCGCCGCCCCGCAGGATCGCGGGCGCCTCGAGCGACAGGCGAGGCGTTCCAGGGGGCCGCCCACTCATGAGTGACGCCAGCGCGCGCCGGTGGTGGCGCCGCTCTCGCTTTCGCGCTCGATATCGGCTTCTTCGCGCCTGAGCGTCACTGGGACGTCGCGCCGTTCCGTCTCGGTTTTGCGGACTACGTGGATCTCCTCGACGAGGACGAGGCGCTTCTCGACCACCAGCTGCTCCTCGACGACCGGAATGATCGTCGTGTCGCCGTCGGTGCGGACGCCCGGGACCTCGGACACGGCCTCGTTCTTCGGAACACGGCGGATCTCGACCTCATCGCGGGTGAGTTCCGCGGCGACCCGTTCTTCGCGCTCGTCGACCGAAATGCGCACCCTCAGGCGGCCGGTTTCGACCTCCTTCCTGGAGACGGCAACCCGCTCCTCGACAAGGGGAATGGACGCAACTTCCTCTTGCTCCGGCATCGCGGGCGGCCCTCGTCATTCGTGGATCGCGCACCCAACATTCGGCTGCCCGGAGCGTTCCGAGCCGTTGATTCATTAGCGAATTATTTGCGGCGACCCGACAGGCGGCGGCGTCGCGGGGAGTCGGCGGAAGCTAGCCTTCCTTGCACTCCGTGCACGTGCCGCGAACCTCGATCACCGGCCGCTCCGGCGAGAAGCCCGCGGCGCTGGCCGCGGCGCGGACGCCGCCCGACAGCTTGTCGTCGTCGAGGTGGGTGGTGTTGCCGCAGGTGTCGCAGATCAGGAAGATGCAGTCGTGCAGGCAATCGGGATGGTCGTTGGCGATATAGGCGTTGGCGCTCTCGACCCGGCGGGCGAGGTTGGCTCCGACGAACAGGTCGAGGATCCGGTAGACGCTGTTCGCCGCCACCCTGCGGCCCTGCGACTGGCTCACCTTGTCGGCGATGTCATAGGCCGAGGCGGGGCGATCGAAGCCGGCCAGAGCCTCGAAGACGGCGGAGCGCATCTGGGTCCACTGCTCGCCCGATTTCTCCATCGACGACTGCGCCGCCTGCATGAGGGAAGCGCCCTCATGGGCCTCGTGGTGGTGATGGTGCGCCATTGGGTGGAAGGTAAGGCTTTTGCGGAGCCGGAACAAGGTGTGGAGACTTCGTCATGCCGGACTTGATCCGGCATCCACCTTCCTTTTCCGGCGAACGGCGCGCAGAAGGTGGACCCCGGATCAAGTCCGGGGTGACGTTAAGCTATCCGGGGTGACGTTAAGCTAGATGACCGCGCGGCGGTTGAGGTCGTGGCCGAGCGCCAGGATGGCGACCCCGACGATCGTGTAGACCGTCTCGAGATCGCTGTGGGGCATGGTGAGCGCACCGCTCATCACTCCGAGGCCGAGGCCGCCGACGGCGGAAGGCATCATGAAGCCGTGCTCGACGACTCCGCGCCCGAGCGCCACCACCCCGAGCAGGATGGCGAGGGTCAGGCCGATCTCGTGGACGATCGGGGCCACGAGCAGGCCGCCGGCCGAAGCGAGCACGGCGAGAACGACGGAGGTCGCCAGGCAGTGGACGAGGCACAGCCCGGACAGCGCGATCGCCGCCCGGTCCATCGACCCACTTCCTCCCACCTTCGCGAACATTGTCGCCGCTCTCCTGTCGGCGCCTTTATAATCTCGCAGCCGTGAAGATACAACATAACATTCCCAAAAAAGTTGCATTGGCTTTCCGGGGTCCGATGGCCATATCGCCGGCCATGGCCACCCCCGCCGCCGCTTTGCCAGTCGCGCCGATCGTCCGGCCGCGCGCGATCGCCGTCTGGCTGCTCGCCGTCGCCGGCCTCGTCTTCGTCATGGTGGTCGTCGGCGGAATCACCCGGCTGACCGAATCGGGACTGTCGATCGTTCGCTGGGAGCCGGTTTCCGGAGCGATCCCGCCGATCGGCGAGGCCGCCTGGGCGGCCGAGTTCGCGGCCTACAGGCAGAGCCCGCAATATCAGCTCGTCAACAACGGCATGAGCCTCGACGACTTCAAGAACATCTATTTCTGGGAATATGTCCACCGGCTGCTCGGCCGGATCATCGGCCTCGCCTTCGCCCTGCCGCTCGCCTGGTTCGCCTGGAAACGGGCGATTCCGCGCGGCTACGGCTGGAAGCTCGCCGGCCTGCTCGCGCTCGGCGCACTCCAGGGGGCGATCGGCTGGTGGATGGTCGCCTCGGGGCTGGTCGACCGGCCCGACGTCAGCCACATCCGGCTCGCCGTCCACCTGCTCGCCGCGCTCGCCATCTTCGGTGCGCTGCTGTGGGTCGCGCTCGACCTTCTCCGGCTCGCCGAAGATGCGGACGCCCGCCCGGCCCGGATGCCGACCGCGGCGATCTGGATGCTGTCGCTGCTGTTCCTGCAATATCTGTTCGGCGCCTATGTCGCCGGCCTCGACGCCGGTTTCGCTTATTCGAGCTGGCCGAAGATGGGCGACGAATGGTTTCCGGCCGGAGCGCCGATGCTCGAGCCCTGGCTGAGGAACCTCGTCGACAATCCGATCATGGTCCAGTTCGTCCACCGCTGGCTCGCCTTCGCCGTCGCCGCGGCGGCCGTGGTCGTCGCCCGCGACGCCTGGTCGAAGGGCGACAAGGAGGCGGCCGGAACCCTCGTCGCCGCCGTCGCGCTCCAGATCCTGCTCGGCATCCTCACGCTTCTCACCGGAGTGGAGCTGTGGATCGCCGCCGCCCACCAGGGCACCGGAGTCCTGCTGCTGGCGGCGGCGCTGATCACCGCCCACCGGCTCGGAGCGCGCAGGTCATGACCGGGATCGTCACGATCTACGCGACCTTTGCCTCGGACGAGGAGGCGCGCCGGATCGCCCGCATCCTGGTCGAGGAACGGCTCGCCGCCTGCGCCAACATTCTCGGCGGCTGCCATTCCATCTATCGCTGGGAGGGCGCGATCGAGGAGTCCGAGGAGGTGGCGGCGCTGTTCAAGACCCGCGCCAACCGCGCCGAGGCGCTGATCGCGCGCCTCGCGGAGCTGCATAGCTACGACGTGCCGGCGGCGGTGGTCTGGCCGATCAGCGACGCACTCGATTCCTACGCCGCATGGGTCGCTTCCGAAAGCGCTAAGGTAGTATAGTACCTCACAGCAAACGCCCGCTTTTCCTTGACTTCTGCGACCTCCTTTGCCATTTGGCCAACCAGCGCCGCGCCTTCGGGTCGCGGCGCGGTTCATTTCAAACGCAAAGGTCCGGGCCCCATGAAGGCGCTGATGAAGACCACCAAGTCGGCCAAGCCGGCCGAGGTGGAGAAGAAATGGCATCTGATCGATGCGGACGGGCTGGTCGTCGGCCGACTCGCCTCGATCATCGCCAACATCCTGCGCGGCAAGCACAAGCCGAGCTACACCCCGCATGTCGATTGCGGCGACCATGTCGTCGTCGTCAACGCCGACAAGGTGCGCTTCACCGGCAAGAAGCTGGCCGACAAGATCTATTACCGCCACACCGGCTATGTCGGCGGACTCAAGGGCGTCACCGCCGGCAAGGTGCTCGAGGGCCGCTTCCCGGAGCGCGTTCTGGAGAAAGCGGTCGAGCGGATGATCCCGCGCGGGCCGCTGGGCCGCGACCAGATGCGCGCCCTCCACCTCTACAACGGCACCGAGCATCCGCACGGCGGCCAGAATCCTGAACCTCTCGACGTGGCGGGCATGAACCGCAAGAACAAGGTGGGTGCCTGATGACCGACAATCGCCAATCCCTCGCCGACCTGGGCGAGCTGACCGGCGCCGCCGCGGCCGCGCCGGCCGCCGCCCCCGAGGCCGCTCCGGCCGCCGAGTCTTCGGCCGCCGAAGCTCCGGCTCCCACTGGACGGCCGGCCGAAGCTGTCGACGACCAGGGCGTCTCGACCCAGGGCCCGCAGATCCAGGCGATCCTCCGCGAGCAGCAACTCGACAAGCAGGGCCGAGCCTATGCCACCGGCCGCCGCAAGGACGCGGTCGCCCGGGTCTGGCTGAAGCCCGGCTCCGGCAAGATCGTCGTCAACGGCCGCGACCAGGAGGTCTATTTCGCCCGGCCGACGCTGCGCCTGATCATCAACCAGGTGTTCGACGTCACCGAGCGCCGCGGCCAGTATGACGTCATCGCCACCGTCAAGGGCGGCGGCCTCTCCGGCCAGGCCGGCGCCGTCCGCCACGGCATCTCGACCGCTCTGACCCGCTACGAGCCGGAGCTCCGGACGACGGTCAAGCGCGAGGGCTTCCTCACCCGCGATCCGCGAGTCGTCGAGCGCAAGAAGTACGGCAAGGCCAAGGCCCGCCGCTCCTTCCAGTTCTCGAAGCGCTAAACGGTATCGCCCGAAAGCATGGCTTTCGGGTGGGCAGGAACAGAAGAGGGCGGTCCGGTTTCGGGCCGCCCTTTTTCCATCGGGGAGGGCGTCGCCCCGGCGGGCGCCAGCCAGCCCGAATAATGAACGACTTCGCCGGCGAGCGGCAGCGCCACGCTTACGTCGAAACGGAACCGCCCCTGCTCTTCCCATTCCCGCGCCTGGATGCGCGGCGCCAGCACCCGCGGGAGCGGAATATGGAACGCGCTCCAGCTCCGCAGGCGCATCTCCAGCCCCTCCGGCCCGAAGGGAAGATCGAACGCGAAACGCAGCGGGCCGAACCGCTCCACCAGCCCCTCGCCGGACTGGCTGAGCTGGCTCGAGAAACGGTGGCCTCCGAAGTCGCGGGTCCAGGTCTCGGCGCCGCCCTGTTCCCGGAAGTCGACATGGAGCGGCCAGTTCCCCTGCGGCGGAAAACGCACCGCCGCCGCGACCATGCGGGCAAGCCAGCCCCTGCCACGGACCACCCTTCCCTCCCCGTCCGCGCCCGCATGGCCGGATATGTCGTGGAGCGCGCGGAGCGCAGGCGGAAGCCGATCGAAGCCCGGGCCGAGCAGGCGCGAATAGAGCGGCGGCGGCAGCGGGCGCTCGCTCGTTTCGCAGCGGACCGCGAGCCGATCGAAGGCCGGCTGGTAGCGTTCGAGCGACATCAGCCGCGCGGCATCGTAGGCGCCGGCCGGGAGCCGCGCCGCGAGCACGTCCTCGGCCAGCAGCTCCACCGTCAAGGTCGGCACTTCGAGACCCTCGCCCCGCTCCGCTATGATCGTCCAGCGCCGTTCGAGCCGCTCGGCGGCGCGGCGCCCGGCAAGCGTGACGCTCATCGCCGAGCGCTCGCCGCCGA
>DASVRO010000073.1:0-43245 GCA_036388575.1 Allosphingosinicella sp.
CGGCCGCGTGCCTGCCGCTCCGGGGATGCAAATCGCCGCCGCTCCCGCGCCTCCGGCTCCGATCGCTGCGTCGGCCGAGGCCGGGCCCGCCGCCGAACCGCCGCCGGCCACGCCTGCTCCGGCTACCTCGAAGGCCGTCGCCCCGCAGGCCATTGCCGGACGGGCCGCTCCGAGCGGGCCGGCGACGGCGCAAAGGCGGAGCGCCCGCGAGAGGCCGGCGGCCGCCTCGGCCCGCGAGGTGAAGCGCTACTCCCGAAAGCATTCGAAGACGATGCGCCTCTTCTGCCAGCGCAGCGGCCGCTCGACGCCGCAATGCCGGACCTTCGCCCGCTCGATTCGGGAAGGGGACGGCTGAGAGGTCGCCGCGCTTTTGGCTTGCCGCCCAAGGAGGCAGACCGTCAGCCGTGCACCGTCTCGTGCCGCTCCAGCATGGCGACGAAGCCCGCGATCTTGCGCGCCCGGGTCTCCGGCCTCTTCACCGCGCCGATGCGATAGAGGATCGCGTAGCGGTTGGCGCCGGTCAAAGTGGCGAAGAAGGCCGCGGCCTCCGGGCTTCGATCCAGCGCGGCCTGGAGGTCCGCCGGAACCTCCGCCTTGCTCGCGGGAGCATAAGCCGAATCCCACCGGCCGTCCGACCTGGCGGCCTGGACCTGCGCCAGCCCTCGAGGCCGCATCCGGCCCGCCTCGATGAGCTCGGTCGCGCGGGCGCGGTTGACCTGCGACCATTTGCTCCGGGCCTTGCGCGGCGTGAAGCGGACGAGCCAGTGCTGGTCGTCATATCTGTGGAGCTGGCCGTCGATCCAGCCGTGGCAGAGCGCCGCATCGATCGCTTCGGGCTTCGTGACGCTGGCGGTCCCCGAGCCCGCCTTGGCGAACTTGATCCAGAGCCCCGCCGAGCCCTCCGGCTGCGCCTCGAGCCAGTGCTCCAGCGCCTCGGCATCGGCAAAGGCCAGGATCGGAAGCCCGGCGCGAACTTCGCTCATCGGTCGGTCTACCTCATCTTCGCGGCCGCTCTAAACCGCAAGCGGCCCGCCCGCGCAAGCGACAGGCCGGCGCAAGTGTATGATGATGATGAAGAAAGCGGCGCTCGCGAGAGTGGCTCCCCGGGACGGATTCGAACCATCGACCAACCGGTTAACAGCCGGTTGCTCTACCGCTGAGCTACCGGGGAGCAGCCTCTCGGGCGAGGCGCGCCTATAGCAGCGGGATTCTCCGGCTGGCAAGGGGTTGGCGGCAGCTCAGGCCGCGAACTGCTCCATCGAGATGCGCTCGTCGAGGGCGTGCTCCGGGTCGAACAGCAGGGTCAGCGCCTGGCCGCGGTCGACTCTGACCTCGACGGTGGCGACCTCGCGGACCTCGCGCTGGTCCGCCACGGCGAGCACCGGACGCTTCTCCGGGTCGAGCACGCGCAGGAGGATCTTGAGGTCGTCGGGGATCAGCGCGCCTCGCCAGCGCCGCGGCCGGAACGGGCTGATCGGGGTCAGCGCCACGAGGTTGGCGCCGAGCGGCAGGATCGGTCCCTGGGCGGAGAAATTGTAGGCGGTCGAGCCGGCCGGAGTCGCGACCAGGACGCCGTCGCAGACGAGCTCGGGAAGGACCGTGCGGCCGTTGACGGACACTTCGATATGCGCGGTCTGGCGGGTCTCGCGAAGAAGCGACACTTCGTTGATCGCGGGGCTCGAGACCCGCTCCCCGCTCACCGTCACCGCGTCCATCCTGAGCGGCGCCACCGACACCGCCTTGGCCTGGTTGACCCGCTCGCGCAGCCCCTCGATCCGCCATTCGTTCATCAGGAAGCCGACGGTGCCGCGGTTCATCCCGAAGATCGGCAGGATCCGGCCCCGCTCGAGCATGTCGTGCAGGGTCGAGAGCAGGAACCCGTCGCCGCCGAGCGCGATGATCTGCTCGGCCTCCGCGATCGGCACGAAATCATAGGCTTCGCGAAGCATCGCCTCGGCCGCCTGAGCCGCTTCGGCGGGCGAGGCGAGCAAAGCGGTGGGCAGGTCGGCATTGGCCGTCATGCCCGCTTGCTAGGAGGGAAGAAGGCGGGCGGCAAGTGCCGGAGCGCCGCGGGGTCGAACGCGGCGCTCGCGCGTCGCTCAGCCCCGCCGGCCGTCCCAGTCGCGCCGCTCCAGGCGGAGGCGCTGGCGGAGGCGGTTCACTTGGCTCTCGAGCTGGGCGACCTCGACCCGGCTGAGCCCGTTGCGGCTGTACCGGTAGTAAGTGCGCCGCAGGTTGGTCGCTTCGCGGCGGAGGCCGGTCGCCTCGCGCTGCGAGATCGTGCGGCGCGCGGCGGCGCGGGTCACCTGCCGGTCGAGCTGGTTGATGTCGGCCTGGATCTGCCGCTGCACGGTCGGCTGCAGCCGCCAGACCTGGGCCGAGGCCGGCGCGGCCGTCGCCGCGGTGGCGGCTATCAGGGCGGGAATCAGGAACTTACGCATACATTTCTCCTTTCACTGGCGGGCGGCCGGAGCCGGCCCGACCGTGGATGAACTCCCCGGGCCGGAGGAGGTGTCGGCGGCCGCCGCCGCTTCGTCGCGAGGAGCATGGCGTCCGTCCGAATTCGCCGTCTCCGCGCAAGGCTGTCCCACATGGCCGTTCTAAACCGATTGTTGAGCCTCTCGCCCCAGAGTAGACCCATGGGCTTCGAGGCAGCTTCGGTGGGGAAGGGAGAGGGAGGCATGGCGGCGGCCGGGGCGCCTTTGTTCTTGCTTTCTTTTCGCCACCGCGACGAGCTCACCGCGACGGCGGAGCAGGCGGGGTGGCTGGCGATCGCGGCGCGGCGGGCGGACAATGCCGAGAGCCGCTTCATCGCCTCGGCGGCCTCGGTGGCGGTGGTCGACGCGCGCGGCGCACTGCCGGAGGGCAAGGAGGCGGTCAGGAGCCTCGCCGACCCGGCCGAGGCCAATGCCGCGGCGCTCCTCGTCCTGCTCTCCCGCGGCGACGCCGAGGCGCTCGACGAACTCTACGCGGCCGGAGCGACCCATTTCCTGGTCAGCCCGTTCAGCGACGCCCAGTTCCTCCAGGCGCTGCAATATGCCCACCGCCATGCCGAGCGGGTCGGCGGCCGCCGACCGCTTCGCCGCGGCGAGCCGGAAGGACGGACCGGCAGGCCCGGCAGCGCCTCGTGGCGCTGGCAACCCGGCTCGCAGACGGTCGAATTGAGCCCGGCGCTCGCCCGCAAGGCGGGGCTCGGCGAGGAAGCCGGCCAGCGGATCAGCCTGATGGAGCTGTTCCGCAAGCTCGACCCGGACGGCCGCAAGGCGGCGCGCGGCGCCATCGACCGGCTGCTCGCCACCGGCCAGTCCACCGCCTTCGCCCATCAGGACGGCGACGGGGACGGCGCCCGCCTCGCCCACCATGTCCGGGTCGAGGGCGCCAAGGACGGAGGGGCCGTGGTCGGCCGGACCGAGGCGATCGTTCCGCTCGACGGCACCGCCTGGCAGTCGCGCGACCCGATGACCGGGGTTCGCGACGGCCGCGCCGCCCGGGCCTGGATCGGCCGCCAGCTCGCCATCGAGGGCGAGGGGAAGCCGGCGCTCGTCGTCCTGCTGCTCGCGGTGAGCCGCTTCGACACGATCAACGCCGCCTTCGGCCGGCCGACCGGCGACGCCGTCCTCCAGGCCGCCGCCCGCCGGATCGAGCGGCTCGCCGACAGCGACGGCCGCCGCCGCCTCGTCGCCCGGATCGCCGGCGCCGAATTCGCCATCCTGCTCGCCGCCCCGACCAGCCTCGGCGAGGGGCGCTTCCTCGCCGGCCAGCTGGTCGAGGCGCTCGGCCGGCCGTTCATGTCGGGCGACCATGTCATCACCCTGGGCAGCCGGGTCGGAGTCGTCGCGTCGGAGGAGGGGGAGGACGCCGCTGGCCTGCTCCGCCGCGCCAGCGCCGCCCTCGCCGATGCCAAGTCGAGCGAGGCCGGGCCGGTCAAGGTGGTCGACGCCGGCGCCGCCAGCGACAGCGCGCTCGGCGACCAGCTCGAGATCGACCTCAGGCGCGCCCTCGACCAGGACGAGATCGAGATCCTCTTCCAGCCCCAGGTCTCGGTCGCCAGCCGCCGGATCGTCGGCGCCGAGGCGCTGGCGCGCTGGCGCCATCCGCGCTTCGGCGAGCTTGGAGCGGTGACGCTGTTCAGCGTCGCCGAGCGCTCCGATTACCTCGTCCAGCTTTCCGACCACGTCCAGCGCAAGGCGGTCGCCGCCGCCGCCGCCTGGCCCGACTCGCTTTCGGGGCTTCGCCTGTCGGTCAACATCACCGCCGCCGACATCGTCCGCCCCGGCTTCGCCGAGCAGTTCATCAGGCTGGTCGACGAGACCGGCTTCGACTCCGGCCGGCTCACCGTCGAGGTGACGGAGAGCGGGCTGATCGAGGATCTGGGCGCCGCCGGCAATCTGCTCGCCCGGCTTCGGCAGGGCGGCCTTCGGGTCGCCATCGACGATTTCGGCACCGGCTATTCGAGCCTCGCCTATCTGAAGGCGCTGCCGCTCGACTATCTCAAGATCGACAAGCGCCTCGTCGAGGACATCAGCGGGTCGCCGCGCGACCAGGTGGTGGTGAGGAGCGTCATCGACATGGCGCGCTCGCTCGGCCTGGAGGTGATCGCGGAAGGGGTCGAGACCGAGGAGCAGCTGTCCCTCCTCGCGCGCGAAGGCTGCAACCTCTACCAGGGCTTCCTGTGCTCGCCGCCCGTCGACGTCGAGAGGCTGGTGGAGCTGATGGGGGCTGACGCGCCGTTTCCCTCTCCCTGAAGGGGAGAGGGACAGCCGCGAAGCGGCAGGGTGAGGGCCTGTCGCCGTCCCCTCACCCTGGTCGCTGCGCGACCTTTCCCTCTCCCCTGCAGGGAGAGGGACTCGCTGGGACAAGGAGCTACATCCCTGTGGGGCCGGAGCGCTGGTCCTGCTTGGCTGCGGCGGCGAGCGGGAGGGACTTGACCGTCGCTTCGAGCTCGATCAGGCGCCTGGATTTTCGGGTGGAAGCGGCCGCCGCCCGGGGGCGGGCGACTTCGCGGCGCGGTGCGATCTCGGGCTTGACCGCCGACGTGGAAGCGGCGGCAAGCATCAATGAAATCAGGTACATCGCGTCGTTTCCTCCAGGTGTGGGCGATTAACCATGCGCGCCTCGGCCAAGTTGCGGTGGGCGGGACGAACCGCCCGAAAGGCGACACGGGCCGAGGCGGAGGGAGCGGCTTGCATCAAGTTACGATACAATGTATCATCGAAGAATGGACACCGTGGCCCGATTGATCTCAACCGGCATGGCTCTGGCGGGAACCCTGTTCCAGCTCGCCGTGATCGCCGGGACCATCCCGACCTTCCGCCGGGTGATCTGCCTGCACTGCCATCCTGGATTGGCCCACGTCGTGCCGATCTGGAGGCCCTTCATCGAGAATCTCGGTGACTCGGAAGACAGGCTCCTGGCTGAGCGGCGATGCCCCGGCCCTCAGCTTGCCGGCACGTCCTTCGAGCTCGATCACGCCCCGCTCCCCGCTGACTTTCGTCCATTCGACCATGAAGAGACGGTGCTCGCCTGCGTTCGGGTGGATGCCGAGGGATCGGTCAGGTCCGTCAAGCTGATTTCAGGGTCCGGCAACGGCCCCATCGACCGGCAGCTTGTGCGGACGATCGCCCGCCAATGGCGCTTCGCTCCGCATCATGGGGTCTCGATACGGCCGGGCTGGCAGCGCGTCCGGCTCAGCAGCGACTTTCCCTCCCCGGAAGAAACGTTCCTGCCGCTTTGACGAGCCGGATTAGCCGAGGATCCGCGCCAGGCCCTTCGACAGCTGCAGGGCGCCGTTGACCCGGCTCGGCGCGTCGGGCCAGCTTCGCGAGATGACCAGCTTGCTGTCGGGGCGCAGCTTGGCGGTGCCCTTCAGGCGCTGGACGTAGGCGATCAGGCCTTCCAGATCGGGGAAGGTGTCGTTGTGGAAGTGGACGAGCGCGCCCTTCGGGCCGACGTCGAGCTTGACCACCTGAGCGGCGCGGCAGTTGAGCTTGATCTCGATGACCTTGAGGAGGTTCTCGGTCTCGTCGGGAAGCCTGCCGAAGCGGTCGATCATCTCGGCGGCGAAGGCGTGGATCTCCTCGCCTTTCTCGAGCTCGTTCATGCGCCGGTAGAGGCCCATCCGCAGGTCGAGGTCGGGCACATAGTCGTCCGGGATCATGATCGGAGCGTCGACGGTGATCTGCGGCGAGAAATCGTCGCTCGCCTTCAAATCGCCGCCGCTCTTGGCCGCCATGATCGCGTCCTCGAGCATCGACTGGTAGAGCTCGAAGCCGACCTCCTTGATATGCCCCGACTGCTCGTCGCCGAGCAGGTTGCCGGCGCCGCGGATGTCGAGGTCGTGGCTTGCGAGCTGGAAGCCGGCGCCCAGCGTGTCCAGGTTTGCGAGCACCTTCAGGCGCTTGTCCGCCGCCTCGGTGACGGTGCGGGTCGCAGGCGTGGTCAGGTAGGAATAGGCGCGGGTCTTGGCGCGCCCGACCCGACCTCTGAGCTGGTAGAGCTGGGCGAGTCCGAAGCGGTCGGCGCGGTGGACGATCAGGGTGTTGGCCGAGGGGATGTCGAGGCCCGATTCGACGATCGTCGTCGACAGCAGAACGTCGTACTTGCGGTCGTAGAAGGCGCTCATCCTCTCCTCGACCTCGGTCGGCGCCATCTGGCCGTGGGCGGTGACGGCGTTCACCTCCGGAACCTCGTCGCGAAGATATTGCTCGAGGTCGGCGAGGTCCGCGACGCGCGGCGCGACGAAATAGGTCTGGCCGCCGCGATAATGCTCGCGAAGCAGGGCCTCGCGGATGACGACCGGGTCCCAGGGCATGACGTAGGTGCGGACCGCGAGCCGGTCGACCGGCGGCGTCTGTATCACGCTCAGCTCGCGCAGCCCCGACATCGCCATCTGAAGGGTGCGCGGGATCGGGGTCGCGGTCAGGGTCAGCACGTGGACGTTGGCGCGCATCGCCTTGAGCCGCTCCTTGTGAGTCACTCCGAAGCGCTGCTCCTCGTCGACGATGACGAGGCCGAGATTCTTGAACTCCACGGTCTTGGCGAGAAGGGCGTGGGTGCCGATGACGATGTCGATGTGGCCGGATTTCAGCCCCTCCTTCGTCTTCGACGCCTCTTTAGGCGGCACCAGCCGGGAGAGGCGGCCGATCTCGATCGGGAAGCCTCGGAAGCGCTCGCAGAAGGTGTTGTAATGCTGGCGGGCGAGGAGGGTGGTCGGGCAGACCAGGGCGACCTGGTGACCCGCCATCGCCGCCGCGAAGGCGGCGCGCAGCGCGACCTCGGTCTTGCCGAAGCCGACGTCGCCGCAGACCAGCCGGTCCATCGGCTTGCCGGCGGCAAGATCGTCGAAGACGTCCGAAATGGCCCGGTCCTGGTCCTCGGTCTCCTCGTAGGGGAAACGGTCGGCGAAGGCGGCGTAGCTGGTGTCGGGCTCCACGATGGCGCCGGGGCGAAGCGCCCGCTCCGCGGCCGTCTTGATCAGCTCGCCGGCGATCTCGCGGATGCGCTCCTTCATCCGCGCCTTGCGCCGCTGCCACGCCTCGCCGCCGAGCCGGTCGAGGGCAACTCCGTCGCTCTCGCTGCCGTAGCGCGAGAGGATGTCGATATTCTCCACCGGCACGTAGAGCTTGTCGCCGCCGGCATATTCGAGCGCGACGCAATCGTGCGGGGAGGTGCCGACCGGGATCCGGGTCAGCCCCTCGTAGCGGCCGATGCCGTGGTCGGCATGGACGACGAGGTCGCCGGGGGAGAGCGTCGCCAGCTCGCTCATGAAGGCGTCGGCGGATTTCCTCCGCTTGCGGCGGCGCACCAGCCGGTCGCCGAGCATGTCCTGCTCGGTCAGCAGGGCGATGTCCGAGGTGGTGAAGCCGTGGTCGAGCGGAAGGACGGCGAGGGCGACCGAACCTGCTCCTCCCCGGGAAGGGGAGGGGGACCGCCCGGCGGAGCCGGGTGGTGGAGGGGGCCCGGAGTCCGCGCCGCTCGGGCGTGGGCCCCCTCCACCCTGCTTCGCAGGGTCCCCCTCCCCGTTCCGGGGAGGAGCTGAGGTGCCGAGCGCTTCCTGCCAAGTGTCGACCTCTACAGCCTTCTTCAGGCCGTGATCGCCGAGCAGCCCCTTCAACCGCTCGCGCGCGCCGGCCGAGTAGCTGGCCAGCACCACTTTCTTACCGGCCTTCCTCAGCGCCGAGACATGCTCGACCACCGCCTCGTAGACATTGACGTTCTGCGAGCGCTCGGGCGCGAAGTCGCGGGCCGGGTCGACCTCGAAGTCGAGGACGGTGGCGCTTTCCGGCTCGTGGAAGGGCGTGGCGAGGTGGAGCGGGCGCTCGGCGATAAGCCGGTCCCATTCCTCGCGCTCGAGGTAGAGCGTCTCGGGCTCGAGCGGCCGGTAGCTGCCGGGATCGGACGACTGGGCGCGCTTCCGGTTTTCGTAATAATCGGCGATCGCCTCGAACCGCGCGTCGGCGGCGCCGGCGTCATGGGCGTCGCGCACCACGAGGTCGTCGTCGGCAAGGTGCTCGAACAGAGTGTCGAGCCGCTCCTCGAACAGGGGCAGCCAATGGTCGAGGCCGGCCAGCCGCCGCCCTTCCGACACCGCCTGGTAGATCGGATCGCCGGTCGCGGTGGCGCCGAAGCGCTCGCGGTAGCGCGAGCGGAAGCGCTTGACGCTGTCGTCGTCGAGCAGGGTCTCGGAGGCGGGGAGGAGGGTGAAGCCGCCCTTCTCGTTGCCGGTGGTGCGCTGGGT
This sequence comes from Allosphingosinicella sp., assembly GCA_036388575.1. Classification (GTDB taxonomy): domain Bacteria; phylum Pseudomonadota; class Alphaproteobacteria; order Sphingomonadales; family Sphingomonadaceae; genus Allosphingosinicella. The sequence continues at coordinate 8,738 of DASVRO010000073.1, forward strand.
GGCGGGATCGAAGCGGCGGACGCTCTCGATCTCGTCGCCGAAGAAGTCGAGCCTGAGCCCCTCGCTCTCGCCGGCCGGGAAGAGATCGACGATTCCGCCGCGGACGGCGAATTCGCCGCTATCCTGGACGGTGTCGGTGCGGTGATAGCCGTTGGCGCTGAGCAAAGCGGAGAGCTTCGCCATGTCGATCCGCTCGCCCGGCACCAGCCGGGCGACGAGCTGGCGGACCCGGAAGGGGCTGAGCGTCCGCTGGGTCGCCGCGTTGACGGTGGTGACGAGCAGCTGCGGCTTGCCGGCCTTGCGCTGGAGCGCGTGAAGGGTCGCGAGCCGCTCGGAGGAGGCGCGGAGCGACGGCGAGGAGCGGTCGTAGGGCAGGCAGTCCCAGGCCGGGAAGGCGAGCACCTCGAGCTCGGGGGCGAAATAGGTCGCGGCATCCTGCAGGTGCCGCATCGCCGCCTCGTCGGGGGCGACGAACACGGCTCGGCCCCTGGCGGCGCGAGCGAGGTCGGCGGCCAGCCAGGGCAGGAAGCCGGCGGGCGCTCCGGCCAGGGTCGTCGGCCGCTTCGCCGAGAGGATCTTGTGGATGTCGGTCACTATTCGGGATGCTTGATATAGTTGAGGGTCTGCAGCCGCCGCATCAGCGCCCCGCGGTAGCGCTCCGGCGGCTCGGCGGTTCCGATCGCCCAGGCCATGACGTCGGCGTCCTGCTCCTCGAGCAGGGCCTCGAACCAGGCCATCTCGTCCTCGCCCCAGGATTCGCCGTTGGCGTCGAAGAATCCGCCGATCATGAAGTCGGCCTCCCTCACGCCCCGGTGCCAGGCGCGGAAGCGGAGACGTTTGAGGCGGTCGGCCGGGTCCAAGGAAGCTCCATGCGGAAAAGGCCGGCACGCTTTTTGGGCGTGCCGGCTCGAATTGCCGCCGATCTAGGGATTGGCGGCGGGCCTGTGAAGCTCCCGCTATCGTCATCCCGGCGAAAGCCGGGACCCAGGAACACGGAGGCCGGCGGCTTTCCGCTAGGGTCGGTGTTCGTGGATTCCGGCTTTCGCCGGAATGACGGGGGTGCCGCGGGTCTTCCAAAGCGACCAGCCGACGCCGGCCGCGAGGATGGCGAAGGTGACCGACAGCGAGACCGCCGGCGGGATCTTCGCCAGCCCCAGCGCGTCGGCGACGAAGATCTTGGAGCCGATGAACACCAGCAGCACCGCAAGCGCATATTTCAGATAGTGGAAGCGGTGAACCATCGCCGCCAGCGCGAAATAGAGCGCCCGAAGGCCGAGGATGGCGAAGATGTTCGACGTGTAGACGATGAACGGATCCGAGGTGATGGCGAAGATCGCCGGCACCGAATCCACCGCGAAGACGACGTCGACGATCTCCACCATCGCCAGGGCCAGGAAGAGCGGGGTGATGAACCAGGCGGGCCGGCCCGTCGCCGGGTCCGCCTTGCGCACCCAGAAATTGTCGCCGTGGAGGTCTTCCGTCACCGGCAGCCGCTTGCGAAGCCAGCGCAGCACCGGGCTTGACCCGACGTCATATTCCTTCTCGGCCATCAGCCACATCTTGATGCCGGTGAAGATCAGGAAGGCGGCGAACAGGTAGAGCACCCAGCCGAACTGCTGGACCATGGCGGCGCCCAGGCCGATCATGACCGCGCGAAGCACGATCACCCCCAATATGCCCCAGAAGAGCACCCGGTGCTGGTAGAGCCGCGGAACCGCGAAATAGGTGAAGATCATGGCGATGACGAAGACGTTGTCCATCGCCAGGCTCTTCTCGATGACGAAGCCGGTGACGTAGGCGAGGCCGGCCGGCTCGCCCATGTACCACCAGACCCAGCCGCCGAAGCCGAGGCCGAGCGCAATATAGGCGGCGGAAAGCGTCAGGCTCTCGCGCACCCCTATCTCGCGCTGCTTGCGGTGAAGCACGCCCAGGTCGAGGGCGAGAAGGACGATGACGATGGCGAGGAAGGCGAGCCACATCCAGAGCGGCTTGCCCAGCCAGAGCAGGGTGAGAAAATCCAATTGGGCCTCCTGTTGACGATGTGCGGCCGACATCGCGATCCGACGGGATCGTCAGAGGGGCCCGGTCCGCGAAGTGGGGGAGGCCGGCGGGACTGGCTCCAGCCCGCCGGCCGCAGGTTCAGATGCCGACGGCGCGTCGCTGCTTGGCGTAGAGCCGGTCCTTGACCGCCAGCCTCAGCTTCTTGAGCCGGAGCAGCCTGATGCTGTTGGGCCAGCGCTGCTGCAGCTCGCGCCGGATTTCCTCGTCGAGGCGGCGGTGGACCAGGGTCAGGCGGTAGATGAAGGGATTCATAGCCTCTCTCCAAAATCGATATGTCATCGAAATCGGACGAAGCTTGCGATGCAGGGGGCGATGGGCCGTGGAACTGCACCGGGCTCAGCCCGATGCGGTCCGACATCACGGTCGTCCAGGAGACGGCCGCCAGAGGGGCCCGGTCCGCAGGGGTGATTTATAACGGGAGGGGGATGGGGCTCAAGACCTGCTTTTCCCTCCCCGTTCCGGGGAGGATTGTTAGGCCGCGTCGCTCGACTTACGGAACCCTGATGCGGCCCGACATCCTCAACCCCCTGTTCGCCGAAGTGGAGGTGCTGAAGGGCATCGGGCCGGCACTCGCCAAGCCCCTGAAGCGGCTTGGCCTGAACCGCGTGGTCGACATCCTCTTCCACATCCCGGTCAACTGGATCGAGCGCAAGAAGGTCGACGTTCTCGACATGGCCGACGCGGGCGGTGTCGTCACGATCGTAGTGACTCCCGTCGACTACCGGCAAGGCGGGCCGCGAAGCCCTTTCCGGGTCCAGGCCACGGACCGTCAGGGCAATTACCTCTCGCTGACCTATTTCCACAATCCCGGCTGGGCGAAGAAGCAATTCCCCCTCGGGGTACCGAAAGTCGTTTCCGGCCGGATGGAAATGTACGGGCAGGAATTGCAGATGGTCCATCCGGACTATGTGCTCGAGCCGAACGAGGCGCTGGACCTGCCGGAGCGCGAGCCGGTCTATCCTTTGTCGGAAGGTCTCACCAACCGGCGCATGGCCGATCTCGCGGGCCAGGCGCTCGCCCGGGTGCCGCAGCTCGGCGAATGGATCGAGCCGAGCCTTCTCGCCGCGCGGGGCTGGCCCTCCTGGGAGGAGGCGCTCGCCAACGCCCACCGCGCCCGCAACCCCGCTGCGGCGCGCGAGCGGCTCGCCTATGACGAGGTGTTCGCCAACCAGCTCGCCCTGATGCTGGTCCGGGCCTCGTCGAAGCGCCGCCGAGGCGTGCCGCTGAAGGGCGACGGCCGGCTCCGCGACCGGCTCGACCTGCCCTATGCCGCCACCGGCGCCCAGCGCCGGGCCGTCGCCGAGATCGAGGGCGACCTCCAGCAGGAAACCCCGATGCTTCGCCTGCTCCAGGGCGACGTCGGCTCGGGCAAGACCCTGGTCGCTTTGATGGCGATGCTGACCGCCGTCGAGGCCGGCGCCCAGGCGGCGCTGCTCGCCCCGACCGAGATCCTCGCCCGCCAGCATTTCGAGACCCTGTCGCGCCAGCTGGCCGGCCTTCCGGTCAACGTCGCGATCCTGACCGGCCGGGAGAAGGGGAGGGCCCGGGAATCGACCCTGATGGGCCTCGCCGACGGCTCGATCGACCTGCTCGTCGGAACCCACGCCATCTTCCAGCAGGCGGTGGTCTACAAGCGCCTAGGTCTTGCCGTCGTCGACGAGCAGCACCGCTTCGGAGTCGCCCAGCGGATGATGCTCGCCGCGAAGGCCGAGCGGCCGCCGCACCTGCTGGTGATGACGGCGACTCCAATCCCGCGCACCCTGACGCTTACCCAATATGGCGAGATGGACGTCAGCCGGCTGGACGAGATGCCGCCGGGCCGCCAGCCGGTCGAGACCCGGGTGGTCAGCCTCGAGAAGATTCCCGACGTCGCCGACGCGCTCGCCCGCCACATCGCCCGCGGCGGCCAGGCCTATTGGGTCTGCCCTTTGGTCGAGGAGAGCGAAGTCTCCGACCAGGCCGCCGCCGAGGAGCGGGCGCGGCTGCTCCGCCTGCGCTTCGGCGACAAGGTCGGGCTCGTCCACGGCCGGATGAAGGGGCCGGAGAAGGACGAGGTGATGGCCGCCTTCCAGCAGGGCGCCATCCCGGTCCTCGTCGCCACCACCGTCATCGAAGTGGGCGTAGACGTACCCAACGCCACCTTGATGATCGTCGAGGGCGCCGACCGCTTCGGCCTCGCCCAGCTCCACCAGCTGAGGGGCCGCGTCGGGCGAGGGGAGGGCCGCTCGATCTGCCTGCTGCTGCGCGGCAACGCGCTGAGCGAGACCGGCCGAGCCCGCCTCGCCCTGATGCGCGAGACGAACGACGGCTTCCGGATCGCCGAGGAGGATCTTCGGCTGCGCGGGGCGGGAGAGATTCTCGGCACCAAGCAGTCGGGCGAGGCCCAGTTCCGGCTGGCGTCGCCCGAGCAGATTTCGGAGCTCGCGCAGACGGCGAGCGACGATGCGAGGCTGCTCGTCGACCGCGACGGCGGGCTGGAAGGACCGAGGGGGCGGGCGGCGCGGGTGCTGCTATACCTGATGGAGCGCGATTCGGCGGTGGCGCTGCTTCGATCGGGCTGAGGAGGGCCTATGGCGGACAAGCCCGATTATGACGATCCGGACGTCGAGGATGCTTGGTGCGACGAAGAGCGGGCCAAGGTGGTCGCTTATGTGGAGGCTCAGCGCATCCCCCACCGGAGCGTCGGCGACTGGCCCGCTTGGTTCATCGCCCCGAACGTGGCGGTGTGGGCGCTCGAAAGCGAGACCGATCCGGGGTGGGTCGGCCATTGGGTGATAAGCGGCGATCTGCCGACCGACTATGTCAGCAGGGACGAAGGAGAGGTTCCGCGCGAGGCGGTTCGGGCCCTTTCCGAACGGTGGCGTGAAGCGGCCCTGCTGATGGAACGCGGCGAAGCGCATCCCGACATCGCGATCGGACAGAGCGCCGGGGAACGGAAGTCGCTTGCTCCTCTGCTCGCCGCACGGGCGGCCTTGCTCGGCCGGATGGTCGACGATGAGGAGATCTGGGCGGACGATTGGAACGAGAGCTGAAGGCGCGCTGCTAGCGCCCAAGGCAGCGCCGGAGCCAGCCCAGCATCGCCTGCTTCTGAGCCGCGGTCGCGCCGTCCCACATGTCGTTGTGGATCAGCCCCGGCACGGTGCCGATCACCATCCGGTAACGGCGCTGCTCCGCCGCGGTCGGAAGCACTCCGGTATCCGCGGGCTGGTCGCTGGAGCGCACCGAGCAGATGCGCGGGCGCGCCGTTCGAGGCATCCTCATCCGGCGGTTGTCGAGCGTGAACACCGTCCCGACCGTCGCTGCGTGCTGCGCAGCAAGGAGCATGCTCGAATCGCCGCCGTTGGAATGGCCGACGAGGAGGACGGGGCGGCGGTTCGCGATGTTGCGCGCGCGCATCTCGCGGATGACGAACAGCAGGTTCGCCGCACCGCGATCCCACCACGGCCGCCGGACCACCGCCGGCTCCCCGACCGTTGGCATCGGCGCATCGCCCTCCAGCTCGTGCTGGACCGAGGCGACGACATAGCCGCGCTTCACCAGATCCTCGGCCACGAAGGAATAAGCGCGATTGGTCCCGCCATAGCCGTGCGAGATCAGCGCCAGCAGTTTCGGCTTGCCTGGCGTGGCGCCGTAGAGGGCGACGGGGACGGGGCGGCCCCGCGGCGCGTCGACCAGCTCGAGTGTCTGCGGCGCGGGGGCTGCGGCCACAACCAGCAACGCCGCGAGCGGAAGCAGGGTTGTTCTTCCTCTCCCGCTTTTCGCGGGAGAGGGGGGACCCAAGCCGAAGGCTTGGGGGGTGAGGGTCTTGCCAAGTCGGCGGAAAAGACCCTCACCTCCCACCCGCTGCGCGGGCGGGCCCCTCCTCTCCCGCGAAATGCGGGAGAGGGGACTTCGCGCCAGCAGCCTCACGCGGTCAGCAGCCCGTGCTTCTTCTTGCCGGCGGAAATCCGCACGCTGTCGACCACGGCGATGGCGGCGTCTTCAGTGACCGTCTCGCCGTCGATGCGGGCGCCGCCCTGCGCGATCAACCTGCGCGCCTCGTTCTTCGAAGTCGCGAAGCCGAGGCCGATCAGCGCCTCGACGAGGGAGATCGTCCCGGCCACCCGCAGCGTCGGCAGCGCGTCGCCGGCGCCATCCTGCTCGAACGTCGCGCGCGCGGTCTCCGCCGCATTGCGGGCGGCGTCATCGCCGTGGGCCATTGCGGTGGCCGCGTCGGCGAGCAGCTTTTTAGCCTCGTTGATCTCGTTCCCCGCAAGGCCCTCGAGCCGCTTGATCTCGCCGAGCGGCAGGTCCGTGAACAGGCGCAGGAACCTGCCGACGTCGCCGTCCTGCGTGTTCCGCCAGAACTGCCAGTAGTCGTAGGGGCTGAGCTGGTCGGCGTTGAGCCAAATCGCGCCTTTCTCGGTCTTGCCCATCTTGCCGCCGTCGGCGGTGGTGATGAGCGGGGTGGTCAGCCCGAAGGCCTGGGTCGAGTCCACCCGGCGGCAAAGCTCGATTCCGTTGACGATATTGCCCCATTGGTCGGAGCCGCCCAGCTGCAGCCGGCAGGCCGCCCGCCGCGACAGCTCGAGGAAATCGTAGCCCTGCAGGATCATGTAGTTGAACTCGAGGAAGGAGAGCGACTGCTCGCGGTCCATGCGCAGCTTGACGCTGTCGAAGCTGAGCATCCGGTTGACCGAGAAATGCTGCCCGATCTCGCGCAGGAACGGGATATATTCGAGCCGGTCGAGCCATTCGGCATTGTCGAGCATGATCGCGTCGGCCGGCCCCTCCCCGAACGTCAGGAAGCGCTCGAAAACGCGCCGGATCGAAGCGATGTTGGCGTTGATCGTCTCCGCGTCGAGAAGCTTGCGGGCCTCGTCCTTGAAGCTCGGGTCGCCGATTTTCGACGTGCCGCCGCCCATCAGCACGATCGGCTTGTGCCCGGCCTGCTGGAGCCGCCTCAGCATCATGATCTGGACGAGGCTGCCGACGTGGAGCGAGGGCGCGGTCGCGTCGAAGCCGATGTAGCCGGGGACGACCTGGCGCAAGGCCAGGTCGTCCAGCGCCTCGGCGTCGGTCAGCTGGTGGATATAGCCGCGCGCTTCGAGGAGTCGGAGGAGTTCGGATTTGTATTCTGACATGGGCGTGCTGCTTACCCACCCCGTCATTCCCGCGAAAGCGGGAATCCCGCTTCCTGTCGAACTGCCCATGGAAGAAGCGGGATTCCCGCTTTCGCGGGAATGACGTAGGGGGCGGCGATGTCCCTGCGCCTGTCCCTCCAGCGCCACCCGGATACGCCTTGCGGCCCGCTGACCGGGATCGAGGTGGAGCTGGCGCGCACCCGGCCGATGAAGCTCGCCCTGCGCTACGTGCTTCTCGGCGCGGCGCAGGACGTCCGGATGAAACAGCCCGACGGATGCGCCGATCCGCTGTGGATGCACACCTGCTTCGAGGCCTTCGTCCGAGTCGCCGGCGAGGAGGAGTATCTCGAGTTCAACCTCGCCCCCACGGGCGACTGGACCGCCTGGCGCTTCCGCCGCTACCGCGAGGGGATGGAGGCCGCGTCGGGGCTCGAGGTTTCGATCCTGGGCGCGGACCAGCGCCGCCGGCCGATGGAGCGGGACCAGAGGGCGCGGCTCAAGGAAGCCGGCTTCGACACCCTGGAGCGATTCGAGCCCAGCTTCTATTCGCTCAAGGCCGAAGTGACTCTCGATCCGGCGATGAGCCTGGTGCTCGACCGGCCCTGGCAGCTCGGCCTCTCCGCCGTCATCGAGGAGAATAACGGCCGAATCTCCTACTGGGCGCTCGCCCACCCGGCCGGGAAGCCCGATTTCCATCATCCGGATTGCTTTCGGATCGAACTCCCGGCAGCGAAGCCGGCATGAAGACCGGCCTCGATCGACTGCTCGCCGACCCCGCCTTGCGCGCCCCCCTCCAGGGCAGGCGGGTCGCCCTGCTCGCCCATCCCGCCTCGGTCGCCGAGGACCTCACCCATTCGCTCGACGCGCTGATCGAGCGCGGCCTCAACGTCACCGCCGCCTTCGGGCCGCAGCACGGCCTGCGCGGCGACAAGCAGGACAATATGGTGGAATCGGACGATTTCACCGATCCCGCGCACGGCATCCCCGTCTTCAGCCTCTACGGCGAGGTGCGCCGGCCGACCGGCCAGTCGATGGGCACGTTCGACACCATCCTGGTCGACCTGCAGGATCTCGGCTGCCGGATCTACACCTTCATCACCACCCTGCTCTACGTGCTCGAGGCGGCGGCCGGGCAGGGCAAGCAGGTCTGGGTGCTTGACCGGCCCAATCCCGCCGGCCGGCCGGTGGAGGGCCTCACGCTTCGGCCGGGCTGGGAGAGCTTCGTCGGCGCCGGTCCGCTGCCGATGCGCCACGGCCTGACCCTGGGCGAGCTCGGCCTGTGGTTCGTCGAGGCGATGAAGCTCGACGTCGATTATCGGGTGATCGAGATGGAGGGCTACGAGCCCGACTCCGGCCCCGGCTTCGGCTGGCCGGCCGAGCGGATCTGGATCAATCCCAGCCCCAACGCCGCCAACCTCGGAATGGCGCGAGCCTATGCCGGAACGGTCATGCTCGAGGGAACCACGCTCTCGGAAGGGCGGGGCACCACCCGTCCGCTCGAGCTGTTCGGGGCGCCCGATCTCGATGCTCGCGCCCTGATCGCCGAGATGCGCCGCCTCGCCCCGGAATGGCTGCACGGCTGCGCCTTCCGCGAGATCGCCTTCGAGCCGACCTTCCACAAGCATGCGGGCAAGACGTGCCACGGGGTCCATATCCACCCCGAAGGCGGCTTCTACGATCACGATTCCTTCCGCCCGTGGCGGCTTCAGTCGCTCGCCTTCAAGGCGATCCGCCGGCTCCGGCCGGACTACGATCTGTGGCGCGACTTCGCCTACGAATATGAGTTCGGCAAGCTCGCCATCGACGTCATCAACGGCGGCCCCGCCCTGCGCGAATGGGTCGACGATCCCGAGTCCGCGCCGGGCGATCTGGACGCTCTCACCATGCCCGACGAAGAGGCCTGGCTGGAGGAGCGCCGGCCGTTCCTGCGCTATTGAATCCCCTCTCCCCAGCGGGGGAGAGGGCAGGGTGAGGGGGCTCGGCTTCCGACGAGATTCTCCACCTCAGAGCCCCCTCACCCCAACCCTCTCCCCGCAGGGGAGAGGGGGTTGGATCTCCGGGCTCCTCAGCCCCCCCGCGTTGACGAAAACGCCTCCAATCCCTAAATAAAAGCCATGGCCATCCGCCCGATCCTCGAAGCCCCGGACCCCTTGCTCCGGCAGGTCTCCTCGCCCGTCGAGGCGATCACACCCGAGATCCAGCTGCTGATCGACGACATGTTCGAGACGATGTACGCCGCCCCCGGAATCGGCCTCGCCGCGATCCAGGTCGGAGTGCCCAAGCGGATCCTCGTCATCGACCTCCAGGACCCGGAGGAGGAGGAGGGCGATCCGGTCCGCAAGCCGCTGGTGTTCATCAACCCGGAGATCCTGCGCAGCGCCGAGACGGTCGTCCCCTATCAGGAAGGCTGCCTCTCGGTCCCCGACCAATATGCCGAGGTCGAGCGCCCCGCCTCGATCCGCGCCCGCTGGCTCGACCGCGACGGCAAGGTCCACGAGGAGGAGCTGGACGGCCTCCTCGCCACCTGCCTGCAGCACGAGATGGACCATCTCGAGGGCATCCTGTTCATCGACCACCTCTCCCGCCTGAAGCGCGACATGATCCTCAAGAAGCTCGCCAAGGCCCGCAAGGAGCGGGCGAAGCTGGCGGCGTAGCTCTCCCCTCCCTGCACGCAGGGAGGGGCCGCGGGTGGGTACGCCTCCGAAGATTCACTGCCGTCTCCGGCGCACCCACCCCTGACCCCTCCCTGCGTGCAGGGAGGGGGAATCCTCGGAGCTTATCCACAGCTTCCGCAGCCGCGCTCTTTACCATTTCCTTCCAGTCCCTTAGGTTCGCCCTTCGTTCCCAAGGCCGGACATGGACACCCAGATCCTCCTCTTCCTCCTCCTCGCCGCCGCAGCCGGCCTCGCCGCGGGCTGGTTCCTCGGCACCCGCCAGGCCGCGCTCTACCGCAGGGAGCGCGACGACCGGGTGGAGGATTTCCGCAAGGCGATCACCGACCTGGCCGACATGCAGGTCAGGCTCGACGAGGCCCGCCAGGCCTGCGCCGACGCCCGCACCGAATGCGCCCGCCTGTCGTCGGCCCACGAGGCGCAGGAGCGCAACTTCCAGGAGCGGATCGCCGAGCTGAAGGATGCCCGCGAGACCCTGTCGGCCCAGTTCAGCGAGATCGGCGGCAAGCTTCTCGGCGAGGCCCAGAAGAATTTCCTCGAGCGCGCCGACGCCCGCTTCAACCAGGCCGGCGAGAAGACGCAGGAGCAGTTGAAGGCCCTGCTGCAGCCGGTCGAGGCGACCCTCAAGCGCTACGAGGAGGGCCTGACCAAGGTCGAGAAGGAGCGGGTGGGCAGCTACGAGGCGCTGCGCGAGGCGGTGACCCTGCTCCACGCCGGCCACGGCCAAGTCCGCGACGAGACCGCCCGGCTGGTCAACGCGCTCCGCTCCAGCCCGAAGGCGCGCGGCCGCTGGGGCGAGCAGAGCCTCAAGAACGTGCTCGAGCAGGCCGGCCTGTCGCCGTTCGTCGATTTCCAGTCGGAAGTGTCGGTCGAGACCGAGGACGGCCGCCTCAGGCCCGACGTGATCGTCCGGCTTCCCGGCGGGCGCAAGCTGATCATCGACGCCAAATGCTCGCTGAACGCCTTCCTCGACGCGAACCAGGAGGTCGACGAGACGGTCCGCACCCAGCATCTCAAGGCGCATGCCGCGTCGATCCGGGTCCACGCCCAGAAGCTCGGCTCGAAGAATTACTGGGACCAGTTCGGCGACGCCGCCGACTATGTCGTCATGTACATTCCCGGCGAGCATTTCCTCACCGCCGCGCTCGAGCAGGACGAGGGCCTTTGGGAATGGGCGTTCGAGCGCCGGGTGCTGCTCGCCACCCCGACCAACCTCGTCGCCATCGCCCGCACCGTCGCCACGGTGTGGCGGCAGGAGAAGCTCGCCGAGGAAGCGGCCGAGATCGCCCGGCTCGGCAAGGAGCTCCACGCCCGCCTCGCCACCATGGGCGGCCACGTCGCCCGGATGGGCCGCAACCTAGAGCTCGCCACCGGCGCCTACAACGCCTTCGTCGGAAGCCTCGAAAGCCAGGTGCTGACCCAGGCCCGTCGGTTCGAGACTCTCGAAGTGTCGAGCGGCGCCAAGGCGATCGAGGAGCTGCCGGTGGTCGAAGGCGCGCCGCGGCCGCTGACCAAGCTGTTCCCGACGGAGACCGACGGCAAGCCGAGCTGAGCGGGAGTGGGAGGCCGCCGTTCGTCATCCCGGCGAAAGCCGGGACCCAGGAACAGATGCGGGCGATTTTCAGGACCGGTGTTCCTGGGTCCCGGCCTTCGCCGGGATGACGGCTACATATCCCAGTTCTTCTTCCGGGCGCCGCCGCAGCCTTTGTAGGTTTCGCCGTCGGCGACGATCGTCACCTCGTGCTCGAAGCCGAAGCCGCTCATCGCGTCGTTGCAGCGCGTGTAGGTGACGGTCACGGTGAGGCGGGGGGTCGTATAGCGCCGGCCGTTGCGGGTCGGCGTCGGCCCGGGGCGGGCGACGCTGATCTTCTTCTCCCCGTAATTGCCGGTATAGTCGATCCGCCCGCCGGCGATCTTGAGCGCCCACCCCGGCTCCTGGCCGAGCGCGGCATAGCTTTCCTGGGCGGCCCTCGGCTCGGGAGTCGTTTTTGCCGGCGCGGCGGCGTTGGAGACGGCCTCGTTGCCGGCGGCGGGAGGAGCGGGCTCGGCCAGATTGCCGGCGGCGGCCGCCTTGGCCTCGACGACGGCATTGGCCTCGACGACTTCGTTGGTTTCGGCCGGGTTGGTGCAGGCGGCGAGCGCTGCCGCGGCGGCGAGGAGAGCGAAGGGGGTTCGGGTCATATTGTTACACTGCCAGAACGGGCGCCGGATTCCAAATTCAGCTTCGCCGCCACTGGTTGATCACCTCATAGGCCATCACCGCCGTCGCGACCGCGGCGTTGAGGCTGTCGGCCTTGCCGGCCATCGGCATCTTCACCAGCAGGTCGCATTCCGCCTCATATTCCTCGGGCAGCCCCTGCGCTTCGTTGCCGACGAGCAGGAAGGCGGGCCTGGCGTAGCGCGGCGCCTGATAGTCGAGCTCGGCCCTGAGGCTGGTGCCGATCAGTTGGCCCTCGCCGCGCCGAAGCCAGGTCAGGAACTCGGTCCAGGGCGCCGCGGCGATCCTCTGCGTGAACAAGGCCCCCATCGAGGCGCGCACCGCTTCGGTTGAGAACGGGTCGACGCAATCGTCGACCAGGATCAGCCCGCCGGCGCCGACCGCGTCGCCGGTCCTCAGGATAGTGCCGAGATTCCCCGGGTCGCGAAGCGCCTGGGCGACGATCCACAGGGGCGCCGCGGCCCGGTCGAGCCGGTCCAGGCTCGTGTCGAAGGCCCGGTAGACGCCGAGCACCGTCTGGGCATTCTCCTTGCCGGTCAGCTTGTGGAGGATGTCGGCATTGGTCTCGATCACGTCGCCATGCGCCGTCTCCACCTCGGCGATCAAAGTGTCGAGCAGGGGGTGGGTCGTGCCCGCCGCGTAGAACAGGATCGCCGGCAGCCTTCCGGCCTCGCGTGCCTCGGTGAGGATCCTCAGCCCCTCGGCGAGGAACATCCCCTGCCGCCGCCGCCCCTTCTTCTCGCGGAGCGCCCGCACGTCCTTGACCAGCGGATTGGAGAAAGCGGTGATCTGGCGCGGCATGCTCCGGCGCTAGCAGATTGGCAGTGGGGTGCAACGTAACTACCCCCCTCCCTGCACTCAGGGAGGGGAGTCACTCCTCGCCGAACCGGTCCTCGACCAGCGCGACCAGAGCTTCCAGCGCCTCGTCGGCGCCGTCGCCCTCGGTGTGGATGGTGATGCTGTCGCCCATCGCGGCGCCCAGCATCATCAGGCCCATGATCGAGGTGCCGCACACCCGGCTGCCGTCCTTCTCGACCTCGACCGCGGCGGGAAGGCCGGCGGCGAGGGTGACGAAGCGGGCGCTGGCGCGGGCATGGAGGCCGCGCCGGTTCTTCATCTCGACCGTCCGGCTGGCCACGCTCAGACGGTCTCCCCGAGGATCTCCGAGGCGACCGAGATGTACTTGCGGCCGGCCTCGCGCGCGGCGGCGACGGCGGCCCTGACGTCGAGCAGCTTGCGCGCGCCCTCCAGCCGGATCAGCATCGGCAGATTGACTCCGGCGATGACTTCGACCTTCTCCGACTTCATCAGCGAGATGGCGAGGTTGGACGGAGTGCCGCCGAACAGGTCGGTGAGGATGATCACTCCGCTGCCGTCATCGACCTTGGCGATGGCTTCGGCGATGTCGTTGCGCCGTTCCTCCATGTCGTCGTCCGGGCCGATGCAGATCGACTCGATCCGCTCCTGCGGACCGACGACATGCTCCATCGCCCGAACGAACTCAGCCGCGAGCCGGCCATGGGTCACCAAAACCAGACCAATCATTCAGACTTCCCAATCCTGCGGCTTGCCCCCAGGCCGCGTTTCGACTCCCTCGCGCGGCGGCGAGGCGAGGTCGCGATGCTCGACCGTGGGCGAAAAACCGGCTTCGCGCAACCGGGTAGCGACACGCTCGGCGACGTGGACCGACCGGTGTCTTCCTCCGGTACAGCCGAAGGCGACGGTGACGTACGACTTCCCTTCCTCGCCGTAGCGCGGCAGCAGGACGAGGAGCAGCTCCTCGATCCGGCCGATCGCCTCGTCGTAAGCGGGGTCGTCGGCGATATGGTCGCCGACCGCCGGATCGAGGCCGGTCAGGTCGCGCAATTCGTCGACCCAATAGGGATTGCGGAGGAACCTCAGGTCGAAGACGTTGTCGGCGTTGCGCGGTATGCCGCGGGCGAATCCGAACGACATGATCGACAGGGTCGGCGCCACCGCGCCGCCGCCGAAGCGCTGGCGGATCTGCTGCTGGAGCGCGTTGGGGGCGGTGTCGGTCGTGTCGACGACATGGTCGGCCCAGCGCCTGAGCGGCTCCATCAGCTCGCGCTCGGCGGCGATTCCGTCGGTGGCCGGGCGGTCGGGGGCAAGCGGATGGCGCCGCCTCGTCTCCGAATAGCGGCGCAGCAATTCGGTGCCGGCGCAGTCGAAATAGAGGGTCTCGACCGGCACCCTTTGCTCGCTGGCCAGGGCCTTGATCTGCTGGACGATCCGGTTGGCGTCGAAATCGCGGGTGCGGCTGTCGACGCCGAGCGCCAGCGGCCGCCGCCGCTTCCGGTTGCCGGTGCCGAGCGGGGTCTCGAGCAGATCCTCGAGCAGCGACAGGGGCAGGTTGTCGACCACCTCCCAGCCGAGATCCTCGAGCGTCCTCAAGGCGGTCGACTTGCCGGCGCCGGACAGGCCGGTGACGAGCAGGATCCGTTGCGGGGCCGGCCCGGCGGTCAAAGGGGAAGTCCAAAGCGCACGAGCGCATATTCTAGCTTGAGCGGCGCCGACGGCTCAAGCGCGGCGAGCGCGACCTGGGGAATGTCCTGTCCGGCGAGTCGGACGGTCCGCGGCTCGGGCAGCCGATCCGGAGTGCCGTCCAGGTCGACATGGAGACAGATTGGAACCCGCGACGCAGCTTCCAGCTCGACGAGTCCGACGGACCGCAATTCGATCTTGCCGGCGATCGCCGCCGGGGCGTCGGCGAGGAGGGTGCCGCCGACGCATCTCAGCTCCGTATAATCGTCGCTGACCAGCGTCGCCCCGCGGTCGATCAGGCGCAAGGCGAGGTCCGACTTGCCTGCTCCGGATCGGCCTGCCAGCAGCACTCCGCGGCCGCCGATGGCGACGCACGACGCGTGGACCGTCTCGTCGGGCGGGAAGCTCATTCGGACGGCGCCTCCGGGAAGCGAAGGACGAAGCGGGCGCCGCTGCGGCCGTCGTGCCGGCCCTCGACCTCGATCCTGCCGTCATGGCCGTCGACCGTCGCCCGGGCGATGGCGAGGCCGAGCCCGGAATGGCGCCCGAAGCCGTCGGCCTCGGGGCGGACGCTGTGGAACCGGCGGAAGATCGCTTCGCGCGCTTCCTCCGGCACCCCCTTCCCCTCGTCCTCGACCGCCACCGTAACCTCGCCGCCGAACTGGGCCGCGCCGATCTCGACCAGCCCGCCCGGCGGCGAGAAGGAGATGGCGTTGTCGACGATATTGTCGATCGCGCGGGCGAGCCGCGCCTCGTCGCCGAGGATGACGGCGCTGCCCACCCGCGGCCGGGCGAAGGCGAGCCGCACCTGCCGTTCCTCCGCCCGCGGCCGCCACAGCTCGAGCAAAGATTCGAGCAGGTGGCCGAGATCGACCGGCTCGAATCGGGCGCGGCTCAGCTCGGCGTCGAGCCGAGATGCCTCGGCGATGTCGACGATCAGCCGGTCGAGCCGGACCACGTCGCTGCGCACAACCTGGATCAGCTGGCGGCGAAGCTCCGGATCCTCGATCCTGTCGAGGCTGTCGACCGCTGAGCGCAGCGAGGCGAGGGGGTTCTTGAGCTCATGGGTGACGTCGGCGGCGAAGGCCTCCGTCGCGTCGATCCGGGAGCGCAGCGACTGGGTCATGTCGCCCAGGGCGCGGGCGAGCAGCCCGATCTCGTCGCGCCGCTCGGGCAGGGTCGGGACCGCTACCTCGCGCGCCCGCCCGAGCCGGACCCGGTGCGCCGCCCGGGCCAGCCGGCGCAGCGGCAAAGCGATGGTGCGCGCGAGGAACAGCGACAGGAGCACCGAGACGATCAGGGTGACGAAGACGACGATCAGCAAGGTCGTGCGCTCGTCGCGGGTGATCCGGCGGATGTCGCGGGCGTTGCGGGTGAGCAGCAGCACATCGTCGGAGCCCGGCACCCGTTTCGCGGCGGAGATGAACGGCGTGCCCTCGGGCGCGCGCCGAAGCATCGTTCGCGACGGGCCGCCGCCGCGCGCCGCCGCAGCCTCGCTCCAGCCCTCCAGCCGGTCGGGCTCGGGGAAGGGCAGCGGCGGCGGCGACGGGGCCCCGACGATCGCGTCGAACGCATTGTCGAGCAGTCGGGCGAAGTCCTTGCGCCACGGCTCCTTGCTCGGGTCGCGCAGCTCGTAGGTCGCCGGCGCCCCGTCCCAGCTGTCCATCCGGATCGTTCCGTCGGCGCCGAACACCCGCAAGCGCGTCCTCGAGCGGGTGCCGAGCCGGTGCAGCAGGGCGGTCTCCTCGCCCGGCTCGGCGAGCGACAGCGAATCGGCCATTATTCCGACCTGGGTCTCGGCATTGCCGACCGCGCCCGTCGTCAGCCGGCCGCGGAAGCTGTCGAGGTAGAAGATCGAGCCGGCGAGGATGGCAAGAGCGAAGATGTTGACCGCGAGGATGCGGTGGAGGAGCATCCAGCGTCCCGACCATTTAAGCTCGAGATCCTTCTCGTCACTCCTCGGCAAAGCGGTAGCCCACGCCGTAGAGCGTCTCGATCGCCTTGAACTCGGGATCGGCGCTTCGGAACTTGCGCCTCAGGCGCTTGATGTGGCTGTCGATCGTTCGGTCGTCGACATAGATGTCGTCCTGATAGGCGACGTCCATCAGCTGGTTGCGCGACTTGACCACTCCGGGCCGCTGCGCGAGCGCCTCCAGGATCATGAACTCGGTGACCGTCAGGGTGACATCCCTGCCGCCCCACGCCACCCGGTGCCGGGCCGGATCCATGACAAGCCGCCCCCGCACGATCTGCGGCGTCTCCGCCTCGGGCTGCGCCTCGTCGACCGGCGCCGCCCGCGCCTCCGCCCGCCTCAAGACGGCGCGGATCCGGGCGATCAGGAGTCTTTGGGAAAACGGTTTGGCGACGTAATCGTCCGCACCCATCGCGAGGCCGAGCGCCTCGTCTATCTCCTCGTCCTTGGAGGTCAAGAAGATGACCGGGAGCTCGCTCTTCTCGCGCAGCCGGCGAAGCAATTCCATGCCGTCCATCCGCGGCATCTTGACGTCGAGCACGGCGAGCTCGGGCGGGTTGTCGACAAGCGCCTTCAGAGCCGCCTCGCCGTCCGAATAGACCCGCGTCGCAAAGCCCTCCGCCTGGAGCGCGATCGACACCGAGGTGAGGATGTTGCGGTCGTCGTCGACCAGGGCGATCGTCACCGGCATCCGCGCTGCTTACCGCGAGGCCCGGCGGGGCGCTACCCTTTGACGAAACCGGCCCGCTCCGATATGGGCGGCGGCACATCGAGGGGCGGCTCCGGCCGCCCGTTTCGTCATATAATTCAAAGGGAGAATGTCGTGGCCAATCGCGTGCCGGCAAAGGGGCTTGGTATCGCCACCGAAGCCGAGCTTCACTGGAACCTCGGAACCGCTCAGCTGGTCGAGCAGGCCGTCCGCCGCGGCGAGGGAATGCTGGCCAAGGACGGCCCGCTCGTGGTGCGTACCGGCGCCCATACCGGCCGCTCGGCCAACGACAAGTTCATCGTCCGCGACGCCGAGACCGAGACCACCATCTGGTGGGACAACAACAAGTCGATGACGAGCGACCATTTCGCCGCGTTGAAGGCCGACTTCATGGCGGCGCTCGGCGAGAAGGAGACTTTGTTCGTCGCCGACCTCCACGGCGGTTCGCAGGCCGAGCACCGGGTGCGAGTCCGAGTGATCAACGAGCTCGCCTGGCACAACCTCTTCATCCGCACCCTGCTGGTCCGCCCGGACGCCGCCGACCTGCCCGGCTTCGAGCCCGAATTCACCATCGTCGACCTGCCCAGCTTCCGCGCCGACCCGGCCCGCCACGGCACCCGCTCGGAGACGGTGATCGCGGTCAACCTGACCGAGAAGCTGATCCTGATCGGCGGCACCGCCTACGCCGGCGAGATGAAGAAGTCGGTGTTCGGGATTTTGAACTATCTGCTTCCGGTCGAGGGCGTGATGCCGATGCACTGCTCGGCCAACATCGGCCCCAAGGGCGACACCGCCGTCTTCTTCGGCCTCTCCGGAACCGGCAAGACGACCCTCTCCGCCGACGCGAGCCGGACCCTGATCGGCGACGACGAGCATGGCTGGTCCGACACCGCCGTGTTCAATTTCGAGGGCGGCTGCTACGCCAAGATGATCCGCCTCTCGCCCGAGGCCGAGCCGGAGATCTACGCGACGACGAAGCGCTTCGGAACCGTGCTCGAGAATGTCGTCATCGACGAGGAGACCCGCGAGCTCGACCTCGACGACAATGCCTTCGCCGAGAATACCCGCGGCGCCTATCCGATCGACTTCATCCCCAATTGCTCGGCCGACAATATGGGGCCGGTGCCGCGCAACATCGTCATGCTGACCGCCGACGCCTTCGGCGTGCTGCCGCCGATCGCGCGGCTGACTCCCGACCAGGCGATGTACCATTTCCTCTCCGGCTACACCGCCAAGGTCGCCGGAACCGAGATCGGCGTGACCGAGCCCGAGGCGACCTTCTCGACCTGCTTCGGAGCCCCGTTCATGCCGCGCCACCCGAGCGTCTACGGCAACCTCCTCAAGGAGCGGATCGCGCGCGGCAACGTCAAGTGCTGGCTGGTCAACACCGGCTGGACCGGCGGCAAGTACGGCACCGGCTCGCGAATGCCGATCAAGGCGACCCGCGCGCTTCTCAACGCCGCGCTCGACGGCTCGCTCAACGACGTGACTTTCCGCACCGACGAGAATTTCGGCTTCGAGGTCCCGGTCAGCGTGCCGGGCGTCGACAGCGCCATCCTCAACCCGCGCGACACCTGGGCCGACAAGGCGGAGTATGACGCCACGGCGGCGAAGCTGGTGAAGCTGTTCATCGACAATTTCGCCAAGTTCGAGGCCCATGTCGACGCGGGCGTCCGCGACGCCGCGCCGCGCTCGCAGCAACAAGCCCAAGCGGAGCCCACCCCGACGGCCGCCTGACACCCGACACGAAAAGGGGACAGTCACTAGTGACTGTCCCCAGCTCCGAAAGGGCGCGCCGGCAGGAGGCCGGCGCGCCCTTTTTCTATGCCATCAAGGACCGAGTCCCATGACCGACAAGCACGAACCCCGCCTCTTCCCCGACGACGCGGCGATCCGCCGGGTGGGGGAGGGCATGCTCGCCTGCACCCTGCCGCGCCCGGAATGGACCCACGAGGCCCACGTCGCCACCTGCGCCTGGCTCCTGCTCGAGCGCCCCGACATCGCCCCGGAGCGCGACCTCCCCGACTTCATCCGCCGCTACAACGAGAGCGTCGGCGGGGTGAACAGCGACAGCGAAGGCTATCACGAGACGATCACCCAGTGCTTCATCCGGGCGGTTCGCGCGTATCTGGCGCGGGTCGATGCGGAGCTGCCGCTGGTCGAGAAGGTCAACGGGCTGCTCTGCTCGGAGGAGGGGCGGCGCGACTGGCCCTTGTGCTTCTACGACCCGAAGACCCTGTTCTCGCGCGAGGCCCGGCTGGGCTGGGTGGAGCCGGATCTGACTCCCTTGCCGCTGGAACGCTGCTGAGGGTCCCACGCGGAGGCGCGGAGGCGCGGAGGAATTTCGGGTTCGCGCAGAGACGCAGAGACGCAGAGGTGCCGGGAGCGCTCGCAGTGCGGGCATTTCCGGCGAAGCCGGCGCGATCATCGCGCTCGCTCATTCGGCGCCGGGGGAAGGGAAAGCGCCGCCCTCTCCGCGTCTCCGCGCCTCCGCGCCTCCGCGCGAACCAATCTCCGGTCGTCGCACAGGCCCTTGGGAGTCACGGTAGGTGCCAGCTACGTGCCAGGCACGTGCCAGCTACGTGGCGGCCCGGGGAAAACCAAGACTCTTCCGAAATGGAGTTTGTTGAGGATTGTCGGAATGATGGCGCCATGGTCTCGTTGGGCCGGGGCGGCGCGGCAGGGCCGGAGGACACGGCGTGGCGGTAAGGAAGAACATCCTGGCCCTTTCAGCCGCCGATCAGGAGAGGTTCATCGCCGGGCTCAAGACGATGAAGAGCGAGGGGACTTACGACGACTTCATACGCCGTCACGCCGCCGCGACCCGGTGGACGTCCTGGTCCGGCAAAGTGCTCGACTCGGCCCACAAGGGACCGGCCTTTCTGCCGTGGCACCGAAAGTTCCTCCTCGAATTCGAGGCCGGGCTCCAAGACGCCATGGGCGACCCCGATTTCGGCCTGCCTTATTACGATTGGACCGACGGCCTTGGCGCCAAGAGCCTGGTCTGGGCGGAGAATCTGATGGGCGGCGCGGGCACGCCGGTGACGAGCGGTCCGTTCCAGCCGAGCGACTGGGCGACGATCGACGGAAACGGCAAGCCAACGGATGGGCTGAGGCGTGTGCTGGGCAACAAAGAATATCCGAGCCTGCCGAGGCGCCGGGACGTCCATCGACTGATGTACCTGCGCCGATACGACGTCGCTCCGTTCGACCAGCGCTCCGAGGGTTCGATGCGGATGACGCTGGAGGGCTTTACGAGGCCGATCGGTCTCCACAACCTCGTGCACATGTGGGTCGGCGGACAGATGGCCAATGTGCCCGTGGCGTGCAACGACCCGATTTTCTTCCTTCATCACTGCAACGTGGATCGCATCTGGGCGGAATGGCAGCTGGTCAACCCCCATTCGCCCTACGTGCCCAGGGAAGCGGGACCGCAGGGCCACAGATTCGAGGATGCCATGTATCCTTGGCTGACCAAGCCGGACATTGCCCGGCCTTCGACGATGCAGTCGATCGCCAATCTCGGCTACAGCTACGACAGATACTATCAGATCAAGACCCTGCAGGTCATCATCACCACCGGATCCAATTGGCTCGCAGGCACGGACGACGAGGTAAGTTTCGTGATACGCGGCCCGGAGTGGCCGGGGCCATTTTGGGGGGGCTTCCTCGATGCCAGTCACTGTGACCACCGGAATCCGTTCGAGCGGGGTCAGACCGACACCTTCACCTTCACGAATGTCGGCAATGGGGACGAGACGGTCCACGTTCCGCTGACTCCGGCGGTACTGGACAGGTTCACCCTGGGCAAGGCGCCGAACAACTCGCTGTTCGGAACCGGCGACTGGACCATCGCCGGGGTAAAGATCGTGGCCGACGGTCTCGTTCTCTACAACAACCAGAAGCTCAACCAGGGGCTGAACAACCACCACCAGTCCCTGAACGATGGGCACGCCAATGCACTGATCTCGAACCCCTGAAGGAAGCTTATGGCCTGGTCACTCGGAAGCGTGGTCAACAATTACAGTCAGCCGATCGCGATTCAGGCCGTCCAGGCCAGCGGAGCGACGGTGGACTACAGCGCCGCGCCCATCTCCGGCGGCAACATCAATGTAGTCGTGCCGCTGAGCGGAACCCTCGTGCTCGTCGACCTCGGCCGGGTTCCCGGCCGGGAGCCGCCGTTCGGCATCGACGCCTTCTTCCTCGATCAGACGTGGAGCTTCAGCTACGCGACGACCACCAAGATCAACGTCGTCGTCGCCGGGGACGGATCGGTGACCCTGACGCAGGTCCAACCCTAGACAAGGAGCAAGGAGAAGCCGATGCCGCTCTATCGGGATCTGTTCATGCGCGACACGTTCAGCGATTCCGGAATCGTCCCGGTGACCGACTCGAGCGTCTGCGCTTCCCCGGACATCATGCCCTACGGCGGCAGCCAGCTCGACACGGCGACGGCCTCCTACGGCCCGCCGCTCATCAACCTTCCGCTCGACAACAACAACGTCAACAACATCTACGTGCGCGTGAAGAACAACGGTGCGATGCCCGGAAGCGGGCAGGTCTACCTCCACTATACGGACGCGACCCTGCTCACCAACGTGTCGTCGTGGGGTCAGAACCTCATGCAGAACTTCAACGGCAACGATTATGCGAGCATCGACAACCTTGCCCCCGGCGCCACGGCTTTCGGCGACGAGCCGTTCGCCTGGAACCCCCAGGCCCAGCCCAACCAGCATTTCTGCCTCATCGCGAGGGTGGTCACCGACGCCAACCCCAATCCGCTGCCCGGCAACTTCTCGAGCTGGCAGGATTTCGTGACCTGGGTACGCAACAACGCCAACGTCGCCTGGCACAACGTCCAGATCGTCAACACCCTTCCGGCGCAAGGCTACGAAAACAGCCTTGTCTTCCAGAACGTCGGGACGGAGGCGTCCTTCTTCACCTTCACCGCCACCTATTCCGGCCTTCCCGTCGGTTCCGTTCTGCGGCTTTGGGCCCTGCCCGGCACCGGTTTCCCGGGTTTCGACACCGGCCCCACGCCGATCACGGAGGGGTCCGGGACCCTGCCGGCTACGGGAGAGTTCCCGGCGGGATACGAGACCCTCGTTTTCGTCACCTGCGTCTTTCCGGGGGGACCGACCACGCCTCCGCCGGCCGCCAGCATCGTCCTCGAAAGCTGGGCACCTCAGGCGCAAATAAACCTGGCGGAGAATGCCCCGCTGAGGCCTTACGCGCTTGCGCCGGAAATGCTCGGCGTCCAGTCGGCTGACGTCGCCCTTGCCGAAGGCGAGGGCTCGCTCGTTCAGATCACGTCGTACAACGTCTATTTCTCCTCCGCCCCGACCGGCCCTGCGCTCACCGCGCGTGCCCTCGTCGAGGCCCGGCAGGGATGACGGCTCGCCGGGTGGTCCAGCCTCCAGCGCCAGCGCATCCGGTTCGGCGGCCTTATGGATCGCCTTCGGGCTGTCAGGAGTCACTCATAGGGTGGGCGGAGCAAATCACAGTACCCTGATCCTCGGCTCCGCCCGTTCCTTCTCGAACAGCTCGGTCATCGCCCAGACCATCGCGTCCGCCCGGTCCGGCGAGCCCGGGCCCTGGTAGCCGGACCAGGTGAGGGCGCAGAGCTGGTCTTCCAGCTCGGGGAAGTGGCCGGCGAGCCTTGCCCGACCGGTCTCGAAGCGCAGTGCGATCGGTTCGGCCCTCGTTGCCTTGCTCGGGCCGGCGTGGACGAGCTTGACGGGGAGGTTGGCGTCGACGGCGCGGAGGACGCTGGCGATCATCTCGCCGCCCTGGTTCTTCTCGGCGACGATCCTGGTGGCGCCGTAGAGGTCGGCGGCGTCGACCACGCGCCTCGCCCAGGCTTCGGGGGAAAGGCCGCCGGCGGTGAGGTCGGCGAGGACGTGGGCGATGCGGTCCTCGTCGAGGGTGCAGACGACGATTCCGCAGCTGTCGCCGTGGCTGGAGGCGGGCGGGTCGACGCCGAGGACGATCCGGCGCCAGCGGGCGTCCGGGGCGGGGGCGGGGCCTCGCGCCCGCTCGAGTAGGTCGCGGTCCCACAGGGCGCCTTCATATTCCTCGAGGAGGAGGCCTTCGAGCTCCTGCCGGCCGAGGCGCGTGCCGCCGAACATGTCGCGTACCGCGTCGCGAAAGTCGCGGGGGAGGTGGGGGTTTTCGTCGGTGCGGCCGTGGGTGAGGGCGCAGCGGGGGAGGGCGAGGATTCGCTCGAGGAGGGGGCCGGGCCGCGGGGTGGTAGTGACGATCGTCCGGGGATGGCTGCCGAGCCTGAGGCCGAGCATCAGGTTGTTCCAGGCGGTGTCCGCCTTGGCCTGCCCGGTGCCGGTGAGGCGCGGCCATTTGGCGAGCTCGTCGCACCAGGCGAAATGATGCTGCGGACCGCGCAGCTTCTCGGGGCGCTCGGCGGAGAAGACATGGGCTTCGGCGCCCGAGGGGAAGCGAAGGACGCGCTTGCTGGGAATCCAGCGCGGGCGCTCGTTGCCGCGGGCGACGGCGAGGAGGCCGCTCTCGCCCTCGATCATCACCTGGACCGCCTCGTCGTAGGTGGCGGCGACGAGGGCGATGCGCGCCTTCGAATTCTCGCGGGCGCGGGCCCAGACCCATTCGGCGCCGGCCCTGGTCTTGCCGAAGCCGCGACCCGCGACGATCGCCCAGACCCGCCAGGGCTCGCCGTTGCGGGCGAATAACGGCTCCTCCTGGCCGCCGTGGACCTGCCACCACCATTCGTAGGCCAGCGCGCGAACCATCGGCCTCGGCAGGCTGCGCAGGATGATCCGGCGCTGCTCCGGGCCGAGGCGCATCAGATCGTCGAGCGCCGTGAGCATTTCCGGCCGGCTCATCGGAGCGCGGGGCGCGGCGAGCGATTTGTATTCGATGGGCCCGCAGAGGCCGTCGCCGCCGCGATGTCCGCCGTTCACCCGGACATGGACCCAGCGCAGGAGCCGGGCGAAGGCCGCGCGGCTCGACCCGGACTCCGCCCGCCCGGGGACGGGGTGGGGAAGGGCCGTCACTCGGGAGTCTCCTCGGGCGGAACGATGCCCCGGCGCACGCCGAGCGCTCGAAGCTTCCTGTCGAGCGCCTCGATCGCCTCCTCGAAGCTCGAGACCTGCTCGCGGCCCGGGCCGACCTCGCGGGCGGCGATTCGGCCGTCGCGGCGGTCGTAGCGGTTGAGCAGCTTCATCACCCGCTCGAATTCCTGCGCCAGCTCGCCGGTCGGCTCGAGATTCTCCGAGAGGCGCCGCTGCGCCTCCAGCCGCTGGCGCACCGATTCGGCCTCGAGCCTCGCATAGGCCAGATGGAGAGCCTCCTTCTCGACGGCGGCGAACTCGGGGTGCTTGCGGGCATGGGCGTTGACGGTGTGGGTGGTGACCCCGGCGGCGGCGGCCGCCGCCTCCGCGTCGGCGGTGCCGGCGAAATGGTCGAGATAGATCTGCTGGCGCTTCTCGTTGAACTTGACCCAGCGCATCTTCTGGCGCTGCAGGAGGCGGCCGCGGGTGGGGGCGATCCGGTCGCCGGGCCGGCCGTCGGCGGTGCGCAGCGACAGCTCGCCGCCGCGCTCGTCGATCGCGGCGAGGTCCAGCGCCCATTCCCAGCCGAGGCGGAAGACCGAGTCCCGCGCCCGGACGTTGTAGAGGCTGCCGAGCGGGAAGCCGGCGGCATCGGCCGCCTCCGCGCGGCTGGCGCCGGAGCGAAGCGATTCGAGGAAGCGGGCCTTGTCCTCTTCGTCGATCAGCCGCCTTTTCGGGCGCTGCGAATCATCGGTCTGTTCCATAGCCTATAGGAACACAAAGAGAACAGATTGGCAAATCCTATTTGCACCAAAACGGCTCTATTCGCGAGGGATCGGGGATGGAAACGGTTTGCAGGGCCTCCCGATGTCCTCTCAATATTCGTCATGGTGACAGTCACTGGCTGAGGGCCGGGCGGGCACGGTGCCTGTGCCCGGGCCTAGCGCGCGAGCGCCAGCCAGGGCTGCTCGACGACGATGATCAGCATGTGGCAGAACACCACCGGCTTCAGGCTGCCGCGGCCGCTCTGCACGGCCCAGGCATAGAAGCCGCCGAGCATGAACGTGCCGACGAGCGGCGAGAGCGTCGCCCACAGGCCCTCGCCCGCATAGCCGATGTGGATCGCGGCGAAGAGGGCGCCGGAAATCAGGACCTGCGCGAGCCCGGGCACCCCGCCGCGCGCGAGCCGAAGCAGGACGTAGCCGCGGAAGAAGACTTCCTGGCTCCAGCCGTCGGGAGCCGCGGCGGCCGACAGGACCAGGTTGAGCGGGGAGGCTTCCAGAACCCGCTCCGGCCGGGGAAGAAAGACGAGGATCGCGGTGAGGATGTGGATCGCCGTCGCGATGAGGGCGATCGTCCAGGCCTTTCGGGTGGAAGGGGAGAAGGCCATGCCGACCGCCCGGCGCAGGTCCGCGGAGCGAAGAAGAAAGGCGCCGATCAGGACGAGCGAGGCCTGGACGAGAGCGCCGGTCAGGAATCCGCTGCCGACGGCTCTTTGCGCGTCGGTCCAGGCCTGCGGAAAAACGAAGGACAGGTCGAACGCGCTGACGGACATGAGGCTGATCGCGATATAGGCCGCGGCGACCGCGCCCGTTTCCGCGAGAGCCAAGAGCGGCCTCGGTGCGCCTACTGCTTCCATATACTCCCCTCCCACGTCTGGCGCGAGGAGCCAAGAGATGGACCCCGGATCAGGTCCGGGGTGACGACGGGGGCGCGAAGGCCTGTCATGCCGGACTAGATCCGGCCATCCACCTTCTCGTTCCGGTCGCTGCGAAGGAAAGTGGAGCCCGGATCAAGTCTGCCCGCGCCCGCGCTGAGCGGTCACCGCAGGCCGCGCGCGAGGTACGGGTCGGCGGCGAAGGCGATCCGCGCCGGGTAGGACCGCCAGACCGGCTGGTCGCCCGGCCCCCGGCTCCAGAAACCCGCCCGCTCGGGCCCGATTCCGCGATCGATGCGTTTCCGTTCCAATGTCGACCCCCAAAGACCGCGCGGAACGCCGCGACCGCCACTGCGCCGAAGTGGAGGCAAGCCAGGCCGAGCTGCGCCGGAGCATCGCCGAGACCGGGCGGCTCGTCGACGAGTCGGAGCAGATGCTCCGCCGGCACCGGACCGAATGCGACGATGCCGACGCGGAAGCGGCCGCCGGCTGATTCCGCGGCCCCACGCGCTCCGGCGACCCCGAATTTAGCCCGTTCGGCCAAGCCGCCCTTAAGGGTTTCCCCTTATCGGCCCTCCCGGTCGGAAGGGAGGAAGGATGCCGCGTTCGCGCCTGGCGCTCGCTGTCACCGCGCTGCTCTGGCTGCCGGGCTGCGACGACGCTCCGGCTGGCGGCGACGCGCTGGTCCGGGTCCGCCTCCACGGCGACGGCCGGATCGGCGAGGCCTGCGAGGCCCGGTCGCAATGCGGCTTCCGGCTAAAATGCGTCTATCGCGGCGTGGACGCGATGGCGAAAGGCCTCGAGGTCGAGAGCGGCAAGTGCGAGGCGGACGTCTGGCCGGGCGGCTGCTTCGCGCTGCTGCCGATGCATCCTGTTTCGAAGGCGGAGCGGGAGCAGGCCCGGGCGAAGGGGCACAAGGGCCTGCCGGTCTCGCCCATCTGCCATTGATGTCTTCAGCCCGGCCACGCTCCCGTCTGCCGTAGCGCTTCGGCGAGACCGATTCCCGCTGCCACCGCCAGGTTGAGCGAGCGGGTCCCCGGCGCCTGGGGAATCCGCACCCTGAGATCCGCCCGTTCATGCACGGCGGCGGGCGCGCCTCGGCTCTCGGAGCCGAACAGGAGCGTGTCGCCGGGCTCGAAGCGAGCCTCGGGGAGGGGGAGGGCGCCCGCGGTGGTGAACAGGACCAGCCGCCCCGGCAGCGCCGCCTCGAACGCCTCCCAGCCCGAATGCCGAGTCACCGCCGCCATCTCCGCATAATCCATCCCCGCCCGCTTCAGCGCCCGGTCGGAGAAGGCGAAGCCGCAGGGCTCGATGACGTCGACCGGCACGGCAAGGCAGGCGGCGAGGCGAAGGATCGTGCCGACGTTGCCGGCCTGGTCCGGCTGGTGGAGAGCAAGGCGCATGGCTAGCTCATTATCGTCTCCGGACCGGCCCGGCGAGAAGGGCATGCGGCCGCCTCTCGGCGCGGCGGCCGGCGCGAACTGTCCGGCGCAAATCGGCGAGGCGGTGGGGAACGGCTGGAATCCTGCGCGGTTGAGCGATCGTAGGCGGCCGGGCGTCCGGCCGCGTCCCGATCGACTCGACCAGCGTGGAGTATCAACGATGACTCATGATTCGACTTCCCTTCCCGAAGGCGCGGGCGCGACGACCGGCGGCAACGGCAGCCACGCCTCGGACCAGTGGCGGGCGAGCCCGGCTTCCACGCACCGGGAGATCGAAGTCATCGAGACCCGGCCGAGCGCGGCCGTCGTGGCCGGCGCGGCGCTGGCCGGAGCCATAGCCGGCGCGGCGATCCCCTTCATGTTCGCGGGCCGGGGCTCTGGCGCGGCTCGCCAGGAGAGCGCGACCGTCGAGGAATCGGTGATCATCGACCGGCCGCCGCAGCAGATCTACGACTTCTGGCGGAATTTCGAGAACCTCCCCCAATTCATGGACAACATCGAGTCGGTGACGAGGATCAACGAAGTGCGCTCGCACTGGGTGATCAAGGCTCCAGCCGGGACCAAGGTCGAGTTCAACAGCCTCGTCACCGAGGACATTCCCGGACGGCTGATCGCCTGGAAGTCGGAGGAAGGGGCAAGCGTCCCCAATCGCGGCCGGGTCGAGTTCATCGAGACCTCGGACGGAGGCGGCACCAACGTCCGGACGACCATCTCCTACGACCCGCCGGCGGGGGCCTTCGGGCGGATCGTGGCGAAGCTGTTCCAGAGAGAGCCGGGAGTCCAGGCGAGGCAGGACCTCGATCGGCTCAAGCAGCTGCTGGAGAGATAGCCGAGCTTGGGGCAGTCGCGAGACTGCCTCCGTTTCCCGTCGACCGGAAGCTTGGGGACACGTACTTTTTCCACGAAAAATTACGTGTCCCTTCATCCAATTGTCGCGGCCCTCGGTGCCTGGCACTGACGAAAATTCACGCGCGCCGGCCCCTTTGGTGCTTTGGTGCTTCGGGTGAAACGACCGCCGCGCCTGGCGGCTCCCGCCCGGGATCGCCTTGCCCCGAGTTTCGCCCAAAGCACCAAAGCACCAAAGGCGCTGCGCTGAAACAAGTTCAGGCTTGGGGACAGTTTAGAAACTGTCCCCAAGCAGTTGTGCCCCCATATCCCCGTCAGCAGTCGCCGACGCGCCGCGCCTCCGCCGCCAGGACGAACGAGACTCGCCGGCTCCCGTCGGCGCTTTCGAGGGCATGCTCGGACTGGAGGCTGTAGCTGTCGGGGCCGTAGGTGCCGCTGAACTCGATTCTGTGCGTGGCCGGATCGCCTCCGGCCGCCCCGTCGAGGGCAAGCGGCTCGCACGCCATCGCTCCGCCGATGGCGCCGTCGGCGAGCCGCAGCTCCTCGTAGCGGCAGCCGTCGGCGGAACCGCTGAAGAATTGCTGGGGAGGGCGGTGGGTTTCGTCCGGCCGGAGGCAGGAATCATGGCCCGCATAGGCGGCCTTCAGATCGGCCCTGACCCGCTCGAGATCTTGCGGGGCGACGTCGGGCGAGTCGACCGAGACGAGGCTGACTTCCGCCTGCCAGGCCCCGGCCCGCAACGACCCGGCGTCCCCGCCGGCCGGCGATGCCTTCACCTGGGCGGCCGGGCGGTCCGAGTCCGCCGTGGAGTCGGGGCCGCCCGCCGCGCTCCCGCACGAGGCGATCAGGATCGCCATGCCGATGATAGATGCGCGCAACGGCCATTCCCCGATCGTTCGGCGCCCGCCCTAAGGCCGATTGGTTAGCGAGTGGTTCGGGGCTGGAGTCGAAGCAGCGCTTGGGCGCTGTCTCCAGGTTGAATCGTCACCCCGGACTTGATCCGGGGTCCACCTTCTACAAGTCACTGCGATCAAAAAAGGTGGATGCCGGATCAAGTCCGGCATGACGAGATGGTGCGACCTCAGCCTTCAACACGCTAGCGGATCCCCGGAAAGGACACGCTCGAATCGCAGCGATAGGGGGCGCAGCGGTTCCAGGGCTGGCGCGGGCTCGTATCGAACGGAGCTCCGGGGCCGGTGAAGGTGTCGAGGATATTCACGGCGGTGTTGGCCCAATTGTCCCGGTTCCTGAGCTTGCCCGCCAGTCGGTCGAGCTCGTTCCATTTCATATCCAGCGCCCGCTCGGCGGCCGACCAGTCGGCCTCGGGAGCCTCGGCGCGAAGCTCGGCGATCCGGTATTGCAGTTGCGCGAGCCGGTCCTGCTCGCGGGTCATGGCTCCGGACAGGCAGTCCTCGAACGCCTGCCGCCGGTTCGCGGCGGCGCGCTGCTCCCAGGCCGGGGCGTTCCACAGCGCCGGCACGGGAATCGAGCAGCCGACCCGCATCCCGACCCGGTGCGCCTCGATCTCGGCAAGGGCGCGGCCGAGCGGCTCCGGCGTCTGCTGGGCGAGCGCCGGGGACCCGGCGAGACAAAGGGCGAGGAGCAAGAGCGGGCGCATCGGCGGCCTTTCGTTTCAGTGCCGAACCGATGAGCCAGCCGGCAGCTGAACCAGCGTTGAATGCGTAGCGAAGGAGTGCCTCACGCGGAGGCGCGGAGGCGCGGAGAGACCGTGTGAACGGTTTCGCGCAGAGACGCAGAGGCGCAGAGAGGCCGATGCACCGGGACCGCCGCGGCGGCTTCGACCGCGAAGCGGTCCAGCCAGTGCCGCCGGATCGATGCGGCTTCGCCGGGGAGGAGTACAGGGCGCCGGCCCCTCTGCGTCTCTGCGTCTCTGCGCGACAAATCCTTCCCTTCCAACGCGCCTCGGCGCCTGCGCGCGAGCCGTGGCGACCCGGCGTCGCCTTGGGGGCTCGCGGGATATAAAATGACGGTTGGCAAACCGGCGCCCACCCGTCTATCAGGCGCGCCAAGCCGCTCAGGGGAGGCTTCCCTTCGGCGCGGCCGCTGCGCGGGCTCTCCTCCTTCCGCGCGTCTGCAAGTAAGAAGCGCTGAAGGATATTATGGCGACGGTTGAGCATAGCGACGGGACGCTGGCCGCAAGCCCCGACCACGGAGTCAGGCGCCGCGACTTCATCAACATCGCCGCGGTCAGCGCCGCCGGGATCGGAGCGGCCGCCACCCTCTATCCGCTGATCAATCAGATGAACCCGTCCGCGGACGTGCTCGCTCTGGCGTCGATCGAGGTCGACCTGTCGGCGATCCAGCCAGGCCAGGCGGTCAAGACCATCTTCCGCAAGCAGCCGCTGTTCATCCGCCACCTCACTCCGGCCGAGATCGCGGCCGGGATGCAGGTGCCGGGCGACCTTCGCGACCCGCAATCGCTCGCCGACCGAACCGCCGAGGGAAAGCCGCAATGGCTGATCACGATGGGCGTGTGCACCCATCTGGGCTGCGTCCCGCTCGGCGCCGCGGAGGGCGAGAACAAGGGCGATTACGGCGGCTATTTCTGCCCCTGCCACGGCTCCCATTACGACGCCGCCGGCCGGATCCGCAGGGGGCCGGCTCCCAAGAATCTAGAAGTGCCGGCCTATGTCTTCAGGTCCGACACCGTGGTCGCCGTCGGCGAGGAGGCATAAGATGAGCTTCCCCTGGGCAGAGGAATATCGTCCCAAGAACGGCTTCACGCGCTGGATCGACCAGCGCCTGCCGCTGCCGCGCCTCGTCTACGGCGCCGTCGGCGGCGGCTATCCGGTGCCGCGCAACCTCAACTATTTCTGGAACTTCGGGGTCCTCGCCGGAATCGCCCTGATGATCCAGATCGTCACCGGCATCATCCTCGCGATGCACTACGTGCCCTACGACCAGCAGGCCTTCCGGTCGGTCGAGCACATCATGCGCGACGTCAACCAGGGCTGGCTGCTCAGGTACCTCCACGCCAACGGCGCCAGCTTCTTCTTCATCGTCACCTACATCCACATCTTCCGGGGCCTCTATTACGGCTCCTACAAGGCGCCGCGCGAGCTGGTCTGGATGCTCGGCCTCGTCATCCTGCTGCTGATGATGGCGACCGCCTTCATGGGCTACGTCCTGCCCTGGGGGCAGATGAGCTTCTGGGCGTCGAAGGTGATCACCGGCCTGTTCGGGGCGATCCCCGTGATCGGCGAGCCGGTCCAGACCTGGCTGCTCGGCGGCTTCGCGCCCGACCAGCCGACGCTCAACCGCTTCTTCTCGCTCCACTATCTGCTGCCCTTCGTGATCGCCGGAGTGGTCATCCTCCACATCTGGGCGCTTCACATCCCGGGCTCGTCCAACCCGACCGGGGTAGAGGTCAAGACGGCGCAGGACACCGTGCCCTTCCATCCCTATTACACCGCCAAGGACGGCTTCGGGCTCGGCGTGTTCCTGATCCTGCTGGCGATCGTCACCTTCTTCCTGCCCAATTATCTCGGCCATGCCGACAATTACATCCCGGCCAACCCGCTCTCGACTCCGTCGCACATCGTCCCGGAATGGTATTTCTGGCCCTTCTACGCGATCCTGCGCGCCTTCACCGTCGACTTCATCCTGCCGGCGAAGCTGTGGGGCGTGCTGGCGATGTTCGGGGCGATCATCCTGCTCTTCTTCCTGCCCTGGCTCGATCCCTCGCCGGTCCGCTCGGGCAATTACCGGCCGCGCTTCCGCCAGTTCTTCTGGATCCTGATGCTCGACATCGTCGTGCTCGGCTGGTGCGGCGGGCTTCCGGCCGAAGAGCCCTATGTGATGATCAGCCAGATCGGGACCATCTACTATTTCGCCCACTTCCTGATCATCCTGCCGATCCTGAGCTGGACCGAGCGGACCGAGCCGTTGCCCAATTCCATCACGGAATCGGTGCTCCACGGCGAGAAGGCTGAGGCGGCGCCCGTCGACCTCTCCGGCCTCAGGCCGGCCGGCGCGGCCGAATAAGGGAAAGACGACAACATGGTCCGCCTGCTCGGCATCCTCATCGGTCTCGGCTTCGTCCTCGTCACCGCCTGGTCGCTCGTCTGGGGTGTCGCCGCCTATCTCGGCGAAGAGCATCACGAGACCGTCGAGCACCGCTTCCACCAGGAGCCGCGCGACATCGGCTTCTCGTTCGACGGCCCGTTCGGCAAATATGACCGCGCCCAGCTGCAGCGCGGCTTCCAGGTCTACAAGGAGGTCTGCGCCGCCTGCCACGGCATGAACCTCGTCGCCTTCCGCGATCTCGCGGCGCTTGGCTACGAGGAGCCCGAGATCAAGGCGATCGCCGCGCAATGGGCGATCGAGGTTCCGTCGATCAATCCGGACACGGGTGAGGCGGCGACCCGCAAGGCGGTCCCTGCCGATCGCTTGCCGAGCCCCTATCCGAACGAGACCGCGGCGCGTGCCGCCAACAACAATGCGCTTCCGCCCGACTTGTCGCTGATCGCCAAGGCGCGCGAGGGCGGGGCGGCCTATACCTACTCGCTGCTGACCGGTTACGCGGCGCAGCCCGCGCGCCTGCTCAAGGAGTTCCCGGCCTCCAAGACTCCGCAGGGCCTGTACTACAACCCGTATTTCGCCAATCTCAACATTGCCATGCCTCCGCCGATCACCAGCGACGGGCAGGTTACCTATGCCGACGGCACGCCCGCGACGGTCGACCAGATGGCCAAGGACGTCTCGGCGTTCCTCATCTGGACCGCCGAACCCAAACTCGAGAATCGTAAGAAGACCGGCCTTGCGGTCGTCATCTTCCTGATCATCGCGACGATCCTGGGCTACTTCTCGTACCGCAACATCTGGGCCGAGGCGAAGCGCAAGGTCCGCGTCACCGGCCCGTTGGTGGCCGAGAACCAGGCCAAGAGCAAGGCTGCCAAGGACGGGCAGGGGATTGCCGGCTAGGCTGGAACGTCTCGCAAGTTCAAGTGCTTAGCGGCATCGGTTCGAGACAGCTTCCGTTCATTCCTGAAGGTTAAAAGGACGTAGGTTCGTACACCGTCGGAAAGGCGAGTCAGTCATGCGTCTCAGAAATTCAGCAATCCTTCTTGCCGCCGCTGGCCTCGGCCTTGGCGGCTGCGCGACATACGGCCCCTATGGTGGCAGCGGCGTCTCCATCGGCTACGGCAGCGGGTACGGCGGCTACGGCGCGTACGGCAGCCCGTACGGCTATGGCGGCTACGACGACTATGGCTACGGCAGCCCCTACGGCTACGCCGGCTACAGCCCCTACGGCAGCCGTTACGGCTACAATCCGTACAACAGCTATTATGGCTGGAATGGCGGCTATTATTATCCGGGCACCGGCTATTACGTCTACGATCGTGATCGCAAGCCGCGGGTGTGGACGACAGCCGAGCGCCTCTATTGGCTTAAGCGTCGTGCCGAGACCGGTAGTACGCAGTCGGTCCGCAACCAGACGGTCCGTACGCGGTCTGGCTCGACCGTCGTCGCGGTTCCGACCTCGCCCAATTGGGGCGGGTTCGACCGCCGCGAGGTCCGCCAACAGAACCGCGCGACGCGGATCGAACAGCGGCAGGAGCGGCGGGCCACGCGATCGGTCCAGGTTCCCGTGACCACGACTTCGGACGACCGGGCGAGCAGCCGCTCGTCGGGAATTCGCGAGATGATCATCCAGCGCCGCGCGCAACGCGCCGAACGCCGCCGGGGCGACTAGTCGGCCGCGCCGGCCGGGCGCCGCCGATACATGACGATCGAGGTGAAGCGCATCACCTCGATCGAATCCTGGTTGGTGACCGTGGTGAGGCTTCGAATCACCCCGATCTCGGGCTTCGAGCGTGACGGGATCGTCTCCACGATCTCGCCGCGCGCTGTCAGCCGGTCACCCGGATAAACCGGCTTCAGCCAGCGCAACTCGTCCACTCCGGGCGATCCAAGCGCTGCCTGTTCGAACGCGATCGAAGCCCGCGCCATCAGCCCCATGGTCATTGCGCAGGTATGCCAGCCGCTCGCGGCCAGCCGTCCGAAGTGAGTCTTCGCCGCCGCCTCGTCCGACAGGTGAAACGGCTGCGGGTCGAATTTGCGGGCGAACTCCAGCACTTCTTCGCGCGTGACCTCGACCGACCCGAATTCAGTCGACTGTCCGACCGCAAAATCCTCGAAATACATCATGGCGGGCTGCTTAGGGCGGATTAGCGGAGCCCGCCAGAGCGCGTCTGACCCTTCCGGCGAGACGCGGGTAGGATAGTTCGTCGTCGACCCGGCTCTCTGGTGATTCCCCCTCG
>DASVRO010000074.1:0-45512 GCA_036388575.1 Allosphingosinicella sp.
GACGGAGCGGGTGACCCGGGTGGACAGGCTCGAGGCGAGGCCGTGGGCGGCGATCTGCCCCTCGACATAAGCGAGCGAATAGGCGCCGCCGGTTGCGATCTGGCCGGCATAGTCGACCGTCCGGATCACATTGCCCGCCGCGTCGTAGACGAACTCGGTCGGGTGGCCCGCCGCGTCGATGGTGAAGCGAACCAGCCCGCGCTGGTCGTAGACATTATCGACCCGCCGGTCGGTGGCGCTGGAGCCCGCGCTGGCCAGCAGCTGCGCGAACGTGCCCGAGGCCCTCAGGTTCGCCGCGACCGGATTGGCGTAGGCGATCTCGCGGATCGTCCGGCCGGCGGCATCATGGAAGATCTGGCTCAGGCCGCCGGAGCCGTCGAGCGTTCCGACGAGCCGGCCTTCGTTGTCGTAGAACATCCGGCTCGCGCGGTCGGTCGCGCTATTGGCCGCCGGCACATATAGCGTGACGGGCGTATTGTTCTTGAACGCCGCGACCCAGGAGGAATCGAAGGGGGTGGCGTAGGAGGTGGTCGAGACGAGCCGCGAGGCGCCGTCGTAGGTGGAGACGGTCGCCCGGCCGGCGCTGTCGATCGTTTCGATCAGCCGGTCGGCCGAATCGTAGATCGACCAGGTCCAATGGTCGTCGCCGGACGCGGAGGGGCGAAAGCCGGCGAGCGGATCCGTCGGCGCGACCGGGGCGGGGCCTCCGCCCTGGACCGCCAGCAGGCGGACATTGTCGATCGAAGCGCCCTCCGCGTCGACCGTGCCGAGGCTCCGGAACCGAAGCGTGTTGTTGCCCCCAGCCGCGGTCACCAGATGGGACTTCGTCCTCATCGCCGTACCGGTCTCGCTGACGATGCCGAGGGAAACTCCGTTCCACAGGACTTCGAAGCTTCCACTGGCGCCGGTGGTCCGGTTCGCGTGATCGAACTCGAGGAGCATCACCTGGCCGGCGGTGAGATTGCCGATGGTCTGGCTGATGTCCATGTTGCCGCCGGTCGGCACCGGCTGGGTCGCCAGCAGGCGGACGTTGTCGATCGACGCGCCGGCCGCATCGACCGTTCCGGTACCCTTGAAGCGGAGGGTGTTGCTGCCGGCGGCCGCCGTCAGGTAATAGGTCTTCTGCCGCATGGTGGCGCCGGTCTCGGCGATCGTGTCGATGAGCGTGCCGTTCCACCAGACCTCGAAGCTACCGCTCGCCGCCGTGGTGCGGTTGGCATGGTCGAACTGGAGTTGGACGATCTGGCCCGCGGCCAGATTGTGCACCGTCTGATGGATGTCCATGTTGCCGCCGTTGGGCGGGCTCTGGGTGGCGAAAAGGCGTACGTTGTCGAGCGCCGCGCCGGCTCCGTCGACGGCGCCCGTCGCCTTGAAGCGGAGCGTGTTGTCCCCCTCGATCGCGGTGACGAAATAGCTGCTCGTCTGCATGTCCTTCTGGCCGCTGCCGAGGGCGGCCACCAGAGTGTCGTTCCACCAGACCTCGAAGCCGGCGCTGCTTCCGTTCGCCAGCTTGCCATGATCGAACTGCAGCTGCATGACCTGGCCGTGGGTGAGGCCGGACACGGTCTGATAGATGTCCATATTTCCCCCGGCGCTCGGGGGAGGGGTCTCGAAAAGCTGGACGTTGTCGATCGCGACTCCGCGTCCGTCGGTTATCCCGATTTCCCTGAAGCGAAGCGTGTTGTCTCCCGATACGCTGCTGACCGTGAAGGTCTTGGTCGTCATCGCCGTCTCTTGAGTGGCGACGATCCCGATCAGGATGCCGTTCCAATAGACTTCCAGCGCGCCGCTATTTTCCGGATTGCCCTCGTGGTCGATCACCGTTCCGGTCGTGTTGGCAAAATCGAAGGTCAGGGTCAGCTGGGCGCGGGCCTTGAGGCCGCTGATCACCTGGCTGATGTCCATCCGGCTGTCGAAGTCGCCGTTCGCCTCCATATCGAGGTAGAAATTGCCCTCGCCGGCGGCGATGCCGTAGCCGCCCGAGGTGATCTGCTCGAAGCCCTGGCTGTTGAGCTTGGTCCAGCCCGGAATGTTGAGGGCGGGATCATTGTAGCGGCCGACACCGGTGCCGGTATAGATCGCCGCCGAGTCCTCGAAGCTGCCGTTGACGATCAGGTTCGCAGCCACGGTCCTCGCACGAAGCTGGACGTTGTCGAGATAGACGCCCTGGCCGTCCGTGACCCCGATTTCCCGGAAGCGAAGAACGTTGTCCCCGTCGATGCTGGTGACGGTGAAGCCTCGCGTCGCCATCGCCGCGTCCTGCGTGGCGACGATCGCGATCAGCAGGTCGTTCCAATAGACTTCGAGCGATCCGCTATTCTCCGGATTGCCCTCGTGATCGATTATCTGGGGCGCAATGTTGGCATAGTCGAATCTCAGGGTCAGCTGCTGCCCGGCGGTGAGGCCGCCGATCGTCTGGCGGATGTCCATTCGGCTCTCGGCGTCGCCGTTCGCCTCCATGTCGAGATAGTAGCTGCCGTGGGTCGCCTCGACTCCGCCGATCCCGGTATCGACCTGCTCGAAGCCCTGCTCGTTGGCTTTCGTCCAGCCGGGAATGTTGAGGGTCGGATCGTTATACCGCCCGGTGGCGGTGGCGGTGTAGCTCGTCGCCGACTGCTCGAAGCTGCCGTTGACGATGAGGTTCGGCCCCTCGACCAGTCCGGCCGGGTTGGGCACCGAATCCAGATCGAGTACATAATTCCCTTCGATTGCGCCGACATCGGCGGCCTCGCCGTCGACCTGCTCGAAGGCTTCCGGATTGGTCTTGTTCCACCCCGGCAACGTAAAGTTGGCGCGCCCGGTCGGGGTCTCCTGATAGTCGCCGGAAATCTCGAAGCCGCCGTTGACGAGCAGGCTGGGACCGACCGCCTGCGGGCCGCTGGTGATGACCGACTCGAGATCCAGCCAGAAGCCGCCGCCCGAGGTGGTCACGCCCATCTGGCCCGACGCGACCTGCTCGAACGTCTCCGGATTGCTCTTCAGCCAGCCCGGCAGGTCGATGTTGGAGCGGCCGGTCGTAAGTTGGGTGTAGCTGCCCGAATCGGTGAAGCTGCCGTTCGTCAGCAGGTTGGACCCGTAGGTCGTGACTCCGGCGATGTGGATCGACTCGAGGTCGAGCCAGAAGCCGCCGTGGCTAGCGGTCACGCCCATCTGGCCGGAGGTAACCTGTTCGAACGTCTCGCTGTTGGCCTTGGTCCATCCCGGCAGGTTCGAGTTCGAGCGTCCGGTCGTCAGCGACGTGTAGGATCCCGAATCCTCGAAGCTGCCGTTGACCACCCGGTTCGTGCCGGTGGTGCCGCCGACCCCGCCCGCGGTGGCGCCACCGGCGCCGCCGGCGCTGAAGTTGGACAGAAGCGCGATCTGGCTGGTCGACAGCCTGTTCATGTAGGCGATCGTCCTCACCGGCCGATGGCCGGAATCGTAGCCATATTCGGTAACCGCACCGTCGCCGGTGACGTCGGCCGCGATCCGGCCGAGGGCGTCGTAGAGGTAATAGGTCGAGCGGCCGCTCGCGTCGGTCCGCTTCCGGAGCCGGCCGAGGCCGTCATAGTCCTCGGTGGCGCTCGCCGCGACGATGCCGGTCCCGCTTTCGGTGACGCTGATGCGCTCGCCGGCCTTGTTGAAGACCGAAACCCGGGTCAGGCCTCCGGTCACCGCGACGGTCGTCGTGGTTGCGGGGTCGTTGAACGTGATGATCGTCACCGCGCCGGCCGTGTCGGTCGCTCGGACGATCCGGTTGAGACCGTCATAGACGAAGGTTTCGGAGCCGGAGAGGCCTGAGACCTGCCGGTTCAGCAGATTGCCGGCCGAATCGTAGGCATAGACGGTGCGACCGTAGGTCGAGCCGAGGTCGCCGCTGCCGTCGGACAGAGTCCGGGAATAGGCGGTTACGGTGTGGAGATTGCCTCGGAAATCGTAGGTTGAATCGGTCCTTTGGATCGTCGTCTTGTCGGCGATGCCCGCCGCCCAGGACGCGAGCGTTCCCTCCGCGATGGAGTTCGACGGCCCGAGGCCGCCCAGGCTGTAGAAATTGCCGGTATAAGCGAGCGTCGCGGCGAGGGTTCCGGCGGCGTTGTAGCGATATTCGGTGACCCGGCCCTCGCCGCTCACCACGAAGCGGAGGTGGTTCTCGCCGTCATAGGCATAGCGGGTGGTGATCGGAACGCTGGGCACGCCGGCGCCGGCGCCGTCCTGATCGGGGGCGAGATATTGAGTCGACGTCAGCAGCTCGTTGCGGGTGCCGTAGGTCCTGGCGACCGTGTTGCCGGCCGCGTCGCGGCTCAGCTTCAGATTGCCGTCATTGTCATATTCGTAGCTGGTCGTCCTTCCGCCCTGGGTGGCCGAGACGACGTCGCCTTTCTCGTTGTAGCCGAAGCTGGCCGATGAAGCCGCCACCCCCGGAGCGGGTTGCGGATGGGTGATCTGGGTGAGGTTCCCCGCGGCGTCGTAACGCATCGTCGTCGCGCCGCCGAGCGCGTCGGTGATCGTGGTGATCCGGCTGGCGAGATCGTAATAGAGGCCGGTCACCCGGGTGACCGCGCCCGCAACCCTCTCGGTCAGCTTCGTGACGCGAAAGTCGGAGCCGGCGGCCGTATAGGCGATTTCGAGCAGCGAGCCGTCGCTCTGGGAGATCGACGCCACGCGCTTGCTGGCTCCGTCGTAACCATAGGTGGTGACATAGGTGTGGCCGTCGCCGTCCGATCCGTCCGCAGGGCTGAGGTCGACGGTGACGGTGGAGAGTCGGTTCGAGGCGTCGTAATGGTAGCGGACCCGGATCGAGCCGGTGGAGGCCTGGGTGGTGATGCGCTGCAGCTGCGTGCCGCCGGTGCCGCCGTAGACGAGATCGGTATATTCGCCATTCTGGCTGGCGATCCGGGTGAGCAGGCTTCCGGTGTAGGTGTAGGTCAGGACGTTGCCGTCGGAGTCGCGGCTGGCGAGCAACTTGCCGGTGCCGTCATAGGTTTCGGTCGAACGGGTCTCGCCGTCGGTCCACTGCCACTGCGAACCGTCCCAGACGAGGGCGTCGTACGCGCCGGCGCCGTCGGTGGAGACGTAGCTCTGGCCCTTCTTCTCGTAGAGCGTCTCGGAGCCTTCCCAATCTATGCGGGTGACGGTGGCGGCGCCGTTGGCCCCGACGACCCGCCGGTAGGCGCCGATCCGCCACTTGTCGTCATTGTCGCCGTCGTGGAGGTTGCCCTGGCTGTTATAGGTGCGGTTGATCGTGATGTCCGGCCCGAGCCCGAGCAGGACCTCGTCGGCTCGGGAGATGAGCAGGTTGCCGGTGGCCGCATTGACGAAGACATTGTCGCCGCCGCGTCCCTGCGAGGCCGAGCCGATCTGGCCCTGGGCGCCCAGCGTCCTCGCGGAGCTGCGCTCGAGGCCCGTCCCTTGTCCGGTGACGATTCCGACCATTATCCCCTCCCTCGAAAGGGGGTCGGGAAGTACCCCCTTCCGCTAAATCGGGATTTTGCGGATTTAGTTTAGCTTTTCTTTGCGCCGACTAAGCGTCGATTAGTCGAGTTTGGCGCTATGGCTTTCAGATTCTCTGTTTTTATTTCGTATCGTCCGCCCGATGCGCTCGCTGGGCCCGCCGTCACTCAACGCTCAACGTCTGGGTCTTTTCAAGCGGGCGCGTGGGTCGGGTAAAGCTGTCCTCGCGATTCGGGGGCGCCAAATGCCGAAGCCTCTCCATGCGATCAGAAGCTGGTGGTTTACTCAGGCGGGTCAGCCCCGCCGAGCGGT
Organism: Allosphingosinicella sp.; assembly: GCA_036388575.1. Lineage (GTDB taxonomy): Bacteria > Pseudomonadota > Alphaproteobacteria > Sphingomonadales > Sphingomonadaceae > Allosphingosinicella. The sequence goes on from DASVRO010000074.1 coordinate 5,743, forward strand.
CCTGCCGGCCAAAATGACAACTTATGCCCGAAAAAATGACAGCTTATGGTCGGACTTACAGGCGACGCGGCGATGCGGCCGGAGGCGATGGTGAGCCCTGCTGGGTTCGAACCAGCGACCTACTGATTAAAAGTCAGTTGCTCTACCGACTGAGCTAAGGGCCCCAGGCGAAGGTTTCCCTAGGAGCGGCCCGCTACCGGGTCAACCACGGACCGCGGGCCGCTTTCTCGCCGGGGAACGCCGCGATTTGGCGTTGCGCGTCGGCGCGCTTCGGCTAATTCTTCGGGCACCGTCATCGGGGAGGGGTGAGATCGCGGACAAGGCGAACGACGCGGCGGACGCCGCCGGCGGGCTGGCGGCCGCGCACGACGCGCTCAAGGCCGATCCGTCGATTCAGTTCGACCTGCCGGCGGTGCCGCCGCCGCCCGAGCCGCCGCGCTGGCTGCGCGAGGTGGCGGACTGGCTCGGCGACGTCCTCGCCCCGGTGGCGCGCTTCGCCGAGTGGATCGGAAGCTTCATGCCCGACGCGCCGTTCGCGCGCTTCCTGCTGTGGACGGCGCTCGCGGTCGCCGCTCTGGCGCTCGCCTGGGCGATCTACCAGCGGCTCCGCCACGGCGAGTGGCGGCTGCCTCGGCGGCGCCGCGCCGAAGCGGTCGATCCCGGGCCGAAGGAGGAGGAATGGGCGCCGGAGGCGGCGCCGGCGCGCTCCTGGCTGCGCGAGGCCGACGCGCTGGCGGCGCAGGGCCGCTACGCCGAGGCCGTCCACCATCTGCTGTTCCGATCGATCGAGGATATCGGCCGGCGCCGGCCAAGGCTGGTTCGGCCGGCCCTGACCAGCCGCGAGCTCGCCGCCGCCGAAATGCTTCCGCCGCCGGCGCGAAGCCTGTTCGCGCGCATCGCCGGCCTGGTCGAGCGAAGCCTGTTCGGCGGCCGCCCCGTCGAGGCCGGCGACTGGACCGCCGCGCGCGCCGCTTATGCCGATCTCGTCCTGCCCGGGACCTGGCGGGCATGAGCGACGTCGCCATCGGCGCCAGGGGCCGGGGCGCAGGGACCTTCCGGCCGGCGGTCATCCTGCTCGTCGTCGCGGTCGGGATCCTCGCCTTCGTCGCCATGCTGGTCCTCGGCGCCTATGCCCCCGACCTTCGCTCCGCCCGCAACGGCGGCTCCCATGCCCTGTCGAACGCGGCGACCGGGTTCAGCGGCATCGTCCGCCTCGCCCAGGCGACGGGCCGCAACCCGCTGATCGCGCGCAACGAGGAGTTGTTCGACACCGAGGCGCTGGTCGTCCTCACCCCGCAGACCGGCGCGACCGAGATGGGGCAGATCCTTTCCAGGCGCAGGACCAGGCCTACTCTCGTGGTGATGCCCAAATGGATCACGGTCGCGGATCCGGCCCGTCCCGGCTGGGTGCGGGCCCAGGGCCACATGCCGGGCTGGGACCTGGCGAAGACGATCGCTCCCGACCATCCGATGAAGGTCGAGCGCCGTCGCGGCGCCCGGCTGCTCAGGACGGTCCCCGATCATGCTCCCGCCGAGATGCGCTTCGTCGCGCCGGGGCCGCTGCAGACCGCCAGTGGCCCGGGGGTACAGCCGATCCTCACCGACGAGGCCGGACGGCCGGTCCTGGTCAAGGCCGGCCCGGGCCCCCTGTACCTGCTGACCGACCCGGACCTGCTGTCGAACCGCGGCATGGCCGACCGGCGCCAGGCCGCGGCGGCGCTGGCGATGCTCGACTTCCTCAATTCGACCGACGCCGGCCATATCGTCTTCGACGTCACCCTGAACGGGCTCGGCCGGTCGCGAAGCCCGCTCCGGCTGATGTTCGACCCGCCTTTCCTGGCGGTGACGCTGGCGGTCGCGGCGGCCCTGCTGCTCGCCGGACTGCAGGCGCTCGCGCGCTTCGGGCCGCCACGTCCGCCGCAGCGGGCGATCGCCTTCGGCAAGGCGGCCCTGATCGACAATGCCGCGGCGCTGGTCCGCCAGGCTCGGCGCGAGGCGGCGCTCGGCGGCCGCTACGCCGAGATGATCCGGGAGAAAGCGGTGACGGTGTTCGCGGTGCCGGCGCGGCTGCGCGACACGGCCGTCGCCGACTATCTCGACAAGCTCGACGGGCGCGAGCGTTTCTCGACGCTCGCCTCCGCGGCGGAGGAGGCGAAGGGGCGCGAGGCCCTGCTCGCCGCGGCGCAGGCGCTGCATCGGTGGCAATGGGAGAAAAAAGGGTGAGTCCAGCGGAAGTACAGGCGCTCGCGGCCGACATACGCGGCGAGGTGGCGAAGGCCGTGGTCGGGCAGGAGGCGACGGTCGAGCTGATGCTCGTCGCCCTGTTCGCCGGCGGGCACATCCTTCTCGAAGGGCCTCCCGGAACGGCCAAGACGCTGATCGCGCACAGCTTCGCCCGGGCCGTCGGGCTCGATTTCGGCCGGATCCAGTTCACCCCGGACCTGATGCCGGGCGACATCATCGGCGCCAATCTGTTCAACTTCCAGACCTCGACCTTCACCCTGACGAGGGGGCCCATCTTCACCGAATTGCTGCTCGCGGACGAGATCAACCGCACCCCGCCCAAGACCCAGGCCGCTTTGCTCGAGGCGATGCAGGAGCGTACCGTCACCATCGACGGCGAGAGCCTGCCGCTGTCCGAGCGGTTCATGGTCGTCGCGACGCAGAATCCGATCGAGCAGCAGGGCGTCTATCCGCTGCCCGAGGCGCAGCTCGACCGCTTCCTGTTCAAGCAGACGGTCGACTACCCCTCGGCCGAGGAGGAGCGGAAGATCATCGCCACTCACGGCGCCCGGCAGACGGCGATGGAGCCCGGCAAATGGGGGGTCGAGCGCAAGGCGGACGCCGCCGCGATCGGCGGCGCCGTCGAGGCGGTGGGGGCCGTGAAGCTGGTCGACGAGGTGATCGACTATATCGGCGCCCTCATCCGCGGCACCCGCGACGTCGCCGATCTCGAGACCGGCGCGAGCCCGCGCGCCGGGGCGATGCTGGCCGGCGCCGCGCGCGCCCGGGCGGCCCTGGACGGCCGCGACTTCGTCATCCCCGACGACGTCAAGACCCTGGCTCCGGCCCTGCTCCGCCACCGGCTGATCCTGTCGCCGGCGGCCGAGATCAACGGCCGCGTCGTCGAGGACGTGGTCAGCGACATCATCGAGACGATCGAGGCGCCGCGTTGATCTACCCGACCCGAGCGGCGGTGCTGGCGGCGGCGGCGGGGGTCCCCGTCACCCTCGTCGTCGCGGCCGCGATGCCGCAGCTCTGGTATGCCGGGACCGCCTGGCCGGTGGCGGTAGTCCTGCTGACCCTGCTCGACGCTCTGGCCGCGCCCCGCCGCGGCGACGCGACGGTGGAGGCGCCGCCGACCGCCTATGTCGGCTCGACCGTCGAGGCGAAAGTGACCGTCACCCTGAGCGGGATGCGGCCGCCCGCGGAGGCTGAGGTTGTCCTCGCCGCGAACGCCCTCATCGCCGCCGACGAGGAAGGCCCGCTCGCCATCGCGCTGGACGAGGGCCGGGGCGCCGGGCTGCTGCCGATGACGATGAAGCGGCGCGGCGCCGGCCGCCTCGAGCATCTGTGGCTGCGCTGGAACGGCCCCTTGCGCCTCGCCTGGCAGCAGCGGCGGATCGCGACCGACGCCGAGTTGCTGATCCTTCCCGACGTCCGGCCGGTGCACGAGCGCGGCGCCAAGGTCTTCCAGCGCCACGCGCTGCAGGGGCTGATCGCCCAGATCAACCGCGGCGACGGCACCGATTTCGACGCGCTCGTCGAATATCGCTCCGGCATGGACCGGCGCGCGATCGACTGGAAGCAGTCGGCCCGGCACCGCAAGCTCCACGCCAAGGAGTTCCGCTCCGAGCGCAACAACCAGATCGTCTTCGCGATCGACGGCGGCCGGCAGATGTCGGAGCCGGTCGCCGGACTGCCGCGGGTCGACCGGGCCGTCTCGGCGATGCTTCTGGCCGGCTGGGTGGCCCTGAAGCTCGGCGACCGGGTCGCCCTCCACGCCTTCGATTCGAGGCCTCGGATCGCCAGCGGGGTGATCTCGGGCTCGGCCGCCTTCCCCGAGCTTCAGCGCCTCGCCGCCGACATCGACTACAGCGCCGAGGAGACCAACTACACCTTCGCCTTGACCACGCTCGCCACCCGGCTGACGCGGCGCTCGATGATCGTCCTGTTCACCGAGTTCACCGACCTGACCTCGGCCGGCTTCATGGTCCGGGCCGCCCGCCGGATGGTCGAGACCCATCTGCTGCTCGTCGTCGTGCTCCGCGACGAGGAGCTGGAGTCGATCGCCGACGCGATGCCGCAGCGGCCGGAGGACGTCACCCGGGCAGTCACCGCCGCCGCCCTGATCCGCGACCGGCGGCTGGCGCTGACCCGGCTTCAGCATCTCGGAGTGCATGTCATCGAGAGCGAATACGACCGGGTCGGAGAGCGGCTCGTCGCCGGCTATCTCGACCTCAAGCGGAGGAATTTGCTGTGAGCCCGACAAGCGCGGCGTTCGTCGACTCGTCGCCGACCCTGGTCAATGCCAGCCGCTTCCGAGCCGCCCACGAGGCGGATTGGGAGCGGCTCGACCAGCTTGTCGGCCGGATGGAGAAAAAGTCGCTTCGCGCCCTTTCCGACGACGACATCCTCGCTCTGCCGCTGCTCTACCGGACCACCCTGTCGTCGCTCGCCGTGGCCCGCGACACCTCGCTCGACCGCGGCCTGATCACCTATCTCGAGGGCCTTTCGACCCGCGCCTATTTCCAGATCTACGGCGTTCAGACGTCGGTCTGGCGCCAGCTCGGCCATTTCTTCGCGCGCGGCTGGCCGGAGGCGGTCCAGTCGCTGTGGCGCGAGACCCTGGTCTGCGCTTTCCTGACCGTCGCCAGCGCCGTCGTCGCCTATCTGCTGGTGCGCGGCGATCCGTCCTGGTTCTACGGCATCATCCCCGAGGGGCTGGCAAGCGGCCGCGACCCTTCCGCCAGCGCCGAGTCGCTTCGCAGCACCCTCTACGACCGCCAGGACGACATGCTGGCGACCTTCGCCACCTATCTGTTCACCCACAATAGCCAGATCGCGATCTTCTCCTTCGCTTTGGGCTTCGCCTTCGGCGTGCCGACGATCCTGCTCATCCTCTACAACGGGCTGATGCTCGGCGCGTTCTTCGCGGTGTTCGCGGCCAAGGGGCTCGCCTTCAACCTCGCCGGCTGGCTGGCCATCCACGGCACCACCGAGCTGTTCGCGATCGCCATCGCCGGAGCGGCTGGGCTTCGGATCGGAACTGCGATCGCCTTCCCCGGCCGCGACACGCGCACCGAATCCGCGGTCCGGGCCGGCCGTCCCGCCGCGGTGGCGATGGCCGGGACGGTGATCATGCTGGCGGTGGCGGGGCTGCTCGAGGGGATCGGGCGCCAGACCATCGTCGACGACACCTCGCGCTACCTGATCGGGGCGACGATGCTGGCCGGCTGGCTGGCCTATTTCTACCTGCCGCGCCGGGGCCGCCATGGCGTTTGACCCGGCCGATCCCTTCGCGATGCGGCGAACCTTCGTCACGCCCGAAGGAGTCGATCTCCAGCTCGAGCTAGGCACCGCCGGAGCCCGCGCCGGAGCGTTCATGCTCGACGCGCTGATGATGCTCGTCATCCTCGTCGTCATGTCGGTGATCCTCGGCTTCCTCGTCGTGGCGGCCAAGTCGGAGCTGATGGCGATCCTCTGGCTGCTCGGCTTCTTCGTCCTCCGCAACGGCTGGTTCTCTTTGTTCGAGATGGGCGGTCGCGGCGCCACGCCCGGCAAGCGGATGATGGGCCTCAGGGTCGTCGCCCGCGACGGCGCGCGGCTGACCGGCGGAGCGGTGATCGCGCGCAACGCGATGCGCGAGATCGAGGTCTTCCTGCCTTTGTCCTTCCTCGGCCAGCAGGCCGCGGCGGGGACCGCCGACCTCTTCCTGACCCTGTTCGCCTTGCTGTGGAGCGGCATCTTCCTGTTCTTCCCGCTGTTCAACCGCGACCGGCTGCGCATCGGCGACATCGTCGCCGGCACCTGGGTGGTGCGCTCGGCGGGGGCGGCGCTGGGGGCGGACCTCGTCCGCGGGCTCGAGCGGCCGCGGCGGACGTTCAGCGAGGCGGCGCTCGACCTCTACGGGGTCTACGAGCTGCAGACCCTGGAGGACGTGCTTCGGACCGGTCGGGCCGACGAGATCGCCACCGTCGCCCAGACCATCCGATTCAAGGCCGGGATCGAGGAATGGGGCAACGATCGCGAGTTCCTCGACGATTATTACGCCGCCCTGTGCGCCCGGCTCGAGCGCGGCCTGATGGTCGGCCGCCGCCGCGCCAACAAGTTCGAGGGGGCGCTGACCCGGCTCCCCGGCAAAGGCCGGGGTCCAGCCGCACAGGCGTAGACGCTGGGTCCGGGCCTTCGCCGGGGCACTAGGCTCGCCGCCCGAGGCGGTGGAGGAGCTGGCGGACAGTGGACCCGGTGACCGGATCGCGCCACAGCGGGGCGAGCTCGGCGAGCGGCTCCAGGACGAAGCGGCGGCCGCGGAATTCGGGATGGGGGACGACGAGGCCCGCCGACGCCCACGGTCCTCCCGACCAGAGGATGATGTCGAGATCGAGGACGCGAGGTCCCCAGCGCCGCCCGCCGCGCCGGCCGAAGTCGCGCTCGACGCGCTTGAGCTCGGCGAGCAGGGCGGGGGGATCGAGCTCGCTCTCGACCAGAGCGACGGCGTTGGCGAAGCCCCGTCCGGCGGGCCCCAGCGCCGGGGTCGAACGCACTTTCGAAAGCCGGCTCGCCCCGATCGCCCCGGCAGCGGCGCGCACCGTCGCCGCGGGCCCGCCCTGACGGCCCCGGCGGTTGGAGCCGAGCGCAACTGCATAGGAAAAGGCCACCCGTTCGCCCCTGATGATCAGGCCGCCATGCCCCCGGCATGGCTGCGGATTGCCGGGGGCAATCCGCACCTGATCATTGTCCAAGGCCTTCCTTAGCCTACGGGGGCGGTAAGGGAAGGATTGGGGTTCGACAGGTCCAGCCCGAACGGTAAGGAGCGCTATGGACATGATCTCCGCTTTTTCGCCGGTCCCCGAACTCGAGGCGCCGCGCGACTGCCCCCTTTGCCCGCGCCTGGTCGGCTTTCGCGAGGCGCTTCGGGAGGAGCATCCCGACTGGTGGAACGCGCCGGTGCCGCATTTCGGCGATCCCGGCGCCTGGCTCGCCATTTGCGGCCTCGCGCCGGGCAAGCAGGGCGCCAACCGCACCGGCCGACCGTTCACCGGCGATTTCGCCGGGCTGCTGCTCTACGAGACCCTGCTCAAGTTCGGCCTCGCCGAGGGCCGCTTCGAGGAGCGGCCCGACGACGGGCTGCGGCTGAGAGGAGTCGCCATCCTCAACAGCGTCAAGTGCGTCCCGCCGCAGAACAAGCCGACTCCCGAGGAGATCGCGACCTGCACCCGCACCTATTTCCGGCCGGCCCTCGCGGCTCTGCCCGGAATCCGGATTCTCGTTGCCCTCGGCAGGATCGCGCACGACGCCGCCGTGCGGTCGGTGGGAGGACGGCTCTCCGCCTTCAAGTTCGGCCACCTTGCCGAGCACGTCCTGCCCGACGGCCGGATCCTGATCGATAGCTACCATTGCTCGCGCTACAACCAGAACACCAACCGGCTGACGAGGGCGATGTTCGAGCAGGTGTTCGAGCGGGCGGTCGAGGTGAGTGGGGGCGGGCTGTAGGACCAGCGGCTTACGCTAGGCGTGAAACCGTCATTATGATACGTTGCCCGGATGCAAAGTCTGGCCGCCTCGCTTGAAGTCTGGTTCCAAGGCCTCTCCGTACTGCTGGCCGTACTCGCGGCGATCGCGAGCTTCATTTACGGCTTTCGAAATGTGAAATCTGCGAAGCAGGCGAACAGCCTGTCCTCCCAGGAAATACGTGATGCGGTGGTCGAGTTCAGGACGGCTGCCAGAGAAGGCCGGCCGTTCGAGACGACTGCCCTCGAAAATTACTACGGCCAGGTTCTTTCCCGCGCGAATATCAGCTTTTGGTTCAGCCTCGTATTCGCGTCCATCGGTTTCGGCGTCATCATTTTTGCATTCGTTACGCACAACACGGCTGACGTTACGGGCACGATCATTAAGGTCGTCAGCGGAACCGTGATCGACGCCATCTCCGGGCTGTTCTTTGTTCAGTCGACTAGTGCCCAAAAATCCATGGCGGAATTTTTCGAGAAGCTGCGGTTGGACCGGCTCAACGCCGAGGCGCGGGACATGATTGCAGAGATCGAGGATTCGAAGCTGCGGGACGAATTGCGGGCTCAATTGATCCTCAAATATTCTGGGATCGATCGCCTGCTCACAGGTACCGGGACCGGGAAGGCCGAGGCCTAGCGTCTACCGGTCCTCGGCGATTCGCCCGTACAGATCCGGCCTCCGGTCCCGGAAGAAACCGAAGGCCGCCCGGTGCTTTCGCGCCTGCTCCAGGTCCAGCGTCGCGGTAAGCACCCCCGTCTCCTTGTCCCCGAACTCCGCGAGGATGTCGCCGCGCTCGTCGCTGATGAAGCTGTGGCCGTAGAAGCGCTGGCCGTGCTCGGTGCCGATGCGGTTGGCGGCGACGACCGGCACGACGTTGGAGACGGCGTGGCCGATCATCGCCCGTCGCCACATCCGGCTGGTGTCGAGGTCCGGATCGTGCGGCTCGGCGCCGATCGCGGTCGGGAAGAGCAATATCTCGGCGCCCTGGAGCATCAGCGAGCGCGCCGTCTCCGGATACCATTGGTCCCAGCACACGGCGGGTCCGACGGTGCCGAAGCGGGTGGAAAAGGTGCGGAAGCCGGTATTGCCCGGCCGGAAGTAGAATTTCTCCGAATAGCCGGGGCCGTCCGGGATGTGGCTCTTGCGGTAGACGCCCATCACCGCGCCCTGGTCGTCGATCATGGCGAGGCTGTTGTAATGATGGTGGCCTTCCGCCTCGAAGAAGCTGGTCGGGATGTAGACCTGGAGCTCGGCCGCCAGTGCCTGCATCGCGGTGACGGAGGGGTGGCGGCCGACGGGCAGGGCGCGGGCGAAATGCTCCTCGTCCTGGGTGCGGCAGAAATAATGGCCTTCGAACAATTCGGGCGGCAGGATCAGCTTCGCGCCCCGGCCCGCAGCTTCGCGCACAAGCTCGGAGACCGCGGCGATATTCTCCTCGGCCGAGTCGGTGAAGGCGAGCTGGAGGGCGGCGACGGTGAGGTTGGCCATAGCGCCAATTACCCGTTCGTCCCGAGCGAAGTCGAGGGACCCTTTCGAGCGGAGCCGAGAAGTGGCCTCGGCTGCGCTCGGCAGGATGTCTCGACTTCGCTCGACACGAACGGAGAGAGGCTCACCGCGGCACCTGCTGGCTGATGCAATGGAAGCTGCCGCCGCCGGTCAGGGCATGGGGGGCCTGGATGCCCGCCGCCCGGCGGCTCGGGAACAGACGGGCGAGCGCCGCCACGGCCGAGTCGTCGGTGGCGGCGCCGTAGAGCGGAGCCACCACGGCGGCGTTGCCGATGTAGAAGTTCATGTAGGAGGCCGGGACGATCTCGCCCTCGCGCTCCACCCGCCCGGGGGAAGGGAAGGGAACGATTGTCAGCCCGAACGCCTCCGCTCGCGCCCTCGCGTCGCGATAGACGGCGGCGTTGGGGTCGTCCTCGCTCGCCGGCTCGGGAATGGCGAGCGTCCCTTCCGCCACGAAGCGGGCGAGGTTGTCGACATGGCCGTCGGTATGGTCGTTGAGGAGCCCCTCGCCGAGCCACAGCAGCCGCTCGATGCCGAGATCCTCGCGCAGCCGCGCCTCGACCTCCTCGCGCGCCATGCCCGGATTGCGGTTGGGGTTGAGCAGGCATTGCTCGGTGGTGACGGCGAGCCCGGTGCCGTCGACGTCGATCGCTCCGCCTTCCAGCACCCAATTGTACCGGATCGCATCCATGCCGGCGCCTTCGGCCAGCCGAAGGCCGACCGTGTCGTCGCCCTCCAGCTCATATTTGCCGCCCCAGCCGTTGAAGCGGAAGCTTCGCGGCTGCCGGTCGCGCCCCGCCTTCAGGACGATCGGCCCGGTGTCCCGCAGCCAGATGTCGCCGAACGGCTCCTGCAGCACGGTGGCGAACGGCGCCAGCTCGCGGGCGGCGCGGGCCGAGGCGGGATCGGCCGCGACCAGTCGCACCTCCTCGCCGGCGCCGTCGGCGTGCACCGCCCGCGCGAACGCCGCCACCTCGAGCCGAGCCGGCTCGAGATCGTCCTCCCACAGGTCGCCATGGCTCGGAAAGCCGATCCACACCCATTCATGCTCCGCCCATTCGGGCGGCTGGCGTGGAGTCACTGCGCGCCTGCCCGGCTGCGGTCTCGAATGGCGCGGAACTCGTCGCCCGGATTCCAGTTCGGCCAGGCTGTCGAGTCGGCCAGCTCGCGTCCCATCAGCCAGTAGATCTCGAGGTCGCGGACGGCGCCCGTCCAGTCCCACTTCGGGTCGTATTCGTCGCTCGGCTGGTGGTAGCGGTTCTTGCGGTAATCCTCGGCGGCGGCGCGTCCCGCCGCCGTGCCGCCGTTGACCAGATCCTCGCCGCCCTCGGCGTAGATCATTGGCACCCCGCCGCGGGCGAGGCTGAAATGGTCGGAGCGGTAATAATAGCCGGCCTGCGGCGACGGCTCGTTCTTCACCGTAAGGCCGTAGCGGTCGGTGGCCCGGACCATATAATCCTCGAGCTGCGACTTGCCCTTGCCGATGACGACGAAGTCGCGCGTGTTGCCGGCGACGTTGAGGCCGTCCATGTTGATCCCGCCGACCGTGCGGGCGAGCGGGTAGATCGGGTTCTCGGCATAATATTTGGAGCCGAGCAGGCCCGATTCCTCGGCGGTGACCGCGAGGAAGACGATCGAGCGCTCCGGATTGCCGCGTTTGACGTGGGCTTCGGCGAGGGCGATCAGGCCGGCCGTCCCGGTCGCATTGTCGAGCGCGCCGTTGCAGATGTCGTCGCCGGTGGCATCGGCGTCGCAGCGGCCGAGATGGTCCCAGTGCGCGGCGTAGACGACATATTCGTTCGGCCGCCTCGCTCCGGGCAGGATCCCGACGACGTTCCTCGACGCCTGCTTCTTGATCCGGTTGGTCAGCGAGACCGACGCCCGGGTGCGCAGCGGCACCGCCCTGAACCCCTTCTGCTTCGCCGCCCGGGCGAGCGCGTCGAGATCCTGGCCGGAGGCCGCGAGCACCCGGCGGGCGGACTCGTTGGTGAGCCAGCCGATCACCTTCGACTGGTCCATATGGCCGCCCGGCTCGTCCATATTGTACTGCGGCCCTGTCCAGGAGGACTGGACGACGTTCCAGCCGTAGGCGGCGGGCTCGGTGTCGTGGACGATCAGGGCGCCCGCGGCGCCCTGTCGCGCCGCCTCCTCATATTTGTAGGTCCAGCGGCCGTAATAGGTCATCGCCTTGCCGTTGAACGGGCCTTCCAGATCCTCGTCCTGCCAGTCGGGGTCGTTGACCAGGATGACGACCGTCTTGCCGCGGACGTCGACCCCTTCATAATCGTTCCAGCCGCGCTCCGGCGCGTTGATGCCGTAGCCGACGAAGACCATCTCGCTGTCCCTCAGGTCGACCTTCGGCTGCACCTGGTAGGAATTGGCGACGAAGTCGGTGCGGTGGGCGAGGACGATCGGAGCGCCGCCGCCGGCGATGGTCAGAGCCGTCGGAGTGGCGCTGCTCTCGACGAGCGGGACGTTCTGGAACCAGCTTCCGTTGTTGCCCGGCTGCAACCCGGCATGGCGGAACCGCTCGGCGATATAGGCGACGGCCTTCTCCTCGCCCGCGGTGGTCGGCGCCCGCCCTTCATATTCGTCGGACGAGAGGATCTGGGTGGCGGTGGTCAGGGTCGACAGCGAGATAGCGGGGCCCGAATAGGGGCTCGCGGCGGTGCGCTCGCGCGGGGTGGTGGCGCAGGCGGCGAGCAGCAGGGCGGCGGCGGCCGGAAGGCCAAGGGATCGAAGCGGCACCAGACATCTCCTCTCGTCCCCGCCCGAACGGCGGCATGGCAGCAAGATTCCGGCCGCGCAAGCTTGCGCAGCCCTCGCGCTGCTGTCATCCTCGCCGCCAGCTTGGGATCGGGGCCTAAGCGACTGGGGGTATTCATGTTTCGGATATTTACGCTGGCGACGCTCGCGCCGTTGTTCCTCGTCGCCGCGGGGCCGGCGGCCGATCCGCCGGCGGCTTTCGGAGCGCGCGAGAGGATCCTCGACATATCGATGTCGCCGAGCGGCTCGAAGCTCGCCTTCATCACGCCGGGGCCCGGCCAGTCGACAATCCTCTACACCGTCGACGCGGCCGGCGGTAAGCCGCCGCAGCGGGCGGTGGCCGCCGACGGCCGGCCCGAGCGGCTCAGCCAGTGCGGCTGGGTATCTGAGCAAAGGCTGATCTGCACCCTTTATTTCGTGCTCGAGAACATCGTCCCCAATCAGCCGATCGACGGAACGCGGCTCGTCGCTCTCAACGCCGACGGGACCGGCGCCAAATTGCTGAGCCGACGGGTCGGCGCCAACGACCTTTACCTGGCGACCGGCGGCGGCGAGGTGATCGACTGGCTGCCGGGGACCGACGGCAAGGTGCTGATCGGGCGCACCTACGTCCCCGAATCGCAGATCGGCACGCATTTCGAGGACAAGCGAAAGGGCTATGCGGTCGACCGGATCGACACCGACTCGCTGCGCGGCGAGATGGTCGAGCAGCCCGACGATCATGGCGGCCAATATATCAGCGACGGCCGCGGCAACGTGCGGATCAAGGGCACCTATGACGTTGCCGGAGCGACCGGTTATGTCAGCGGCAAGCTGAATTACTTCTACCGGACCAAAGGCTCGCGGGACTGGAAGCCGCTCTCGAACTACAATGTGAACAGGTTCGAGGGTTTTCGGCCGGTCGCCGTCGATCCGGTGCTCGACGTCGCCTACGGCTTCCGGCGTGACGGCGGCGGGCGCGAGATCCTGGTCAGCATCGCTCTCGACGGCTCGAAGCGCGAGACCGTCGTCTTCGCTCATCCGCAGGTGGACGTCGATTCGACGCTGCGCATCGGCCGCGCCCGCCGGGTCGTCGGCGCCACCTACGCCACGGAGCATCGCAAGGCCGTGTTCTTCGACCAGGAGCTGCTCGCGCTGGGCCGCTCGCTGTCGAAGGCGCTGCCCGGCCTCCCGCTCGTCAGCTTCGTCGATTCGAGCGAGGACGAGAGCAAGCTCCTGCTCTGGGCAGGGAGCGACACCGATCCCGGCCGCTATTACGTCTTCGACAAGAAAGCCAAGACTCTGAACGAGATCATGCTGGCCCGGCCGGAGCTGGAGGGTGTCCAACTCGCCGAAATGAAGCCGGTCACCTATAAGGCCGCGGACGGGACGCAGGTGCCGGCCTATCTGACGCTTCCGGCCGGAAGCAGCGGCAAGGGCCTTCCCGCCATCGTCATGCCCCATGGTGGCCCGAGCTCGCGCGACGAATGGGGCTTCGACTGGCTCGCCCAGTTCTTCGCAAGCCGCGGCTACGCCGTGCTCCAGCCCAATTACCGCGGCTCGTCCGGCTATGGCGACGCCTGGTACCAGAAGAACGGCTTCCAGTCGTGGCGCTCGGCCATCGGCGACGTCAACGACGCCGGCCGCTGGCTGGTGAGCCAGGGCATCGCCGACCCGAACAAGCTGGCGATCTTCGGCTGGTCCTATGGCGGCTATGCCGCGCTCCAGGCCAATGTCGTCGATCCGGGCCTGTTCAAGGCGGCGGTGGCGGTGGCGCCGGTCACAGACCTGTCGACGATGATCCAGGACTCGATCTACTGGTCCAACTACCGGCTCGTCCGCAACTTCATCGGCACCGGCCCGCACCTGCGCGAGGGCTCGCCGGCGCCGAATGCCGGCAGGATCGTCGCTCCGGTGCTGCTCTTCCACGGCGACCGCGACATGAATGTCGGCATCCGCCAGTCGCGGATCATGGCCGACCGGCTGAAGGATGCCGGCCGGCCGGCCCAGCTGGTCGTCTATCCGAACCTCGACCATTATCTCGAGGACAGCACCGCCCGCACCGACATGCTGAGGCGGACCGACGCCTTCCTCAGGCAGGCCCTGAAGCTCTGATCCCCGACTGTTTCCCGGCAAAGGCCGGGATCCAGTCGCACCAGCTTCTGCGCTGGACCCCGGCCTTCGCCGGGGAACTGGCCAATGACAAGGGCGGCCCCTGAGGAGCCGCCCTTCTATCGTTCGAACTTTGCTTCCCGATCAGCGCGAGTAGAACTCGACGACCAGGTTCGGCTCCATGCGGACCGGATAGGGCACTTCGTCCAGCGTCGGAACGCGGGTGAAGGTCGCCTTGGCGGTGCCGTCGGGGGCGACATATTCGGGGATGTCGCGCTCGGCGAGGCCCTGCGCCTCCATCACCAGCGCCATCTCCTGCGCCTTGGAACCGAGCGTGATCTCGTCGCCGACGTCGACCCGGCGAGAGGCGATGTTGCACTTCCCGCCGTTGACCCGGATGTGGCCGTGGCTGACCAGCTGCCGAGCCGCCCAGATCGTCGGGGCGAACTTGGCGCGGTAGACGATCATGTCGAGGCGGCGCTCGAGCAGGCCGATCAGGTTCTGGCCGGTGTCGCCCTTCATCCGGGCGGCCTCGGTGTAGGTGCGCTTGAACTGCTTCTCGGTGACGTCGCCGTAATAGCCCTTCAGCTTCTGCTTGGCGCGCAGCTGGATGCCGAAGTCCGACATCTTGCCCTTGCGGCGCTGGCCGTGCTGTCCGGGGCCGTATTCGCGGCGGTTGACCGGGCTCTTGGGCCGTCCGAAGACGTTCTCGCCCATCCGGCGGTCGAGTTTGTACTTGGCGCTGCTGCGCTTGCTCATCTCAGGTCCAATCTGCTGTTGTCATGCGTCCCGGAACCGCACCGCATGGCCTGCTGGGGTTCCCATCAAAGTAGTACTTTGATGGGGTCCCTGCCATGCGCGGCTGCCGCTTCACCGGGGTGCGGAGCCAATTGCGAAGCGCCGCACATGGCGGCGCGGGCCGCGAAAGTCAACCGCGGCGGGGCGTAAATGACCGCGATCGAAGCCTAGTTCGACTTGGGCTCGTTGCGCCGGGTCTGGGCCTGGTTGAGATCGGTGCGCATGATCCGCTTCTGCTCGGCCCATTGCTCGCGGGTCATGCAGATGCGCTTCTTGGAGAGGCGCGAGCCGGTTTCCTTGATGGGGCGGCAGATCATCTGCGTGCTCCGATTGGCGCTCGCGCCGCTGCTCGAGCTTTGCGCCAGAGCGCCGGTGGGCGTCACCAGAGCCGCTATCAGGATCAGTTTTTTCATCGCTATCCCCATCGGTTCCGCGGCAGAATCTCCGCTGGCGGGGCCGAAGTCAAGCTCGACACCCTGAGCCGCCGCGCTAAAGCATGGCGCATGAACCCGAACCGAACGGCTCCCGAGGCGTGCCGGACCATGGCCGAGGTCCGCCACGGCGTCGACCGGCTGGACGAGGAGATCGTCCGGCTGCTCGGCCAGCGCTTCCGCTACATGGACGCCGCCGCCCGGATAAAGCCGGTGCGCGAGGCGGTGCGGGACGAGGGGCGCAAGGCCCAGGTGCTGGCCAATGTCGAGCGGCTGGCGGCGGAGAACGGCGTGCCGGAGGACGACGCGGCCGAGCTGTACGAGCGGCTGGTCGAAGCCTCGATCGCCTACGAGCTTCGCCGCTTCGACTCGACCCGCTAGCGTCCCGGCGAAGGCCGGGATCCAGTCCTTCCCTAGGTGCCGCCGGGGAGCGCTAGCGTCCCCGCCTCGGCTCCACCAAAGCCCGAACGATCCCCCGAAGCGCCTGTACCTCGCGGTTCGACCAGCCGGCCTTGGTGAGGATGGTTCGGATCGTGTTGCGGGTGGCGGGCGTGCGGTCGGGAGGATGGAAATAGTCGGCCGCGACCAGCGCCTCGTCGAGCTGGCCGATCAGCCCCTCGAGCTGGTCGTGGCTCGCCCGCGCCTCCGCCGTGTCGCCCAAGGTTGGCACCGCCAGCTCCTCATGCTTCGACCATTCGTAGGCGAGCAGGATGACCGCCTGGGCGAGGTTGAGGGACCGGAAGTCCGGATTGACCGGAACGGTGACGATCTTGCCGGCGATCGCGACCTCCTCGGTCTCGAGCCCGGACCGCTCGGCGCCGAACAGGATGGCGGAAGGCTCGGCCGCGGCTCGGATCTCGAGCGCCGCTTCCTGGGGGCTCACCACCGGCACGACCAGCCCGCGCTTGCGCACCGTGGTGGCGTAGACATGGGCGCAATCGGCCACCGCCTCGGCCACCGTGTCGAACACCCGGGCCCGCTCGAGCACCACGTCCGCCCCCGACGCGGCCGGCCCTGCCGAAGGATTGGGCCAGCCGTCGCGCGGAGCGACCAGCCGAAGGTCGGTCAGGCCAAAATTGAGCATCGCCCGCGCGGCCTTGCCGATATTCTCGCCCAGCTGCGGGCGGACTAGGACGATGGCGGGGGTCCTTCGAGCCATGCCTTCGCCGCAGCTCGATCCCGCCTCAGGATGAGCGGTCGTATCTCCAATCCGCTCATCCTGAGGAGCCGCTGAGCCTGGCGAAGCGGCGTCTCGAAGGACCGGCTTCCGTCGCGCAAGCTCTCTCAGCGCCTCGAAATCCCCCCTGACCAGCGCTTCCTTCTTCGCGCGGCTCCAACCCTTGATCTGGCGCTCTGCGGCGAAGGCGCTGTCCCGATCAGGAAAGCGGTCGGCCCATATGAGCTGCACGGGCCGGCGCTTCTGCGTGTAGCCGGGGATAGCGCCACTCTGGTGCTGTGCGACGCGGGAATCGAGATCGTCCGTATGGCCGGCATAATAATGGCCGTCGGAGCAGCGGAGGAGATAGACGTAGAAGTCCACTTGAATTGCCGGTCCTTCGATACGGGCCTTCGCCGGGGCTCAGTCCCTACTCAGGATGAGCGGGAGGGGACAAGCTGGTGCGGATTACATGCGGAGTTCGTATGCGGCTTCTCCATGTGTCTCTTCGAGCACGTCCTTCGATACGCCGGTTCGACAGGCTCACCGGCTACTCAGGATGAGCGGTAAGGGACACTCCAAGCCGCTCATCCTGAGTAGGGGCTGAGCCTGGCGAAGACCCGTATCGAAGGACCCTCAGCTGCCCCCCGCTTCCCCCACGCTCCCCGCGAACTCCTCGAAATCCCTCGCTTCGCGGAAATCCTTGTAGACGCTGGCGAAGCGTATGTAGGCGACCGGGTCGAGCGCCTTGAGGCCGTCCATGACCAGCTCGCCGATCCGGGTCGAGGCGATCTCGCTGTCGCCGCTGGTTTCGATCTGGCGCTGGAGCGAGGAGACGAGGCGGTCGAGCCGCTCCGCCGGCACCGGCCGCTTGCGGCAGGCGATGGCGATCGAGCGCTCGAGCTTGGTCCGGTCGAACGGCTCGCGGCGGTTGCCCGCCTTGACCACAGTCAGGTCGCGAAGCTGGACTCGCTCGAAGGTGGTGAAGCGGGCCGAGCATTCCTCGCACTGGCGCCGGCGGCGGATCGAGGCGCCGTCCTCGGTCGGCCGGCTGTCCTTAACCTGGCTGTTCTCGTGGGAGCAGAAGGGACAGCGCAATTACAGGTCCTGGTAGATCGGGAACCGGGCGCAGAGCTCGCGCACCCGGCGCCGCACCTCGGCCTCGACGGCGGGATCGCCATGCTCGCCCTTGTCGCGAAGCCCCTCGAGCACGTCGGCGACCATGTCGGCGATGTCGCGGAACTCGGATACGCCGAAGCCGCGGGTGGTTCCGGCGGGGGAGCCGACGCGGATCCCGCTGGTCTTGACCGGGGGCAGGGGGTCGAACGGTATGCCGTTCTTGTTGCAGGTGATCGACGCGCGCTCGAGCGCCTCGTCGGCGTCCTTGCCGGTCACTCCGAGCGGCCTCAGGTCGACGAGGGCGAGGTGGGTGTCGGTGCCGCCGGAGACGAGGTCGGCGCCGCGCTCCTTGAGTCGGCCGGCGAGCGCCTTGGCGTTGGCGATGACGGCGCGGGCATAGCTCTTGAACTCGGGCTGCAGGGCTTCGCCAAAGGCCACCGCCTTGGCGGCGATGACGTGCATCAGCGGCCCGCCCTGGAGGCCGGGGAAGACGGCCGAGTTGATCTTCTTGGCGATCGCCTCGTCGTCGGTGAGGACCATGCCGCCGCGCGGCCCGCGAAGGGTCTTGTGGGTGGTGGTGGTGACGACATGGGCGTGGCCGAACGGGGTCGGGTGCTCGCCCGCCGCGACCAGCCCGGCGAAATGGGCCATGTCGACCATGAAGATCGCGCCGACCGAGTCGGCGATGGCGCGGAAGCGGGCGAAATCGATGTGGCGCGGATAGGCCGAGCCGCCGGCGATGATCAGCCTCGGCCTGTGCTCCTTCGCCAGAGCCTCGACCTGGTCGAAGTCTATAAGATCGTCCTCGCGGCGCACGCCGTACTGGACGGCGTTGAACCATTTCCCCGAAAGGGCCGGCTTGGCGCCGTGGGTGAGGTGGCCGCCGGCGTCGAGCGACATGCCCAGGATCGTGTCGCCCGGCTTGGCCAGCGCGAGCAGCACCGCGCCATTGGCCTGCGCACCGCTGTGCGGCTGGACGTTGGCGAAGCCGCAGCCGAAGAGCTGCTTCGCCCGCTCGATCGCCAGCGTCTCCACGGCGTCGGAGGGGTCGCAGCCCTGATAGTAGCGGCGGCCCGGATAGCCTTCCGCATATTTGTTGGTCAGCACCGATCCCTGCGCCTCGAGCACGGCGCGCGAGACGATGTTCTCCGACGCGATCAGCTCGATCTGGTTCTGCTGGCGGTCGATCTCGGCGGCGATCGCCTCGGCGATCCCCGGATCGGCGTCGGCCAGCCGGCCGGTGAAGAAGCCCGAATGCTGGACGTCGGCGAAATCGAAGGCGGAGCGGGTGCTCATGCGTTTTCCCTGGCGAAATGAGGATGGCTTAGCTTGTCGACCCGGCGCTGGTGGCGGCCGCCGCCGAACGGCTCCGCGAGGAAGGCGTCGAGGCAGGCCTTCGCCATCTCGAGGCCGATCAGGCGGCCGCCCATGGCGATGGCGTTGGCGTCGTTATGATCGCGGGCGAGCCGCGCCGACAGAGGCTCGGAGACGAGCGCGCAGCGGCAGGCGGGGTGGCGGTTGGCGGCGATCGAGATTCCGATGCCGGTGCCGCACAAGGCGATTCCGCGGTCGGCCCGGCCGGCGGCGATCTCCTCGGCCAGCTTGTAGCCGTAATCGGGATAGTCGACCGAATCGATGCCGTCCGGGCCGAGATCGGTGACCGAATGGCCGCGTTCGCGCAGCCAGGCGGCGAGGGCCGCCTTCATCTCGAATGCGGCATGATCGGATACGATGGCGATGCGCTCGGCCATTGGGACTCCGGCGATGGGCTTGAGCTACTGCGTCTAGTGGATGGCGGGTGCCATTGCCACCACAGTTTGCCGATTTCCCGCCCGCGCCAAGGTTCGAAGCGGCGTGTCGAAGGACTCAGGCGGCGGCGCGCATCTCCAGCCGGTCCCAGATCTCGACCAGCGCCTTGGCGAGCTCGCGCATCATCGCTTCGTCGTGGCGGGGGCCAGGGGTGAAGCGCAGCCGCTCGGTGCCGCGCGGCACCGTCGGATAATTTATCGGCTGCACGTAGACGCCATATTCGGCGAGCAGGATGTCGCTGATCTTCTTCGCCTTCACCGGATCGCCGACCATCAGCGGGACGATGTGCGTGGTCGACGGCATGACCGGCAGATGCGCCTCGGCGAAGATCGCCTTGAGCCTCGCGGCGCCCTGCTGCTGCGCCTCGCGCTCGGCCGACGAGGCCTTGAGGTGCTTCACGCTGGCCAGCGCCCCGGCGACCAGGACCGGCGACAGCGAGGTGGTGAAGATGAAGCCCGGAGCGTAGCTTCTGACCACGTCGACGATGTTGCGGTCGGCCGCGATATAGCCGCCCATCACCCCGAACGCCTTCCCGAGCGTGCCTTCGATGATGGTGACCCGGCGGGCGACGTCGTCACGCTCGGAGATGCCGCCGCCGCGCGGGCCGTACATGCCGACGGCGTGGACCTCGTCGAGATAGGTGATGGCGTTGTATTTGTCGGCGAGGTTGCAGACCTCGGCGATCGGGGCGACGTCGCCGTCCATCGAATAGACGCTCTCGAAGGCGATCAGCTTGGGCGCCTCGGGATCGGCCTCGGCGAGCAGCTCCTCGAGATGGTTGAGGTCGTTGTGGCGGAAGACTCGCTTGGCGCAGCCCGAGGCGCGGATTCCGGCGATCATCGAGGCATGGTTCAGCTCGTCCGAGAAGACGATGCAGCCCGGCAGCAGCTTGGCGACGGTGGACAGGGTCGCCTCGTTCGAGATGTAGCCGGAGGTGAACAGCAGGGCCGCTTCCTTGCCGTGGAGGTCGGCCAGCTCGGCCTCGAGCTCGACATGATAATGGGTGTTGCCGCCGATGTTGCGGGTTCCGCCCGAGCCGGCGCCGACGTCGTGGAGCGCCTCCTCCATCGCCGCGACGACGTCGGCATGCTGGCCCATGCAGAGATAGTCGTTCGAGCACCAGACGGTGATCGGCTTCGGGCCGTTGTGGCCGGCGAAGCAGCGCGCGTTGGGGAAGGCGCCCTTGTTCCTGAGGATGTCGATGAACACGCGGTAGCGGCCTTCGGCGTGGAGCCGGTCGATCGCCTGCGCGAAGATGTGATTATAGTCCAACGCTCGTCCCCGCGGGTCCCTGTCCGCGCCTTAGCCGATTTGGCGGCGTTTTGGCTAGACGGGGTGTTCGATCCTCTCCGGCGAAAAGCGGGAGAGGGATTTAGAGCCGTTCGATCCGGGTGAGGCCGTAGCGGGCGAGGCCCGCCCGGTAGGCCTCGACGTCGGTGCCTCGGCCGGTGAAGAGGGCGGTTCCCTCCGACGGAGCCTCCGGCCAGGCCAGATCGCGGGTAAGCCAGGCGGTGCGGCGGGCGATGCCCTCCTTGCCGTCGACGAAGCGCACCGGGTGTGGCGACTCGGCGGCGAGCTCGTCCTCGACGAGCGGGAAGTGGGTGCAGGCGAGGACGATCGTGTCGATCCGCTCGCCGCCGGGCTGTCCGAACAGGCCGTCGAGGGCGCGCGCGCAGACGGCGCCGTCGACCGGTTCACCGCGCAGCTTCGCCTCCGCCAGGTCGACCAGCTCCGCCGAGCCGTGGCGGATGACCCTGCAGTCGGCGGCGAACTCGGCGGACAGCCGGTCGACATAGGGCTGGCGGACCGTCGCCTCGGTGCCGAGCACGCCGATCGTTCGGGACCTCGACAGCGAGGCGGCGGGCTTGATCGCCGGAACGGTGCCGACCACCGGCAGGTCGAGTGCGGCCCGGACGGCGTCGAGGGCGATGGTCGAGGCGGTGTTGCAGGCGATCACGATCAGCTCGGGATCGAAGCGCTCGGCGAGTCGGCCGAGCAGGGCGGGGACGCGGGCCTCGATCTCCGCCGGCCGCCTGGTGCCGTAGGGATAGCCGGCGCTGTCGGCGGCGTAGACCAGCGGCGCCGTCGGCAGAAGCGAACGGATCGCGCCGAGGACGGAGAGCCCGCCGACGCCGGAGTCGAAGACGAGAAGGGGGCGCAGACTGGTCACGCGCCCGGTTTAGCGGCAGAGCGGATGGGGGCAAGGCGGCGAGTTCAACGGTTTCGATGAAGGATTGCGCCGGCTTCGCGATTTGCTAAACTCAGGCAGGGGTCGTGGACATGCAAGTGATCGTCGCACCTTTGGCCGCTCTGGCACTCGGCTATGCGCTGGGGTCGATCCCGTTCGGGGTCGTCCTCACCCGGCTGACGGGCGGCGGGGACCTGAGGCAGATCGGCTCCGGCAATATCGGCGCCACCAACGTTCTGAGGACTGGGCGAAAGGACGTCGCCGCCGCCACCCTGCTGCTCGACGGCGCCAAGGGCACCGCCGCTCTTCTGCTCGCCGAGTGGCTGTTTCCCGGCACCGTCCAGCTCGCCGCGATCGGGGCGATGCTCGGCCACCTCTGGCCGGTCTGGCTGCGCTTCGCCGGCGGCAAGGGGGTCGCGACCTATTTCGGAGTGGTGCTCGGCTTCACCCTCGCCGACGAACTGGCCGGCTGCGTTCCCGCCGCTTATGCCGCGACCTGGATCGCGACTCTGGCGCTGACCCGCTATTCCTCGCTCGGCGGGCTGGTCGCGGCCCTGGTCGCCCCGCTGGCGGCAGCGCTGGCGGGGCGCTTCGACCTCGCGCTGCTCTTCCTCGGCTTCACCCTGCTGGTGTTCTGGAAGCATCGCGAGAATATCGGGCGGCTGCTCGCCGGCACCGAGCCCCGGATCGGCCGCGGTGCCTGAGCCCAATGCCGACCAGATCGCCCGCCTGAGGCTGATCCGGTCGGAGAATATCGGCCCGATCACCTATTTCCAGCTGCTCGCCCGCTTCGGCTCCGCCGCCGCCGCGCTCGAGGCGATCCCGGCCCTTGCCGCCCGCGGCGGCGGCCGGGCGCCGCGGCTCGCCTCGCGGGCGTCGGTCGAGCGGGAGGTCGAGCAGGTCGAGAGGCTCGGCGCGCGCTACCTGTTCCTCGGCCAGGGCCTCTATCCGCCCTTGCTCGCCGAGCTGGAGACGGCTCCGCCGGCGCTGATCGTCAAGGGCCACCCGGGCCTGCTCGACAAGCCGGGCGTGGCGGTGGTCGGAGCCCGCAACGCCTCGGCCGCGGCCTGCCGCTTCGCCCGGACGCTGGCCCAGGCGCTGGGCAATTCGGGGATGGCGGTGGTCTCCGGCCTCGCCCGGGGGATCGACGCCGCCGCCCATGACGGCGCGCTGGAGACCGGGACGATCGCCGTCGTCGCCGGCGGAGTCGACATCTTCTACCCGCCCGAGAACGAGGCCCGGCAGCGCTCGATCGCCGAGCGCGGCCTCCTCGTCTCCGAGCAGCCGCCCGGGGTCGAGCCGCGCTCGCGCCATTTCCCGTCGCGCAACCGGATCATCGCCGGGCTCGCCCACGGCACCGTCGTGGTCGAGGCGGCGCCGCGCTCGGGCTCGCTGATCACCGCCCGCTGCGCCGCCGAGGCCGGCCGCGAGGTGATGGCCGTCCCCGGCTCCCCGCTCGACCCCCGCGCCCAGGGCTGCAACCAACTGATCCGCGAGGGCGCCACCCTGATCCAGTCGGCCGAGGACGTGCTGGAGGCGATCAGGCCGTCGCGAATCCGTCCGTTCCGCCAGCCCGAGCGGGACTATGGCACCGGCGAGGTGCCCGCCGAAGCCGGCGACGAAGCGCGCGTGACGATCGCGGACCTGCTCTGCGGCACGCCGGTGCCGGTCGACGAGCTGATCCGCCAGTCCGGCCTCGCGCCGGCCGTCGTCCAGACCGTGCTCCTCGAGCTCGAGCTCGCCGGCCGCCTCGAACGCCACGCCGGCGGACGAGTCAGCCGCGTCTAGCTCCCTCCACCGGCCGGGCCGTCCGCCGCCGAGAAAAAAAATTCAAAGCTTTTGCCGGGGAGGCGCGTCCCAGTTGACGGGCGGACGATGGTGAGCCGCCGTCATCAGGGAGAATGACATGCGATTGCACCCGATCATCACGCCGGACCCCGGCCGTGAGTCCGATCAAAGCAGGACTTCGGCGGAAGCTCCTGGCCGGGGAACATTTGGCGCGAGGACGTCAGCTTCGGTTAAGGTTTCTCCTGCTGATTTGTGTAACATTGTAACATTCGATCGAAGGGGAGCATCGATGCGCAAAGCGGCCCAGCTCGGGATGATCAGCCTCACCGCCGTCGGCCTTTGCCTCGCGGCGCTGGTGCCGGGAGCCTTCTCGTCCGGCGCGGCGGCGCAGGCGCGGGAACCGCTTTGCCGCCGGCCGGCCGTGCTGCCGCCGTTGCCCCCAGAGCCCCGGATCGTCGACCAGCAGCAGCAGAGGCACGGCCACGCTCCGATGCACGCCCCGCTGATGGAGGCGCCGCCCCCGCCGCCGCCCCCGCCGCCTCCGCCGATGGCCCCACCGCTGGCGATGGAGCCGGAATCGATGGCGCCCGAGGCGAGCGCCGATGCCAGCGGCGGGGAATCGGCCATCGCCGTGACCGGCAGCCGGGTCAGGTCGCCGAGCTCAGCTCCGTCCGCGTCGACTCCGCCCGGCGTCGACGACGAGCGGATGCCGGAGGGTCGGGTCAGCCTCGGCTTCCATCGCCCCCGGCCGCAGCCGCAATCGGGGCTCCTGACCGCCGGCGACCATGACGACCTGCTCAATCCCGAGCTCTACGCCTCCTATGCCGCCGGCTTCTTCCAGCGCAGCAACCTGCGCGACCTGCCGCGACTCGACACGCGTCGCGTTCTGACAGTCGCGGTCCAGGACCAGGCCGGCCGGCCGGTGCCGTTCGCCCGGGTCACGATCCACTGCGGCGACGGCAACAGCCTCTCGCTCGCCACCGTCGCCGACGGCACCGCCGTCTTCTATCCGGGCCTCGACCGGCTCGGCGACCGCGTCCGGGTCGCGGTCCCCGGCGGCGCCGCCCGAACGATCGAGCTGACCGGAGCGGGAGCGCAGCGGCAGGGATTCACCGTCCGCTCGGGCGCCCTCCCGGTGCGCAAGTTCGACCTGATGCTGGCGATCGACACGACCGGTTCGATGGGCGACGAGATCGCCTATCTGAAGTCGGAACTGCGCACGATCCTCGCCGACCTCCGGCGCAGCCATCCCGGCCTCGACATCCGTCTCGGCCTCATCGTCTATCGCGACCTCGGCGACGAGTACGTCACCCGCACCTTCCCGTTCACCGCCAATGTCGATTCGATGCAGGCCAACCTGCGCGCCCAATATGCCGCCGGCGGAGGCGATTATCCGGAAGCGATGGACCTGGCGCTTGCCCGGGCGGTGGTCCAGGATTGGCGGCCCGACGCGGTCAAGTCGCTGCTTCTGGTCGCCGACGCTCCTCCGCACGACGAGAATATCGGCAAGACCTGGCGCGCCGCCGAGGCCGCCCGCGGCAAGCGCATCCAGATCGTCCCTGTCGCCGCCTCCGGCGTCGGCGATACCGCCGAATATGTGATGCGTGCGATGGCCGCGGCCACCCAGTCGCGCTACATCTTCCTCACCGACGACAGCGGCATCGGCAACCCGCATGCCACCCCGGCCGTCGACTGCTTCCTCGTCACCCGCCTCGACCGGCTCGTCCGCCGCGTCCTCGACAGCCAGATCTCCGGCCGCCGGGTCGAGCCGAGGGAAGGCGAGGTGATCCGAAGCGTCGGCCGCTACGACAGCGGCAAGTGCATCCTGCCGCCGGATTACCCGGTGCAGGAGCAATATTGACCGCCTTCGCGGCCGAGCCCCCGGCGAGAAGCGGTTGGCGCTACTTGCCGGGGAGCGTGGAGGAGAAATCGATGACGCACATCGCGCGATAGGCGGGATGGGAACCGCAGCCGACGCCGGCGTAGAGGTAGGTCGAATCGAACAATATCCTACGGTGCCCGCGGCCTGGCACGCCGTCGTCGACGATCAGCTGCCGCACAACCCCGCCCGCGTCCGTGGCGCCATAGGAGATGGTTTCCGCGATCGAACCGCTCCGGCCATAGCGCCTCACGCGCTGGCCGAGGTTGGAGCCGTCCTGCCCAATATGCCCAGTCCGCCCGCTCCGCGCCTGATCTGCGGCATGGTCCGCGGCCGCCCTGGCCAGGGCCGGAGCCTGAACGAGCGGCGGGAGTGGCTTCTGGCGGGCGAGAAACGTGATGGCCTCGTCGACCGCGGCCGTGCCTTCCTTGGTTCGAAGTCCGATCGGGTTGTCGGGAAAGCGCGCTACCCTGTCGCTGCCGATGAGGTTTCGGTAAGCCCGGAGCCTCCCGGCATAAGCGGCGGGATCCGCCCGCGCCCGGTTGATCTCCACGAGGACCTGATGCTCGAGGTTCGCGTCGCCCGAGTGCTGGGCGGCACCGGCCAGAGCCAGCGACGCGAAGGCGACGGCAATGGGCGCCCGCATGTCCGGCCTCCTCCTCCCCCGTTCCGCTTGGGTTGGGGCATTCTAGCCGCGCCTCTCGAAAGAAATAGGCGAGTCTGCTCCGATTTGAAGTTCACACTGGCACCGTCGCCGCGCCTCCGGCGTGCTTCCTCTTGCACGGAATAACGGCCGCCGCGCTGCCCTATTGGATATCGATCTGCGGCGGCTGGGCCCGAACCTCCTTGGGCTTGGGAGTGAGGTTCCAGAAGGTCGCCAGGTCGATGACGCAGACGGAACGGTTGACCGGGTGGGGGCCGCAGGCGACTCCGGCCTTGCGATATTTCGACTCGAGCAGGATCTTGCGGTTCGGCCGGCTCGGAATGCCGTCGTCCACGATCATCTGGCGGACGACCCCGGCCGCGTCCCTCGCGCCGTAGGACAGGGCCTCGGCGATCAGGCCGGTGCCCTTGTGCTTCTTGATCCGGACCTTGGCATCCGAGCCGTCGGCGGCGGCGTGGTCCATCCCGCCGCTGAGCGCCTGGTGGGAGGCGAGCTCGCGCGCCGACTCGGCCAGATCGGGCACCGCCTGGAGCGGCGGCAGCGGCTTCAGCCGGCCCAGCGCGGCGATCGCCTCGTCGACGGCGACCACTCCCTCCCGGGTTCGAAGGCCGACGTCGCTGCCCGGCAGGTGCACGACATTGCCCTCGAAATAGCCGCGATACTGGCGAAGCTTCGCGGCATATCCGGCCGGATCGGCGCGCACTTCGTTGATCCCGGCGAGCACCTGCTCCTCCAGCCCCGGCCCCTCGGCCGGCGGCTGAGCATCGGCGGCGAGGGTAAGCATCGACAAAGCGGCGATCAGGACGGGACGCAGGATCACGGATTTCCTTCCACTTGAGAGGCCACGATAAGGCCTGATCCCGCGCTTTCCAACCATCATCGCCGAACCCATCGACGCGCGCCGCTGAAGGAACAGACGACGGCCGGGCAGACCCCGGCCTTCGCCGGGACGACGGTTGATGACGAGTGGGCTTGACGCGGCGTCCCGGCGGTCCCCACCCTATGCAGCAGGGGTGAAAGGTTTCCATGAACGAATCTGCCGCCAGTCTCAGGCCGAGAATTCGGTGTCGGACAGCGAAATTCCAAGGCTTTGGAAAACCGTCGAGGGCGCAAGGTTCGCGGCGGGTGAGCCCGCTGTGACGACGGATCGGGAGAGCGCAGGTTACCTGTTGGGGGAAACCCCGAACCTGATACGCGCGAACGCCGGTCTCGCGTTTGGGGCGCTGTGCGTCATGACCCTCCTCGGCGTCGTCTCCGACCTCTACCCCGATTTTGCCGGCCTGGCGGGCTTCGGGTCGATCGTCGCCAACCTGGTTTTTCAATATGAAACGACGGTGGCCTTGCTCGTCCATTACAACTTCCTCGACGGCTCGAGCCGCCGCCGCCGGCTTTGGGCATTGCTCGGGCTGAATCTCCTGAGCGGCATCGCAATCCTGTTCGGCCTGATCCTGCTCGTCCTTCCCGGCGTCTATCTCCTCGTGCGCTGGTCGGCCGCGGTTCCCGCCCTGATCGCCGAGGATTCCGACATCTCGGCCTCGTTCGGGCTCAGCGCAGAGGCGGTGGCGGGGCGCTTCTGGCATGTCTTCGCGGCGATGGCAGTGGTGTGGACGCCAGGGTTGGTCGGGCTGTTGGTCTCGGTCATGGTGCCCGACGGCGAGCTCCTGATGGCCAGCCTGATCTTGAACCTTTCCCTGAACGTCTGCCTGATCGCCGGCTGGCACCTGGCGGTGGCCATCTACGCGGGTCGCCAGGACGGCAGGGCTCTGGCCGAGGTATTCGCGTAGGCGCTTGACGCGGCTCGGCCGGCCTCCCCACCCTATACGCGTACGCGTGAAGGAACCCCATGAAGCTTGTCGTCGTCGAATCGCCCGCCAAGGCGAAAACCATCGAGAAATATCTGGGCACCGGCTACCGGGTGCTCGCCTCCTACGGCCACGTCCGCGATCTGCCGCCGAAGGACGGCTCGGTCGATCCGGATGCCGGCTTCGCCATGGAATGGGAGACCTATGCCGACAAAGCCCGCCAGCTGAAGGCGATCACGGACGAAGCGAAGAAGGCAGATACCCTGATCCTCGCCACCGATCCCGACCGGGAAGGCGAGGCGATCAGCTGGCACGTCCAGGAGGTGCTGAGGAAGCGCAAGGCGCTGCCCTCGGACGTCGAGCGGGTCACCTTCAACGCCATCACCAAGGCGACGGTCACCGAGGCGATGAAGCATCCGCGAGCGCTCGACGAGGATCTGATCGACGCCTATCGCGCCCGCCGCGCGCTCGACTATCTGGTCGGCTTCACCCTCTCGCCGGTGCTGTGGCGCAAGCTTCCGGGCGCCAAGTCGGCCGGGCGGGTCCAGTCGGTGGCGCTTCGGCTGGTCGTCGATCGCGAACGCGAGATCGAGCTGTTCCGGGCGCAGGAATATTGGAGCGTCGCAGCGCTCATGGAATCGGACGGGCAGGAGTTTCTCGCCCGCCTGGTCCGCTTCAAGGGCGAGAAGCTCGACCGCCTGTCGATCGGCGACAAGGGCACCGCCGAGGCCGCCAAAGCCGCGGTCGAGGCGGGCCGGTTCTCGGTCGCCTCGGTCGAGACCAAGCCGCTCAGCCGCAACCCGCCGCCGCCCTTCACCACCTCGACCCTCCAGCAGGAGGCGGCGCGCAAATTGGGCTTCGCCGCCAGCCATACGATGCGGGTCGCCCAGGCGCTCTACGAGGACGGCTCGATCACCTACATGCGGACCGACGGGGTGCAGATGGCGCCCGAGGCGATCTCGGAGGCGCGCCGGGCGGTGGCGAACCGGTTCGACGCGGGCTACGTCCCCGACAAGCCGCGCCATTACGAGACGAAGGCGAAGAACGCCCAAGAGGCCCATGAAGCGATCCGCCCCACAGATTTTGGCCGCGACCGGGCCGGTTCGGGCGACCATGGCCGGCTCTACGAGCTGATCTGGAAGCGCGCGCTCGCCAGCCAGATGGCTTCGGCAAGGCTGGAGCGGACCACCGCCGAGCTGACCGACGGCACCGGCCAGACCGGCCTTCGGGCCACCGGCCAGGTCGTCCTCTTTCCCGGCTTCCTCGCCCTCTACGAGGAAGGCCGCGACGACGCGGACGACGAGGATGCGCGCCGGCTGCCTCGGCTTCGCGAAGGCGACGCCCCGGCCAAGAAGAAGGTCATGGCCGAGCAGCATTTCACCCAGCCGCCGCCGCGTTATTCGGAAGCGAGCCTCGTCAAGAAGATGGAGGAGCTCGGCATCGGCCGCCCCTCGACCTATGCGGCGACCCTCCAGACCCTGAAGGACCGCGGCTATGTCGAGCTGGAGAAGAACCGCTTCATCCCCCAGGAGAGCGGCCGGCTGCTGACCGCCTTCCTCGAGCGGTTCTTCGAGCGCTACGTCTCCTTCGACTTCACCGCGAAGCTGGAGGACGAGCTCGACGATATTTCCGGGGGTCGCGCCGCCTGGCAGGCCGTGCTCGAGGCCTTCTGGCGGGACTTCAAGCCGAAGACCGCCGAGATCATGGAGCAGCAGCCCTCCGCCATCACCGCCGCCCTGGACGAGTTTCTCGCGCCCTGGCTGTTCCCGGACAAGGAGGACGGCTCCGACGCCCGGCTCTGCCCGGCCTGCGGCGAAGGCCGGCTCGCGCTTCGCGGCGGCCGTTTCGGCGCCTTCGTCGCCTGCTCCAACTATCCGGAGTGCAAGTTCACCCGCCGCTTCGGCCAGGGCGGCGAGGAAGGGGCTGTCGACGAAGGCCCCGAGGTCCTCGGCAAGCATCCGGAAACCGGCGAGGACATCAGCCGCAAGACCGGCCGCTTCGGGCCCTATATCGAGATGGGCCAGGGCAAGGAGGCGAAGCGGGCCTCGATCCCCAAGGATGCGGGCGAGCTCGACCTCGACCTCGCGGTCCGCCTGCTCTCGCTGCCCCGCACCGTCGGCGCGCACCCCGAGAGTGGCAAGCCGATCACCGCCTCGATCGGCCGCTACGGGCCCTATCTCGCCCATGACGGCAAATATGCGAAGCTCGGCTCCACCGCCGAGGTGTTCGAGACCGGCATGAACGCGGCGGTCGTCAAGCTCGCCGAGGCGGCGGCCGGCGGCGGCCGGGCGAGGGGCTCGCGCGAGCCGCTCAAGGTGCTCGGGCTCCACCCCCGAACCGAAGCCGAGATCAAGCTGATGGAGGGGCGGTTCGGTCCCTACGTCACCGACGGCACGACCAACGCGACCCTGCCCAAGTCGCTGGCGCCCGAGCAGCTCACCCTCGAGGAAGCGGCGCAGCTGATCGACGAACGCGCCGCGAAGGGACCGCCGGCGAAGAAGGGAAGGGGCCGCAAGCCCGCCGCCAAGAAGGCGCCCGCGAAGAAGGCGCCGGCCAAGAAGAAGGGCTGATGCGCGGCCGCTGGACCCTGGTCGGGCTCGCCGTCTCGGCGGAGCTGCTGGCGCTGGCGCTGTGGGCCTTCGTCGGCGCCTATGACAGCCTGTTCTGGCCGTTCCTGCTGCTGTCGGGGATAGCCGGGCTCGGCGGCGCCTGGATCGTCCTCGCGACCATGATCGACCTCACCTTCCACCCTCCCCGCGGGGAGCGCCTTCGGCCGGTCCGCGGCTTCGACCTGGTGCTCGGCGCCGGCCTGTTCATCCTCGCCCTGCTCCAGCTGCGCGATGCGCTCGGTCAGCTGCCGGCCTGAGCCCCGCAGGCGCGGCAGGCGGGATCCTTGACGATCCGGACGCTTCGCATCGCCGGCGCGAGGCCGTCGAAGATGTGGACCCTGCCGGTCGCCTCGCCGCCGAAATCGGCGATCTGGCGGATCGCCTCCATCGCCGCCCAGCTGCCCGCGATCCCGGCCATGGCTCCAAGCACGCCGAGCTCGGCGCAACTGTCGCAATCCTCGGAGTCGAAGGCGTCGCCGACGAAGCAGCGGTAGCAGGGTTTGTCCGTCTCCCAGCCGCGCCACGTGCCGACCTGCACCTGGAACTGTCCGATCGCCGCCGAGACCAGCGGGATGCGCGCCGCCGTGCAGGCGTCGGAGACGGTGAGCCGGGTGGCGAAATTGTCGCTGCCATCGATGACGACGTCGGCGCCGGCGAGCAGCCCCGGGGCGTTGGCGGCGGTGAGCCGCTCGCGAACCTGGCCGAAGCGCACATCGGGGTTCAGCCGCTTCACCGCCTCCCCGGCGACCTCGACCTTGGGCCTTCCGACGTCAAAGGTGCCGAACAGTATCTGGCGCTGAAGATTGTCGAGCGAGACCGAATCGTCATCGATAACGGTCAGCCGGCCGACCCCGGCCGCCGCGAGATATTGAAGCGCGGGGCAGCCGATGCCGCCGGCGCCGACCAGCACGACATGGGCCCGGAGCAGCCCAAGCTGGCCCTCGCCGCCTATCTCCTTGAGGACGATGTGGCGGGCATAGCGGTCGAGCTGCGCGTCGCCGAGGCTCACCGCCGCTTCAGATTGAAGTTGAGCGCGCTCGCGAACCAGCGCGCCTTGGCCTCGCCGGTCGGCTTGAAGTCGCCCCGGGCGGCCATGGCCAGAATGAGGCCGCCGGCATAGGTTTCGAGGACGGGGCATCCCGCCTCGGCGACCACCACCCGACGCGCTCGCCCGTCGGGATCGACCTGCACCGCGTAGGGAATGGTGATGTCGAACTTGTCGGCCCGCTGCCGGGGCAGGGTGCATTGCCCGCTGGCGAGCATTTCCTCGACCCGGCCGACCATGGCGGGGGTGGGGAGGGCACGGCGGACGGCCTTGAGCGGCGGCATCTTTCCCCAGTCGGCGCGCCCGACATCCACCTGGATCGGTCCGGCGGCGGGACCAAGCAGCATCGCGGCGGCCAAAATCGGTGCGAACATCGTCATTCCCTCTCGAGCGAGGCCGGTATCTTCGGCCTGTGCGGCGCGAAGGGCAATGGATTGGGCAGGCGCGCGGTCACCGGCCCGTCGAGCCGAAGCCGCCGGCGCCCCGGGCGGTCGAATCCAGCTTGTCCACTTCGCGGAAGTCCGCCCGAAGCACCGGCGCCGGAACCAGCTGGGCGATGCGCTCGCCGCGGCGCACCTCGAACGGCTCGGTGCCGAGATTGGCCAGGATCACCTTGACCTCGCCGCGATAGTCGCTGTCGATCGTGCCCGGTGTGTTCAGGCAGGTGACGCCGTGCTTGAGAGCGAGGCCCGAGCGGGGCCGCACCTGCACCTCGAAGCCGTTGGGAATGGCGATGGCGAAGCCGGTGGCGACGGCGTGGCGCCCGCCCGGCGCGAGCGTCAGATCCTCGGCGGCGACGACGTCGAGCCCCGCGGCATGCTCGGTGGCGTAGGCGGGGAGGGGGAGGCCCTCACCGTGGGAAAGCCGTTTTACCTCTATGTCGATCATCGCGCCTCTCGATCCTGTGATCGAGCGAGTAGCGTCCGGCACCCAGCGTTGCAAACAGCAGGCCGAGGAAGACGAGGATCAGCGCCGGCCACCAGCCGACGAAATCCTGCGGCCAGTGGACCATCCACAATGCGACGACGAAGACGAAGGCGGTGATCAGGCCAGCCCAGCGGGTCAGCAGGCCGAAGATGAAGGCGATCCCGCACAGGAATTGCGCCCAGACGCACAAGGGCGCCATCAGCCCGGGCAGGAGGAAATTGAACTGGGTGAGGAATTTCTCGAATTCCGCCATCCGCTCGGCGCTGAAGATATTGTCGTGGCTCTGCCAGATGAGGAAGGCGCCGGTCACCCAGCGCAGGAGCAGCAGCCCGAGGTCCGCCAGCCCCGCCAGCGGGGTGAGCAACAGCCAATCCTTGCGCATCTTCATCCCCCGATTCGGTCGGCGATCCTTTCCGCAAGGCGCCGAGCCACTTCCTCCTTCGGCGCGCGCTCCCAACTTTCCACCCCGTCTACCGTGATCAGGTGGACGCTGTTCGCATCGCCGCCCATGACATCCCCCGATACATCATTGGCGACGATCCAGTCGCATCCCTTCCGTGCTCGTTTCGCTTGCGCAACGTTTACGACGTCCTCGGTCTCGGCGGCGAAGCCGATCAGCAGGCCCGGGCGCCGCTCGTCGGTCGCGAGCGCTGTGAGGATGTCCGGATTTTCCTTCCAGTCGAGCCGGGGCGGGCCATCGGCCTTCTTGAGCTTGGAGCGCGCCGCCGCGACGCCCCAGTCGGCGACCGCGGCGACGAGCACCGCGACGTCGGCGGGCAGCGCGCCGTCGACGGCCGCCTTCATCTGAGCCGCCGTCTCGACGTCGATCCGGGTCACTCCGCCGGGGGTCGGAAGGGCGACCGGACCGGCGACCAAAGTGACTCGGGCGCCGAGCGTCGCCAGCGCCCCGGCCACTGCGAACCCCTGTTTGCCCGACGAGCGGTTGGCGATCATCCGTACGGGATCGATCGGCTCGTGGGTCGGCCCCGCCGTGACGACGACGTGGCGACCGGAAAGGGGTTGCTCCTCCCCGGTACGGGGAGGGGGACCAGGCGCAGCCTGGTGGAGGGGGCCCGCCTCCGAGCTGCCCTGACGCGGGCCCCCTCCACCACCGCCTTCGGCGGCGGTCCCCCTCCCCGTGCCGGGGAGGAACTCATTGATCGCCTGGAGGATCGCCTCGGGCTCAGGCAGCCGTCCCGGTCCGTATTCGCCGCAGGCCATCTCGCCCTCGTCGGGCTCGAGGATCGTCACCCCGTCGTCGCGGAGCCTCGCGACGTTGCGCTTCGTCGCCTCGTGCCGCCACATCCTGACATTCATCGCCGGCGCCGCGAGCACCGGCTTGTCGGTGGCGAGGAGGAGGGTG
The DNA here is from genome assembly GCA_036388575.1 of Allosphingosinicella sp. GTDB lineage: Bacteria > Pseudomonadota > Alphaproteobacteria > Sphingomonadales > Sphingomonadaceae > Allosphingosinicella. The sequence goes on from DASVRO010000074.1 coordinate 39,418, forward strand.
GTGGCGAGATCGTCGGCGATCCCGGCGGCCATCTTCGCCATCAGGTCGGCCGTCGCCGGGCAGACGACGACGAGGTCGGCCTCGCGGCTGAGCTGGATATGGCCCATCTCGGCCTCGTCCTTGAGGTCCCACAGGCTGGTATGGACCGGCTGCTCGGACAAAGCGGCCAGAGTCATCGGAGTCACGAACTGCGCCCCGCCGGCGGTCAGGACGCAGCGTACGCTGCCGCGCGCCTTGCGGATCAACCGAACGAGCTCGCAGGATTTGTAGGCGGCGATCCCGCCGCCGACGATGAGAAGGATGCGCTTGTTGTTCATCCGCTGAAGCGCGAAAGCTCATCGCGGCAGGCACTCTCCAGCGAATCCAGCGTGCCGGCCGCAATCTGCCAAAGAATGCGATAGTTTAGCTTGCGATAATGGTGTGCGACGATGTTACGCAGTCCGTACATCCTGCGCCATTCAATTTCGGGATGCCGTTCCTGCAATTCTTCCGAAAGCTTGCGGCTGGCCTCACCGATCGCGCCAAGCCGGAGTGCCGTTGCGTCCCCTTTCGTGCGGTCGAGAAGGAAGCCGGCCTCGTCGGTTCCCACGAGGCTCTCGCGGATAAGTTGAATCAGTTCCACTATCTGATCGAGATAAAGCGCATCCGCTTCCGGCCCCGCGTTCATCAGTAAACCTCGACCATCTCATTCTCGACGCTGGGGCGAATGCGTTGATGGAGCAGCTCCCGGTCGACAAGGTCCACGGGCTTGCCAAGTATGCTTTCCAGTCGATCCCACGCATCGGCAAGCTCGGGAAAGCCGGGCTTGAGAGCACCTTCGGCCTCATAGAGCAGGTCGACGTCCCGCGCGTTTGGGTCGGAGCGGGCGGCCGACCCGAACAGATAGAGTTTGGCGAAGCCGAGCCGCTTGAGTTCAGGCTCCAGTCGCCGGAGGGCATCGAGGACGTCGCCGCGGGTCATGTCGTCAAAGTAATAGCGAAACCGCCGCCGCGCCAGCCGCCGCCGAAACGATCGCCGTCAGCACATAGCGCCAGTAGCGCCTCGGCTTGACCACGACGACGTCGGCGAGCGGCGGATCGGGCGGTGCGGCCCCCGGCGGCGGGTAGTAATAATCGATCCGTCGGATCAGCTCCGGGATCTTGGCGAAGGTCCTGAAGTCGCGCACCAGCCGGTCGGCGAGCGCCGCCTCAGGGCCGAGCTCGGTCCTCACCCATTCCCTGAGGAACGGCTCCGCCGTCTCCCACATGTTGATGTCGGGATCGAGGGCGTGGGCAACCCCTTCCTCCATCACCATCGTCTTCTGGAGAAGGAGAAGATGGGGCTGCGTCGGCATCTGGAAGTCGCGGGTGATGGTGAACAGGCCATCGAGCATCTGCGCTATCGAGATGTCCTTGACGGGAAGGCCGCGGATCGGCTCGCCGACAGCGCGCAAGGCGGTTGCGAACTCGTCGACGTCGAAATGGCCGGGCACATATTGCGCCTCGAAATGGATCTCCGCGACCCGCCGGTAATTGCCGGTCAGGAGGCCGTAGAGGATCTCGGCCAGCCACACCCGCGCCTGGCGGTCGATCCGGCCCATGATCCCGAAGTCGATCGCGGCGAGGCGGCCGTCGGGCAAAGCGAACAGATTGCCCTGGTGGAGGTCGGCGTGGAAGAAGCCGTCGACCACCGACTGGCGAAGGAAGGCCCGGACCAGGATCGCGGCCAGCGCCTTGAGGTCGTGGCCAGCCGCGACGAGCGCGTCGCGGTCGTTCAGCTTGATTCCGTCGATCCACTCGAGCGTCATCACCCGCCGCGAGGTTCGCGACCAGTCGATCGCGGGGACATAGAAGCCGCTCTCGGCGACCAAATTCTCGCGCAGCTCCGAGGCGGAGGCGGCCTCGCGGCGAAGGTCGAGCTCGCGCGCCGTCCATTGCCGAAAATAGGCGATCACCGCGCGCGGCCTCAGCCGGGCCGCTTCGCCGCCCATGTCCTCGACCTGCGCCGCCGCCCATTCGTATGTGTCGAGGGCGCGCTCGAAATCCTCCTCGATGTTGGGCCGGAGCACCTTGACCGCGACCAGCCGCCCGTCGATCGTGTGGGCGCGGTGGACCTGGGCGATCGACGCGGCTCCCACCGGCTCCGGGTCGATGTCGGCGAAAATCTCCTCGAGCGGCTTCTCCAGCCCCTGCTCGATCGCCCGCCGGACCTCCTCGAACGGGGCTGGGGGCAAGCTGTCCTGGAGCAGCTGGAGATCGTGCGCGGCCTCGATTCCGACCAGGTCCGGCCGGGTCGCCAGCGCCTGGCCGAACTTGATCGCCGCCGGCCCGAGCTCCTGGAACGCCTCGCCGTAGGTCGGCACGGCCGGAATCCGCGCCCCGAAGCGGGCGATGCGCGCCAGGCGGCGCACCGGCTGCGGCGTGTTCGGGTCGCGCTCGATGCCGCGCAGAGCCCCATGCCGGGCCAGCACCCGCCCCCATTTCAGGAGGCGCCAGATATGGACGACCGGACGGGTCAAATCTTCCAGCCGCTGTGGATTGCGACGAGGCCGCCGAGGACCGGCTCCGCCTTGACCCGGGCGAAGCCCGCTTTCGCCACCATCGCCGAGAAGGCCTCCATCGGCGGGAAGCGGCGGATCGATTCGACCAGGTAGCGGTAGCTCTCCTCGTCGCTCGCCACCGCCTTGCCGATCCGAGGCACCGCGTGCATCGAATAGGCTTCGTAGAGGCCCGCGAAGCCCGGCCAGCGAGTCGTCGAGAATTCGAGGCAGTAGAAGCGCCCGCCGGTCTTCAGCACCCGGCAGGCCTCGCCGAGCGCGGCCGGGATGTCGGTGACGTTGCGGATCCCGAAGGCGATCGTATAGGCGTCGAAGGCGGCGTCGTCGAAGCTCAGCGCCTCGGCATTCTCGACTGCCCAGGCCAGGCCCTCGATGCCGCGCTTCGCCGCCCGCTCGCGGCCGACCTCGAGCATGTCGGGATTGATGTCGGCGACGGCGACCCGGGCGCCGCGCCGGGCAAGGCGGAAGGCGACGTCGCCGGTGCCCCCCGCCATGTCGAGGATCGACTCGCCTTTGCGGGGCTGCACCCGGCGCACGAACAGGTCCTTCCACGGCCGGTGGAGGCCGCCCGACATGAGGTCGTTCATGAGGTCGTAGCGGCGGGCGACGCTGGAGAAGACGGCGCTGACCCGGCGAGTCTTCTCGTCGGGCGAAACCTCCTCGAAGCCGAAAGAAACCTTGTCCATCGCGCCCGCCTCTAGCAGGGGTGCCCGCAGATGTGCACGCCCGATCTGTGTTCGTTTCACGCGACCTTTCCCCGTTCGTGTCGAGCGAAGTCGAGACACCCCGCCGAGCGAAGCCGAGGCCGAATCTCGGCTTCGCTCGATAGGGCCCCTCGACTTCCCTCGGGGCGAACGGGGAGGCTCGGCCGCCACCATGGGCAGACCAATGCCTGAGCTGCCGGAAGTCGAAACCACGGTGCGGGGTCTTGTTCCCGTGCTCCAGGGCCGCCGGCTGGTTTCCGTAGAGACCCGGCGCGAGGACCTGCGCCGCGCCTTCCCGCCGGATCTGCGCCAGCGGCTGACCGGCGCAACCGTCACCGGCCTCTCCCGCCGCGCCAAATACGGCCTGATCGACACCGACCGGGGCGACACGCTCGTCTTCCACCTGGGCATGTCGGGCCGCTGGCGGATCGACCCGGCCGAGCTCGGCGCCCACGACCATTTCCTGCTCGAGACGGACGAGGGGCGGCGGCTGGCCCTCAACGACCCGCGGCGCTTCGGCTCGCTCGACCTGGTACCGACCGTCGACATCCCGCAAACCCTTCCGTTCAACGCCATGGGGCCGGAGCCGCTCGGGCCGGACTTCAATGCCGCCTGCCTGCTCGAAGCGCTCCAAGGCCGCTCGGCGCCGATCAAGGCCATGCTCCTCGACCAGCGGATCGTCGCCGGGCTCGGCAACATCTACGTCTGCGAAGCGCTCCACATGGCCGGCATCGCGCCCTCGCGTGCCGCGGGCCGCATCTCCCGCCCGCGCCTCGAGCGGCTGGTCGAGGCCGTGCGGTCGGTGCTGCTCGCCGCGATCGAGGCGGGGGGCTCGTCGCTGCGCGATTATGCGCGGCCATCGGGCGAGCTCGGCTATTTCTCGAAGCAGTGGCGGGTCTACGGCCGGGAAGGGGAGGCGTGCCATTGCGGGAGCGCGATTCGCCGGCGCGTCGATTCGGGCCGTTCGACCTTCTATTGCCCCCGCTGCCAGCGCGCTTGAGGTTGACCTTTCGGGCCTCCTTGCGTAGAGGCGCGGACGAGCGGGTGCGGTGGATATGCCGCACCTTTTTCATTTAGCGACAAGAGGCAGTTCAAGATGGCGAATACGCCGCAGGCAAAGAAGCGAATCCGCCGCAACCAGCGCCGGACCGACATCAACCGCACCCGGGTCAGCCGGATCCGCACCTTCGTCAAGCAGGTCGAAGCCGCGATCGAAGCCGGCGACAAGGAGCAGGCGCTCGCCGCCATCTCGCGGGTCCAGCCGGAGCTCGCCCGCGGGGTCTCCAAGGGCGTGTTCCACAAGAACACCGCGGCCCGCAAATTCTCGCGCCTGACGCGCCGTATCGCGGCCCTCGCCTAAGCCGCTCTAAAGCTTGAAATCGGCCCGCCGGACACGCGTTCCGGCGGGCTTTTTCGTGGCCGAAAGAACAGACGGCGAAACCCTAGGACTTCCGGCGATTCGTTCGCGACCCGGTCCGAGAAATGGCAGTTTTCCGCCATTTCTACGGGAAGCCGCGGAAAACCTATGTCAAGCAGGTTTCTTTTTTTTGACACATAATTTCGGCCTTGCATGGCCGGGCCGAGGCTTCCAAAAAGACTGCTCCGGCGGGGCGAATCTCCTTCCGGACGCCACAGCAAGAACGAGTTTCCGAATCGGCTGCCGCCGGGGGGCTGCCGTTGCGGAGGAGTCTTGCGCCGATCAGGGCCCGCTTGAAAGAGGCCAGAGGGAAGAGGGGGTGCGTTTCGTGTCTGTGAAGCCGGCGGGAGGCAATTCGGCAGGGGCGATGGAGCGGGCCGCGCTTCAGTCCGCCTGGGAATCCATTCGCGCCGGGCTGAGGCGCGATTGCGGCGCCCGCACCTTCGACGGCTGGCTTCGGCCGATCGCGCTCGGAACCTTCGACCCCGAATCGGGCATGCTCCGCCTCGAGCTGCCCTCCCAGTTCATGGCCGACTGGGTGCAGACCCATTTCTCCGAGCGGCTGACGCTCGCCTGGCGCGCCGCCTGCCCGACCGTCCGCCACATCGCCGTCGGAGTCGGCGCGGCCGCGCCGCGCACCGCCGCCGTCGTCGAGATCCCCGCTCCGCCCGCCGCGCAGGAACCCGCGGCCGGCGACGCGCTCTACGCCGTCGCGCTCGAGCCCCGCTACCGGTTCGAGAATTTCGTCGTCGGCAAGGCCAACGAGGTCGCGTTCAGCGCCGCCCAGACCCTCGCGACGGCGGACAATGTCGCGTTCAATCCGCTCTTCCTCCACGGCGGCACCGGCCGCGGCAAGACCCACCTTCTCCACGCCATCGGCCATGAATTCCACCGCCTCAGGCCGCGGGCCAAGATCATCTACATGTCGGCCGAGAAGTTCATGGTCGAGTTCGTCGCCGCGCTTCGCGCCAACGACACGATCCAGTTCAAGCAGCATCTGCGCGCCGCCGACCTGCTGATGATCGACGACGTCCAGTTCATCGCCGGCAAGGAATCGACCCAGGAAGAATTCTTCCACACCATGAACGAGATCATCTCGGCCGGACGTCGGCTGGTGATCAGCTCCGACCGCGCTCCGCAGGACCTGGACGGGATCGAGCCGCGAATCCTCTCGCGCCTTTCCTGGGGCCTCGTCGCCGACATCAACCAGGCCGACCTCGAGCTCCGCCTCGGCATCATTCTCAAGAAGCTCGAAGCGCTTCCCGACGTCCAGGTGCCCGAGGACGTCGTCATGTTCCTCGCCAAGAGGATCAGCACCAACGTCCGCGAGCTCGAAGGCGCGCTCAACCGCATCGCTGCTTATGCGATGATGAGCGGTCGCCCGATTGATCTCGAATTCTGCAACGAGGTGCTCGCCAACATCCTCCGCGCCAACCAG
>DASVRO010000075.1:0-76322 GCA_036388575.1 Allosphingosinicella sp.
CAGGTGCGGCTCCGCGCCGTCCGCCTGGGGCTGGGGAAGGCGCCAGTCAGGCTGGCGGCGGCGACTTCGGTCCGCGATATCCTGACCACGCTGGCCGGCGACAGTCCCGACCTGCTGGTGATCGATTCCATCCAGACCATGCATTCCGACCTCATCGAAGGGGCGCCGGGCACCGTCAGCCAGGTCCGCGCATCGGCGCAGGAACTGGTCCGCTTCGCCAAGGAACAGGGCACGGCGATGATCCTGGTCGGCCATGTCACCAAGGACGGGAGCATCGCCGGTCCTCGCGTGCTTGAACATATGGTCGACACGGTGCTCAGCTTCGAAGGCGAGCGCAGTCATCAATACCGCATCCTGCGCGCTATCAAGAACCGCTTCGGCGGCACCGACGAGATCGGGGTCTTCGCCATGGCCGAAGGAGGCCTCGACCAGGTCGCCAACCCTTCCGCCTTGTTCCTCACCGATCGCGGCGAGGCCGTCTCCGGGGCCGTCGTCTTCCCGGCGCTGGAGGGGACCCGGCCGGTGCTGGTCGAGATCCAGGCGCTGACCGTCCGCCTCGCCAGCGGCGCCACCCCGCGCCGGGCCGTGGTCGGCTGGGATTCGGGCCGCCTTGCCATGATCCTCGCCGTGCTGGAGGCGCGCTGCGGCCTCAGCTTCTCGTCGGCTGAGGTCTATCTCAACGTCGCCGGCGGCTACCGGCTGAGCGACCCGGCGGCGGATCTGGCGGTGGCGGCGGCCCTGGTTTCGGCGCTGGCCGAGCGGCCGGTTCCGCCCGAGGCGGTGGCGTTCGGCGAGGTCGCGCTGTCGGGCGAGCTGCGCCCGGTGGCGCACGGGGCGCTGAGGCTCAAGGAAGCGGCGAAGCTGGGCTTCGAGCGGGCGCTGGTTCCGGTGTCGGTGAAGGGGGAGGGGGGTATGAGGCTGTCGGGCTTCCGGAGCTTGAAGGATCTGGTCGATCATCTGCTCGGCCGCTGAATCCTCCCCGAGCCTGCTCGGGGAGGGGGAACCACCCGAAGGGTGGTGGAGGGGTAACTGGAACAGGCCTCGTCATTCCCCTCCACCATGCTTCGCATGGTCCCCCTCCCCATGCTGCGCATGGGGAGGATCAACAGCTTCCCTCCCGACTGAACCTCCGTTAGCAGTCGCAGCATGACCGCGCTCGACATCATCGTCCTCCTGCTCGTCGGCTGGAACCTCGTTCGCGGGGCGATGAAAGGGTTCGTCTGGGAGGTGCTCAGCCTCGCCGCCTGGATCGTCGCGATCGTCTTCCTGAAGCTGCTCCACACCCCCGTCACCAACGCCCTCGAAGCCGCGGTCGGAACCCGCCCCGGCGCCGCGGTGCTCGCCTTCGCGCTCGTCTTCGGCCTCGTCTTCCTCGCCGGCAAGCTCGTCGCCCGGCAGGTCGGCGGAGGCGTCAGACGCTCGGTGATCGGGCCGGTCGACCGGGTGCTCGGCGGCGGCTTCGGAGCGCTCAAGGGGCTCATCCTCGCGACCCTGCTCTATCTCGCCGCCAACCTCGTCTACGACACGATCTGGGGGGCGCAGGCGGTCCGGCCGGCGTGGATGGCGGATTCGCGCACCTATCCTTTGCTCTACGCCAGCGGCCGGGCGATCGTCGACTTCGTCGAGTGGCGGAGAGGCGCTCCGGTCGAGCCGCGCGTGCGCCAGGCGCCGGCGAAGGAGCCCGAGCCGGCCAACCCCTCATGATCCGGCTCCACGACACCAAGGCGCGGGAGAAGCGCGACTTCGCGCCCGCCGATCCGGAGCGGGTGACGATGTACGTCTGCGGGCCCACCGTCTACAACCGCGCCCATATTGGCAACGGCCGGCCGGCGGTGGTGTTCGACGTCCTCTCGCGGCTGCTCCGCCACGTCTATGGCGAGGACAAGGTGGTCTACGCCCGCAACGTCACCGACGTCGACGACAAGATCATCGACGCCGCCCGCGCCGAAGGCGTCGATCCGGCCGTCGTCACCCGCCGCTACGAGGATTTCTACCTCGCCGACATGGGCGCGCTGGGGGTTCGGGCGCCCGACCTCGCCCCCAAGGCGACCGAGACCGTCGCCGAGATGGTGGCGATGATCGCCCGGCTGATCGAGACCGGCAACGCCTACGAAGCCGATGGCCACGTCCTCTTCAACGTTCCCAGCGACCCGGACTACGGCGCCCTCGGCCGCCGCGACCGCGAGGCGATGGTCGCCGGCGCCCGGGTCGAGGTCGCGAGCTACAAGAAGGACCCGGCCGACTTCGTGCTGTGGAAGCCGTCGCCCGAAGACGTGATCGGCTGGGACAGCCCGTGGGGCCGCGGCCGTCCCGGCTGGCACATCGAATGCTCGGCGATGATCGAGAGCCATCTCGGAACCACCATCGACATCCACGGCGGCGGCCTCGACCTCATCTTCCCCCACCACGAGAACGAGCTCGCTCAGAGCCGATGCGCCCACGAAGGCGCCGAGCTCGCCCGCTACTGGGTCCACAACGGCTTCCTGTCGATGGCCGACGGCGAGAAGATGTCGAAGAGCCTCGGCAATTTCGTCACCGTCGGCGAGCTGCTAGACGAGGGGCACAAGGGCGAGACCTTGCGGCTCGCCTTGCTGTCCGCCCATTACCGCCAGCCGCTCGAATGGTCGCCGCAGCTGGTCGCCCAGTCGAAGGCGACCCTGGACCGGCTCTATCGGAGCCTGATGGCGCCGGCCGCGGCCGGCGGGGCCGATCCGGGACCGGTGGTGGAGGCGCTGGCCGACGATCTCAACACGCCGCTCGCGCTCGCCCGGCTGGGCGAGCTGGCGAAGCTCGGCGACCCCGAGGCGACGAAGCGCGCCGGCGCCCTCCTCGGCCTCCTCGAGCAGGACCCGATAGAGTGGTTCCAGGGCGGCGGGGCTCCCGCCTCCGAGCGGGTCGATCCCCGCCTTCGCGAGGAAGCCGGTACCTTCCTCGACGCGGCCGAGATCCAGCTCCGCATCGACCGCCGCGCCGAGGCCAAGAAGGCGCGCGACTATGCCGAAGCGGACCGGATCCGGGCCGACCTGGCGGCCCAGGGCGTGCTGCTCGAGGACGGACCAGCCGGAACGACGTGGCGGCGGGGCTAGCCTCTGCCTCCCCATCGCCAGATGGGGAGGGGGACCATGCGAAGCATGGTGGAGGGGTAATTGGCGCGAAAGCAGCGGTTTCGAGCGCGAACCTTAAAATCGGAGCCAGCTACCCCTCCACCACCCTGCGGGTGGTCCCCCTCCCCACCGCTTCGCGGCGGGGAGGCAGGTGGCGCTTCGCCTGACCCCGATCTATAGCGCCGAGGTGCCCACCGCCCTCTACAATCGCGACATCCTCCGACTCGCGGCGTCAATCCCGCATCTCGGCCGGCTCGACCAGCCCCAGGCGAGCGTCGAGAGGCGCTCGCCGGTCTGCGGCAGCCGGGTCACCGTCGACCTCTCGCTCGACCGCGAGGGGAGGGTGGCCGCCCTCGGTCAGGAAGTGAAGGCCTGCGCGCTCGGCCAGGCCGCGGCCGCGCTGCTGGGCTCGCATGCCGAAGGCCGGACCCGCGGGGAGCTGGCCGAAGCGCGGGACTCGCTAGCCGCCTACCTGCGCGGCGAACGCGACGATCCCGGCGCCTGGCCCGGCCTCGCGATCTTCGCCGACGCGCGCCGGTTCCCCGCCCGCCACGCCTCGATCCTGCTCGCGTTCGACGCCGCCGCCGAGGCCGCCGCGCTGGCCGGCGCGGAAAGCGCCAGGCCGTGAGCGAAGGCGCTCACGCGCCGGTGTCGCTGCTCGGCGACGGGGTGATCCTGCTCGGCTTCGCGCTGGTCTTCGTCCTCCTGTTCCGCCGCCTCGGGCTCGGCGCGACGCTCGGCTATCTCGTCGCCGGCGCGCTGGTCGGGCCGCACCTGCTCGGCCTCGTCCACGGCGGCGAGACGATGCTCGAGATCGCGGAGATCGGAATCGTCCTCCTCCTCTTCCTCGTCGGCCTCGAGCTCAATCCGACCCGGCTGTGGCGGATGCGGCACGACATCTTCGGCTTCGGCCTGCTCCAGGTCGTGCTCTGCGGGATCGGCGCCGCGGCGCTGGTCTGGCTGGCAACCGGCTCGTCGATCGCCGCCGCCCTCGCGCTCGGCCTGCCGCTCGGCCTGTCGTCGACGGCCCAGGTGCTGCCGATGTTGCAGTCGGCGGGGCGCCTGAGGACTCCGTTCGGCGAACGGGCCTTCTCGATCCTGCTCTTCCAGGATCTCTCGATCGTCCCGCTGATCACCATCATCGCGGCCATGTCGCGCAATCCGGCCGACGTCGGCGGGCCGCCCGGCTGGCTGCTCGGCCTCTACACGATCGGCGCCGTGGTCGGGCTGATCCTCGCCGGCCGCTACCTGCTCGGTCCGCTGTTCCGGCTGATCGGCAATCTCGGCGAGCGCGAGATGTTCGTCTTCGCCGGCCTGTTCACGGTCATCGCCAGCGCCGCGGTGATGGAGCTACTCGGCCTCTCCACCGCGCTGGGCGCTTTCGTCGCCGGGGTCATGCTCGCCGATTCGCCCTACCGGCACGAGCTGCAGGCCGACGTCGAGCCGTTCCGGTCGATCCTGCTCGGCCTGTTCTTCCTCGCGGTCGGGATGATGCTGGACCTGGGTGCGATAGCCGACCGCCCGCTGTTCGTGATCGGCATGGCGATCGCCCTGATCGCGATCAAGGCGGGGGTGATCATGGGCCTCGCCATCGCCTTCAAGATGGCCTGGCGCCCGGCGCTCGCTTTGGGCGTGCTTCTCAGCCAGGGCGGCGAGTTCGGCTTCGTGCTGTTCGCCCAGGCGCAGCAGGCGATGCTGGTCGCGCCCGAGGCGGCCAGCCTGTTCGGAGCGATCGTCACCCTGTCGATGGCGACGACGCCGTTCCTGATGATGGCGACGGCGCGGCTGCGCTCGGAGCCGGTCAGCAAGGAGGTGCGCGGCGGCCCGGTCGCCGACGGCTCGAACGCGGTCATCGTCGGCTACGGACGCTTCGGCCAGACGGTCGCCCAGATGCTGATCGCGCAGGGCATCGCCGTCACGCTGGTCGACACCGACATCGAGATGATCGACGTCGCCGGAAGCTTCGGCGCCAAGGTCTATTATGGCGACGGAACCCGCCTCGACCTGCTCCGCCAGGCCGGCGCCGCCGAGGCCGAACTGATCCTGTTCTGCATCGACGGCGATCAGGTCGAGCCGGAATTCCTCGAAGGCGTTCACGAGGCCTTCCCCAGGGCCTCGATCTTCGTCCGCGCCTTCGACCGCCGGGCCTTGCTGAAGCTGAGGGACGCGCCGATCGCCGGCGCCGTCCGCGAGGTGCTCGATTCGGCGGTCCGGATGGCCCGGATGGCGATGGAGAAGGTCGGGGTCGGAGTCGAGGAGATCGACCGCACCGAGGACCTCTACCGGGCCCGCGACCACGAGCGCCTCAAGGCCCAGCTCAAGGCCAACGACCTGCGCGCCAGGACAGAGCCGATGTTCGTCGAGCCGGAAAAGACGAGCGACGCGGGCTAGGGGGGAGGGAGCGCCGGCGCCCTTCTTCTCCTCTCCCGTCCTTCACGGGAGAGGAGGGGCCCAAGCGAAGCTTGGGAGGTGAGGGTCTGTACACCGGAGTCAGCAAGACCCTCACCTCCCACCGCCTTCGGCGGTGGGGCCCTCCTCTCCCCCAAAAGGCGGGAGAGGGGTTTACTCGTCCACCTTCGCCAGGAACGCCTTGCCTATCCCGCGGGTCAGCACCCGCGTCCCGCCCTTCTTGTCGTGTCGCATGCGCGCCGCAAGCCGGTCGGCCGGAACGTCCGTCGAGGTCGGCAGCCCGACCGACTCGAGATGGCCGATCGCCCGCTCCGAATCCTCCGCCGGGCACAGCCCGCGCTCGACCGACCGCCGGAACGCCGCCGCCATTCCGATCGCGACCGCCTCGCCGTGGAGCATCCCCGTCTCGGCCTCGATCGCATGGCCCAGCGTATGGCCGAAATTGAGCAAGGCGCGCCGCCCGGTCGTCTCGCGCTCGTCCTCGGCGACGATCGCCGCCTTCGCGCGGACGCAGGTCTCGATGGCGTGGAGCCGAGCCTCCGGATCGCCGGCGAGCAGGGCGCCGCCGTTCGATTCGCACCAGGCGAAGAAGTCGGAATCGCCGATCAGTCCGTATTTCACCACCTCGGCATAGCCGGCGCGGAGCTCCCGCTCCGGCAGGGTGTCGAGCGTCGACGGGTCGATCAGCACCGCCGCCGGTTGGTGGAAGGCGCCGATCAAATTCTTGCCGGCGGCAGCGTTGATCGCGGTCTTGCCGCCGACCGAGGAATCGACCTGGGCGAGCAGGGTCGTCGGCATCTGCACCCAGGCGCAGCCGCGCTTCAGAACCGACGCGGCGAAGCCGGCGAGGTCGCCGACCATGCCGCCGCCGAAGGCCAGGATCGTGTCGCCCCGCCCGACGTCGAGCTCGATCAGCCGCTCGCACAGCGCCTCTAGCTGAGCCCAGCTCTTGCTGCCCTCCCCGGCGGGCACCACCACCGGGACGATCTCGAGGCCGGATGCCGCCGCCAGCCGCGGCCCCTGCGCCGCCCAGACGTTCGAGTCCGACACCACAACGATCCGTCCGTCCCGCGCGTAAGGCGCGATCAGGTCGCCGGCGCGGTCGAGCAGTCCGGCTCCGATCGCGACCGTATAGCTTCGAGCGCCGAGCGACACCTCGACCCGCCTCATCGCGCCCGCTCCGCCATCGCCTCGAGGATCCGCTCGACGGTGCGGTCGTGCGCGCCGGAGTCGCTCAGCACCCTCAGATGCGCCTCGGCATAAACCGGGTTCCTGACCTCGGCGAGCTCGCTCAGCAACGCTCGGGGGTCCTTGCCGGCGAGCAGCGGCCGGTGCCCGCGCCGAGCCACCCGCCGCGCCAGGGTGTCGATATCGGCGTCGAGCCACACGGCGAGGCAGCGCCGAAGGATCAGGGTCCGGGTCTCATCGTCCATGAACGCGCCGCCCCCGGTCGCGACCACCCTGGGCCCGTCCTCGATCAGCCGCCGGAGCACGCGCCGTTCCCCGTCGCGGAAGCTCGCCTCCCCGAACCGGTCGAAGATTTCGGGGATGGAGCGGTCGGCGGCGCGCTCGATCTCCTCGTCGGAATCCACGAAGGGAAGGCCGAGGCTTCGCGCCAGCCGCCGCCCGACGGTCGACTTGCCGGCTCCCATCAGCCCGACCAGGACGATTGGGACCTCGGATCGGGGATGAGCGCCGGCCATGCGGCAGGGGCTATACAGGGGGGCGGCTCGTGGGGCAAAAGGCCGGCCATGCGTATCCAACCTCTGCAGCGTCGGCGTAAATCCATCGTCCCGAAGCTGCTCATCGCCCTCCTCCTCCTCTTCCTGGGCTGGCTGATCTGGCTCGGCTTCCGCTCCTACGAAGTGCCGACCCAGCGGATCGAGCAGGACGTCACCAATGAAGCCCTTGCGGGCTAAGCTCCTCCTCCTCCTCGCGGGTGGAGCGGCCCTGGCCTTCGCCATTCCGGCGGCGGGCCAGCGCGAGAAGGCGCCCGAATCGCTGTTGCCGCCCGGCTTCGGCGATCCGCCCCCGCCCAAGGAGCCGGCGCCCGACAATTCGGCCTCTCCCTCGACGCCGGCGCCGCCGCCGCCGCCGCCGTCGTCGAGGAGCGTCCCGGTCGCTCCCGGCGCGCTTCCCGTGCAGGACAGCGCGACCGAGGATCTCCAGGCCCTGGCCCAGCAGAACCTGCCGCCGCCGATCGAGATTCCCGAGGAGTCGCGCCGGCCGACCAACCCGGTCGGCCCGCTGCGCGCCGACAACCGGGGCCTCGGCCTCGACGCGTTCGGCCATGCCAACGGCCGCTTCCTCAGCGGCCTGATGGGCCGGCTCAACGCGCCCTTGCCGTCGCGCTGGACCTCGATCCTGCTCCGCCGCGCCCTCCTCTCCGAGGCGGCGGCGCCGCCGCTGGTCAACGAGGTCGACTGGATCGCCGAGCGGGCCTGGCTTCTGCTCCGGATGGGCGAGGCGGACGGCGCCCGGATGCTGGTCCAGGCGGTCGACGTCGATCGCTTCACGCCGCGCATGTTCACCGTCGCGGTCCAGGTCGCCCTCGCCACCGCCGACCCCGCCGCCTTGTGCCCGCTGGTCGGCCCGGGCCGGAGGATCTCGGACCAGCCGGTCTGGCCGCTCGCCGACGCGATGTGCGCCTCGCTGGAGGGCGACGCCGCCCGCGCCAGCCAGCTGATCGAGCAGGCTCGGCGGCGGAGCGGCGGCGGCATCGACACGCTGCTCGCCGAGAAGGTGATCGGCGCCGGCGCCAACACCCGCCGCGCCGTCACGATCGAGTGGCAGGGGGTGAACGAGCTGAGCAGCTGGCGCTTCGGCCTCGCCAGCGCCACCGGCCTCGAGATCCCGGCCGAGCTGATGAACCGTGCCGGGCCCGCCGTCTGGGCCTGGCAGGCGCGCGCGCCGATGGTGCCGCTCGAGCAGAGGCTCGCGGCGGCCGAGCGCGCGGCGGCGCTCGGGGTCTTCTCGAACGCTTCCCTGGTCGAGATGCACAGCCTGATCGCCGACTCCACCGATCCGTCCGAGATCGAAGGCAGCATCGGCGACCGGCTGCGCAGGGCCTATGTCGGCGGCTCGACCGACGACCGGATCGACGCGATGCGCAACCTGTGGGGGGAGGGGGACGGGCGCTACGGCCGCTTCGTGCTCACCGCCGCCGCCGCCGCGCGGATCCCGCCCTCGGCCAATTACGGCAACCGCGCCGACGAGCTGCTCGCCTCGATGATGACCGCGGGCTACGACGGCTTCGCCGCGCGCTGGGGCGGAGTCGCGGACGGCCTTGACGGAGACGATGGCGAGCGCGCCTGGTCGATCCTCGCCGTCGGCGCCCCTCGCGCCGTCGTCGACCTGAGCCCCGGCCGGGTCGAGACCTTCACAGAGGCCGCCGACGGCCACCGCGGCCGGATGCTGGTCGCCGCCCTCGCCGGGCTCGGCCGGCTCCCCGATCCCGCCGCCTACGGAGTCAACCCGGCGCCGCGCAGCCGCTGGGCCAATCTCATCGCCGCCGCGGCGCGCGCCCGCCAGCCGGGCACCGTCGCCCTTCTCGCCGGGGTGGGAATGCAGACTCCGGGCTGGCGCGGAGTGCCGCCCGAGCATCTCCTGCATATCGTCAAGGCCTTGCGGGACGTCGGCCTCGAATATGAAGCGCGGATGATCGCCGCCGAGGCAATGACCCGGCTGTGACCGCTCCCAAAGAGGACGGGCAGCTGATCGCCGCCTTCCTCGAAATGCTGGCGGCCGAGGCCGGCGCCGCCCTCAACACCCGCCTCGCCTACGAGCGGGATCTGCGCGGCGCCTCCGAGCTGCTCGGCGGCCGCCTGTCGAGCGCCACGCAGGAGGAGCTCAGGCGCCTGCCGGAAGCCTGGCTCCCGCTCAAGCGCAGCACCGTCGCGCGCAAGGCGGCGGCGCTTCGCCGCTTCTTCGGCTTCCTCCACGACGAGGGGCTTCGAGCCGACGATCCGTCCGCCGCCATTCCGCGGCCGGCCGGCGGGCGGCCGCTGCCCAAGGTGCTCGATCACGACGCCGTCGGCGCCCTGTTCGCCGAGCTCGAACGGCTCCGGAGCGAAGAGCCGGGCGCCGCGAGCCTGCGCCTTACCGCCCTCGTCGAGCTGCTTTACGGCTCGGGGCTGCGCGCGACCGAGCTGGTCTCGCTGCCCCGCCACGCCGTCCACCCGGACAAGCCGTTCCTGATCCTGCGCGGCAAGGGCGCGAGGGAGCGGCTGGTGCCGATCTCCGACCGCGCCCGAGCCGCCGTCGCCGAATGGGCGGCCCTGGTGCCGCGCGACAGCCTCTGGCTCTTCCCCTCCGGCAAGAGCCATCTCAGCCGCGTCCGGCTCCACCAGCTCCTGAAGGCGCTTTCCGCCGCGGCCGGAGTGCCGCCGGAACGGGTCAGCCCGCACGTCCTCCGCCACGCCTTCGCCACCCACCTGCTCGAGGGCGGCGCCGACCTGCGCGCGCTGCAAATGCTCCTCGGCCATGCCGACATCGCCACGACCCAGATCTACACCCATGTCGACAGCCGCCGCCTGATCGAGCTCGTCAACAGCCGCCACCCGCTGGCCGACGCCGGGCGGGGCAAAGGGTGATGACGGCGGCGCGTTGACGCAAACGCGCGGCCCGCCTAACCCCGCGCAACATCATGCCCACCTACCTCGACTTCGAAAAAGCCATTGCCGAGCTCGACTCGCGCATCGAGGAGCTGCGCGAGACCGCCGAGGGCTCCGAGCTCAACATCGACGCCGAGATCGGCCGGCTCGAGGCCAAGTCCGATCGGATGCTTCGCGAGACCTACGGCCGGCTGACGCCTTGGCAGAAGACCCAGGTCGCCCGGCATCCCGACCGGCCGCATTTCAAGGATTATGTCGTCGCCCTCGCCGAGGATTTCATCCCCCTCGCCGGCGACCGCGCCTTCGGCGAGGACGCGGCGATCGTCGGCGGGCTCGGCCGGCTCGGCGGGCGCAAGGTGATGCTGATCGGCCACGAGAAAGGCGACGACACCGCCAGCCGGCTCACCCACAATTTCGGAATGGCCAAGCCCGAAGGCTATCGCAAGGCGATCCGCCTGATGGAGCTGGCCGACCGCTTCGCCCTCCCCGTCGTCACCCTGGTCGACACGCCCGGCGCCTTTCCCGGAGTGCAGGCCGAGGAGCGCGGCCAGGCCGAGGCGATCGCCCGCTCGACCGAGGCCTGCCTCGCGCTCGGCGTGCCGATGGTCGCGGCGATCGCCGGGGAAGGGGGCTCGGGCGGCGCCATCGCCATCGCCACCGCCAACCGGGTGCTGATGCTCGAGCACAGCGTCTACGCCGTCATCTCGCCGGAAGGCTGCGCCTCGATCCTGTGGCGCACCGCCGAGAAGGCCGCCGACGCGGCCGAGGCGATGCGAGTGACGGCGCAGGATTTGAAGGCGCTCGGAGTCATCGACCGGATCATCCCCGAGCCGGTCGGCGGCGCCCATCGTGCCCCCGCCGAGGCGATCGCCATGCTCGGCGCGGCGATCGGCGAGGAGCTCGATTCGCTCGCCGCTTTGTCCCCCGCCGAGGTCCGCGCCGACCGTCGCGCGAAGTATCTGGCGATCGCGTAATTTGCCTCCCCATCGCCAGATGGGGAGGGGGGCCACCCGAAGGGTGGTGGAGGGGTGATCAGGCGAAGACTTCCGCCGTCTCGCGCCTCATCCGCCGATTTGCGAGCCAGATGACCCCTCCACCATGCTTCGCATGGTCCCCCTCCCCATGCTCCGCATGGGGAGGCAGGAGGAACCCCACACCTTGCTGCCCCGTTCCTTACGCCGACGCGATCGTCCAGTATGAGGAGTATCAAGCGATGAAGATGAGAGCGCTGTGCGCGCTGTCCGTGTCGCTCGCCGCCATCGCCTCGATGGCCGCCGACTTTCCCGCTTCGGCCCAGGGCAAGACCCGAAGCATTTCCACGACCACCGCCGCGACCGCGGCCAGGCAGCATCCCCAGATCGTCGAGGAGTTCGGCGGCGAGGAACCGGGCGCCCGAAGCGCCTATGTCCGCCAGGTCGGAGCCCGGGTCGCCGCCCAGACCAACATCGCCGGCGGCGGCAACGCCTTCCGGGTCACCCTGCTGAACTCGCCGGTGATGAACGCCTTCGCGGTTCCGGGCGGCTATCTCTACGTCACCCGCCAGCTGGTCGGCCTCGCCAACGACGAGGCGGAGCTCGCCTTCGTGCTCGGCCACGAGGCCGGCCATATCGCCGCCCGCCACAGCTCGGAGCGCAAGCGCGCCGGAATCCTCAGCCAGCTCCTCGCCGTCGGCCTCGGCGCCGTCACCGGGTCGAGCCAGCTCGGCAACCTCGCCGGCCAACTCACCCAGGGCGTGGTGCTGAGCTATTCGCGCAAGCAGGAGCTCGAAGCCGACGATCTCGGCGTCCGCTACATCGCCGCCGCCGGCTACGATCCGACCGCGTCGGCCAGCTTCCTCAATTCGCTCGGCGCCGCGAGCGCGCTCGACGCCCGGGCGGTCGGCCGCAACGACGAGCGCTCGACCCCGAGCTGGGCGCGAAGCCACCCGCTCAGCGCCGACCGGGTCACCCGGGCGACCCGGACCGCGGGCGCCAGCGGCCGCGCCGGCACCGGCCTCAGGAACCGCGACCTCTTCCTCGCCCGCATCGACGGGATCATGGTCGACGACGACCCCAGGCAGGGCGTCATCGACGGCCGTACCTTCACCCACCCCGGCCTGAGGCTGCGCTTCGCCGTTCCGGACGGCTACGGCATGCAGAACGGGGTCCGGGCGGTGAGCATCGTCGGTCAGCGCGGGCAGGCGCAGTTCGCCGGGGGCGCGTTCCGCGGCGATCTCGGCGCCTATCTCCAGCAGGCCTTCCAAGCGATCGTCGGCCAGAATGCGCAAATCGCCTATGCCGAGCCCCGGGGCACGACGATCAACGGCCTTCCCGCCGCTTACTCGACCGCCCGGGTCAACACCCAGTCGGGCGCGGTCGACCTCACCATCGTCGCCTATCGCTGGGATTCCGACACCGCCTATCATTTCGCGATGATCACTCCGGCGGGCAGCGGCCTCGGCCCGTTCGCGCCGATGGTCGAGTCGCTGACCCGGATCGGAGCGGCCGAGGCGGCCGCGATCCGGCCGCGGGTCATCGACGTCGTGACGGTCGGGCCGCGCGACTCGGTGGCGAGCCTGGCGAACCGGATGGCCTATGACGACCATAAGGAGGAGCGCTTCCGGGTCCTCAACGGCCTCGGCTCCGCCGAGGGGCTTCGGCCGGGCCAGAAGGTCAAGCTCGTCGTCTACGGCAACCGGGTCTGATTGGAACCGGCGAGGGAAACCCCGAACGGGGAGGGCCAGCCGATTCCCTGCAGCCATACGAAAAGAGGCGGCGGAACCTGGGTTCCGCCGCCTCCTTTTCAACTCGCTGGTTAGGCGATTACGCCGCCGACATGTCGTTGGCGACGGTGTTGAAGGTCGTGCCGAGGCTCGCGCCGATGTTCTGCATGGCGGCGATGGCAGCGACGGCGATCAGGGCCGCGATCAGGCCGTATTCGATGGCGGTGGCGCCCTTTTCGCTCTTGCGAATCTTGCGAATGAAATTCATTTTCCGGTCTCCTGTTCCAAAGCTTTGGAAGTCCACACTTCCTACCGCCCCCTGTTCCACTTTGCGGGCGGACCGTTCCGATTTAGGCGAAGGAAGTTTCCAAAAGGTTATCGCCTGTTCTTAGTTCGAAGTGCTGACGACGTTGTTGGAAACGTCGTTCCACATCCCGATGGTCGAGCCGGCGACGGCGTTCAGGCCGGCGATCATCGCCAGCACGATCAGGGCGCAGATCAGAGCATATTCGACGGCGCTGGCGGCCTTGGTGTCGCGGATCAGCTTTGCAAAGAGTCGCATCGGCCTTACCTTCCCCACGTCTGGCTCTCGCCCATCCGCAGTGGATAGGTCGCGTTGAGTTAACGGAGTCCTTCCGCTGGCCTCGAATATGCAAAAAAATCCGACACTCACGGTGGTGGCGGCGGCGCTTGTCGACGGCGAAGGGCGGGTCCTGCTGCAGCGGCGCGCGCCGGGGCGGGCGATGGCGGGGCTGTGGGAATTCCCCGGCGGCAAGGTCGAGCCGGGCGAGCGGCCGGAGGCGGCCCTGGTCCGCGAGCTCGACGAGGAGCTGGGCATAGAGGTGGACGCCGCCGAGCTCTCGCCCGCCGCCTTCGCCAGCGCCGACAACGCGGGCCGCCACATGCTGCTGCTCCTCTATCTGTGCCGCGAATGGCGCGGCGAGCCTCGGGCCCTCGACGCGGCGGAGCTCGCCTGGGTGCTTCCCGCCGACATGCCCGCTTTGCCGATGCCGCCCGCCGATGAGCCGCTCATCCCGCTGCTGGAGAGGCTGATCTGAGAAACCCCTCTCCCGTTCTTTACGGGAGAGGAGGGGCCCAAGCCGAAGGCTTGGGAGGTGAGGGTCTTGCTGAGTCAGTGCTACAGACCCTCACCTCCCACCGCTTCGCGGTGGGGCCCTCCTCTCCCGCGAAAAGCGGGAGAGGCTTAGTCCGACCTGCGCTTCAGCGCCTCCGCCAGCGACACCGTGCCGCTGCCGCGGCGAGCCGGCTTCGGCTGGTCGGGGGAGGGAGCCCAGCCGAGCAGGTGGAGGATCTCGAACCGCTCCGCGGTCTTTGCGCTCCCGTCCTCGAAATCGGCTATGGCGGCCGCCAAGGCGTGCCGCCCCAGCGGCTTTCGCGATCGTCCGGCGAGGATGTTGGTCGATCCCATCGCCCTCAGGTCGCGGACCAGGTCGAGCAAGGCGGAGAAGCGGACGTCGACCGGCTGGGCGTCGACCACCGGCAGAGCGAAGCCCGCCCGGGTCAGCAGGTCGCCGGCGGCGCGGACGTCGATCTGCGGATGGACCCGCGGCGCCGCGCCGCCTTCGACCGAATCGGCCGCGAGCATCGCGCGTTTCAGCCTCGGCAGGCTGCCCGCTCCGACGAAGGCGCCGAGGAAGAGACCGTCTGGCCGGAGGGCGCGGCGGATCAGGAGCAGCGCTCCGGGCAGATCGTTGACGCTGTCGAGCCCGCCCGCCGAGACGACAAGGTCGAAGGCGCCGTCGGCGAAGGGGAGGCGGTCCTCGTCGGCCTGAACGCCGCCCGCCCCGCGCGCGAAGGCCGCGCCGGGATCGCAGGCGACCACCTCAAGCCCGCGTTCGCGCAGCCGCCGGGTCAGGCCGCCGCCGGCGCAGCCGAGATCGAGCGCTCGTCGGAAGTCGCGGGTGACGAAGTCCAGCCGTTCGAGCAGCTCGTCGGCCATCAGCCGGTGGAGATAATCGGCTTCCTGGAAGCGCTTCGCGGCGCGGTCGCGGCGCAGGCGCCGAAGCCGGCGGTCGAAGGGCGTGTCCTGGCTCACCCTCGTCCCGTTAGACGGGGCGGGACGGCCGGGAAAGCTTGAGGATATAGCCCTTGCGGGCTTTGAGGTCGCTCTGCACCGAGACGTAGAGGGCGCCGCTGTCGTCTGCGGCGATCCCCTGGATGTTGGCGAACGTGCCGCCGAACAGGGCGATCGCCTTGAGTCCGTCGGCCGGGGTGTAGCGGAACAGCTTGCCGTGATCGCTGTCGGTGATGAACAGGGCGCCGCCGGCGAAGTGGAGCGATTCGGGCGAGAAGTCGCCGCGATCCGCAATTAATCGCTGGAGGGCGCCATCCGCCGTCAGTCGGTAGAGGACGTTGTCGCGATTGTCGGCGATGTAGAGATTGCCGCCGTCGTCGAAGGCGAAACTCTCGGGCTTGGCGATGTTCCGGTCCGGCCCGATGAGCACCGAGACTGCGCCGTCCGGAGTCACCTTGAGCACCCGGTGGCCCGGAGCGTCGCCGACGACGAGGTCGCCGGCCGGGGACAGGCCCAGCCCCTCGGTCGAGGGCAGGCCGCGGCTCGGCTCGACCATCGCCGTCGTCCGGCCGAGCCGGTCGGTCCGCCACAGGCCCCCGCGCGTGTCGTCGGTGAAATAGAGGTTGCCGGCCGCGTCGCGGACGACGTCCTCGGGGGAGGCGAGCCCGGTGCTCGAATCGGCCAGGGTCGAGGGCCGGCTTCCCGGCCGCCAGGAGCGCAGGGCGGAGCCGCCTTCGTCGGCGACGTAGAGCGCCCCGTCCGCCCAGAGCAGGCCGTCGGGGGATCCGAAGCCGGCCTGCTCGTCCGCGACCAGCTCGGCTTTCCAGCCCGGCTCGAGCGCGACCACCATCGCCTTCCGGTCGAGCGGCCCGCAGGCCGCCAGCGCTAGGGCGAGGAGGATCGGGAGGGCGGCTCGCATCGGCTCAGGCTCCAGCGACATATTCGATGATGTCGACCCCGGTGCCGGCGAGATCGCGGGCGCCGCCCAGGGTCTCGGCCGATTCGACGATGACGAAGAACAGCAGGGCCGCCGCCAGCGCCTCGTGCCGGACGGTCCAGCCGGCGAGCGGATCCAGAGCCCATCTTTGGGTGCGGCGGGCGACGAGCTGGATGGCGAGCAGCAGGACCGCGCCGATTCCGGCGCCGACGGCGATGTCGAGCGGCGAGTGCATTCCGGTGATGATCCGGGGCAGCAGGACGACCATTGCGGTCCACGCCAGCGCCACCGCGCCCGCCCGGCGCGAGGCGAGGAAGATGCCGAGCGACAGGGCGAAGAAAAAGCCGGCATGGTCGCTCGGGAAGGAGACGAGGTCGTTCGAATCGATCTCGCCGCGCTTGAGCGAGTCGGTGCGCTCGCGCACCTGGCCGGCAAGCGGCTGGCGGTAGGCGAGCCTGGGGGACTCGACCAGCTTGCCCTCCTCCAGGTGCCAGGCCTGCTCGGCGTGGACGAAGGGCCGCGGCTGGAACACATTGTCGCCGATCGTCTTGGTCGCCGCCATGACGAACAGCAGCGAGGCGATGGTGACGATCAGGGTCGCCCGGCGCCGGCGAAGCTCCATCTCGTCGCGCGACGACCACCAGGCGTAGACGAAGCAGGCGCCGATCGGCCCGGCCTTGACCAGATTGTTGTCGAGCGGAAGCGTGATCAGCGTGTCGAGCAGCCAGGAGCGGCCGGCGAGTCCGTTCAGGAGCATGTAGATCCAGTCGCTGAGGCGGATGATCGGCTCCATCGCTCAGGCCTCCCCCGCCGCCGGGCGCCGCCGGAGCCGCTGCCGCATCTCGCCCAGGAACAGCAGGGCCTCTCGCTCGCCTCCGGCCGGCCGCCCGCTCACCAGCCACAAAGCGAGGAGGAAGAGCGGATAGGAGACGATTCCGATCGCGACTCCGCCGAGAAGGTCGACGACCAGGTTGCCGCTCGCAGGGCCGAGGGTCCGGACCGCCGCCGCCATCGCCACCGCCGCTCCGAACGGCCGGAAGACGTGGAGTCCGAGCGCGAAGGCATTCTGCCCCGAATAGCCCGCCATCACCGCGATTCCGCTCGCCAGCACGAGGAGGTTGGCGGCGAAGGCGGCGAAGGCGACGGTCATCGCCGTCGGCGAGACCCAGGCGGCTCCGGCGACGGCCAGCGCCAGGCAGAAGGCGCCGGCACCCGACATATAGGCGGCCTGCCGCGCATGTCCGGCCGCCTGCAGCGACGAGGCGATCACCTTGTAGACCGCATAGAAGGCCGAATAGATGGCGACGATCTGGAGGTAGGGCGCCGCCGCCACCCATTCCCACCCGAGCAGGAGCGGGATGGCGCTTTCCGCCGTCGCCGCGAGGCCGAAGCCCATCGGCGCCGCGATCATCGCATAGGCGCCGAGGATCTGCGCGGTCCTCAGCGGAGCCTCGTTGAGCTCGCCGGACTTGGCGACTGTGACGAAGGTGACACGGTTGAGCGCGGTGGCGATCTCCTGGGTGAAGATCTCGGACAGGTCCTTCGAGACGGAATAGAGGCCGATCACGTGCGGCCCGGTGAACCGGCCCATCACCAGTCGCTCGATCTGCATCTGCACCGTCTGGGTCACCGAATGGGCGAAGATCCACAAGGACGTGCCGAGCAGCTCGGCGCGCCGGGCGAGCGACAGCCGGGGCCGGAACGGATGGCAAAGGTAGGTGGCGATCGAATAGAAGCTGTTCTGGGCGACGAGGCCGATCACCAGCGCCCAATAGTTGCGGAACCAGAAGGCGGCCCCGATCGCGACGACGAAGGAGGCCAGGCGGGCGCCGACCCGCATCCTGAGGTCCCGGCCGAAAGCGAGCTTCCGGTCGAACTCGACGACTCCGATGTTCGCGACCCCGAGCGCGACGAAGCGCAACGACAGCACCGCGAGGACCGCGGCCAGGGCCGGCTGGTCGTAGAAGCGAGCGACCAGCGGCGCGCTGACGAGCGCGAGCAGGCCCATCGTTCCGAACAGGATCAGCTGGATGGTCCAGGCGGTGTCGAGATGCTCGCGGTCCCATTCCTTGATCCGGAGCAGCGCCGGCCACAGCCCCACCGCTCCCAGCAGCTCGACTAGGGAAAGGGCCGCGACCGCGAGGCCCATGATCCCGAAGTCGCGCGGGGTCAGCAGGCGGGCGAGGATGAAGACCGAGATGAGGCCGATGAATCGCAAGGTCCACTGCATCGCCACGGCGATCAGGGCGCTCCGGTAGAGCGCGTTGCGCGGACTCGTCGGCTCGCTCACCAGGACGGCCTCACGCCGCCTGCCGCCGCGCCGGCGCGGCTTCGCCGGCGGCGGACGGTTCGGGCAGGGGATGGAAGCTGCGCCGGACGACGCCGGCCAGCCGTTCGAGCGCGGCGGCGATGGCGGGAAAGGAGTCGGGTTCGGCCAGCGTGACCGTCTCGGCGGTGAAATCCGGGCACATCTGGCGAAGCCGCCATTCGGCGTCGGCGTCGAGCAGGACCAGGGCGTCGGCCTGCTCCAGCTGCTCGGGCGACAGCGCATTCGAGCTGTGGCCGGACAGATCGACTCCGAACTCGCCGGCGGCTGAGACCGTGGCGAGCGAGGGGAAGGCGCCGCGCTTCGGCATGTAGCCGGCCGAGGCGATCGCCACCGGCAGGTCGGCGAGTCGAAGCCGGAGCAGCCGCTCGCCGAAGGCGCTTCGGCGGACGTTATCGCGACCGACCACGACCAGCCGAAGCGTCCGCCCGGCCGAGCGCTCCGCCACCCGCCCCGCGAAATCCTCGAAACGGGTGCGGTGCCGCCGGGACCGGCCCGGCAGCCGCTTGTCCAGCGCCTCGCGCAGCCGCCGCGCCAGCTGCAGCCGTTCCTCGCGCCAGGGCCGCGGATCGTCCGCCGCCCAGGAATCGGCGCCCTGCCGCGCGACGAGCAGCGCGAGCGCCCCGGCGAGGGCCGAAGCGGCGGCGCGCAGCAGCGCCATCCCGGACGACGCCTCGACATGGTCGACGATCCGGTCGAACTCGCCGGTGAGGTCGGCCTTGGCGACTCCCGGCGCATAGGCGCCGGCGGCTTCGCGGCGGTGGACGGCGGCGTCCCACCACAAGGCCGGAAAGTCCGCCCCGGCCGCGACGGCCAGCGGAAGTGAGCCCCAGAAGCGCGGATTGACCTCGAGCAGGATGTGGCGGCCGCGGCGGCGATCGACCCGGAATTCGAACATGGCGACCCCGTCCAGCTTCGCCGCGGCGGCGAGCGGCTCGACGGCGGCGAGCAGGGCCGGATCGACCGGCTCGCTGACCCGCCGGGTGCTGGCGCCGGTCTCCGAGCTCTCGCGCAGGCGCCGGTGCTGGTAGGCGAACAGCACCCGCCCGTCGCGGGCCAGCACCGAGACTCCCACTCCGATCCCGGGGAAGAAGCTCTCGGCCACGCACCCCTGCCAGGCGCCGGAGCGCAGCTGCGCGTCGAGCGCGGCGAAGTCGCGAACGACGATCGCCGAGCGCTTGGTCCTGACGTCGCCGAGCGCGTAGGAGGCGCGCGGCTTGAGCACCAGGGGCAGGCCGAGCGCCCGAGCCACCGGGCCGGCCTCCGCGTCGCCGCCGATCAGCAGACCCTCGGCGACCGCGACTCCGTGGCGGGCGGCGAGAGCGCGGGTATTGGCCTTGTCGCTGAAGATCTCGAGCGCCTCGCCATTGGCGATCCCGATCCGGTCGCGGCCGAGCGCCTCGGCATGGTGGCGCAGCATGAACAGGCCGCTGTCGCTGGTCGGCACCACCTTGCGGAAATCGTGCGCCGCGATCAGCTTCGCCAGCGCGGCTTCCCAGGCGCGGGAGTCGAGCGGATGCGGCGGCAGGCGATGGACGGCGGCGATGTAGCGCGACTTCAGCGCCGGCGACGAGAAATCGGACGGAGCAGCATGGACCTCGACCCCGCGCCGCCCGAGCGAACGGGCGATCGCGAGGAAGGCGCGCAGGTCGTCGCCCAGCAGCAGCACGCGTTCCGGCATAGTCGTCGCTTCGCCCTCGTCCGTCGAGGCGCCGCTATGCGCGCGAGGCCGTTCAGATATCCCTAACGCGGTGGGAGGAATTGAAGTTGGTGAGCATTCGTCATGCCGGACTTGGTCCGGCATCCATCTTATTACCTTTCGAGTTGAAAAAAGGTGGATCCCGGATCAAGTCCGGGATGACGGGCTGGCCTTGCCCCGGCACCCCGCCCGCGCCACACTGGCGCAATGCCCGCCCCGGCCGCCGCCGCCGCCCGTTTCGCGCTCGCCAGGATGCTCGATTTCGCGCTTCCGCCGCGCTGCCCGGGCTGCGGCGCGATCGTCGCCGACCCGCACCGTTTCTGCCTCGATTGCTGGCGAAGCCTGACCTTCCTCGGCGAGCCCTGCTGCCGCCGCTGCGGCCTGCCGTTCGAATATGAGGGGGAGGGGGAATGCGGCCGCTGCCTCGCCGAGCCGCCGCCGTTCGACCGGCTGCGCGCCGCCGTCGCCTATGGCGAGGTCTCCCGCCAGGTCGCGCTCCGGCTGAAATACAGCGGCCGTCCCGGCCTCGCCGGGACCCTCGCCCATTTCATGCTCCGCCGGCTCGACGGTGGGGAGGGCCGCGACGAGCCCGTGCTCGTGCCGGTACCGCTTCATCGCTGGCGGATCTGGAAGCGCGGCTACAACCAGGCCGCCTTGATCGCTTCGGCCCTCGCCCGGCGGTCGGGCCTGCCCGCCGAGCTCGACCTCATTCGCCGCACCCGGGCGACTCCGCCGCTCAAGGGCCTCGGCCGCCGCGAGCGGGCGCTCGCCGTCCGCGGCGCGTTCAAGGTGCCGGCCGAGGCGCGGGCGAGGCTCGCCGGGCGCCGCGTGATCCTCGTCGACGACGTCTATACGAGCGGAGCCACCGCCTCGGCCTGCGCGAAGGTCCTGAAGCGCGCCGGCGCCTCGTCGGTCGACGTGCTCTGCTGGGCGCGCGTCGTCGCGGTCGATCCGGCCGGCGCGTGAACCTATCGCCGCGCGCCGGGTTCTTCTACATTCAAGCCGTCCACCTTCAGGAGCCGCCCATGCCCCGAGTCGAGATCTACACCAAGTTCGGCTGCCCCTATTGCGCGCGGGCCAAGCAGCTGCTCGACGACAAGGGCGTCGACTATGAGGAGTTCGAGCTCAACTCCACACCCGGCAAGCGCGAGGAGATGCTCGAGCGCGCGCCCGGCCGGACCACCGTCCCGCAGATCTTCATCAACGGCCGCCACGTCGGCGGCTCCGACGACCTCGCGGAGCTGGAGCGAAGCGGCCGGCTCGGCCCGATGCTCCAGGAGGAGGCCGCCGAGGGCTGACCGCCCGCTGCGCCGGAGCGCTCCCCCGGGCCCGGCGGATACGATCCGTCCCGCCGGCGAATCGCCGGCCGGCTCAGCGCGGCCCGGAGGCGCCGCCGTTGGGATCCGGGTTGCGCGCCGGCGGCGGAGGCGGCGGAGGCGGAGGCGGGGGCGGGGGCTCGGGCTGGACATAGAGCGGCGGCGCATAGGCCGGCTCGCCGGCGTCCGGAGCGGCGCCGCCGGCCGCCAAGGCGTGGAGAGCGGCGGCGATGGCCGGCGCTCCGAACAGGATGAAGCAGCCGAGGACGATCCCGGCCGCCCGGCGGAAATCGATCCGCCCCGACAGCATCATCAGTCCGACCGCGGCGACGCAGACCACCGCCACGCTGGTCGCCGCGGTGCCGAGCAGCGTGCCCTCGATCCACTGGACCGCCGCCGCCGCCGCGCCCGACCCGGCCGGGTCGGCCAGTGATCGCGCGGGCGGGAAGTCGCTCAGGATCGGCCTCCGTCGGCAGGGACAATCGGCAGGACTGGAGGCGGGGGACGGCCGGCTCGGCGGCACGGTAGCCGAAAGCGCCCCGCCTGTCGCGCCCCGACGCCGCCGCTTATGCCGAATGCGAATTGCGGTTTGGCAAGCGGATCGACCGGTGCTACACGATAACGATGAGTTTCGGTCCCAGGCTTCGCGAGGAGAGGAAGCGACTCGGCTTCAAGCAGGCCGAGTTCGCCGCTCTGGTTGGCACCGACGTGCCCAAGCAGAGCCTCTACGAGAACGGCCACCGCCAGCTGCGCGCCGCCTATCTGTCCCGCCTCGAGCCGGCCGGAGTCGACATCCTCTACGTGATCACCGGCCGGCGCAACGAGGGCGCGCTCGACGAGGAGGCGACCGCCTTCCTCAGCGGCTACCTCGCCCTGCCCGAGGAGCTGCGCGGGCCAGTGGAGCGGCTGATGGCGGATCTCTGCCGATACGTGGAGGAAGGGCCGCATAAGGACGGCTCATGAGCCCGGTGGCCCGCAGCGGCGCCAGCCCGTTCCTCGGATAGCCGCGGCCGGCTTGGCCGCCGCCGGCGCCGCGTAGCGAGGCTCCGGGTGACGATCTGGCTGGCCGGGTTGTAGCCGAGCTCGAAGACCATGTCGGCGGCGAGCGGGAAATCGTTGGCGAGGAGGGTCAGCCGCTCGACCGGATCGCGGTAGAAGACGGTGTAGAAGCCGATCGCGCCGGCGCCGCGCACGACGCCGCTGCGGTTCCCCGCCCGGTTGTACCAGTAGCGCACGACATGGTCGTCGATGCCGGGCGCCGCGGTCAGCTCGTAATGATGGGTGACCCGCCCGAGCGCGTCGCTCAGATAGCCGAAAGCGGCGCCGTCGGGGTGGACGATGCGCTCGCGGCTGCCGTCCTTGTTGTAGGCGAAGTTGAGGTCCTGGGCCCATCCGGCCATCGTCGAGCGCACCCGGGCCAGCCGGCCGAACCCGTCATGGTCGAAGCCGTATCCCTCGCCGGCCAGGCTGTCGAAGCGGGCGATCGTCTGCAGGCCGCGGAAGTCGTGGAAGGCGTCGAGCCCACATGTCGAAAGCGAATAGCGGTTTGGCAGGTGGCTTGGCGCGTGCTAGACGTTTCCCGATGAATTTCGGCGCAAGGCTCAAGGAAGAACGGCGGCGGCTCGGCCTCAAGCAGGCGGAGTTCGCGGCGCTGGTCGGCACCGACATGCCCAAGCAGAGCCTCTACGAGCGCGGCCACCGCCAGCTTCGGGCGGACTATCTGGCGCGGATCGCGCCGATCGGGGTCGACATACTCTACATCCTCACCGGCCGGCGAAGCGGGGCCTCGCTGGACGAGGATTCGACCGCGTTCCTCAGCACCTATCTGGCCCTGCCGCCGGAGCTGCGCGAGCCGGTGGAGCAGCTGATGGCGGATCTCACGCGGTATGTGGAGGAAGGACCGAAGCAGGGGGGGTAATAAATTCAGTGATTGTCCGGGCTTTCCCCGTTTCGCTCTCGCCGCCTTCTCCTATATAAAATCGAAAAGATCGGTGGTGATGAGGAGGTGCGAGACATCGCTCATGGAGCCGCCTAATGACGCGAAGTCTGGAATGGGATCGTCGGTAGCGAGGCAGAGCCTAATCAGCCCGTCATCCTCAGTGACAATGAATCTTCGAGTTTTATTCGAGCTAATAGTAACGATGTCAAAAGGATTCGCCGCTGCCTGAGATGCTGAAAAGGAAGCCTCCAGCACGCTGGACAGCTCGATGATAGATATGTCTCTTGAAATCGCCGCATGATGGCCGGGGCCTGGCACTGAGATTGCTTTTAGGTCAAACTCGCCCAGCTCCTCAAACAGACTAGAGCAGCAATCTGCAACAGCCCGCCATTGGATTTCAGTAGAATTATCAAATCTTATTTCTATCAGTTTCCAATTATCTGCTAGCCGCATGATACAACCCTGCCTGCATTGAATGTGGCTACATTCCCATTCCCGGGATTGAATGCCTTTTCCGATGTCTCAGGCTCGATTTGGAATCGGACATAACTCACTTAACGAATTCAATGTCTATTATTTGGCCGTCCTCAATGCCAATTCGGTACAGGTAACCGTTCCAAGTCCAAGCTTTAACGATGGCACCCTCAACTGCCACTTCCACGAAGTCGTCACGATCTCCTTCTGGAGCCACCTCCCACAAGACATTATCCGCAGAATCCAGACGTACAACGCGAGCGCTGCCCGGCAACTGAGCGTCACGGATTAATAATGTCACGGGCATCACCGCACCCCCATCAAGGCTCATTGCTCGTCAGTCTAAAGGTTCCCCCGGCCCGAAGTTGGATGGCGGCAAACGGTCAAGCAACTGGATTTGCGCTCCGCCTCCCGGCGCAAGCCGGTTGAGCAACTGATGGCGGACCGCCCGATTTCTGGAGCAGCCGCCGAAGCCGGTGGCTGGAAAAATAGGTGAAGGTCACGGTTTCCGGCAGCCACGTTTCCTTACCGATTACCTGACGCCCACCGCTACAATAGTGGCCGTTGCGCGGACGTACGTGCTCAAAGAAATCTTCTTGTCAGCTCCATAAAGTCCCAAAAGAGTGACTTCCTTCACATCGCCAACTAAAGGCAACTGGTCTTCTCTAGTTCTTAACATCAGTACAGGAAATATGTTCAAAACCGTCGGTCGATCGTCTGCTTCGAAGATATAAAAATCAGCTTCGAATGGTGCAAGAGACGAGGAGACGGAAATTGGATTGATAATTCCGACCACGCAATCTGGAAGCTCAAGCTCACATAAAAAACTTTCTAAGCTAGTAAGCTTAATCCGAAAACTTGCCTTATTCATCTGGAACATCCAGCTCTGTGACACGAAGGCCGCGCACGTTCTGTATGGAATTTCTAATCGTCATTTCCTGTGCGCCTCCCCTGTACACTATCGCGCCGTGTTGGCGGGCGTCGGCGCCGCATAGGCGTTGTTGTGGACCGTCCGGCCGACGATCTGCCCCGCCACGTTGTAGGCGAGCTCGACCGGGGCGTCGTCCGCCGCTCCGGGCAGGTCGTTGGCGATGATCGTCGGCCGCTCGAGCGGGTCGCGATACCAGACGGTGGTGAACCCGCCGGTCCCGCGCACCGCCGCATTGCGGCTGCCGGCGGCATTGTACCAGTAGCGCACGACATAGTCGTTCATCGAGGAGGGGACCCGATGCTCGTACGTCGCCGTCACCCGGCCGAGCGCGTCGTGGTCGGTGACGAAGTTGACGTCGCCCGGATGCCCGATGCTGTGCGGATTGCCGGCATCGTCGTGATAATAAGTGACGTAGCGCCCCTCGCCGCCCATCGTCGAGAGAGTCGTCACCCGCTGCCCGAACGCGTCGTACCAGGCCGTCACGCCCTCGCCGTCGAGGCTGTCGAACCGGGCGTGGGTCTGGAGTTCGCGGAAGTCGCCGCGGCTACATGTCGAAAGCGAACGACGGTTTGGCAATTGGAACGCCCAGTGCTAGACGTTTCCCGATGAATTTCGGCGCCAGGCTCAAGGAGGAACGACGGCGGCTCGGCCTCAAGCAGGTCGAGTTCGCGGCGCTGGTCGGCACCGACATGCCCAAGCAAAGCCTCTACGAGCGCGGCCACCGTCAGCTTCGCGCCGACTATCTGTCGCGGATCGCGCCGGTCGGAATCGACATACTCTACGTGATCACCGGCCGGCGAAGGGGGGAGTCGCTCGGCGAGGAGGCAACCACGTTCCTCGGCACCTATCTGGCCCTGCCGCCGGAGCTGCGCGAGCCGGTCGAGCAGCTGATGGGGGACCTCACGGGATTTGTGGAGCAGGGCTCGAAGCAGGGTGGCTAAGGGATCAGCACGATGTTCCCGTCGTGGCTTCTCGGCGGCGGGCTCGCTGCCTCAGCTACTCTAGGACTTCAAACCGTCCTGTTTTGACAGCTTCGCTCAATATAGATGAGTAGATGTCATAATCTTCTACGGATAAACTACTCTCTGTCAAATGCATTATACTAATCAACTCATCACTTGATACGATAAAGTCGAGCAGACATTCTTCAAATGAATCCCAATTGTCTGTACAGTAGTCAGGGAAAGAAAGCTGACTTTTGAATTGCCATATCACGCCCTGTTTAGAGTCAAGTGTGATGCCAATTCTTCTTGATCGTTGTTCGATTGACACAGCTAGAACTCCGTGAAAGTTCTATAATGATCGGCAGTATACCATCGCTTCCCAGTTTTCGAGTCGATCACGATTCTCTCTGCGTTCCGAGAGCCTTGCGCCGGGCGGGGGTCGATATCAAACTCCCGATACTTGCCTCCGGTAGGCAAGCGGCCTTCTCTATTTTGAAAGGTTCGTCCTCCGGAATACCCACGTGGCGCAGCGCCTGTCCTACTGACAATCCTGGCGACCTGATAGCCTCGGCGCGGAATTTGGGTGATCCGTACAGCTGGGATAAAGCTGGCAAGGTCGACCAGAAATTCGTTCTCCGCTTCTGTCGAATAGCGGCGGTCTTCGTCCGTGCCTACCCCATGGCATGCGCGACAGCGAGCCTGTTCGGAGGTAATTCGGCCTCCAGGTTTCGCCTTGCTTGGCCGACCTCCGCCCTGTCCATATTCTCTCGGACCGTGTGGTTCTCTGGCCCTCGCAGCCTCAATTTGGCCCAGCAGAGTTTCGCCCGAGCAGGAAGCAGAATCCCCTAAGCGGCTTCCGCAACCCGCTTCTGTGGCTTCGCCTGTCGGATCTGCCTGACTAACTGGATCATTTTCCGCATAGGCGTAGAGATTGATCTGATCCTCATACCCGATAGGATCCACCTGCATGAACCGACCGTGGAATGGCGAGTAGAGCCGGGCCTTGTAGTAGTAGAGCCCCAGCTCCTCGATCCAGGTCTGCCCCGTATACTGGAACCGGCCCTCGTTGCCCGACCCGCGTATCCCCCACGAGTCGTAGCGGTTGAACACCACCGGCACGCCGTCGGCGTTGACCAAAGCGGCGATCGAGCCGCGTTCGTCGGGGAGCATGTAGAGGCGGTTGGCGAGGCCTCGGCCCCAGCCGTTGTAGACCGCCACCGGATCGTCGTCGCCGGGCCCGTGGACGTAGCGCTTCAGCATGCTGCCCCAGCCGTCATATTCGACGACCAGATCGTCGCCGTCGTAGAGGAACCGGGTGATCGCGCCGTTGCCGCCGGTGACCTGGAACAGGCGCCCGAGTGGGTCGTAGTGGAGCGTGGCGTTCTTCGCTCCGGAGGCGGCGACGAGGCGGTTCTCGACGTCGTACAGATAAGCCGTGGTCAAAGTGCCGGCCGGATCGACCGAGCGCTTGAGATTGCCGTTGGGGTCGTGCTCGAAGCTCCAGTTGGGGGCGCCGCCGTAAGTGGTGCCGGTGTACTCGTTGAGGCCGTTGACCTGGTAGCCGCGCGCGGTGTTGGCGGGCGTGGGCGCCGCGTAGGAATCGTTCGAGACGCCTCGGCTGACGATCTGGCTGGCCGGGTTGTAGCCGAGCTCGACGACCATGTCGGCGGCGAGCGGGAAGTCGTTGGCGAGGATGGTCAGCCGCTCGACGGCGTCGCGGTAGAAGATTGTGTAGAAGCCGATCGACCCGGCGCCCCGCACGACGGCGCTGCGGTTGCCGGCGCGGTTGTACCAGTAGCGCACGACATGGTCGTCGATGCCCGGCGCCGCATTCAGCTCGTAATGATGGGTGACCCGCCCGAGCGCGTCGTTGAGATAGCCGAAGGCCGCGCCGTCGGGGTGGACGATGCGCTCGCGGCTGCCGTCCTTGTTGTAGGCGAAATTGAGGTCTTGGGCCCACCCGGCCATCGTCGATCGCACCCGAGCCAGGCGGCCGAACCCGTCATGGTCGAAGCCATAGCCCTCGCCCGCCAGGCTGTCGAACCGGGCGACCGTCTGCAGGTCGCGGAAATCGTAATCGTAGAAGACGTCGCGGGTATGGGCGTGGGCGAGGTCGCCGCGCTCCGGCACCGACTTGCGGATCAGCCGGCCCAGCCGGTCGTAGCCGTAGGCGATCGTCGAGCCGTCGCGCTTCCTGAGCGAAATGCGGTTGCCGACGAGGTCGTAGCCATATTCCTCGTAATCCGCCGGATCGATCTGGCCGAGCGGCGGCCTGCCGGGCGCGCCGGTCGACGGGAAGATCCAGCGCGAGAGCCGGTCGAACCCGTCGTAGCGCATCTCCGCGCGGTTGCCGTTGGCGTCGATGACCGCGATTCGCTGGCCGTTGGCGCTATATTCGTATTTCGCATAATCCTGCCGAATGGGCGTATTTAGCGCCTTTTCGACCCGAATTAGCTGCCCAGCGGCGTCAAAATGGTTTTTGGCGATCCGGTCCGGACCCTGCGTTCCGGCGCCGCCGAGGTCGCAGGCGCCGACCGACAAAGGCGGGAAGGCGGCCTTGTTCATCCGCCGGGCCTCGCATTCGAGCCGGCCGCTGAGGTCGAATTTGCGGTCGAGCATCGCGTAGGCGACGCCGTCGGCGCCGAACAATGTCTCGCGCCTCGGATTGCGGCGCTCGTCGTAGATCGTCTCGGCGCGGGTGACGAGCGTCAGCGTCTCGCTCGCCGTATCGGGCAATGTTCCCGACTCGACGGCGACCGGCCGATCGTCGGAGTCCCGATAGGTGAAGCGCTTCGCCATCCGCCAGCCGTCGGCGGTGCGCGGCCCGATCTCCCAGGTCTTGCGGCCGAAGCGGTCGTAGCGCAGATGGGTGGAATCGTCGCCGCCGGCCAGCGGACCGTCGGTCTTCACCAGCCGTCCGGCGGGATCATATTCGAAGGTTGTCGCCAGCACCTCGCCGGTCGCAAGATTGATCCGCCGCTCGGCCACCGGCAGCAGCGTGTCGCCGAGATAGTCATATTCGGTGCGGGTCTCGTAGACGCTGTCGCAGCCGCCGCCGGTGCCGCAGGTGCGGATCGCCTTGCGGCGGCTTATCCCGCTTGGGCTCGGCTCATATTCGATCGTCGTCCGGCGGTGGGCGCCCTGCTGGTCGAACGGATCGTATTGGCGGCTGAGCTGGCCCTTGTCGTTATACTCATAGTCGGTGCGGCGGCCCAGGCCGTCGGTCGACCAGTCCGGCCGGTAGCAGCGCGCAGTCGCCTCGAGCGGGCAGGCGACGGCATAGCCGACGGTCTCGGTGACCGCCTGGCCGGTCTTGGACGTCGTGATGCGTGAGGTGACCCCGCCGTTCGCGCCATAGGCGACGGCGACCGCATTGCCCTCCGGCTGCTCGATCCGGTCCGGCCGGTAGCTCTCGTCATAACGATAGTCGGTCGTGCGCTCGATCGAATCGCGGACCCCGGTCAGCACCGGCCGCTTGTCCGAGATGCGCATGGTGTAGACCTGGCTGAAGCCGTCCGGCCCGGTCACCGTGACGCTGTCGTACCAATAGGTGCTGGTGGAGGCGTAGAGGCTGAGGTTGCCGTAGCTGTAGTTCCAGGCGACTCCGTCGCGGATCACGGTGCCGACGATCGCCCGCCCCTGCGACACGCCCTGCTGGGTCGAGGGGATGACCTGGATCGAGTCCGCGGTCTCGCCGGGGAGGCGAAGCGAAGCCGACGCCGTCTCCACCGGGCTGCCCATGGAATTGTTGCAGCCTGTGCAGACGTACACCCGGCCGGTGCCGTCGGCGGGATTGTCGCCGTGATCGGTGATCGTGGTGCCGCTGTAGGTCAGCCTCCGGATCAGCGTCGGAGTCGCTCCCGCACGGTAGAGCGCCGCCTGCCTCAGCGATCCGAAATCGCCGGCGGCGAGATTGCCGCCCTCATAGCTGAGCGTGATCGTATAGCCCATGCTGCTCGTGATCTGCCGGGGCCGGAACCAGGTCTGGATGAGGCCCGATCCAGGGGCGGTGTCGTAGGCGTAGCTGATAATCTCGCCGTTCGAATGGCGGATGTTGGAGACGTATCTGACGACTTTGCCGCCGCCCGGAGCGTTGAGCGTGTTGGTGTGCACGTTGGGGAAGTGGTAGTGCGCGCCGGTGCCGGCCTGGACGTAGAAGGGCGGGGTGAAGGTCGAGCCGCTCAGGGTCCGGCTCTCGCAGCCCGTCGTGTCGAGATTGCACTGGAAGGCTTCGGAAGCGCCGGCCCCGGTATGGATCGAATAATTGGCCTGGAGGGTATTGCCCCTCCCCTCGATCCGGGGGGTGGCGTTCTGGAGCCGGTCGAAGCGAAGGTTGGGCGCGCCCGGGGTCGCCAGCACCGGCATGTCCAGCGCGATCTGACCGGTGGTCAAATTGACCCCGTTGTGATCGCTCGCGACGGTGAGCGGAGTCGGCACCGCCGGGAAGTCCTGCGCTCCGGCCGGCGCGGCGGCGAGCAGCGCGGCCGCGGCGGCGGCGATGAGCGCCCTCACTTTCCGATCTTGCCGGTGGGTGGCGGGGGAGGGGCCTGGATCCCGCCGCCGCCGCCGCCGCAGGTTCCGCCCGAGACGTTGACCGTGAGCGTCGCGCTCGCCTCCGCTCCGCGAGCGTCCCGGATAGTATAGGTGACGGACTTGTCCCCGACCGCGCTGGTCGAGTTGAACAGGATCTCGGTCGGCGACTGGCGGAAGAAGCCGGTTCCGGTCGGCGACACCGCGACCAGCGACAGCGGCGTGTCGCCGTCCTGGTCCGAGTCGTCGCTCACCACGTCATAGGCATGGCTCGTGCATTTCTGCTGCGAGAAGCGATTGTTGGTCGCCGTCGGCGAAATGTTGCCCGGCGGCGGTGGCGGCGCCGCCGGATCGTCATTGTCGGCGATCGTGCCGATCCCCTGGCCGTCGCCGATCGACGCTCCGGCCGACGCTCCGGACAGGTTGAGGGCGACAGTCTCGGCATTCTCGTCGAGCGTGTCGTCGAAAGTGGTGACGCTGACCGTCTTGCTGGTCTCGGCGGCGGCGAAGGCGAGGGGTCCGCCCGCCGCCTGATAGTCCCCCGGCGCCGCGGCGCTGCCGTCGGCGGTGGCATAAGCGACGCTGCCGGCGGCGGAGCCGGTCTTGACGATGGTGAAGACCAGAATGCCGCCTTCGGTCGCGGACGCGTCGCCGACCGCGAAGGAGGCCGAGGCGGGCGGGTCGCCGCCGCCGGGCGGGGGCGGCGGACCGGAGCCGCCGGCGACGGTGTAGGTCGTCCGGTTGCCGGCCGAGTCATAGCCTATGCCGGTCGAAACGCCGTTGTTGACCGTCCCGGTCGTCGAGCTCGCGGTCAGCCGGCCGAGCGCGTCATAGCTGTAGGTGATGGTCTCGGCCGCCTCGGCGGCGCCGACCGCGCAGGCGGCCGGCAGCAAGACAGCGAAACATGTGCGAATTCGCATCCCGACCCCCTCCCGATGCGCGGCCAGAAGGCCCGCAAACCGCGCCGGAGTCAAAGCGCAACATCCTCCAAAATGGTTTTTCGGACTATCGCGGGGCTTGGCTTCGGTTCCCGGGCCGGGGCCGTCCCCGAGCCGCTTCGGGTCCGGCTGGGCGGGGCCTCGTCCTTGACTTGGCGCGGCCGGGCGCCCCACCTGTCGGCGATGACCCGCATCGCGCTCTACCAGGCCTGCACCGGGATCGACCCCGCCGCCAATGCCCGCCACCTCGTCGCCGCGGTCGAGGAGGCCGCGGCCGGCGGCGCGGCGATGCTGTTCACCCCGGAGATGTCGGGGCTGCTCGACCGCGACCGCGCCCGGGCGGCCCGGCATCTGCGCGGCGAGGGCGAGGACGAGGTGCTCGCCGCGGTGCGCGAGGCGGCGGCTCGGGCCCGGATCTGGGTCCACCTCGGCTCGCTCGCGGTCCGCGGCGAGGCGGGCTTGGACGAGGAGGGGGGCGATCGGCTTCGCAACCGCTCGTTCCTGATCGACGAATGCGGCGATGTGCGCGCCACCTACGACAAGATCCACCTGTTCGACGTCGACCTCGCCAGCGGCGAGAGCTGGCGCGAATCCGCTTCCTACGAGCCGGGGAGCCGGGCCGTCGTCGCCGACACGCCGGCCGGCCGGCTCGGGCTCTCCATCTGCTACGATTTGCGCTTTCCCGACCTCTACCGGGCGCTGACCGACGCGGAGTCGCAAATATTGGCGATTCCGGCGGCCTTCACCGTCCCGACCGGCCGGGCGCACTGGCACGTGCTGATCCGCGCCCGGGCGATCGAGGCCGGCGTCTTCGTCGCCGCCGCCGCCCAGTCGGGCCGCCACGAGGACGGCCGCGAGACCTTCGGCCACAGCCTCGTCGTCGGCCCGTGGGGCGAGGTCCTGCTCGACATGGGGGAGGGGATCGGAATCGGCTTCGCGGAGGTCGACCTGGCCGCGCTGGACGAGGTCCGCGGCCGGCTGCCGGCGCTGTCGCACCGCCGCCCGATCCCTGTGCCGGAGCGGTTGTAGATGATCATATTCGATCTCAAGTGCGCACCGCAAGGTCATGTTTTCGAAGCCTGGTTCGCTTCGTCGGCCGCCTTTGACGAGCAGCTTTCGGGCGGCCTTCTCGCCTGCCCCCTGTGCGCCTCGGCCGAGGTCGCCAAGGCGCCCATGGCCCCCGCCGTCGCAGCACGCTGCGAGGCAACTTCGCCAACATCCGCCAAGGCCGCCCTCGCCGCCGTCGCCGAGCTCCAGAAGCGCCTCCTGCAAGGCTCGGAAGGAGTCGGCACCCGCTTCGCCGACGAGGCCCGGGCGATCCATCTCGGCGAGGCCGAGGCCCGCGCCATCCACGGCGAGGCGACCCTGGCCGAGGCGGAGAGCCTGATCGACGACGGCATCCCGATCGCTCCATTGCCCCTCCCAATCGTCCCGCCCGGCGAGGAGAATTGACCCGGGCGCCGCTCCGCCCTAGTTCGGCGGGGAGGCGGCGCGGCCCCGTAGCTCAGCAGGATAGAGCATCAGATTCCTAATCTGAGGGCCACAGGTTCGAATCCTGTCGGGGTCACCACCGCCGTCCCCATCTGAGGCGGGCGAAAGAGGATCATGGCCGAACATCGCGAATCCGCCGACGGCGACCTAGTCCGCTCTCCCGCCAGGCTGCCCGTGCCGCAGGAGGTGCAGGACGCCGTGCGCACCCTCATCCGCTGGGCCGGCGACGATCCCGACCGCGAGGGGCTGCTCGACACTCCGGCGCGGGTCGGCCGCGCGTGGAAGGAATATGCGCGCGGCTACGAGGAGGATCCGTCCCATCACCTCAGCCGGACCTTCGACGAGGTCGGCGGCTATGACGAGATCGTGCTCCTCAAGGACATCCCCTTCCAGTCGCATTGCGAGCACCACCTGGCGCCGATCATCGGCAAGGCCTCGATCGCCTACCTGCCGGCCGAGCGGGTGGTCGGAATCTCCAAGCTCGCCCGGGTCCTGCACGGCTTCGCCCGGCGTCTCCAGGTGCAGGAGCGGCTCACCGCCCAGGTCGCCGACTGCATCTGCGAGCATCTGCGCCCGCAGGGCGTCGCGGTGGTGATCGAGGCGAGCCACGCCTGCATGACCGCCCGCGGAGTCCACACGCCGGGCGTGATGATGACGACCAGCCGGATGATGGGCGTCTTCCGCGAGGACGAGCGCAGCCGCAGGGAAGTGCTGGCCCTGATGGGCTATTGAACCCTCCCTGCTTGGGGACGATCCTAAAGAACCGCCTCCAGCACCGCCGTGCGCAGCCGCTCGATCCCCATGCCCTTCTCGGCCGAGGTGACGATGATCTCGGGATGGGCGGCGGGGTGCTTGCGGCCCACGTCGGCGGTGGCGGCCTCGACCGCGGCGAGCTCGGACGCCTTCACCTTGTCGGCCTTGGTCAGGACGAGGTGGTAGCTGACCGCGTCGTCGTCGAGCATCTTCATCACGTCGAGGTCGATGTCCTTCAGGCCGTGCCTCGAATCGACGAGGACCAGAGCGCGCTTGAGCACCTGACGGCCGCGCAGGTAGGAATTGATCAGCTGCCGCCACTTCTTGACGACGTCCTTGGGCGCCTTGGCGAAGCCGTAGCCGGGCATGTCGACCAGCCGGAAGCGGATCGGCTCGCCGACGTCGAAGAAGTTCAGCTCCTGGGTCCGGCCTGGAGTGTTCGAGGTTCGGGCGAGGCCGTTCCTGTTGGTCAGCGCATTGAGCAGCGACGACTTGCCGACGTTCGAGCGGCCGGCGAAGGCCACTTCGGGAACGCTGGGATCGGGCAGGAACTTCAGCCCTGGCGCCGATTTCAGGAACGCGATCGGCCCGGAAAAGAGCTTCCGGGCGGTTTCGTCCAGATCGGCCTCGGTCCCGCTCACTTGACCGGCGCCGGCGTTTCCGGCGCCGCGTTCATCCCGGGGTAGCGGCTGTAGAGCCACTTCTGCTGGATGATGGTGAGGACGTTGTTGACCGTCCAGTAGAGCTGAAGCCCGGCCGCGAACGGTGCCATCGCGAACATCAGCACCCAAGGCATGATCGCGAACACCTGCCTCTGCACCGGATCGGTGGCCGGCGGGTTCAACTTGAACTGCGCCCACATCGAGATTCCGAGCAGGATCGGCAGAACGCCGAGCGCGAGGAAGGAGGGCGGCGTGAAGGGCAGGAAGCCGAACAGGTTGACGGGGGTCAGCGGATCGGGCGCGGAAAGGTCCTTGATCCACAGCACGAACGGCTTGTGGCGCATCTCCACAGACACCATCAGCACCTTGTAGAG
Organism: Allosphingosinicella sp.; assembly: GCA_036388575.1. Classification (GTDB taxonomy): domain Bacteria; phylum Pseudomonadota; class Alphaproteobacteria; order Sphingomonadales; family Sphingomonadaceae; genus Allosphingosinicella. The sequence goes on from DASVRO010000075.1 coordinate 34,177, forward strand.
CGCGTAGAAGATCGGGATCTGGATCACGATCGGCAGGCAGCCCGCCATCGGGTTGACCTTCTCCTCCTGATAGAGCTTGAGCATCTCCTGCTGCTGGCGCGCCTTGTCGTCCTTGTGGCGGTCCTGGATCGCTTTCATCTTCGGCTGCAGGACGCGCATCGCCGCCATCGACTTGAACTGCTTCTGGGCGATCGGGAACATCAGTGTCCGGACGATCAGGGTGAGGCAGATGATGGCAAGGCCGAAATTCCCGAGCACGGCGTAGAGCCAGTTCAGGAGCGAGAAGATCGGCTGCATGAACCAGCGGAACCAGCCCCAGTCGATCGCCCGCTCGAGCGGCGTGCCGAGCTGCTCGGTATAGCGGTCGAGAAGCTCGATCTCCTTCGCTCCGGCGAACAGGTGGGACGTGTAGCTCGAGATCTTGCCGCGCGGGGCGATCAGGGGCTGGGCGATGGCGTCGGCCTGGTAGCTGTCGCTGGTCCGGTTGTGGCGGAAGGCCGCGTCGACCGAGCTGGCCTGGCTGGGGATCACCGCCGTGAGCCAGAACGTGTCGGTGAAGCCGATCCAGCCGCCGCGGCTGCTGAAGCGGCGCTCGCCGGCTTCGGCGACGGTGCTGTAGTCGTTGTCGTAATCGGCGGCGCCGTTGAAGACGCCCATCGGCCCGGCATGGGCGGTCCACGGATCAGGGTCCTTGGAGACTCCGATCCGGCTCAGCACCGAATAGGGCCGAACGGCGATGTCGCCGGCACCGCGATTGACTACTTTCTGGTCGACCCTGAACAGATAGCCGTCGTCGACCGCGAGGCCGATCTGGAAGAGCTGCCCCTGGCCGTTGTCCCAGCTCAAGGTGACGGGGCTGCCCGGCGCCAGCTTCGTCGCGCTCGGCGTCCATACCGTCTCCGGCCCGGGGACGTTCGAGCCGGCCCAGCCGAAGCTCGCGAAATAGGCGCCCGGACTTCCGCCGGGAGAGAGGAGGCGGATGGCCGGCGAGTTCTTAGCCACGCCCTCGCGATGGGTGGTGAGGACGAGATCGTCGAGACGCGCGCCCTTGAGGTTGATCGAACCCGCCAGATGCGGGGTCTCGATCGCGATTCGCGGAGTCTCGCCCAGCACTTGCCGGCGATCGCGAATGGCGACGGGGGCGTCGGCGGTCGGGTCGGCCTTCGGCTGGGGAACGGGCACGGTCTTGCCGTCCACGATCTTCGTCGCGGGCGGGCGTGCGGTCGGCAGCCACATCTCGCTGAGGAAGCTCCAGCCGATCAAGACGATCGCCGACAGGACGATCGCCAGGACCATGTTGCGGTGTTCGTTCACCTATTCCCCCTCAAGGTACCGGATCCGGGCCGGAGCCGCCCCATGGGTGGCATCGCAGCAGACGTTTGGCGGCCAGCCCGAAGCCGCGCAGCGCCCCATAGCGCTGGAGCGCGGTGATTGCATAGGCCGAGCAGCTCGGCTGGTAGCGGCAGCTCGGCGGAAGCACCCGCGACGGGCCCAGCTGCCAGCCGCGAGCGACCAGGATGAAGAGCCTCGCGATCATCGCCTGAGCTTGGCCAGGGCGCTCTCGAGCTCGGACCGGAGCAGGGCGAAGTCGCGCTCGATGCCGCCCTGCCGGCCGATCAGCACATGATCGGCGCCCGGCAATCCCTTCTCGGGCAGGAGGTCCCAGGCGAGGCTCCGGAAGCGGCGCTTCATCCGGTTGCGCACGACCGAGCCGCCGATCTTCTTCGTCACCGTGATACCCAGCCTTATCCGCGGATCGCCATCGTCGCGCGGCCGCACCAGCAGGACGAAGCCGGGCATGGGCGTGCGCCGGCCGCGATTGGCGGCCAGGAAATCGGCTCGGCGGGTGATGGAGCTCAGGCGGTTGCCGGCTAAGCCGACAAGGTCTTGCGGCCCCGCGCCCGGCGCGCGGCCAGGACCTTGCGGCCGCCGACGGTCGCCGTCCGGGCCCGGAAGCCGTGCCGGCGCTTGCGCACGAGATTGCTCGGCTGGAAGGTGCGCTTCATCGCTCTTACCCTGAAAACTGGAGTTGGGAAAATCGGAATTAAAAGGGCCGCCCATCGCGGAGCGGCCTTCGTCGGCGGTCCCGTTAGGCAAATCGTCCGCGAAAGTCAATTGCCCCATGGCCGCCACGGCCTCCTGCTCGGCCTTGAGACGCTCCTGCCGGCGCTTCGCGCTGGCCCGCCGCAGCCCCCAGTCCGCCCAGTCGCCCTTCTTCGGATGGCGCCGCTTGAACTTCACATAAAAGCGCTTGGCCCAGGCGCTGTACTTCAGCACCAGCGACAGGCCGGCGGCGAATACGATGATTCCGCCGGGACCCGGAATCGGCCCGAGCAGCGGGGTCAGTGCGATCAGGATGAACCCGACCACGACCAGCGCGCTCCGCACCGCCGGATAGGTCGTCAGGTGCCGCCAGTCGATCTTCCCCATGACCCCCATGTGGGAAAGCTGTGTTAGCCGCGCAAGACGCTCATCTCCACTCCGCGCCTTCGCTCAAGCCGGCGAATTGCCGCTTCCGGGGTGAACGACGCCTCGACCTCCGACGGGTCCGTCCTTGAATTGGCTGCTGGTGAGCTTGCCGGTCCGTTCGTCCATGGTGCAGCAAAGCCAGATGCTGGCCGGCGTGGTGGAGAAATGGGCGAGCGTCTCATCGCTGACCGGAGCGAGCGCCACCGCATTGTTTGTCTTCATCTGCCCGTTGACTGCGGCGACCGCCCCTTCGGGGGTGTCGGAGGCCACCATGTAGAAGTTCCTCGCACCGTTGCCGTTGTCGGTCGTCACCATATATCCGCTCATCCGCCCCTCCGTTTCGATCCCGCGGCCTCAGTGCGGTCCGCGCGCTACCGTTCGACCTCTTTGGGAGCGCCGTCAAACGAGCGCCGGGACGGATGCGCGGAAAACGTTGACTATTGCATGACGATCCCGCGAAAAGGCGGGGACGGAGGCTCGAATTCATGGTCGCGCATGTCGCCACGGTGGCGTTCCTGGGGCTCGAGGCGCGGGCCGTGGAGGTTCAGGTCCAGATTTCGGCGGGCCTGCCCAAGTTCCTGGTCGTCGGCCTGCCCGACAAGGCAGTCGCCGAGAGCCGCGAGCGGGTTCACGCCGCCCTGGCAGCCATCGGCCTGTCGCTTCCGCCCAAGCGGATCACCGTCAACCTGTCGCCCGCCGACCTGCCCAAGGAGGGCTCGCATTACGACCTGCCGATCGCGCTCGGCATGCTGGCGGCTTTGGGGGCGATCGATACCGAGACCCTGGCCGGCTATGTCGCGGTCGGCGAGCTCGGGCTGGATGGCCGAATCCAACCGTCGCCCGGAGTGCTGCTGGCGGCGATGAACGCCTCGGCGCGGAGCCTCGGCCTCGTCTGCCCCGCCGCCCAGGGCGCGGAGGCGGCCTGGGCGGGGGACGTCGAGATCGTCGCGGCGCCCGACCTCATCGCCCTGCTCAACCATTTCCGCGGCAGCGCGATCCTGTCGCCGCCCGTCCCAGGCGAGGCGGAGCCGCCGGGATTCGGGCCTGATCTCGGCCAGGTGAAGGGCCAGGAGACGGCCAAGCGCGCGCTCGAGATCACCGCGGCGGGCGGGCACAACCTGCTGATGGTCGGCCCGCCCGGCGCGGGCAAATCGCTGCTCGCCGCCTGCCTGCCTGGAATCCTGCCGGAGCTTACGCCTCCGGAGGCGCTCGAAGTGTCGATGATCGCCAGCGTCGCCGGCACCCTTTCAGGAGGCCGGCTGATCCGGACCCGCCCCTACCGGGCGCCGCACCACAGCGCGTCGATGGTGTCGCTGGTCGGCGGCGGCCTCAAGGTCCGCCCGGGCGAGGTCAGCCTCGCCCATCTCGGGGTGCTGTTCCTCGACGAGCTTCCCGAATTCCAGCGCTCCGCGCTCGATTCGCTGCGCCAGCCGCTCGAGACCGGAACCGTCAGCGTCGCCCGGGCCAACGCCCATGTCACCTTTCCGGCGCGGGTCCAGCTGGTCGCGGCGATGAACCCGTGCCGCTGCGGCCATCTCGGCGATCCCGCGCTCGCCTGCTCGCGCGCGCCGCGCTGCGCCGCCGACTATCAGGCGCGGGTGTCGGGGCCGCTGCTCGACCGGATCGACCTTCATGTCGACGTCCAGGCCGTCGCCGCCGCCGACCTCGTCCTGCCGCCGCCGTCCGAAGGGTCGGCGCAGGTCGCCCGCAGGGTCGGCGCGGCGCGCGCCATCCAGACCCGCCGCTACGAAGGGGACGGCATCCGGACTAACGCGGAGGTGAACGGCGACCGGCTCGATGCGGTGGCAACCCCGGACGAGCCCGGCCGCCGCCTCCTCGCCCAAGCCGCCGAGGCGATGCGCCTCTCCGCCCGCGGCTTCCACCGGGTGATGCGGGTGGCGCGCACCGTCGCCGACCTCGCCGGAAGCGAGGAAGTCCGCCGCATCCACGTCGCCGAGGCGCTGAGCTACCGACGGCAGGCGCCGCGGAATTGAGCGCGCGGTCCGTGCGTATCCGGAACGATCGGCCCCGCCGGCCCGCTTCGGCCCAGATTCCGGGTTGAATCTGCCCGCCTAAATTCGGAAGGTGCCGCTCGACCGCATCAATGCGGCAAAAAGGGGGATTGCCATGAATTGGATGTTTTTGCCGCTGAAGCGCTACGCCGAATTTTCAGGCCGTTCGCGCCGCATGGAATATTGGATGTTCCAGCTGTTCCTGTTCCTCGTCTACATCGCGCTGATGGTGCTGATGATGGCCGTTGGCGGCGGCGGCATGATTATGGCCGGCGGCGATCCCAGCGCGGCGATGGCCGCGGGTGGCGCGGTCCTGATCATCGGCGGCATCTACATGCTGTTCGCGCTCGCCATGTTCATTCCCTCGCTCGCCGTTTCGGTGCGCCGGCTCCACGATACCGACCGGAGCGGCTGGTGGATCCTCGCGCCGCTGTCGGGCTATGTGATCATGCTGATCGGCGCGGCGATGGCGGCGAGCTCGCCCGACAATCCCGGCCTCGGCGGAATCCTCGCCATGATCGGCATGATCGCGGTCATCGGGCTCGGCATCACCCTGCTCGTCTTCATGTTCCTCGAAGGGACGCGCGGCACCAACAAATACGGCCCCGACCCGAAGGGCGAGGCGCTCGACAAGGTCTTCGCCTGATTCACTTACCGAGGGCGGGCGGGCGGTTGCGGCCCGTCCCGCCCTCGGTTAGGGCGAGGCCGCGTGCCCCTGTGGCGGAATTGGTAGACGCGCTCGACTCAAAATCGAGTTCCGCAAGGAGTGCCGGTTCGATTCCGGCCGGGGGCACCAGCCGCTATTTGATGATGTAGCCGAACAGCAGGCTGAAGCTCGAATTGGCCGCCATCGGGCCCTTGGGGCGGATCCGGATCCGGTTCACCGCCGGGTCCGCGCCCTGGGCGTTCGGGCTCGGCACGTAGGTCCACGTCGTACCGCCGTCGCTGGAGAAATCGACATCGTCGGTCGTGCTCGCCAGGCTGGTGAACGTATAGGTCAGGCCGGACGAGGCGGCGCCGTTCAGGAAGCGGATCGGTCCTCCACTCGAGCCCGAGATGTGGCTTACGAAAAGCGCCAGATTGGCCGGCGTCGAGTCGAGGATCACGATGCTGTCCGCCGTCGCGGCGAAGCTGTTGGGATTGGCGATCGTCACCGTGTAGGCGGCGCGCGCGCCCGGGATCATCTTTGGATTGGCGGTGCCGTTGACCGGGTCGGTGCTCGCCTGGCTCGATTTCACCAGGGTCAGCGGCGCCGGAGTGATCACGTTGAACGTCGCGGTCGCCGTCGAGCTGGTCGCGGCGCCGAAGACGGCCCGGACGCTGTTGGTGTAGCTGCCCGCGGTCGACGGCATCTGGACCGTGTAGATCAGCCTCGCCGTGCCGCCGGCGGCGATCAGGTAGGACTGGTCCTGGCGGCCGGTGAAGGTGAGGGTGCCGGTGGCGTTGGCGGCGGGGACGCTGCTCGAATTGGCGGCGGTGACGTTGCTCGCCGCGTCCAGCGCCAGGAACTTAGCGCCGGCCGGCAGGACGTCGACGAATTGCGAGATGCGGCTCGCATGGACCGAAGGGTTGGTGACGGTGATCGTGTATTTGACCGTCGCCGCGCTGCCGGCGATGGCGCTGCCGATGTCCTGCGTCTTGCTGATCGTGAACGGATTGGTCGCGCCCGGGAAGCTGATGCTGAAGCTGCTCGCGCCGTCGTAATTGCCGGTATATTTGAGCGAGTTGCCCGACGTCATCGTCGCATAGGGCCGGGCGGTGGTCGACGCGCCGGCGCACTGATATTCGAAAAAATAGCGAACATTGGCGAAATAGCCGTTGCCGGACTGCTTCTGGGTCTGCCGGAAATAGATCCGGTTGGTGGTGCCGACGGTGATCGGAGCGATGTTGCTGGCGCGGATCTCCGTTCCGACGAGGCGGAAGCAGACGGCGTCGAAGACCTGGCTGCCCGACGGCTGGAGAATGAACTCGTCGCCGGTGTCGCTGCCTCCGAAGTCGTAGGAGGCATCGAAATAAATGGTCTGACCGACCACCGCGCCCGGTCCAAGCGTCGAGGAGAGGACGTTGCCGCCGGCATTGGCGCTGATCGAGCTGACCGTGCTGAGGCCGACGTTGCGCGACACCGAAGCCGCGCTCGAGGCGATCGCGATCGTCGAGGTCACGGTCGAGATGCTGCAGCCATAGTCGACGTGCCAGTAGACTCCGGTGCTCTGCCCCGCGCCGAGCGAGCCGACCGGCTGGGCGGCGGCCTGGCCGAGGGCGAAATTGCCGGTGACCCCGCTCATCGTCGCGACGATGTTGTTGACCGTCGTCGCGCCGCTGTTGGTGATGACTCCCCCGACATACATCGCCCTGGGGCCGGAGCCGGCGCAATTGTTGCTGTCGATCGGCATCGACTGGACGTTGGTGACGGGGTCGCCGGTGCGCAGCTGGAAGGTCAGCTGCGCCTGCGCCGCCGAGGCGAAGCCGAAGGCCGCGAGCAGGACGGCGAGGAAGCGGATCAGCCGCATCACCGTCCTCCCAGCCCGAGCGACTGCAGCGACAGCTGGTCGAACTTGAAGCGCATCGTCACATAGGGGCCGCTGCGCGTGTAGCGGGCTTCCTCGAAATCGCGGTCGTGGAAGCCGGCGAGGTTCCAGCCGACCGACATCCAGCCGTTCTCGAACGGCGTGAAGCCGAGGCTCGGTCCGGCCGACCAGGCGAAGGCGCGGCCGTCGATGCCGGCGCGTACGGTGCCGGCCACGCCGACGTCGATCGTATCGGAAAGGTCGAAGCGGAAATCCGCGCCTACCGCGTTGGTCCAGCCGCCGACATCCTGCTCGCCGAACCGCTCGGAGACATATTTCGAGCCCCAGAAGACCGAGATTTCGGAGCCGCCCTCCGCCGTGTAGTTGACCGACAGCGAATTGATCGCCCGCCGCGACCTCGCGTCGCCGGTGATCGTCGACGGGATACCGATCGGCCCCGGCCGGCCGGCGACGGCGCCGGCGACGCGGTCCTCGCGCAACTCGAGCTTCTCGAGCCAGGACCAGCGGCTTCCGGCCGGCCGGTGGGCCCAGCTGAGCTGGAGGTTGGCGGTGCGGGTCTCGGCGCCGGCCGGGCCCTTGGCCGTGAACCAGTTGAGAGCGCCGCCGATCGCCTCGCCGTCGCCGATCTGGCGAAGCGCCGCGGCGGTGACTCCGTAGCGGTCGCCCTGGTCGCCGGCGCGATATTCAGCGCGGCCGGTGACGCTCCACCGGCCCGCCCGGTAGGTGGCGCCGGCGGTCACGGCGGTGAAATCCTCGGTCAGCGTCCCCGCCGCGCCGCCGACGAATCCGCCGCTGGCGACCGGGTGGAGCGGGTTGAGGACCCGGGAAGGGTCGATTCCGCCGAGCGTCTTGTTGGCGTCGACCGAGAAATCGACCGACCAGTGCTTGTCGAGCACCAGCGACTGCGACAGCCCGAAGGCGGCGAAGCTGCGCGGGCCGTATTCGGCGATGTCCTGGAAGTTGCCGCTGACGGCGATCCGCGCGCCCGCCCAGGGCTGGACGTCGAAGCCGACGCGGGCGGTGCGGGCGTCGACATTCTTGCCGTCGGCGATCTCGTAGGCGCCGACCAGCTGGATGCCGCTGGTCACGGCATAGCGGGCGCTGACCCGGTGGCGGGCGGGGAAGTCGATGCTCTGCGCCTGGCCGAGCGGGATCTCGGTCTGGCCGTCCAGCTCCAGCTTGTTGTCGAGCAGGCGCTTGGTGGCGCCGAGCTGGAGGATGGTCGAGCGGGCGGAGCGGCCGTCGGCGAGCCGGTCGTCGGCGAAGGTCAGGCCGGCGCGCGCGGTCAGGCCGGGGGTGCGGTACTCGACGAGGGCGCGGGCGGCGATCCGGCGGGCGTCGGTGGCGAGATAATCCTCGTGCCACGCGCTTCCCGTCAGCGACCAGGCCTCGCCGAGGCGGGCGCGGGCGTCGAGCCCGAACTTGCGGGTGCCGTCCTCGGCGCCGCTGGTCTGGCCGAGGCCGAAGCCGGCCTGGCGCTCGCGGGCGTAAGCCAGCACGTCCAGCTTCGAGCCGTGATGCTCTGCCTCGACCTGCCAGGCGGTGGCGGTGCCGGCCGACGGCGCGGCGGAGCCCGGCCTCGCCTCATTGTCGCTGACCGCGACCTCGGCCCGGATCTCGGTGGAGGCCGAGGGACGGTAGCGGACGTCGGCGCCGGCGAGGTTGGTGCGCGTGTCGCCATTCGAATCGCTGACGGCGGTGGCGGCGACCTGCACCTTCTGGTCGCGGCTGCGCCAGCTGGCACGGCCGCCGGCATTGAGGGTCCGGCGGGCGATTCCGTCGACCTCGTAATCGACAACGATGAACTGGGGATCGAGCGTGGAGCTGCGGCTGAGGATCGGCTCCTTGAAGCGAAGGGTGCCGGCGGCATAGTCGATGTCGTAATCGACGTGGCGCGACAGCAGCCGGCGCTCGACGATCCGGTCCGAGCGCAGCCGGTCGCGCACCTCGATAGCGATCCGCTCCGAGTTGGCGAGGATGTCGCGGGCGCCGAGCGCATAGGGGCCGCTGAGGCCGTTGCCCTGGATCTCGTCGTGGCCGTGGCGGTTAGGGCTGTCGGCGGCGAAGGCGGCGGCCGAGACGCGCTCCGAGCGATATTCGGCTTTGACGCCGTTGAAGGCGTGCACGTAGCGGGCGAGCTCGGGCTCGTCGATGCCGGTCTCATAGTCGCCGAACAGAGCGTAGAATTGCGGCCGCTCGAGCTTCAGGTAGAGCTTGCGCACCGAGGCGGCGTCGTAGCGGCGCTCGCTGCGATCGGCATAGACGGTGTAATAAGCGTCGGGGTCGATCACTCCGCCGAAGCGGGTCTCGTCCTTCTTCTTGTCGCTGTCGTAGGCGAGCGTCATCAGCCATTTGCCGCGGATCCGGCCCTTGGCGTAGAGGGCTAGCCGGCCGTCGGTGAGCAGCTTGTCGTCGTCCTGCCCGAGATCCTCGACCTTGCCCTGCAGCCGGTTGTAGCCGAGCGTTCCTTCGGCGAGGCCGACGATCGTCCACGGCCGCCGGCCCGGATCGAGCCAGGCTTCGAGCCTCTGCTCTCGAACCGCCTCGCCGTCGCGGAAGTTGAAGCGCAGGCTGACCGTGCCCGAAGCGGTGGTCGGCTCGAGCTCGATCCAGGCGATGCCGTCCTCGCCGTCGACGCGCCAGAACGGACGGGCGCGCTCGAGGCCGGCGAGCTGGCGGGCCTGCTGGGCGTCGGCCTCGACGGCGGGGTAATAAGGCGCCGGCACGTCGAAATCGCCGGTCAGGCCGTGGCGGACCGGGCGGCCGTCGCGATCGGTGAGGCGGACGGCGAAGCGGGGGCGGGTCACTCCGTCGGCGACCAGCGCCGACTTGTCGCGGAGAAGCTCGGCCCGCATCGGGCTGGCGCCGTAGCGGACGGTGCGGCGCAGGGTCTCGGCGAGGCTTCCGTCGCCATTGCGGACCTCGGCGACCAGCTCGGCCTGGCGGCCCTCGATCGGGATGGCGCGCCAGACGCTGACGGCGGCGGTGCCGGCCGGATTCTTGCGGCTGCCGTCGAAGGCGATCGGATCGACGGGCTTGCCGTCGGCGAGCAGCTTCACGGTCTGGCCCGGCAGATGCTTGATCGCGACCCTGACGATCGGCGCCCGCGGATTGTGCTCGGGCTCGGGGAAGAGCCAGGCGACGCCCGGTTCCTGGCCGGCGAGCCAGTCGCGCTCGGCGCCGGCGGCCTGGGCATTGCTCATCGCTGTCGGCCGAGGCCGTGCCGCCGCGGCCGCGCCGGCGCGCGGGGCGACCTCGACCAGCTTGAAATCGACCCTCTTGAGGGCGCCGCCGCGGCCGTCGACGAAGCGCGAGAAGGCGCGGCCCGCCGAGAGGCTGTTCCGGGCGCAATCGGCGGCGGCGCGGTCGGCGGGAAGGGTCATGTCGTCGAGCTGGACGACGTGGGTGCCGGGCGTCACGCCCTCGAAATGGTAGCGGCCGTCGCGGTCGGTGACGGCGTAGCTGCCGTCCTCGAGCATCACCCGGACTCCGGCGACGCCCGCCGCCTTGGCCGGATCGGCGGTGCAGCCGCCGTCGGTCACCCGCCCCAGGATCGTCATCCGCCCGGCGATCTGGTCGCGGCGGATTCGAACGGCGGCGTCGGCGATGTTGCTGGTCAGGCCGCCCTCGCCGGTCGCCTGCGCCCGGTTGACGGCGTCGCCGGCGGCGGCGCCTTGCTTCACTTCCGCGGCGTAGCCGATCCGGCGGCGCTCGCCGGGGGCGAGCGAGGGCAGGACGACCGTGAAGCTCGAGCCGTCGCCCGCCAGCTCGGCCGTCGCCGGCTGGCCGTCGATGCGAAGGCTTCCCGGGCGAAGCCGAAGCGCCGGCGGAAGCAGGTCGGTGACCCGAACCGTCCCGGTCGGCAGCCGCGGGTCGGCATTGCGGACCTCGACGGTGAACAGGAGCGCCTCGCCGGGCTCGGCGGTCGGCCGGGAGACCTGCTTGACGAGCTGCAGCGGAGCGCGCGGCTCGTAGACCGGGATGCTGATCCGGACCGGCTCGGGCCCAGCGAGGATGTCGAGTGACGCCGTCGCAGCGGTCGTCTTGTGGTCGGCGCTGAGGCTCTCGACGGTCAGCAGGTCGCCCGGATCGACGCTCAGCCGGCAGTCGCCGGCGTCGGCCGCGACCTGCACGGTCTGGAGAAAGCCCGCGAAGCGGCCCGAATCCGCCGCCGTCTCGTACACGACCAGAGTTTCAACGTCGCCGCTGCGCGCGCGCACGACGACGTCGATCTCATCGATCCGGGTCGGATCCTGGTTGCGGGCGCTGTCCTCGACGACGAACAGGAAAGGCTCGCCCGGAAGGATCTGGGAGACGGCGAGCAGAGTCGCCGGCTCCAGCTTCTGCTCCTGCCACGCGACGGCGAGCGCGGCTCGGGCGCCGGCGGTGCCGCATTGCGGCGCCCTGACCGGGACCGAGATCGTCGCGCTGTTGGAGGCGAAGCGATAGACCGACAGGGAAAGGGGCAGCGCGCTCGGGCCGACGCTGATGTCGACCCGGTTCGATTGCTGGCTCGTCCGGCCGGCGGGGGCATCCCATTCGATCGTCGCGACGTTCGAGATGGTGCGATGGCTGAGCACGCCCGCGGCGAGCGCGGGCGCGGCGACGGCGAGCCACAGCGCCGTCAGCAGGGCGAACAATATCGCCCCCAAAAAAGGAGTCGCGCGTTCCATGGCGAGGAGGGGGAGGGAGCGCCGTGTCGCCGACACGGTGCCGACCCTCCCCTCGTCCGCTTAGTTCACCGACACCCGGAAGACGAGCGTCCGGGACACGCCGGCGGCGATGTCGCTGAGCGTGCCGCTCGCGATTCCGCCGGCATAGGAGCCGCCTGCGACGCCGTCGGCATTGCAGGTGCTGCCGGTGACCGTTCCGTTGAGCCTGATGCCGAAGGCGGCATCGTAGGTCGTCTCGAGCGGCAGCTCGTCGGAGACGTTGACGTTGGTCGCGGTCGCGCTGCCCGAGGCATTGGCCACCGCGATGCAATATTCGACGACGGCCCCCGGGATCATCTTCGGATCGGTCGAGCCGTTGAACGGATCGCTGATCACCCGGCTGGTCTTGGTCGCGCTGAGCGCGGCCGCCAGGATCGTGTAATCGTCGTCGGAGAAGTGGATGCCGTCGCGCAGGACGTTGCCGCCCGCGGTGGTGTCCGCGAACACCGTGTCGACCCCGGACGTGTTGGCGCCGGTGGTCTGGGCGATCGTGGCGCCGAGCGAGCCGGCCGCGGTCGCCTCGGAGGCGGTCGCGGTCAGCCGGATCCCGGCGACGTCGTTGGTCGAGAGGCCGAGCGGCACGTCGGCGACGACGAACACGGTCTTGCTGTCGTCGGCGGCGATCTGGTCGAGATAGGTGATCTCGACGTCGGTGCCGGGGTCGTAAGAGCTGTTGGAGTTGGTGTCGACGTACATCTTGGGACCGGTGACGTTGTAATTGTCGGTCCCTCCATGCGCCGCCGTACCGCCGTTCAGCTGGGTCACGACAAGCGCGAGATCGAGCGGAGCGTTGGAGGAGTTGGCGACGAGGAAGGCCGTGACCGCGGCGGTCTGCCCCGGAGTGACGCTGGTCGTGCTGCCATTCTCGGTGACGAGCAGGTTGACCTTGCGGTCGACCGTGAAGCTGTCGCTGGCGGTCACCTGGTTCTGGTCGATGCCGCCGACCTTATAGTCGAGCGTGACCTGGTTGGTGATGGTCGTTCCGGCGGTCGTCCCGGCCGCGAAGGCGGGGCTGACCGCAATCGCCGACACCGCCAGCATGCTGGCGGAGGCGAGCAATCGCACTGTTCTGGTCATCTTCTTGTCCAATCGTCTTCCGATGAGCGCCAAATCCCCCCCGCGGCGCCCGGGTGCGGGTTTAAGGAATTACTCCACGGTACCTCTGAAGCTGAGCTCCCCGCCGGTGCCGGCGGCGATCGGCCGGCCGAACGACCAGCGGATGTGAGTGACGTCCGCCGCGACGGCGGGGCGGCTGGTGCCGTCCGCCTGCACGACCTTGAGGGAGGCGAGGGCTCCCCAGCTCTTGCCGCCGTCGACGGAGACGGTGGCGCTCGAATCCTCGCTGCCGGTGAAGGCGACCGACGGCGGGATCGGGTTGGTGAGGGTGAAGCCGGTCGCCGGCTGGGCGCCGCCGTTGCGGTAGCCGAGCACGAAGACGAGCCTGTCGCCCGGAGTGACGACGCCCGGTTCCTCCCGGACGGTGACGGGCTTGCCGTCGGCGCCCGGCTTGACCCGCTCGACGAACACCTTGCTGGTCAGCGAGACGTCCTGGGCGGCGAAGGCCGTTGCGGGAGCGAGGAGCGCGAGCAGCGCAAGCAGGATCTTCATGGCGTTCATCCTTCTCAGTCGATCTTGACCTGGAACGTGATGGTCTTGGTGGAGCCCGCGGCGAGCGTGCCGAGGGCGACGTTGATCGCGGTGCCGGTGAAGCTTCCGGCGTCGGCGTCGGCCGAGTCGGTGAGCGCGCCGCCCTCGAGCGTCAGCGAGCCGGGCTGGTAGGTGGTGCCCGCCGGGACGGGGTCGGCGACGCGCAGGTTGGCGAGGCTGCCGGTGCCGCTCACCGTCGCTGCGAGCGTATAGGTGACGGTGGAGCCGGGCGTGGCGGCGGTGCCGCCGAACGGATCGGCGACGGTCGCGCTCTTGACGAAGGCGACGCTGGCTTTGGCGACGCGGTAGTAGCCGTCGTCCTCGGAATCCGCTCCGGTCGCTCCGACGACGGCGTCGCCGCCGCCCTGGCCGAGGCCGGCGAAGCTGGTGCCGGGCGCGCCGGAGCCGGTTTTAGCGACGGCTGTGAGATCGACCCGGCCGCGATGGCCGTCGCCCGCGCCGGCGGGGATGGAGGAGAGGACGAAGACGGTGACCGACTGATCGGCGTCGAGCTGGGGGTCGTTGCTCCCGCTCGAATAGACGGTGTCGACTCCGGCGTCGTAGGCGCCGTTGCCGTTCGAATCGAGGACGATGCTCGTCACCGCCGGGTCGAAATCGTCGCCGCCGCCATTGGCGACGGTGGCGAGCGCGAACGCCTCGGTGCCGTTGCCGCCGTTGGTGACGGTGAACTTGAGCGGCTGGCCGGTCAGTCCGGCCGAGGTGGCGACGTCGGCGGGATCGCCCCAGGCGACGCTGACGTCGAGCAGCTCGTCCACCTTGAGGGTGACGACGTTCGAATCGATGCTGGCCTCGCCGCCGTTGGGACCCTCGTAGGTGGCGGTGGCGACGTTGGTGATGTTGGTGCCCGCGGGGGTGCCGGCGGCGAGTGCCGGGCTCGCGTACGCGCCGGCGCAGACCGCCGCGGCGGCAGCCATAAGGGCATTTTTGCGCAAGGCCGATGATTTGGCCCGCGTAGCCTGATATCGCATTCTGGCGCCCCCACGAGCCCGGTTTCCATCGGGCTAATGCGGGGGGAGTGGATAAGAATGCGTTAACGGCGATTGGTCATCGGGGCTTAAGCCAAGTTCGAAGGACGGCGGTAACGAAGATGAAGAGGATCGCAGGGGAGGAAGGCGGTGCCGGCCACGTGCCGGCGGAGCATGCCGATGTCAGTCTGGAATCGGAAGCCATCGCCTATCGCCGCGACCGCCTGCTCGCCGCCTTGACCCTGATCGCCGGCGCCGGCCTCACCCTCGCCGTCCCGTTCGCGCTTCGCGCCGGCGCCGAATTCTTCCTTCCGGTGACGGCGGCGCTCGTCATCGCCATCGCCCTTGTGCCGATGCTCGAATGGCTCGAGCGGCGGCGGGTGCCTTCGACGCTGGCAGCGTTCGGCTGCGTGCTGGTGCTGATCGCCATGGCCAACGTCGCCGTCGCCTCGATCGTGCTCCCTGCGGCCGAATGGGTTCGGCTGCTGCCCGAGCGGATCGGCCGGGTCCGCGACACGCTGGCGCCGCTGATGGAGGTCTATTCGGACCTCGAGCGCTTCATCAACGACCTCGTCGAGCAGTTCGGCACCCGTGCCAGCAGCCAGCGCACGGTGGCCCTGGAGACTCCCAACTCGCTGCTCGACATCATCGCCACCTCGGCCCCGTTCGCGGCGATCCAGATGTTCTTCGCCCTGCTGGTGATCTTCTTCTTCCTCGCCGGCTGGACCCGAATGCGCCGGCGCACGATCACCGCCCGGACCAGCTTCGACGGGGCGATGACGACGGCGCGCGCCATCCAGCAGGTGGTCGACGCGACGTCGACCTATCTCGGCACGATCACCGTGGTGAACATCGGCATGGGCCTCACCGTCGCCCTGATCCTCTACCTGCTCGACATGCCGACTCCGCTGATGTGGGGCGGAATCGTCGCCGTCCTCAACTACATTCCCTATCTCGGCCCGATCGCCTCGGCCCTCCTCCTCGCCCTCGGCGGGCTGATGGCCTTCGCCGACCCCTGGTACGCCTTGCTCCCGGCGCTCTGCTTCATCGGCGTCCACCTCGT
Source organism: Allosphingosinicella sp. (assembly GCA_036388575.1). Lineage (GTDB taxonomy): Bacteria > Pseudomonadota > Alphaproteobacteria > Sphingomonadales > Sphingomonadaceae > Allosphingosinicella. Next base: position 49,594 of record DASVRO010000075.1, read on the forward strand.
GGAGGCGAACCTCATCACCCCCTTCTTCGTCGGCCGCCGCCTGACCATCAACCCGCTCCTGATCCTCGTCGCTTTGAGCTTCTGGGCCTGGGTGTGGGGGACGACCGGGGCGCTTCTCGCCGTGCCCCTCCTGATCATCATGAAGACGATCCTCGACGCCGCCGGCAAGCCCGACATCGCCGGCTTCCTGTTCGAGGAGGGGACTCTCACCGGAAGCCACCACGAGGAACATGGCGACGCCGAACGAACCGCCGCAACAAAGCCTTAGCCTCGCTTGACAGGCAGGGGGCCAGCGCATAGTTCGCCCCCTCCCACGCGGGTGTAGCTCAGTTGGTTAGAGCGCCGGCCTGTCACGCCGGAGGTCGCGGGTTCGAGCCCCGTCACTCGCGCCATTTTCCCATTTCCCCGCCAGGGCAGGGCGCGTCATAAGCGGCCGATGACGAGCCGCTACGATCGCATCGGGTTGAATTACGCCGAGCTGAGGAAGCCCGACCCGCGGATCGCGGCCCGGATCGACGCGGGTCTGGGAGACGCGCGGACCGTCCTCAACGTCGGCGCCGGGGCGGGGTCGTACGAGCCCGCCGGACGGGAGGTCACCGCCCTGGAGCCGTCGATCGAGATGATCCGCCAGCGGCGGGCGCCGGCGGCTGCAGTCGTCCAGGGTCGGGCGGAGGCGCTGCCGTTCGACTACGGCGCCTTCGACGCCTCGATGGCGATCCTCACCGTCCACCACTGGTCCGACCAGGCGAAGGGCCTGGAGGAGATGCGGCGTGTCACGAGCGGCCCGATCGTCATCCTCACCTACGATCCGGCCTTCCGCGGCTTCTGGCTGGCGGACTACATCCCGGAGCTGGTGACGCTGGACGAAGCGCAGATGCCGAGGATGAGCGATTACGGCAGATGGCTCGGGCCGGTCGACGTCGAGCCCGTGCCGATCCCGCACGACTGCACCGACGGCTTCCTAAGCGCCTACTGGCGGCGGCCCGAGGCCTATCTCGACTCGAGGGTGAGGGCGGCGATGTCCTCCTTCTGGACTCTCGGCGACGTCTCGGCGGCGCTGGCCAGGCTCGGCGAGGACCTGGAGAGCGGCGTCTGGGCGGAGCGCTATGGCCACCTGCTCGAGCTCGAAACCTGCGACTGCGGCTACCGGCTGGTCGTGACCCGCTAGCCAAGCACGCGATCATTGCGCATGGGGAGCGGGTCGTTTCGTCGGGATCATCTGGGAGGACCGCAATGCCGCGCCGGCTCGCCGCCGCTCTCCTGCTCGCCGCCTCGCCCGCCGCCCCGGCGGCGGCCGACGAGCGCGCCTTCGAGACGGCGCTGGGCGACTTCCGCAAGCTCCACCGCGCCGAGATGCGGCGCTCGGGCATCGCCGGAAGCAGCTTCTACCTGGTGCGCGACGGCCGCACCGCCGCCGCCGACCATCTCGGCGAGCAGGACGCGGAGGCGCGGGTCCCGGTCGACTCGCGGACGATCTATCACTGGGCGTCGATCACCAAGACGATGACCGGGATCGCGATCCTGCAGCTTCGCGACCGCGGCCTTCTCAGCCTCGACGATCCGATCGTCCGCTTCGTCCCCGAGCTTGCCAGGGTCCACAATCCCCATGGCGACACCGGCGCGATCACGCTTCGCCAGCTGATGAGCCACAGCGCCGGCTTCCGAGGGGGCACATGGCCCTGGCGCGAGCATGAGTGGCAGCCGTTCGAGCCGGCGGGCTGGGCTCAGCTGGAGGCGATGCTGCCCTACACGGCGGTCGAGTTCAGGCCCGGCTCGCGCTTCAGCTACTCCAATCCCGGCATCGTCTATCTCGGCCAGGTGATCGAGCGGCTCTCCGGCGAGGATTTCGAGGTCTATGTCGACAAGAACATCCTCAGGCCGCTCGGCATGCACGCCAGCTATTTCGACCGGACCCCGCCCCATCTGCTGCGCCACCGCTCGCACAGCTATTACATCAGGGACGGCAAAAGGGTTGTGGCCCCGTTCGACGTCGACACCGGGGTGACGGTCTCCAACGGCGGCCTCAACGCGCCGATGCCCGACATGGCCAGATACGTCGCCTTCCTGCTCGGCGATCCGGCGCGCTCGGCCGATTACGATCTCGTCCTCAAGCGCTCCTCGCTCGAGGAGATGTGGAGGCCGCAGATCGCCGCCGGCGAGGATTTCACCCAGGGCCGGATGGCGAGGACCACGCAGAGCGGCCTGTCCTTCTTCATCGACGAGGGCCGCGGCGTCCGCTTCGTCGGCCACAACGGCGACCAGAACGGCTTCAGGGCCTATCTCAGCCTCTGCCCCGACCAGCGCGCCGGCACCCTCCTCGCCTTCAACACCGAGACGAGGGGGGTGAGGAACGACCCTTCCAACCGGGAAACCGCCGAATCGCGAGTGGCGCTCGCGACGGACAGGCTGTGCGAGGCGCTTGCCAGTCGAGACGGAGCGCCGAAGCCGTAAAGGAGGAGCAGCCCGGCTTCTTCTCCCGCCTAAAGCGGCAGACGCCCCGCCATCGGGACGAGCCGAGGAACGTCGGGCGTTAGCCCATGTTGGGTCGTGGGGGCTGAGACCCCCGACATGTACCAGGAGAGTTTGATGAACCAGAACCTCGTATCCGCCGTCTTCGACAGCCATTCCGAAGCCGAGCGCGCGATCACCGAATTGCGCAGCGCCGGAGTGCGCGACAGCGCCTTGTCGATCCTCCACCAGCAGGACGGGAAGAACACGACGTCCGACGGCGGCGGCAACACGACCGATGACGGCGGCAACAAGAGCGGGCTGGTGAAGGGCCTGCTGGGCGGCGGCGCCGTCGGAGCGGCCCTGGGCGTGGCGGCGCTCGCCATTCCCGGTGTCGGGCCCCTCGCAGCGGCCGGCGCGATCGCGGCCTCGGCCATCCCGGAAGGCGCCGCGATCGGCGCTGCGCTCGGCGCGGCGACCGGCGGCCTCAGCGGCTATCTATCCAAGCACGGAGTCGGCGACGACGACGCGCGCTATTACGAGGAGCGGATCAACTCCGGCGGAGTGTTCGTGTCGGTGGATACGAGCGATGCCGGAATCGACGCCGAGACGGCGCGCGACATCCTCTACAGCGCCGGCGGCCACAGCGCCTCGCGGGCGAGAGCGACCGCCTAGATCCTCCTCGACGGCTGAAAGCGAGGCGCTCCGGCAACAGAAACCGGGGCGCCTCGTCCTTTTTCGACCGGGTTCATTGCTGCTTCCGCCATGTCCCCAACTCCATCCACCTCAACAGCGGCTTCAGCGGCAGGATCCAGACGATCCCGGCGGCGATGAAGAACAGCGCCTTCAAAGGCCAGGGCAGCTCCGGCAGCGCCTCCGCCACCGTGACCACGATGAACCCCCAGGCTGCGATCAGCAGCAGGATCAGGAGGATTCCCGCGGGCTTGCGCCAGCTCGGTTTCGGGGCGTTCATCGGCAGTCGATCCATTCGCGGGGGGTGGCGATGGCGTCCAGCGGGATATCCCAGGGGTCGGCGGGGATCGGATCGGGGAGTATCTGGGGTTCCCAGGCGAGGCCGATGGTGAAAACCTGTCCCCCCTCGCGCAAATGGGCGAGGGCGCGGTCGTAATGGCCCTTGCCGTGGCCGATCCGGGTGCCGCGGCGGTCGGCGGCGACCAGCGGGACCAGGACCACGTCCGGCGCGAGCGGGTCGGCTTCGGCGGGGGGCTGGAGGACGCCCCAGGGGCTCGGCTCGGTGGCCGGGGCCTCGCGGAACAGCATTCGGGAGTCGCGGTCGAGGAACCAGGGCAAGGCGGCGCGCTGACCGGCGCCAAGCCGATCGAGGATAGAATAGGGGCTGATCTCGTCCTTCAGGGGATGGTAAGCGGCGACGGTCTTCGCAGTGATGAGCCGGGGCAGGACGATCTCGGCCAGCTTGAGCTCCAGCTCCGCCCGTACGCCCGGCTCGAGCGAGCGGGCGTAGGCGCGCCGCCTCGCCAGCGCTTCGGCGCGCAGCTCCGGCTTGCCGGGAGGGGAGGGTGACGGGACCACCATGGCCGTTTGCTTGAATATCCTCTGACGCGTCAACGTCAGGTGGGGACCATATGTGCCGGACCAGGGCCCGACCAGGGATAGCCCCCTAGGATGCTTATCGCCCAGGGATGTTCTAAAGCGCGCACCGGGCAGTACCCGTCACGATCCTATCTAGGAAGCCGGAGCGCTCCGCTCAAGTTGTTCCGCGAGGCTTTCGACCCGCCTGGCGAGGCGCTCCAGCGCTTCGGCGAGCGCCGGATCGGGCTCGGCGGCCGGCGGCGCGGCCTGGCCGGACCGGTGCTCCTTGAGCTCGTCGGCCAGGAGCAGCGAGGCGAACAGCAGCTGCCGCGCCTCGCTGAGGCTGCCGAGCGCGGCGGCGGCGTCGTGGGCCTTGGCGTCGACGATCGCCGCGACCGAGCGCAGATGCTCCTCCTCGCCGTCCCGGCAGGCGACCGAATATTTGCGGGCGGCGATCTCGACCTCGACCGACGCCATCAGCTCCGCTCCGCCGCGGCGATCAGCCCGTCGAGCTGGGTGAGGGCGTCGCGGACCCGGCCCCGAAGCGCTTCATGCGCCTCCTTGAGTTCGCCATTGGCGGAGTCGGACGACACGGCGGCCCGGGCCGTCGCGTGCTCGATCCGCGCGAGCGCCCGCTCGATCCGCTCGATGGCCGATTCAGCCCTGTCTTGCCCCATTGGCGCAGCATAGCATGGCCGCCCTCGCTTTGAAAACAGCCGCCCTGCGGTTGACGGGCGCGCCCCCGCCGATAAAGGAGCGCGGGACCGGAGCGTCCCCCGACTCTCCTTCGCGCCCCGCCCGGGCGCCGCCTCTTGGGAAAGTGCATGGCCGCCGATCCGAGACTGCTCGCCAACGCCATCCGAGCGCTGTCGATGGACGCCGTGCAGGCCGCCAATTCGGGCCATCCCGGAATGCCGATGGGGATGGCCGACGTCGCCACCGTCCTGTTCACCGAATATCTGAAGCACGACCCGGCCGATCCCGACTGGCACGACCGGGACCGCTTCGTCCTCTCGGCCGGCCACGGCTCGATGCTGATCTATTCGCTGCTCTACCTGACCGGCTACGCCAACCCGACGATCGAGGAGATCGCCAACTTCCGAAAGCTCGGCAGCCCCTGCGCCGGGCATCCGGAGAATTTCATGCTGGCGGGGGTGGAGGCGACCACCGGGCCGCTCGGCCAGGGGCTGGCGATGGCGGTCGGGATGGCGATCGCGGAGCGGCATCTGAACTCGGCCTTCGGCGACGATCTGGTCGACCACCGGACCTGGGTGATCGCAGGCGACGGCGACCTGATGGAGGGCGTCAATCATGAGGCAGTGGGGCTCGCCGGCCATCTGGCCTTAAGCCGGCTCAACGTCTTCTGGGACGACAACAAGATCACCATCGACGGCTCTACCGACCTGTCGCGCTCGGAGGACGCGCTGGCGCGCTACGCGGCGAGCGGCTGGCATACCGTCTCGTGCGACGGCCACGACTTCGCCGACATCCGCCGCGCGATCGGCGAGGCGCTGGCCGATCCGCGGCCGTCGCTGATCGGCTGCCGGACGATCATCGGCTGGGGCGCGCCCAACAAGCAGGGCACCTCCGCCACCCACGGCGCCGCGCTCGGCGACGAGGAGGTCGCGGCGGCGAGGAAGCAGCTGGTCTGGGACAGCGAGCCGTTCGACATTCCCGAGCCGATCCTCGGCGCGTGGCGCGAAGCGGGCGGGCGAGGGCGGCGAGCGCATGAGGACTGGCGGGTCCGACTCGCCGCCAGCCGGCACCTCGACGAGTTCGTGCGGCGGATGGAAGGGCGGCTGCCGGCGGACAACGGCCTCGGCGCCTGGCTCGACAGCCTTGCCGCAAGCCCTCAGAAGATCGCCACGCGCAAGGCCTCGGAGCTCGCGCTGGAGGCGATCAACGCCGCGCTGCCCGAGACGATCGGCGGTTCCGCCGATCTCACCGGTTCGAACAACACCAAAACAAAGGCCCAGAAGCCTCTGACCAAAGAGGATTATTCGGGCCGCTACCTCTATTACGGGATCCGCGAGTTCGGGATGGCCGCGGCGATGAACGGCATGGCGCTTCACGGCGGCGTCATCCCCTATGGCGGCACCTTCCTGGTCTTCTCCGATTATTGCCGCCCCGCGATCCGGCTCTCCGCGCTGCAGGGGGTTCGGGCGATCTACGTGATGACCCACGATTCGATCGGCCTCGGCGAGGACGGTCCGACCCACCAGCCGGTCGAGCATCTGACCAGCCTCAGGATCATGCCCAACCTGTTCGTCTACCGGCCGGCCGATGCGGTGGAGACGGCGGAATGCTGGGCGCTGGCGCTGGAGCGGCGGGACGGGCCGTCGCTGCTCGCGCTCACCCGCCAGAACCTGCCGCAGCTCCGGACCGGGCGGACGGAGAACCTTTCAGCCCGCGGCGCCTACCGCCTGCGAGCCGCCGGGGCCGGGCGCCGGGTCGTGCTGATCGCCACCGGCTCGGAAGTGGAGGTGGCCGCCGCGACCGCCGAGGCGCTGGAGGGGGAGGGGATCGGCGCCGACGTCGTGTCGATGCCCTGCTGGGAGCTGTTCGACGTCCAGGACGAAGCCTACCGCAGCGAGCTGCTTCCCGACGGCGTCCTCAAGGTGTCGATCGAGGCCGGTGCGACGCTCGGCTGGGAGCGCTATGTCGGCCCCCGCGGCCTCGCCATCGGCCTCGACCGGTTCGGCGCCTCGGCGCCTGCGGAGGATCTGTTCAGGCGCTTCGGCTTCACCGCCGAGGCGATCGTGCCGAAGATTGTTGCGGCGCTCAAATCCCAAGGAGATGAATGACATGGCGACGAGAGTTGCGATCAACGGTTTCGGTCGGATCGGCCGGCTGGTGGCCCGGGCCCTGCTCCAGAAGGCGGACAGCGGGCTCGAGCTGGTGTCGATCAACGACCTCGCCGACGCCGAATCCAACGCTTTGCTCTTCAAGCGCGATTCCGTGCACGGCGCCTATCCGGGCGAGGTTCGGGCGGACGGCAACGACCTGATCATCGACGGCCGCCGGATCAAGGTCACCGCCGAGCGCGAGCCGGGCAGGCTGCCCCATGGCGACAACGGCATCGACCTCGTCCTGGAATGCACCGGCTTCTTCACGGATCGCGACAAGGCCGGGGCGCATCTCACTGCCGGTGCGAGGAAAGTCCTGATCTCGGCACCGGCCAAGGGAGTCGACCTGACGGTCGTCTACGGAGTCAATCACGACCGGCTCGAGGCCGGCCACACGATCGTCTCGAACGCGTCCTGCACGACCAACTGCCTCGCTCCGGTGGCCAAGGTGATGAACGACACGATCGGGATCGAGCGCGGCCTGATGACCACCGTCCACGCCTATACGAACGACCAGAAGATCCTCGACCAGATCCACTCGGACAAGAGGCGGGCCCGGGCGGCGGCCATGTCGATGATCCCGACGACCACCGGCGCCGCCCGCGCCGTCGGCGAGGTGCTGCCCGAATTGAAGGGCAAGCTCGACGGCTCCGCGATCCGGGTTCCGACGCCCAACGTCAGCCTCGTCGACCTGACCTTCACGCCCAAGCGCGACACCAGCCTCGAGGAGGTCAACGGCGCCCTGCGCGCGGCTTCCGAGAGTGGGCCTCTGGCCGGGATCCTCGACTATAGCGAGGAGCCGCTGGTCTCGATCGACTACAATCACTGCCCCGCCAGCTCGACCGTCGACAGCCTCGAGACCGCGGTGCTCGAGGGCAAGCTGGTCCGGGTCCTTTCCTGGTACGACAACGAATGGGGCTTCTCGAACCGGATGGTCGACACCGCCGCCGCGATGGCGCGGCTGTGACCATCGTCGTCATCCCGGCGGAAGCCGGGACCCATGAGCACGGACGTGCTCGACTCAGTCTCGGAGCACGGCGTTCCTGGGTCCCGGCTTTCGCCGGGATGACGGGCGCGGCGTCATGACGTCGTTCCGAACCCTCGACGATATCGGCGATGTGAGAGGGAAACGGGCGCTGGTCCGGGTCGACCTCAACGTGCCGATGGCGGATCTCGAGGTGACCGACGACACGCGCTTTCGCGCCACCCTGCCGACGGTGACCGAGCTCGCCGACAAGGGGGCGATCGTCCTCCTCCTCGCCCATTTCGGCCGTCCCAAGGTGCCGAGCCCGGACTTTTCGCTCTCGCTGGTCACCCGGGCCTATCAGGACGTGCTCGGCCGGCCGGTGCGCTTCGTCGACTGGGAGGTGGCCGAGGAGAATGCGGCGATGCTCCAGCCGGGGGACGTCGCCATCCTCGAGAACACCCGCTTCTTCGGCGGCGAGGAGAGGAACGATCCCGCCGTCGCCCGCCGCTTCGCCAGCCTCGGCGACTTCTACGTCAACGACGCCTTCTCGGCCGCGCACCGCGCTCATGCCTCGACCGAGGCGATCACCCGCCTGCTTCCCGCTTATGCCGGCCGGGTGATGGAGGCGGAGCTGACCGCGCTCCAGAAGGCGCTCGGCGAGCCGGAGCGGCCGGTGGCGGCCGTGGTCGGCGGAGCCAAGGTGTCGACCAAGCTCGAGGTGCTCCGCCATCTGGTGACGAAGGTCGACCATCTGATCATCGGCGGCGGAATGGCCAACACCTTCCTTGCCGCGCGCGGAATCGACGTCGGCAAGTCGCTCGCCGAGCACGACCTCGCCGACACCGCCCTCGCCATCCTCGAGGCGGCCGAGCGGGCGAGCTGCACCGTCCATTTGCCCTACGACGTCGTCGTCGCGAAGGAATTCGCGCCGAACCCGGCATCGCTCAGGACCTGCAACGTCCACGAGGTCGCGGCCGACGAGATGATCCTCGACGTCGGCCCGGCCGCGGTCGAGGCGCTGGCGGACGCCCTCAAGACCTGCCGCACGCTGGTCTGGAACGGCCCGCTCGGAGCGTTCGAGACCCCGCCCTTCGACCGTGCTACCGTCCAGCTCGCCCAGACCGCTGCGGCGCTGACCCAGGCGGGGCAGCTCGTCTCGGTGGCGGGGGGCGGCGACACGGTCGCCGCGCTCAACCATGCCGGGGTCGCCGACGGCTTCACCTTCGTCTCCACCGCCGGCGGCGCCTTCCTCGAATGGATGGAGGGCAAGGCGCTGCCCGGAGTCGAGGCGCTGGCGGCGGCATGATCCGCCTGGCGGCGATCGACCATGTCGTGTTCCGGGTCGCGGACATCGACGCTTCGATTCGCTTCTACACCGAGGTGCTCGGCGCCGCGGTCGAGAAGGTGCAGGCCGGGATCGGCCTCTACCAGCTGCGCGCCGGCACGTCGCTGATCGACCTGGTGCCGCTGGAGGGCGCGCTCGGCCGAATGGGCGGCGCCGGCCCGGGCGGGGAAGGCCGCAACGTCGATCATGTCTGCTTCCGGGTCGCCGACTGGGACGAGGCGGCGGTCGTCGCCCACCTCGAAAGCCACGGCATCGCGGCAGAGGTGGCCCAGCGCTACGGCGCCGAGGGCGACGGGCCGTCGATCTATCTGCGCGATCCGGACGGCAACGGCCTCGAGCTGAAGGGGCGGCCCGGCCCCCCGGCCGGGCGCTAGGAGCGGGCGGATGGCGACCGGCTTTCATGTCGAGCATGTCTTCGCGACCCCGGTGATCGTCGATCACCTGGCCGACTCGGCCTCGCTCAACGTCGAGCTGGAGAGGCTGATCCTCGAGCGCCGCGCCGTCGATCCTGGCATGCAGCGGTCCAACGCCGGCGGCTGGCATTCGCGGCTCGACCTGTTCGACTGGGGCGGCGAGCCGGCGCGGCGGGTGGCGGCCCGGACGGTGGAGCTGGCCGACGCCAACACGATCGACACCTTCGCCGTCGAGGGCGAGCGCCGCGGCTGGCTGATCGAGGGCTGGGCCAACGTCAACGAGAACGGCGCCGGAAACGCGGCCCATTATCACGGCGCCTCTTACTGGTCGGCGGTCTATTACGTCCGCGCCGGCGACGGCGAGGGCGGCGAGCTCGTCCTCCACGATCCGCGCTTCCCCTATCTCGACATGCACGCCCCCGACCTCCGGTTCCGCGACTGCGGCGGCGAGCAGCTCATCCACACCAGCCCGCACTCCGGCATGCTGATCCTCTTCCCGTCGTGGCTGACCCACAGCGTCGCTCCCTGGCAGGGGGAGGGGCAGCGCATCTCGATCGCGATCAACCTGTCGGCGGGGCCGCGCCCGACCACAGCGGTTTGAACGCGGCGGCGCGCTGCGATACGGGACGCGCGAGCTTTCACGAATCACAGGGACGAACCGGAAAATGGATCAAGCGAAGATGACCGCGCAGATGGAGAAGGGCGATGGCTTCATCGCCGCTCTCGACCAGAGCGGCGGGTCGACGCCCAAGGCTCTCAAGGGTTACGGCATCGAGGAAGGCGCCTGGGGCTCGGACGAGGAGATGTTCGGGCTGATCCACCAGATGCGCTCGAGGATCATCAAGTCGCGCGCCTTCACCGGCGACAAGGTGCTCGGGGCGATCCTGTTCGAGCGGACCATGGACGGCGAGATCGACGGGCGGCCGGTTCCGGACGTGCTGAAGGAGCGGGGCGTGGTTCCGTTCATCAAGATCGACAAGGGGCTCGAGGCGGAGGAGAACGGGGTCCAGCTGATGAAGCCGATGCCCGAGCTCGACGCCCTGCTCGCCCGGGCGCGGGAGCTCGGGGTGTTCGGCACCAAGGAGCGCTCGGTGATCAACCTTGCCAACCGCGAAGGCATCGCCGCCGTCGTCAGGCAGCAGTTCGAGGTCGGGCGGCAGGTGCTCGCCGCCGGCCTCGTCCCGATCCTCGAGCCGGAGGTCAACATCAAGAGCCCTGAGCGCGCCGAGGCGGACCGGATCCTGCTCGACGAGCTTCTGAAGGGGCTCGACGCGCTGCCCGGCGACGAGAGGGTGATGCTCAAGCTCAGCATCCCGGCGACGCCGGGGCTGTTCGACCCGCTGGTCGACCATCCCAGGGTGCTTCGGGTCGTCGCCCTCTCCGGCGGCTACAGCCGGCCCGAGGCCTGCGCCGAGCTCGCCAGGAACCGCGGCATGATCGCCAGCTTCAGCCGGGCCCTGCTCGAGGATCTCAGGCACCAGATGAGCGACGGGGAATTCGACGAATCGCTCGGCCGGGCGATCGACGAGATCCACCGCGCCTCGACCGAGAAGGTCGCGGCATAGACGTCCGCCCCTTCCTGGCGCGCCAGTTCGCGCGGCCTTCCGGCCTCGTCGGGCGGTTCCTGATCGCGCCCTGGCTCGACCGGATCAGCCGCGGCATGAACGCGCTCGCCCTGAGCTGCCTGAAGCTCGAGCGGGAGGATTGGGTGCTCGAAATCGGGTTCGGCGGCGGCGCCCTGCTCCGCTCGCTGCTGCTCGGCACGCGCGGCGAGGTGTTCGCGGCGGACCTTTCCGCGATGCTGATCGACCGGGCTCGGCTCCGCTTCGCCCGCGACGTCCGGCGCGGCCGGCTGCACCTCTACCAGGCGTCGGTCGAGAGCCTGCCGCTGCCGCCGGCGACGGTGACGAAGGCGGTCAGCGTCAACAGCCTCTATTTCTGGCCGGACCCGGCCGCCGCGCTCGCCGAGCTGGCTCGGGTGGTCAAGCCCGGCGGCCGCCTCGCCGTCGCCTTCGAGCCGGCGGCGGAGATGCGCAAATGGCCGGGCCACCGCTTCGGCTTCAGGCTGTTCGAGGTGGACGAGGCGAAGGCGCTGATGGAGGCGGCCGGCTTCGGCCGGATCGAGGAGCATTGGGGCACCGGCCGCAAGCCGGCCCGCTTTTGCTGCTTGAGCGGCGAGCGGCTCGAGGTGAAGGACTGAGCCGATGGAAGATCCGCTGGATCCCGAATTCGCCGCCTTATTCGAGCCGTCGTCGCGGCCGCCGTGCCAGCTCTATCTGATCTCGCCGCTCGACGTCGGCGGCGATTTCCCGGATCGGCTCGAGCAGGCGCTCGACGGCGGGCCGGTCGCCGCCTTCCAGTTCCGGGTGAAGGGGGTCGACCAGCATGAGGCGGCGCGGCTCGCCGGGCCGCTGCAGCGCATCTGCGAAGCCCGCGAGGTCGCCTTCATCGTCAACGACGACATGGCTCTGGCGAGGCGGATCGCCGCCGACGGGGTCCACCTCGGCCAAAGCGACGGCGACCCGCGCGAGGCCCGAATCCTGCTCGGGCCGGCGGCGCAGATCGGAATCACCTGCCACGCCAGCCGCCACCTGGCGATGGCGGCGGGGGAGGCGGGGGCGGACTATGTCGCCTTCGGCGCCTTCTTCCCGACCACGACCAAGCCGACCGAGCACCGGCCGGACCCTTCGATCCTCTCCTGGTGGTCGAGGCTGTTCGAGATACCCTGCGTGGCGATCGGCGGGATCACGCCGGAGAACGGGCGGGCGCTGGTCGAGGCGGGAGCGGATTTCCTCGCGGTGTGCAGCGCGGTGTGGGGGCATCCGGCCGGGCCGGGGGCGGCGGTGGCGGAGTTCCAGGACGTGGTGGCGAGGTAGCGGGCGGATCCGGAAACGGGCGAAGTGGACGCGGCGGGGGTATAACCCCTCTCCCTGAAGGGGAGAGGGAGGGCCCCAAGCGAAGCTTGGGAGGGTGAGGGCATGCCTCACTCCCTCACCCTGCCGCTTCGCGGCTGTCCCTCTCCCCTGCAGGGAGAGGGGGTGGAGGCAGGAGGGCGCGCGGGGGCCTCCGTTGCCGGATGAAGGAAGAAGCGGGAACATTTCTTTTCGACGCGAACCTCGCGCCGGCGGGGGTCCACAACAAGGCCTGGACTGCAGGCCCCAAACTTCCCGTGCCAATTGCCGGACCGTCCGCTAAAGCACGATTTGAAAAGACTTTTCTCGATTCGGGGCGATCATGGGAAAATTTTCGATGGCGGCCGCCGCGGCGGCGCTCCTGTTGGCGGGGATTTCCTCGCCGTCACGCGCACAGAGCGCGGCGCCTTCGGGGCCCCAGGCGCCGCCGCCGGTGGATCAGTCGCTCGCTTTCATCGCTCAACTTGGCGAAGTCCTGAACGTCCAGGTCGCAGGCATGAAGAAGCTGCTCGATTCGAAGCCCCTGATCGACAGCATGACCTCGCCGGCGGCGGTCAAGGCCGGCGCGCCCAGGATGCGGGCGCTGATGGCGGAGGCGAAGGCGATGGTCGAGCGCGCCGACGCGATGACCGCCGCCATCGTGCCGCCGCCCGGGCTTCGGCTGGGCACCCTGGAGCCGGCGGCGATGCTCGCCGAGGTCAGGGGCCAGAACTCGAGATCGATCGCCCTCCTCGACGATTATGAGGTCTTCCTGCGCTCCGCCGAGCGGGGCGACCGAGCCGGCCTGGCGAGGGTTGCGCCCAAGCTCATGGAGGGCGCGTTCCTGCTCATCGACGGCAATGCGACGATGTACCGCAGCCGGCAGGCGGCGATCCCCTCCACCATGTCCGTCCACCAGGCGCTGGAGATCGGCGTTCAGCTCTATCGCGCGGAGAGCGCTTCCGGGCGCGCCTGGGTTGCCGCCAGGCTCGGCAACAACCGCGATTCCGCGGCGCTGCGCGCCCAGCTCTCGCAGGCCTCCGACAAGGCTCGCCGCGCAAGCTCGGAAGGCCGCGCCAATCTGGCTCGGGAAATGGGCGAGCTCGACCGGAAGATCGCCGGATTCCGTTTCGAGGGAGAGGAGGCGGCGAGGGTCGAGCGGCTTCGGCGGGCGCTGGCCGGCAAGGAGAAGCTGTTCGCGCTGGGCGACCAGATCGCCAATACCGCGGCCGCGGCGGCGCAGGTCAGCGACGCCGCCTTGGCCGCTCAGCCCGGCCCGGAACTGCTCGGCCGCTTCCTGCCCCTGGAGATGAAGTTCCATGCCGCGCTCGCCGACCAGGCCGCGATCGCCACCGGCAAGGCGCGGTGAGCGCCGGCTAGCGCACAGCCTGTCCCACCATCGCCCTGAGGGTGAGGGCGTCGTGGATGGCGTGGCCGCCTATGTCGTTGTTGAAATAGCACCAGACGTCGCGGCCGCCTCTCGCCTGTTCGACGATCCAGTCGGTCCAGGCGAGCAGGCCTTCGTCCGAATAGCGGCCCCAATATTTGCCCTCGCCGCCGTGGAAACGGACGTAGGCGATCGGCCCGGCGGCCCAGCGCGGGGTCGCCGAGCCGGGCATGTCGTGGGCGCAGAAGGAGATGCCGCGGCCGTCGAGCAGGGCGAGCACCTCTTCGGTGAGCCAGCTTTTCTCGCGGAACTCGAAGACGTGGGTGAGGTCCGCGGGGAGGAGGGCGATGAACTCCTCCAGCCGTTCGCGGTTGAGCGCCCAGCGCGGCGGCAGCTGGTAGAGGATCGGGCCGATCGTGGCACCGAGGTTGCGGGCGCGGCCGATGAATTCCTGAGCGGGTTCAGAGCATTCCTTGAGCTTCTTCATATGGGTAATGAAGCGCGGCGCCTTGACCGCGTATCGGAAGCCCTCCGGCGCCTGGTCGCGCCATTTGGTGAAGGTCTCGGGCTTGGGCAAATGGTAGAAGCTGGTGTTGAGCTCGACCGTCGAGAAGGTGTCGGCATAATGCGCGTACCACAGGCGCTGCGGCAGCTTCGCCGGGTAGAAGAGCTCGCGCCAGTGGCGGTAGATCCAGCCCGAGCAGCCGATATGGACGGTTCCGGTCATTCTCGCCGAGAACGGAACGGGTGAGGAATAAGTTGCGTTGGACGGGGGTGGAACGCCTCAGAACCTTCGTCATCGTCCTCGTCACGGCGATCGTCACCTGCGCTTTGACCAGTGCTTTCTGGTTCATCGCCTATAGCGGAGTGCGCGTGGTCGGCCCGGCCGAAGGGCCCACGGCGGCTCCCGCCGCGCCCCCGGACCCGACCCCGCGAACGGATCTGGTGCTCGGGCCCACCGGCCTCGCCATCCCCGTCGCCGGAGTGAAGGCCGACAATCTCCAGGATACCTACACCCAGTCGCGCTCCGGAGGCGACCGGGTCCACAACGCGATCGACATCATGGCCCCGCACGGCACGCCGGTGATCGCCGCGGCGCCCGGCAAGGTCGAGAAACTGTTCAACAGCCAGGGCGGGGGCGGGATCACCGCCTATGTCCGCTCGCCCGACGGCCGCTGGATGTTCTATTACGCGCACCTCCAGGCCTATGCCCCCGGCCTTCACGAGGGCCAGGCGGTGAAGCAGGGCGACGCGATCGGCACCGTCGGCTCGACCGGCAACGCCAACCCGGCCGGGCCCCACCTCCATTTCGCGATCAACAAGATGGCGGCGGGGGAGAGATGGCACGACGGGACCCCGATCAATCCGTATCCGGTGCTGGCGGGGAAGTGAGGGGATGTTTCCCGGCGAAAGCCGGGACCCAGCCGCACGGTCTGAAGAGACTGGGCCCCGGCCTTCGCCGGGGAACAGTTTGATCAAAGCCCATCCACGCGCTAAGGCCCGCACCGGCTCTTTTCCACTATCTCCCGAGAGACAGACATGAAGATCAGCGGCGTGGACATCCGTCCCGGCAACATCATCGAATATGAGGGCGGCATCTGGCGCGCCGTCAAGATCCAGCACACCCAGCCGGGCAAGGGCGGCGCCTACATGCAGGTCGAGATGAAGAACCTCATCGACGGCCGCAAGAACAACGTCCGCTTCCGCTCGGCGGAGACGGTAGAGCGGGTCAGGCTCGACACCAAGGATTTCCAGTTCCTGTTCCGCGACGGCGACATGCTGACCTTCATGGACAAGGAGAATTACGAGCAGATCACGCTTCCCGCCGACCTGCTCGGCGACGCCGCCGCCTTCCTCCAGGACGGAATGGACGTAGTCATGGAACTTTGGGAGGAGCGGCCGATCTCGGTCCAGCTCCCCGACACGATCGAGGCCACCATCGTCGAGGCCGACGCGGTGGTGAAGGGTCAGACGGCGTCGTCGAGCTACAAGCCGGCCCTGCTCGAGAACGGCGTCCGGGTGATGGTGCCGCCCCACATCGGCGCTGGCACCCGGATCATCGTCGACGTCTACGAGCAGACCTATGTGAGGCGCGCGGACTAGGTGCCCCGGATCGTCGACGACAGCCGGAGCTTCCGGGCCGAGCGCGCCTGGGCCGCGCTCGACCTGGCCGAGGTCGAAGGGGCGAGCGTGCGCCTGCACTGGACCGACTCGGCCTACGAGTGGCACGTCAACGACGGGACCGAGGTGTTCGCGGTCCTCGATGGCATCGTCAACATGCACTATCGGGCCGGGGGCGAGGAAAAGATCGTCCGGCTGGAACCCGGAGCGATCTTCGTCGCTCACGAGGGCGAGGAGCATGTCGCCCGTCCCGAGGGGGAGGCGCGAATCCTCGTCGTCGAGCGCAAGGGCAGCATCTGATGGTTTCCCATTCCGGCCTGATCACCGTCATGCAGCGCGCCGCCCGCAAGGCGGCGCCGCGCCTGAGGCGCGACTATGGCGAGGTCGAGCAGCTGCAGGTCAGCCGCAAGGGGCCGGCCGACTTCGTCTCGATGGCCGACAAGCGCGCCGAGCAGACCATCGTCGAGGAGCTGCGCCACGCGCGCCCGGACTGGCGGCTGACGCTCGAGGAAGGCGGCTCGATCGACGGCGATCCGGACAAGCCGCGCTTCATCGTCGACCCGCTCGACGGAACCTCCAACTTCCTCCACGGCCTGCCCCATTTCGCCGTCTCGATCGCGGTCGAGGACCCGCGCGGGGCCGGCGGCCGGCCGGAGATCACCCAGGCCCTGGTCTACCAGCCGCTCACCGACGAGACCTTCTGGGCCGAGAAGGGCAGGGGCGCCTGGCTCAACGAGCGCCGGCTTCGGGTCTCGGCGCGGCGCGACCTCGCCGATGCCCTGATCGCGACGGGCGTGCCGTGGAAGGGCCACGGCCATCTCGACCGCTTCCAGAAGATCCTCGACGCGGTCGGCCCCGAGGTCGCCGGGATCCGCCGCTTCGGCTCCGCCGCGCTCGACCTCGCCTGGGTGGCGGCCGGCCGTTTCGACGGCTTCTGGGAAGAGGACCTCCAGTTCTGGGACGTCGCCGCCGGGATATTGCTGGTCCGCGAGGCGGGCGGCTTCGTCACCGATTTCCGAGGCGCCGACGCGGCTCTGGCCAAGGGCCAGGTGCTCGCCGCCAACGACCAGCTCCATTCCAAGCTTCACAAGCTGGTGGCGGGCGCGCTACGAACCTGACCCCAAGGGGGGCCTATGAAGACCGGACCGGGAGCCTTGCTCTGCGTCCTGCTGGCGAGCGGCTTCGCCGCGCCGGCTTCGGCCGCCCCGCCGCCCGCCTGGCCGCAGGCGGTCCGCGACTTCGCCACTCCGGCCGAGGCGGCCGCGGTCGCCGCCCGTTTCCCGAACAGCGCCGGAATGGCGCGGCGCCAGCTCGCCGCGGCGGTCCAGGCGAAGGACCGGACGGCCGCCGAGGCGGCGCTGAAGCGGCTCGCGGCGATGGGGGCGATCCTCTCCAAGGCCGGCCAGGCGCAGGTCGAGCCGCTGGTCGGTGCGGAGGCGATGGCGCCGATCGCGGCCCGCTTCGCCGCCAACGCGGCGCCGGTCGCGGCGAGCCGGCTCCACGCGTCGATTCCCGCCGGGCACGATCTCGTCGAGGGCGTCGTCTGGGATTCGGCGCGCCGGCGCCTCTACGCGACGACGGTCGTCGACCGTGCCCTGCTTGCGGTCGAGCCGGGGCGAACCTCGGTGGCCGCGTCGGGCGGGCTGGGGAGCCTGTTCGGCGGCGCCTACGATCCTGTCCGCAGGCGCCTGTGGATCGCTTCCGCGCCGATCGACGAGACCCCGAAGGGCGAGCCGGCCTTCACCGGGCTGGTCGAGTTCGACCCAGCTCGTCCGGCCGGGCTGCGCCGGGTGCCGCTCGCGGCCGGGACCCCCGGCGACGTCGCCGTCGCCCGGGACGGCACCGTCTATGCCAGCGACGGCCTGAACGGCGCGCTCTACCGGTGCAGGCCGGGATGCCGCCAGCTCGAGACCCTGCTCCCCGCCGGCACCCTGTTCAGCGCCCAGGGGCTCGCCGTCTCGGCCGACCAGAAGCGGCTCTACGTCGCCGACCGGCGCTACGGCCTCGCGGCGCTGGACCGGGCCAGCGGGCGGCTCCTCCAGGTCACCGGCGGCGAGGACGTCATGCTCGACGGAATCGACGGCATGGCGGTGCGCGGCGCCGACCTCGTCGCTCTCCAGACCGCTTATCCGCCGGCCCGGATCGTCCGGCTGCGGCTGTCCGCGGACGGCCTCAGGGTCGTCAGGCTCGACGTGCTGGAGCGCGCCCATCCCGAATGGGGCGAGATCACGCTGGGCGCGGTGGCCGGCGACCGGCTCCTCTACGTCGCCAACGCGCAATGGGAGCGCTACGGCAAGGGCGGCGTGCAGGCGGCGGACAAGGCCGCCGTCCCCACCACGATCCGGAGCCTGAAGCTGAAATAGAGCGATTCCTACGTCCGGTAGCCGATATGCTTTTCGAAATTGCCGAGGATGCTCGTCCAGAACTCGATATTGTCGATGAACAGCAGCTCCGAGACTCCGCCGTCGTCCAGATCGACGTCCATCTCGAGGATCGGGTCGTTCTCCTTGTCGAGATAGGCGCGGCCGAAGCGCTGGCTGCGGTTCCATTCGTTGATCCGGTCGAGACCGATCGAGGTCTTGAGGTCGTAGCCGGAGTGGAACTGGACGGTGGCGCAGGCCTTGTGGTCGGTGCAATTGTAGAAGAAGATCTGGAACGTCGTGCCCGAGACCCCGCTGGTGACCATCGGATCGCCGACCTTGTCGGTTCCGAGCTTGGCCGCGTAGCCGGCCTTCTGGAGAGCGCTGACGACGCTTTGCGGATCCTGCGCCCTGACATTTGCGGCCTGCGCCGGAACGGCCCAGGCGGCGGCCAGAGCGGCGATTGCAAGCCACTTGGATCTCATCTTTATCCCCCCTTTGCGGAGCCGCAGACTGTTCCGCGCGCAAGGGCCTGTCAATGGCCCCAAGAGTGTTGCGGAGGCGCAGCCGCTCGCCTAGAAGCCGCGCAGCTTCGCGTCCCCCTGGAGAGTCTCGATGGCGTCCACCGCCGCCGGTTATCTGCCCATCCTGCTGTTCCTCGCCGTGGCGCTGTCGCTGTCGCTGTCGTTCGTGGTCCTGCCGATGCTGGTGTCGAAGCTGACCGGATCCTCCAATCCCTATCCCGACAAGCTCGCCGAATATGAATGCGGCTTCCCCGCCTTCGAGGACAGCCGGGCGCAGTTCGACGTGCGCTTCTACCTGGTCGCGATCCTGTTCATCGTCTTCGACCTCGAGGCGGCCTTCCTCTTCCCCTGGGCGGTGACCCTGGGCTTCATCGGAGTCGCCGGCTGGGCGGCGATGATGATCTTCCTCGTCGAGCTGACCCTCGGCTTCGCCTACGCCTGGAAGAAAGGGGCGCTCGAATGGGAGTGATCCTCGACCCGCGGCACGAGAATCAGCGGCCGTCCGACCTTCAGGCGCCGGACCCCGCCTTCTTCGCCGACCTTCAGTCGGAAGTGACGGACAAGGGTTTCCTGGTCACCTCGACCGAGGACCTGTTCCAGTGGGCGCGGACCGGCTCGCTGTGGTGGATGACGTTCGGCCTCGCCTGCTGCGCGGTCGAGATGATCCACGCCAACATGCCGCGCTACGACCTCGAGCGGTTCGGAGTGGCGCCGCGCGCCTCCCCGCGCCAGTCGGACGTTATGATCGTCGCCGGAACCCTGTGCAACAAGATGGCTCCGGCCCTGAGGCGGGTCTACGACCAGATGTCGGAGCCGCGCTACGTCATCTCGATGGGCAGCTGCGCCAACGGCGGCGGCTATTATCATTATTCCTATTCGGTGGTGCGGGGCTGCGACCGGATCGTGCCGGTCGACATCTACATCCCCGGCTGCCCGCCGACCGCCGAGGCCCTGCTCTACGGCGTCATGCAGCTGCAGCGGAAGATCCGCCGCGTCGGCACGATCGAGCGGTAGAATGAGTCCGCTGCAGCCACATCCGTTCGCCCCGAGCGAAGTCGAGGGGCCCTGCCGAGCGGAGCCGAGGGCAAAGGGTCTCGGCTCTGCTCGACCGGGTGTCTCGACTTCGCTCGACACGAACGGGGAGGGGCGCTGAGATGGCGAACAACTCCGCTCCCCGGATCGCCGCGCGCGAAGGCCTGATCGATGAGGTCACGGCCGCCTTGGGCGACGCTCTGATCGAGGCGAAGGACGCCGTCGGCGAAGTGTCGCTGACGGTGCGGCGCGAGAGCATCGTCGACGTCTGCCGGACGCTGCGCGACCGGTTCGAATATCAGCAGCTGATGGAGATCGCCGGGGTCGACTATCCGCAGCGGCCGGAGCGGTTCGAGGTCGTCTACCATCTGCTGTCGCTGACGAAGAACCACCGGATCCGGGTCCGGGTGTCGACCGACGAGGACCTGCCGGTGCCGTCGGTGACGGGGCTGTGGCCGGTGGCGGGCTGGCTCGAGCGCGAGGTGTTCGACCTTTTCGGAGTCGTCTTCGACGGCAATGACGACCTCAGGCGGATCCTCACCGACTACGGCTTCCAGGGCTTCCCCTTTCGCAAGGACTTCCCGCTCTCCGGCTATGTCGAGCTTCGCTACTCCGAGGAGCAGAAGAGGGTGGTCTACGAGCCGGTCAGGCTCGCCCAGGACTTCCGGCCGTTCGACTTCCTCAGCCCGTGGGAGGGCGCCCAATACATCCTGCCCGGGGACGAGAAGGCTCCGGAGGCGCCGGGCGCGCCGACTCCGCTGAAGGCCGGGGAGATCAAGAAGTGAGGCGCTCCGTCATGCCAGCGAAGGCTGGCATCCATTCTGACTCAGCATGGACCCCAGCCTTCGCTGGGGTGACGGTGATTCTATGACCATCGCTTCTCCCGCCCAGTCCCACGAGCACCAGGTCGCCCGCTCCGGCGCGACCGAGTCCGAGATCGCCAATTACACGATCAACTTCGGGCCCCAGCATCCCGCCGCGCACGGTGTGCTCAGGCTGATCCTCGAGCTCGACGGCGAGATCGTCGAGCGGGTCGACCCTCACGTCGGCCTGCTCCACCGCGGCACCGAGAAGTTCTGCGAGTACAAGACCTACATCCAGTCCATCCCCTATATGGACCGGCTCGATTACGTCTCGCCGATGTGCATGGAGCACAGCTACGTCCTCGCAATCGAGAAATTGCTCGGCCTCGACGTGCCGCTCCGCGCCCAGTATCTGAGGACCTTCTTCGCCGAGCTGACCCGGGTGAAGAACCACCTGCTCAACATCGGCAGCCACATCATGGACGTCGGGGCGATGACTCCGAACCTGTGGCTGTTCGAGCCGCGCGAAGACATCATGAACTTCTACGAGCGGGTGTCGGGCGCGCGCATGCACGCCAATTACTTCCGCCCCGGCGGGGTCCATCAGGACGTTCCCGCCGGGCTGCTCGACGACATCGGCGCGTGGATGGACGACAGGCTCCTGCCGATGTTCGAGGATAGTTTGAGCCTCGTCGTCGACAATCGCATCTTCAAGCAGCGCAACGTCGACATCAGCACGGTCTCGAAGGAAGACGCCATCGCCTGGGGCTTCTCGGGACCGATGATCCGCGCCGCCGGAGTGCCCTGGGACATACGCAAGGCGCAGCCTTACGACGTCTACGACCGGGTCGAGTTCGACGTCCCCGTCGGCACCAAGGGCGATTGCTACGACCGGATGATGGTGCGCGCCGAGGAGGTCCGCCAGTCGGTGCGGATCATGAAGCAGTGCCTCGACCAGATGCCCGAGGGGCCGATCGCCAGCCTCGACCGCAAGGTGGTTCCGCCCAAGCGGGCCGAGATGAAGCAGTCGATGGAAGCGCTGATCCACCACTTCAAGCTCTACACCGAGGGTTTCCACGTGCCGGAGGGCGAGGTCTACGTCGCCACCGAGAGCCCCAAGGGCGAGTTCGGGATCTACCTCGTCGCCGACGGCACCAACAAGCCCTATCGGGTCAAGATCCGCCCGACCGGCTTCAGCCACCTGCAGGCGATGGACTTCATGACCCGCGGCCACATGCTCGCCGACGTCACCGCCATCCTCGGCTCGCTCGACATCGTCTTCGGGGAGATCGACCGGTGAGCCGGCAGAGACTCTGGCTGATCGCGCTCGTCGCGGCGTTGCTGGTCGCGGCGGTCGTGATGGTGTTTCTCAAGTGGAACTCCGATCCCGCGCCCGGCCAGATCGGCGAGAAAGGGAACGTGGCCTACACGTCGGTCGCCCTCGTGCTGCTGCTCGTCCTGGCCGGGCTCAGCGCTCGGCGGCGCGGCGGGAAAGGGGACGGCAAGGATGGCTGACCTGCTTTCCAATTCCATCCCCGATCTGGACGGAGTCCGCGCCCGCTGGGGGGCGTTCGCCTTCACCAAGGAGAATGACAGGCAGGCGAGGCTGATCGTCGGCCGCTACCCGCCGGGGCGGCAGCAGAGCGCGATCATCCCGCTGCTCGACCTCGCCCAGCGGCAGGTCGGGGCGGAGACGCAGACCCAGGGCTGGCTGCCGATCCCGGTGATCGAATATGTCGCCGCCTATCTGAACATGCCCTACATCCGCGCCTACGAGGTCGCGACCTTCTACACGATGTTCAACCTCAGGCCGGTCGGCCGCTTCCACGTCCAGGTCTGCGGCACGACGCCCTGCATGCTGCGCGGCTCCGACGACGTCTTCGCCGCCTGCAAGGCCAGGGGGATGAAGAAGGGCGCGACGACCGAGGACGGCCTCTTCACCCTCTCCGAGGTCGAGTGCCTCGGCGCCTGCGCCAACGCTCCGATGGTCCAGATCAACGACGACAATTTCGAGGACCTCACCTTCGAGACGACGACGGCGATCCTCGAGGCGCTGGCGCGCGGCGAGACCCCGAAGCCGGGTCCGCAAGGCGTCGATCGGCGGACGAGCGATCCCGAGGGCGGAGTCACCAGCCTGCAGGCGATGGTGACCGAGAATCACGATTATCGGGGGGAGTGGTCCTGATGGAGCAGTTCCTTCCCATCGCCGTCGGGCTCGTCGCGCTGGTCGTCGTCCTGAAGATGGTCAAAGGCATGGTGAAGCTGGTCGCCGCAGTCGTCATCGTCGCGCTGGTGGCAGCGGTTTATTTCGGAATGGGCGGCTGATGCTCGAGGACAGGGACCGGATCTTCACCAACCTCTACGGCTTCCAGGACTGGGGCCTGAAGGGCGCGCAGGCGCGCGGCGACTGGGACGATACCAAGGCGCTGATGGCGATCGGCGAAGACGCGATCATCGACGAGATCAAGGCTTCCGGGCTTCGCGGCCGCGGCGGCGCCGGCTTCCCGACCGGGATGAAGTGGGGCTTCATGCCCAAGGCGCCGACTCCGGGCCGTCCCAACTTCCTCGTCATCAACGCCGACGAATCCGAGCCCGGCTCCTGCAAGGACCGGGAGATCATCCGCCACGATCCGCACAAATTGATCGAAGGCGCGCTGATCGCCGGCTTCGCGATGCGCGCCCGGGCCGGCTACATCTACATCCGCGGCGAGTTCATCCGCGAGGCCCAGACCCTGGAGGCCGCGGTCCAGCAGGCTTACGATGCGGGGCTGCTCGGCAAGAACGCCGCCAAGTCGGGATACGATTTCGACCTCTTCGTCCACCGCGGCGCCGGCGCCTATATCTGCGGCGAAGAGACGGCGATGCTCGAGAGCCTCGAGGGCAAGAAGGGCATGCCGCGGCTGAAGCCGCCCTTCCCGGCGGGAGCGGGCCTCTACGGCTGCCCCACCACGGTCAACAACGTCGAATCGATCGCCGTCGTGCCGACCATCCTTCGCCGCGGCGCCGCCTGGTTCAAGGGCATCGGGCGCGAGAAGAACGAGGGCACCAAGCTCTTCCAGATCTCCGGCCACGTGAACAAGCCGTGCGTCGTCGAGGACGCCATGTCGGTGCCGTTCCGCGAGCTGATCGACCGCCATGCCGGCGGAATCCGCGGCGGCTGGGACAATCTCCTCGCCGTCATCCCCGGCGGATCGTCCGTGCCGCTGGTGCCGGCCGAGCAGATCATCGATGCTCCGATGGATTTCGACGGGCTCAAGGACCTCGGCTCCGGCCTCGGCACCGCCGCCGTCATCGTCATGGACAAGTCGACGGACGTGGTGAAGGCGATCGCCCGAATCTCCTATTTCTACAAGCATGAGAGCTGCGGCCAGTGCACGCCCTGCCGCGAAGGCACCGGCTGGATGTGGCGGGTGATGGAGCGGCTCGTCGAAGGCAATGCCGAGATCCACGAGATCGACACCCTCTGGGACGTCACGAAGCAGGTCGAGGGCCACACCATCTGCGCTCTGGGCGACGCCGCCGCCTGGCCGATCCAGGGCCTGATCCGCCACTTCCGGCCGGAGCTGGAGCGGCGCATCGCCGAGCGACGCGGGCGGACCCTGGAGGCGGCGGAATGAGGGTCGCTGCTGGCCTCGGCGCGGCGGCGTCGCTGATCTTCGCGGTGTCGGGCCTGGCCGCGCAGAGTCTGGCCCAGAACTGGTCCGACGCCGAATATTCGACGAAGGAGACTCGCGCGCTCACCCATGCCTACGCCCGCTGCGTGGTCAAGCGGCAGGCGGCGAAGGCGTCGGAAGCGATCGTCGCGAACGTCGGCAACGACGTCCTCCTTCACGACTACCGGATGCTGATCCGGCCGGAATGCCTCACCCGCGAGGTCAACCAGACCGTTCAGATGCGGTTCGGCGGCGATCTCTACCGTTATGCCCTCGCCGATGCGCTGGTCAGCCGGGAGCTGGCGGCGCGGCCGGCGCCCGATCTCGAGACGGTTCCGAGGCTGGTTCACCACGACCCCGGCGAACCGCCCCGGCCGGTCGACGCCAGGGGCAGGAAGCTCGGCAAGCGCAAGCTCGAGGCGGCGCTCGAACGCCACGGCGAGGCCGAGGCCTTCGCCTTTCTCTCCCGCTACGGCGAATGCATCGTCCGGGTCGACACCGCCGGCGCCAGGGCCTTGCTGGCGTCGACGCCCGATTCCGCCGAGGAGGCGACGCGCTTCGCCGCGCTTCGCCCGGCGCTCGCCCGCTGCCTGCCCGAGGGGCAGACCCTGCGTTTCGGCAAAGCGGCGCTGCGCGGCTCGGTCGCGATCAATTATTACCGCCTCGCGCAGGCGGCGCGGCCGTCTGCCGGGGGAGCATTGCGATGATGCCGCGAATCCATTTCAGGCTGGTCGTCGGCCTTGCCCTTGCGGCACAGCTTTTGTGCACGGCAGGACCGGCCGCCGCGCAGCGCACCGGCACCCGCATCGGCCGCGACGCGGAGGTCGGCAGTACCAAGGACGCGGTTGCGCTGGTTCAGACCGTCGCCAATTGCCTCGCCGACCGCCGCAAGGATTTCGTTCGGGGCTGGTTCGCCAAGCTGCCCGGCACGCAGGACGAGTTCGCCTTCGTTCAGAAGGAAGAGCCCGACATCGCGATCTGCATGGAAAGCGACCGGCTGATCAGCGACGGTCGCGAGCTGCGCTTCACGCCTCGCGTGCTCCGCCTGCCGACGGCGCGAGCGATGGCCGCCAGGATGGTGGCGGGGGCGCCGCCGCAAAGCCCGATGCCGCCGGACAGCGACCCCTGGTTCATGCCCCTGCTTTCCGGGGTTCCCGCCGGCGCCGATGTGGACCGGGCGGGCCTGGTCTTCCAGGACTTCGGCCATTGCGTCGCGACCCGCTCCTGGCCGGCCACCCTCGCGCTGCTCGCCTCGAAGCCCGATTCCGCCGAACAGACCGCGGCGGTTCGCCGGCTGATGCCGGTGCTCGGACCCTGCCTGCCCGCGGACGTCAATCTGGCGCTCACCCCGGCCAATCTTCGCGACGTGCTGGCCGAGCCCGTCTATCACATCCTCACGGCCGCGCCGCCGGCCCCCGCCAAGCCCTAGAGATCAACTTCATGCCAACGGTCAAAGTCGACGGTATCGAGATAGAGGTCCCGCAGGGCGCGACCGTGCTGCAGGCGTGCGAGCTGGCGGGGAAGGAGATTCCTCGTTTCTGCTACCATGAGCGGCTGTCGATCGCCGGCAATTGCCGGATGTGCCTCGTCGAGGTGAAGCCGGGGCCGCCCAAGCCGCAGGCGAGCTGCGCCCTGCCGGCCGCCGACGGGCAGGAAATCTCGACGATGAGCCCCCAGGTCAAGAAGGCTCGCGAGGGGGTGATGGAGTTCCTGCTCATCAACCACCCGCTCGACTGCCCGATCTGCGACCAGGGCGGCGAGTGCGACCTGCAGGACCAGGCGATGGCCTATGGCCGCGGCCACAGCCGCTTCGCCGAGAACAAGCGGGCGGTGACCGAGAAATATATGGGGCCCGTGGTCAAGACGATCATGACCCGCTGCATCCACTGCACGCGCTGCGTCCGCTTCGCCGAGGAAGTGGCGGGCGTAGAGGAGATCGGAGCGATCAACCGCGGCGAGAATATGGAGATCACCTCGTACCTTGAGGGCGCGGTGACGTCGGAGCTTTCCGGAAACGTCGTCGATCTCTGCCCCGTCGGCGCTCTGGTCTCAAAGCCGTACAGCTTCGAGGCGCGTCCGTGGGAGCTTCGCAAGATCCCCGGCATCGACGTGATGGACGCGGTCGGCTCCAACATCCGCATCGATGCGCGCCAGCGCGAGGTGATGCGGGCGCTTCCCCGGATCAACGAGGACGTGAACGAGGAGTGGGCGCACGACAAGACCCGCCATGCCGTTGACGGCCTCCTCAGGAACCGGCTCGACCGGCCGTGGGTCCGCCGTGGCGGCAAGCTGCAGCCTGCGAGCTGGGAAGAAGCGTTCGAAGCGATCGCCGAGCGGATGAAGGGCGCCAAGGGAGGCGATGTCGCGGCAATTGCGGGCGACCTCCAG
>DASVRO010000076.1:0-34067 GCA_036388575.1 Allosphingosinicella sp.
GCCAAAGACAGGCTCCTCGCCGCCGGCAAACCCCCAAAGGTCGCCCTCGTCGCACTCATGCGAAAGATGATCGTCACCCTCAACGCCATCCTCCGCACAAACATACCCTGGGCCTACGCCTAAGACGGTTGCTCCCCACCGGCTTCGCCGGCAGGGAGGCAAGATGAGCACCAAGCCCGCCGATCCGCTCGCCACCTACAACCGCAAGCGCGACTTCGCGAAGACGGCGGAGCCGCCGGGCGAGGTGGCGAAGGCGAAGAAGCCGCACGCATCTGCGCTGTTCATGGTCCAGAAGCACGACGCCACCCGCCTCCACTACGACCTTCGCCTGGAGCTGGACGGGGTGATGAAGAGCTGGGCGGTGCCCAACGGCCCCAGCCTCAACCCCGCCGACAAGCGCCTCGCGGTTCGCACCGAAGACCATCCGATGAGCTACGCGACCTTCGAGGGCATCATCCCCAAAGGCGAATATGGCGGCGGGACGGTGATGCTCTGGGACTGGGGCAAGTGGACTCCCCATCCGGGCAAGGACCCGCGCAAGACGCTCGAGGAAGGCCATCTCCACTTCACCCTCGACGGTCACCGGATGAAGGGCGAATGGGTGATGTTCCGGCTGAAGCCCAAGGGGCGCGAGAAGGCGGAGAACTGGATGCTCAAGAAGGTCACCGACGAGCATGTCGGTGGCTCGATGGGCCTGACGGAGAGGCACCTGACGTCGATCAAGACGGGGCGCAGCATGCAGGAGATCGCCGCGGGCAAGAAAGCGAAGGAGCTGAAGGGCTGGAAGACGGATCCGTCCATACCGTCATCCCGGCGAAAGCCGGGACCCCAGGACGGAAAGGCTCAGGAGGCGACCCGGGGCCCCGGCTTGCGCCGGGGTGACGGCAAACGGATCCCCCCCTTCCGCGAGCCGCAGAAGGCGACCCTCGTCGACCACGTCCCGTCCGGCTCCGGCTGGATCCACGAGATGAAATATGACGGCTATCGCTGCCTGCTCGCGATCGGCGGTGGCAAGGCGAAGGTCTATACCCGCTCCGGCCTCGACTGGTCCGACAAATTCCCCGAGATCGTCGCCGCGGCGGCCGAGCTGGAGGTCGGCTCGGCCCTGCTCGACGGCGAGATCGTCGCCCTCGACGAGAAGGGCAATACCGGCTTCTCGGCCCTCCAGCAGGCGATCAGCGCCGGCGGCCGCGGCCTCACCCTGTTCCTGTTCGACGCGCTCGAGATCGACGGCGAGGACGTCGCCCGGCTGCCGACGATCGAGCGCAAGAACCGGCTCGCCTCGCTGATCGGCGAGGGGCGCCCGCCCGTCATCCTCTACGCCGAGCATATCGTCGGCCACGGCGAGAAACTGTTCGATGCGATGTGCGGCGCCGGCCAGGAGGGGATCATCTCCAAGCGCGCCGACTCGCCCTATCGGAGCGGCCGGACCAAGTCCTGGCTCAAGATCAAATGCACCTACCGCCAGGAGTTCGTCA
Source organism: Allosphingosinicella sp. (assembly GCA_036388575.1). Taxonomy (GTDB): domain Bacteria; phylum Pseudomonadota; class Alphaproteobacteria; order Sphingomonadales; family Sphingomonadaceae; genus Allosphingosinicella. Next base: position 1,479 of record DASVRO010000076.1, read on the forward strand.
TCCTCGGCTGGTCGGAAAGCGACAAGAAGGGCCGCGGCTTCCGGGCCCTGCTGCTCGGCGTGTACGAGGAGGGCAAGCTGCGCTTCGCCGGCAAGGTAGGCACCGGCTTCTCGAATCAGGTCCAGCACGACCTGCTCGAGCGGTTCGGGCGGATCAAGGCGGAGAAGCCCGTCGCGCCGGTGCCACGGGCGGACGCGCGCGGCGCGCACTGGCTGAAGCCGAAGCTGGTCGCCGAAGTCGCCTTTGCCGAATTCACCGCCGACGGCGTCGTCCGCCACGCCAGCTTCCTCGGCCTGCGCAGCGACAAGAAGCCCGACGAGGTCGTCGAGGAGACTCCCCAGGCGGTGGAGCGCGCCGCTCCCCCGGCGGCCGACGACGTCAAGATCACCAACCCAGAGCGGATCCTGTTCCCCGACGCGGGAGTGACCAAGGCGGAGCTGGTCGACTATTACCGCACGATCGGCGCGGCGATGATGGAATGGGCGGCCGACCGGCCGTTGAGCCTCGTCCGCTGCCCGCAGGGCCGGTCCAGCAAATGCTTCTTCCAGAAGCACAATACCGGCAGCTTCGGCCCCCACGTCCGCCAGATCGCGATCGAGGAGAAGAAGGGCGAGATCGAGGATTACGTCTTCGTCCCGGCGACGGCCGGGGTCGTCGCCTGCACCCAGATGGGCACGATCGAGTTCCACGGCTGGGGCTCCAAGGTCGACGAGGTCGAGAAGCCCGATCGCCTCGTCTTCGACATCGATCCGGACGAGGGCCTCGGCTTCAACGAGGTCAAGCGGACGGCGCGCGACATCCACCGCCATCTCGCCGACATGGGGCTGCAAAGCTTCCCGATGACGACCGGCGGCAAGGGCCTCCACGTCGTCGTTCCCCTCACTCCGCAGGCAGAATGGCCCGAGGTCAAGGATTTCGCCCAGCGCTTCGCCATCGCGCTCGCCACCGCCGAGCCGGAGCGCTTCACCGCCAACCTCGCCAAGATCAAGCGCAAGGGCAGGATCTTCCTCGACTATCTGCGCAACCAGCGCGGCTCGACCGCGATCCTGCCTTATTCCGCCCGGGCCCGCGAGCGGGCGCCGGTGGCGGCGCCGATCAGCTGGGACGAGCTGGACGACCTCCAGTCCGGCGCCCCGTTCACCGTCCGCGACGGCGACCAGCTGCTCGAGCGCGCCTCCGGCCCGGCCCTCCAGGGCTGGGGCGAAGCGAGCCAGGTGCTGCCGGATTTATAGGCGCCGGAGAGTGCCTATTCCTCGCCCGAATCGTCGATCGCGCGGGCGATGTAATAGCCTCCGACGACGGCCGCCGCGATGATGACGACGGTCACCACCGTGCTCACTCCGGTCAGATTGTGCCGCCGCGCCTGCTCGCCGGTGACGGGGACGCCCGCCACGAACAGCGCCGGCTTCTTCGCTCCGACAAGGCGCAGGTCGAGCGTGTCGGTCTCGAAGAAAGCGGCGCGCCCGGCGCCGGCAGTGCGGTAGTCGTGGACCGCGGTCATCCGAAGCCCGGCGGCGGGAGCCCGGCGCGCGGCCTTGCCTCCGAGCGCGAGCCGGACGTAGCCGCCGATCGCCGCGCCGCTCCGGCGGGCGCCCGGATCGCGCTGGTCGGGCAACTCGGCGGCGGCGCAGGGCGTCGCGGCGAGAGACAGAGCGGCGGCCGCCGCGGCGAGACGTCTGAGCATGGCATTTCCCCTGTCCTTGGCGACTTTCGAGAATCGCCCGCCGACAATGCCGCCCCCGGCTGCGCGCCTCCACCTTTTTTCCATCCGCGCCGCTGTGTTGCTTCAATAATACACGTTCCCCCTTGCGCTCACCGCCTCCCCTGCCCCATCTAGCCCCAAAGCCTAACGGAGCGAGCAAATGGCCACCCAGACCGAGACCAAGCTGAAGCTCGAGGCGCCCGAGGCGCTGCAGACGATCGCGCCGGCGGAAGCCGCCGGCCTCGTCCCGATCGAGGAAGGCGTGAAGTCGAAGCTCGAGACGGTCGTCGACAAGTTCGTCAACGAGCTGGTCGCGGTCGACGCCAACAGCCCGGAGTTCGGCCGGAAGGTCGACGAGCTGACCAACATGGGCCGCAAGCAGATCGCCGAGGCCGCCGGCCATTCGAACCGCTTCCTCGACCGCCCGATCAAGGCGATCGACAAGGATACCGGAATCGGCGCCGACCTGCTCGAATTGCGCCGCACCGTCGAGGAGCTCGATCCCGGCAAGCAGGGCAATCTCAGCACGTCGCGCAAGATCCTCGGCTTCATCCCCTGGGGCAACAAGCTCGGCAATTATTTCCAGAAGTACCAGAGCTCGCAGACCCACATCTCGAAGATCCTCAACAGCCTCGCCTCCGGCAAGGAGGAGCTCCAGTACGACAATGAGGCGATCAACACCGAGCGCGCCGCGATGTGGAAGACGATGGGCCAGCTCGAGCAGATGATCCACATTTCCAAGCAGCTCGACCAGAAGCTCGAGGACAAGGCCGCCGAGCTCGACGCGACGGAGCCCGCCAAGGCCAAGGCGATCCGCGAGACCGCCCTCTTCTACACCCGCCAGCGCACCACCGATCTTCTCACCCAGATGGCGGTGACGGTGCAGGGCTACCTTGCGCTCGACCTCGTCAAGAAGAACAATGTCGAGCTGATCAAGGGCGTCGACCGGGCCTCGACGACCACGGTCGCGGCGCTTCGCACCGCCGTCACCGTCGCCCAGGCGATGACCAACCAGCGGCTGGTGCTCGAGCAGATCACCTCGCTCAACACGACGACCGCCAACATCATCGATTCGACCGGCGAATTGCTCAAGAGCCAGACCAGCGAGATCCACAAGCAGGCGGCCTCCTCGACGATCCCGCTCGAGACCCTGCAGCGCGCCTTCCAGAACATCTACGACACGATGGACACGATCGACACCTTCAAGCTGGAGGCGCTCGGAAGCATGAAGCAGACCGTCGAGACCCTCTCCAGCGAGGTCGAGAAGAGCCGCGGCTATATCGCCCGCGCCGAGGGAACCGAGCAGAACCGGCTGGCGGGGCGCAGCGCCGGCAGCTCGTTGCTGCTCAATCCGATAGAAGGCTGAACGGATGGCGCGCACGCCCCGCAGCGTCGAGGAGGCGATCGCCCGGTTCGACGAATATTCGGCGCGGCTCGACGGCCATCAGCCCGCGAGCGCGAGCCTGCGCCGCCGCTACTACAGCCGGGCGGCGGGCTCGCTCGCGCGGCGGGCCGCGACGATGGGGATGGCGGTCGCCGCGCTGATCGTCGCCACCATCGTCTTCGGCCTCATGGTCAGCCCGATCGGGGTCAACGGGCTCTTCCTGATCGGCCTTGCGATCCTCGCCGTCCTGCTTGCCGGCTTCTTCTGGCCGGCCGAGCCGAAGCGGGTCGTCTATAACGAGCAACTGCCGACCGGCACCGTCGTCCGGCAGCTCGAGAACATGCTGGTGCGCCGCCGCGCCGCTCTGCCCGCGCCGGCGGCGAAGCGCGCCGACGCGATCGGCGCCCAGCTGCCGCTGCTCGAATCGCGCCTCGCCGAGGTCGATCCGCTCGACCCGCTCGCCCAGGACGCCCGCCGGCTGATGGGCAAGCATCTGCCCGAGCTGATCGACCGCTACGAGCGGATCCCCGCCGACTATCGCCAGCAGACCGACGGCGAGGGCCTGACCGCCGACCAGCGGCTCGTCGCGAGCCTCGACGCGGCCCGCGAGGCGCTCGGCGAGATCGGCGACAAGCTGGTCCAGGGCGACCGCCAGGCGTTCGAGACCCACGGCCGCTTCATCGAGAGCCGCTACAAGGAAGGCGGCGGTCCCGGAGACGCGTGATGGGCCTTGGCGGCCTGTGGCGGCAGGCGGACGAATATCTGCGGCTCCACCTCAAGTCGAAAGCGGTCCGCGAGGCCGAGAAGCGCCGGGCCGAGCGCAAGTCGCGGGAGGCTGCCCGCCGCGTCACGCGCGCGGCCCTGGCGGGCGGCGCCTCGGGCGCCGGGATTGCCGGCTATGGCGCACTGGTCGCGCCGGTGGCGGGACCGGCGCTGATCGCGGCGGGCGGCGGGGCTCTGCTGCTCGTCGCCGCCGCGCTCGCGCTGCCGGCCCGGCGACGCTCCGCCGACGGCGATTTCTCCCGGGCCGAGCTGACGGCGCTGCCCGGCGACGCCGAGGACTGGCTGCTCGCCCGGCGCGACGGGCTCCCGGCCGGCAGCCGGCCGCTGCTCGACCGGATCTTCCGCCGGCTCGGCGACCTCCAGCCGCACCTCGCCGCGCTCCCCCCGCATTCGGGCTCCGCCTGGGAGGCGCGGCGGCTGCTCGGCGACCATCTGCCGCGGCTGGTCCTCGCCTACGAGGCCATCCCGCCATCCGGTCGCAAGGAGGATCCGGCGGTGGAGGCGCGCCTGTGCCGCGGCCTCGCCACGATCGCCGACGCGCTCGATACTCTGTGCGGCGAGATCTGCCGCGATCCGCTGATGACCTTCGAGACCCAGGGCCGCTTCATCGAAGCGCGTTACCGGGGGGATTCGAAGACGCCCTCGAACCTTTGCGAATAGGTCGTTCCGCCGGTCCTCACCGCGACGTCGATCTGGTAGCGCCCTTCGGCGAACAGCCGGACGTCGAGCCGGTCCGCGCCGGACTGGCTTCGAAGCGGCAGCAATATGGCCGGGCCGTCGCAGCGCGCCTCGCCGCTGAAGCCGGGGACGAGCGGCGCCGCGCCGAGCTGGCCCGCCAGCCGCGCCTTGACCATCCCCTCAGCATTCGCGCAAAGGCCGTCGTCGAAGCGGACGCTGACGTCGGCCAGGTCCAGCGTCGCCGCCGGCACCGGGCCGAATCCCGCCACCTCGATCATCCCCGAAGCGTCGTCGATGCCGAAGCCGTGGCGCGTGGCGGTAAGGCCGGCGCGGAAGCCGTCTCCGTCCTGAGCGACGTCGAGCCGGGCCCGGCCGGCGAGCAGCGGCAGCAGCCGAAGCCGGGTCGCCACCCTTCCGAGCGGCACCGGTCCCAGCCGCGCCTCGTCGAGCGCGCCCACCCAGACGCTGCCGGCGGCGCTCCGGGCGGTCAGGCCCCTGTCGGCGAAGCCGAGGCTGTCGATGGCGAAATGCAGCGGCAGCAGCGCGACCAGGCCGAACAGCAGGGCGCCGAGGAAGAACAGCTCCCGCCACCAGCGCAGCCGCAGGCGCATCAGCGGCCCCGCGCCCGAAGGGTGATCTGGGCCGACAGCGTTCGGTCAGGATTGCTGCTCGCGCTCAGCTGCTCGACGACATAGCCCTGTCCCTCAAGCCCGGAGATCCAGCCGAACAGCGCCTGCGGCCGCGCCGCGCCGAGGGCGAAGGAGACCCTTCCCGGGCCCTGCGGCTGAAGCGCCGAGAGCTGGAACCCGGCCTCGGACGCCGCCGCCGCCAGGGCCTGGTCGACCGGTCCGTCGATCGCCGCCGGGCCGCCCCGCTCCAGCATCGCGATCTCTTCGGCCATCGAGCGCGCCTCGGCCAGCGCCGCGACGGCCTGGCCGTGCCGCTCCCGGGCCGCCGACAGCATGTCGCCGAGCGGCCGAATGACGAGGAACCAGACCAGGACCAGCGCCGCCAGCGCGAACATCACGCCGAGCAGCCAGCGCTCGCGCGGCGTGCGCGCCAGCCACAGCGCCCTGAGCCGGGGGCTCATCGCGGCCGTACCAGGAGGTCGGCGACCCGGCGGCCGCCGCCCGTCCGCGGCGCCCCGGCCTCGGCGACGAAGCCGGCCGACTCGACCCGCTGGCGGAGCGCCTCGAGGGCGGCGGGCATGTCCGCCTGAACCGTGGCGCGCAGGGTCCCGTCGGGCGCGAAGGCGAGCGCCGACAGCTCGACATTGGGCGTCCCCTTCACCGCGTCGAATACGGCTCCGGCGGTGGCTCCGAAACCGGCGCCGCCGCCGCGCAGCTCGGCCAGCCGCTGGGTCAGCGCCGCCTCCGGATCGGTGACCCCGGGGCTGCGCGGCAGTGCCGCCGACGCGATCCGGCGGGTCTCGGCCTCGGCGGCGTCGGCGGCGAAGATGTAGCGGGCGATGGCGGCGACGTGAACGGCGAGGCTGACCAGGAGCAGGGCCGCCGCCAGCACCCCCATCCGCTTCGCCCGCGCCGGCGCCACCGTCCAGTCGCGCCGGCGCGCGAACGGACCTTGGCGAAGGTCGAGCGGGGCCTGCGCCAGTGCCTCGGCCAGCCCGTCCTCACCGTTGACCTCAATGGTGCCACGTCCGCCCAGGAGCAGCGCGCCGAGCTCCGGCTCGGCCGCGAACGCCTCGTCCCGGGCGCGGTAGAGGCGCAGCGTGCCGGCGTCGCGGGTGGCGAAGCCTTCCGGCGGCGCGGGCAGCAACAGCGTCTCGGGGATCAGCCGCTCGGCCTCGAATCCGGCTGCCTCGACGTCGGCAAGCCAGAGGCGCATCGTCTCCATCGGCACCAGGCCGACGCAGCGCGTCCCCCCCTCCTCCGCTTCCCTCCCGGCCGCGACGTGGAGCTCGTCGAGCGGCTGGGCGCTGAAGTCCGCCGCCATCAGCCGGGCGGCGCCGGCGGCCTGGGCCGCCGACAGGCCGGCGGGAAACTCCAGCCAGCGCAGGCTCACCGCCTCGCCCGGCGCCACCGCGACGACCGGCGGGGTCCGATGCGCCTCGCTGCCCTCGACACCGGCGCCCCGCGCCGCGATCGCTCCGTCGGCGATCCGCATCCAGCCTTCGATCCCGCCGCCGCGGGCGAGGAAGAGGAGCAAGGCGTCCCTCATTCGCCGCCGCCCCACCGCCGCGCGACCACCCTGGCCGGGGCGAGCCGCGCGTCGACCAGCGCCCATTCCTCCATCTCCGCGCCCTGGAAGGCAACGTCGAGGTCGATGGTGAACCAATAGGTTTTGAGCTGGAGCTGGGACATTGGATCTGCCGACGTCTCTAGCCCGGCCTGCTCGGCGCTGCGCCAGAAATCGTACGTGTTGCGCCAGCCCGCCGGGGGCCGCGCTCCGATCAGCCCCCGCACCCGGTCCACCCCGGCCTTGCCCGGAGCGAACATGGCGAGCAGCGGCGCGTCGCGCGGAAGCAGCGTGTTGACGTTGATCGGCGACATGTCGGCAGCGGGCAGCGCGCATAGAAAGGGCCTGAGCTGCCGGTAGATCTCCGGAGTGACCCCGGCGACGGCGCGAAGCTCGCTCGCATCGGCGAACAGCGTATTGCCGGTGCGATAAGCGGGCTCGCTGCCCGAATAAGCGGCATCCTCGGCGCCCTGGGGGCCGGTCTCGGAATCACTGTCCATCCAGTCGGCGGTCGCGGCGGCGATCCGGCGCGCGGCCGGCTCGGGCAGCCCGATGACCTGCATCAGCGCGACGAACTGCTCGATCGCCGCCGGCCGCTGGATCAGGGTGGTGGTGACGTCGCCCTGGACGAGGCTGTTGAGGTTGAAGCAATTGCCGCCGTCGCGGATCGTCCCGACGGCCACGCCCTCGCCGGGAAGCGGGATCCGGCGCGCGGTGCCGTTCCAGTCCCCCGCCAGGGTAGTGACATAGGCGTCCTCGCCGGCGAGGTCCTCGATCCTCAGCGCCAGCAGATCCTCGACTCCGAGCGCATAGCCGCGCGCCTGGTCGAGCGCCGCGCCGTTCATCGCCATCGCCGTCGACAGCCGAAGCCGCTCGAACGCGCCGGCGGCGATCGCGGCCATGATCACGACGAGGACCAGCACCGCGAGCAGGGCCGCGCCGCGCTCGGACTGAGGCACGTCCCGACTCACGACGTCGTCCCGGTCTGGAAGAGCTGGCGGGTGGTGCCGCTTCCTTCGGCGTCCATCACCAGCTCGACGGCTCGCGGAAGCTCGGTCGCCCTGGTCGGATCCCAGCGCTCGCGCCAATTGCCTTCGCCGTCGCGATAGCGGAAGCGGACCCGGCGCACGCCCTCGGCCACCGTCGTCGCCGGCAGCGGCGCGGCCCCGTCGAGCCGCGGATAGACCCGCCGCTCGAGCCGGCCGTCGGCGACCCGATATTCGACTCGCTGAAGCGACGCGCGCGGCGTGTCGTCGAGATTCTCCCAGCCCCGGCGGACGAAGGCGAGCACGACCCCGCCCTGGTCGCCGCCGAGGCCCTGGAAGGCCGGCCGGGCATTGCCGGCCGAATCCCGCGCCAGCCGCGGCGCCGCCTGGGCGAGATCGCCGGCGAGGAGCGCGCCGGCGCGCCGGAAGTCGGCGAGGTCGCCGAGCCGGGCGTCCGCCGCCTCCTGGGCGCGCACGCTGAACGACAGCAAGGCGACCCCGGCCGCCGACAGGGTTCCGAAGATGAACAGCGAGACGAGAAGCTCGACGAGGGTGAAGCCGCGTTCTTGCCTCCCCATCGAGGATGGGGAGGGGGACCATGCGAAGCATGGTGGAGGGGTAGATGGCGCAGGCCTGCGCGAGCTACCCCTCCACCACCCTGCGGGTGGTCCCCCTCCCCCCACTTCGCGTGGGGAGGCAAAAATTTCCCCCCTCACCTCGGCCCCCGCCTGAACAGGGTCAAATTCGCCGCCTCGGGCCCGCGCTCGCTTCGCACCTCGATCCGGATCTGCTGGATTCTCGGCTCGGGCGAGCGGCCGACGACGCGGACCCAGCGCCATTTGCGCCCGGCATTGACCGCCTCGCCCCGGGTCGCTCCGAAGGCCGGCGGCTGCGGGTCGGTCATCGCCTCGACGGCGAGGTTGCGGGCGACGATCTGGGCCAGCGCCTGCTCCTGCAGCAGGGCCGTGGTCGACACCGTCGCCCCCTCGAGCCGAAGCAGGGCCAGAGCGGCGAGGCTGAACACGGCGAGCGCGACCAGCATCTCGACCAGGGTGAAGCCGTCGTTCCGCCCGGGATCCCTAGCGGATGACACGGACCCGCCCCCCGTCGACAATTTCGACCCGAGCTTCCTCCTTGCCCCGGACCAGTTGCAGCCGAGCGGGCTCGGCGAAGCCGGTCGAATCGAACACGATCCGGGATTCGCCGCCTTCCAGCGAGGCGCGGGTGCCCTCGTTCCAGTCCTGGGAGACGAACGGCCGCTCGGCCATGGCGCGCCACTCGCCGTCGGTGCGCAGCTCGAAGCCGTAGCCATTCTCCCGGAGCACCAGAGCGACCGGGCGATTGTCCATCATCGCCCGCTCGCGCGCGGCGTCGGCGCGGGCGGCGAGCCGCAAGGCCTCGCCGCGGACTCCGCCGCCCGGCTCCGGAATGGCCAGCACCACCGCGGCTGCGGTCAGGCCAATGATGACGAGGACGACCATCAGCTCGACGAGGGTGAAGCCGTTCCCGTTCCTCCCCGGAACGGGGAGGGGGACCGCCGGCGAAGCCGGTGGTGGAGGGGGCCCATCCTCAGCGCGCCGCGGACGCGGGCCCCCTCCACCATGCTGCGCATGGTCCCCCTCCCCGTTCCGGGGAGGAACGAGAGCAGCCGTGCCCCTCAAGCGTCACGAATCCCAGTTGCCGATGTCCGCATCCTGGCCTTCGCCCCCTTCGCGTCCGTCGGCGCCGTGGCTGTAGATGTCGAACGCGCGCCCGTTCTTGCCCGGCGCGGCATAGAGATAGGCATTGCCCCACGGATCCTTGGGCAGGCGCTTCACATAGCCTTCGGCGGTGACCGCCTGGAGCCCCTCCGACCCGCTCGGGTAGCGCATCTTGTTGAGCCGGTACATCTCGACCCCCTGCTCGAGCGTCGCGACGTCGGCCTTGGCCTTGGTCGCCGCCGCCTTGTCGGTCGCCGGCATGACGTTGATGATCACCACCGTCGCGAGCAGCCCGATGATGACGATGACGACCATCAGCTCGACCAGCGTGAAGCCCTCCTCTTGCCTCCCCATCGCAGATGGGGAGGGGGACCCCGCGAAGCGGGGTGGAGGGGTAGCTGGTGCAGGCCTGCGCGCTTTACCCCTCCACCACCCTGCGGGCGGTCCCCCTCCCCATCGCTTCGCGACAGGGAGGCAAAATCCACGTAAATCCCTCATCCCATTCCTCCGGCCAATGTGTCGAGCTGCAGGATCGGCAGCAGGATCGAGAGCACGATCACCGCGACCAGGGCGCCCATCAGGACGATGATCGCCGGCTCGAGCAGTGCGAGCGCGGTGGTCGTGAAGCTGTCGAACTCGCGTTCGAGATAGTCGGCGGCGCGCTCGAGCATCAGGTCGAGCCGCCCGCTCGCCTCGCCGCTGGCCGCCAGATAGACGAGCAGGGGCGGGAAGATTCCGGAACGCTTGAGCGCCCCCGAAAGGCTGCCGCCGGTCCTGACCGCCTCGGCGATCTGAGCGGTCGCGGCGCGCAGGGCGCGGTTGTGGACGGTCTCGGTGGTCAGCTTCAGCCCCTCGAGCAGCGGCAGCCGGCTCGCCACCATGGTCGAAAGGGTGCGCGCCATCCGCGCCGCGTGGAGATCGCGCATCAGCCGGCCGATCACCGGGATGCGCAGCAGCATCCGATCGAAGCGCTGCCGGACCCCCTCGTCGCGAAGCGCCCGGCCCAGGGCGAAGCCGAGCGCGACGAGGCCGAGCAGCATCGCCCACCACCAGGCAGCGAGAAGATGCGAGACCGCGATCACGGCGCGGGTGAGGAAGGGTAGATCCTGGCCGATATCCTCGAACTGCTCGACCACCCGGGGCACGACGAACACCATCAGCGCGAAGACGACGAAGGCAGCGACGATGGCGAGCACGGCCGGATAGGCGAGCGCGCTCAGCACCTTGCTCCGCACCTGCCCCTGCCGTTCAAGCAGGCCGGCGAGCCGCTCGAGGATCTCCGGCAGGGTGCCGGACCCTTCGCCCGCCGCGACCATGCCGCGGTAGAGCGGCGGGAAGCTGGCCGGCTCGCGCGCCATCGCCTCCGAGAGGCGCCGCCCCTCGAGCACCGAGCCATGGACGGACATCAGGACGTCACGGACCTGGTCCTTCTCGGTCTGGCGGGCGATGGTGCGAAGCGACTCCTCGAGCGGGCTGACCTGAACGAGGGTCGAGAGCTGGCGGGTGAAGACGGTCAGCTGGCGCGCATTGAGCTTCTTGCGCCCGAACAGCTGCCGCGACAGCAGGGCCGGAGCGGCCTCGCCGCCGGAGCTCTCCATTTTGACGACGAACAGGCCGCGGGCGCTCAGCTTCTGGCGCGCCTCGTCCGGAGTCTCGGCCCGGACCGAGCCGCGCCGCTCCCGCCCCGCCCGGTCGAGGACGAGATAGGCGAACTCAGACATCTTCGCTCTCGCGGCGCGAGATCCGGACCGCTTCGCCGACGCTTGTGATGCCGTCGCGGACCAGCTCGCGCGCCGCCGCCGCGAGGTTCGGCGCGTTGCGGAAGGCGTGGGCCGACATCTCGACCTCGTCGCCGCCGGCGTTGATCAGCCGCCTGACATTGTCGTCGATGCGGACCGCCTCGAACACTCCGGTGCGGCCCTTGAAGCCGCTGTTGCCGCATTCGGCGCAGCCGCGCGGCTCGTGGACGATCGTTCCGGCCGGAAGGCCGATCATCGCCGCCATCGCGGCGTCGGCCGCCGTCGGCGACCGGCAGGCCGGGCAGAGCCGGCGGACCAGCCGCTGGGCGATCACCGCGCGCAGGGTCGAGGCGAGCAGGAACGGCTCGACCTTCATGTCGCGCATCCGGGTGATCGCTCCGATCGCGTCGTTGGTGTGGACGGTGGAGAGGACGAGGTGCCCGGTCAGCGACGCCTGCACGGCGATCTCCGCGGTCTCGCGGTCGCGGATCTCGCCTACCATGACCACGTCGGGATCCTGCCTGAGGATGGCACGCAAGCCCGCCGCGAAGCTCAGGCCGACCTTCGGATTGACCTGGGTCTGGCCGACCCCGTCGACCGCATATTCGACCGGATCCTCGACGGTGAGGATGTTGCGGGAGCCGTCGTTGAGCAGCCGGAGCCCGGCATAGAGGCTGGTCGTCTTGCCCGAGCCGGTCGGCCCGGTGACGAGGACGATTCCGTTCGGCTCGACGAGCGCGTCGCGAAGCAGCTTGTGCACCGCCGGCGGCATTCCCAGCGAATCGAGGTCGATTCCGGCATTCTCCTTGTCGAGGATGCGAAGCACCACCCGCTCGCCCGCCCGACTCGGCAGCGTGGAGACCCGGACGTCGAGCAGCTTGCCCCCCAGGGTGAGGCCGATCCGCCCGTCCTGCGGCACCCGCCGCTCGGCGATGTCGAGGCGGGCCATCACCTTGATCCTGCTAACCACCACCGGGGCCACGTGGGCGGGCATCCGCAGCGTCTCGCGAAGCACGCCGTCGATTCGCATCCGGACCACCAGCCCGGTCTCGTACGGCTCGATATGGATGTCCGACACCCCCTGCCGGGCCGCGTCGGCGATGATGCCGTTGATCAGCCGGATCGCGGGCGCGTCGTCGGCGCTGTCGAGCAGGTCGTCGGCCGTAGGCAGGTCGGTGGCGAGGTGGCTGAGCTCGTCTCCGAGGCCGAGCGAGCCGGCCGCGTCCGCGGCCGCCTGCTCGTCCATCGCGTAACGCTCGGACAGCAATTTGTCGAAGCCCTCGGCCGTCGCAGCCTCGACCGCGAGCGGTCGTCCGAGGACCCGGCGCGCCTCAACGAGGGCACGCGGATCGGCGCCCTGCCGAAGGGCGACCCGCGCCTGTCCGTTCGACTCGCCAACCAGAGCCACTCCGTTCCGCTTGGCGAACAGGTACGGCAGGTTGAGCGCCGCGGCGGGCGCTTCGCCCTCGCCGCGCGCAACGCTCATCGCGGGGTTCCCGCTGGCGGCGGAGCGGTCGGAGTCACCACCGCATCGCCGGGCCGGGCCAGCGGCGCGTACATCGCCGGATCGAGCGGCGGCGGCGGGGCGGGCGCCGGATCGGGAGGCGCCGCCCCCATATATTCGCGGACCAGCTCGTCGATCGAGGGCTCCTCGTTCGGATTCTGGCGGTACTGCATGCCGCGGATATAGCCGTAGCGCCGTTCCGTCATCGTCCGGGCATCCTCCGGCGAGCGCAGGATGGTCGGACGGATGAACACCATCAGATTGGTCTTGTTGCGGGTCCGGCTCCTCGACTTGAACAGATTGCCGATCGCCGGAAGGTCGCCGAGGAAGGGGATCTTCTCGAGGGTGCGCCGCTCATTCTCGTCGAGCAGGCCGCCGATCCCGACGATCTCGCCGTCGTCGACGGTGATCACCGTCTCGATCTCGCGCTTGTTGAGGATGAGGTCGCTGGAGCGCCCGGAGACGGGCCCGGCGATCGAGCTCACCTCCTGCCTGAGGTTGAGCTTGATCGAGCCGCCGGCGTTGATCTGCGGCAGCACCTCGAGCGTGATCCCGACGTTCTCGCGGTCGACGGTGCGGAACTGGTTGTCGAAATTGGGGCTGAGCGCCTCGCCGGTGGTGATCGGGATTTCCTGGCCCACCAGGATCCGCGCCTCCTGGTTGTCGAGAGTCATGATCGACGGGGTGGAGAGGATGTTCGACTTGCTGTCGGACTTCACCGCGTTGATGATCGCTCCGAAGAGGGCGTTGCCGCTGCGGATGGCGAGGCCGGCAATGCCGCCGGTGGCGCCGAGCACGGAATTCACCGCCGCCTCCTGCAGCGCGTCGGCGACGGACGAGCTCTGCTGCGTCGTCACCACCTCGCCGTTGACGGTGGTGGTCGTCGTCCGCAGCCGCTCCGCCGCGATCGCTCCGCCGACGGTGAGCAGGTTCGGGCTGGCGTTGGAATAATTGGTCACCGCGAACGGGATGTTGCTTCCGCCGAGGCCGGCGAGGAGCAGCTGGACCCCGAGCTTCTTCGCCGCGACGTCGGAAATCTCGACGATGATCGCCTCGACCAGCACCTGCTCGCGGCGCGTGTCGAGCTGGCGGATGACCTCGCCGAGCTGCCGCTGGACGTCGGTCGAGGCCGCGATGACCAGCGCGTTGGCGCCCTGGAAGCGGGTGACGACGGCGCCGCGCGGGCCGAAGATGCTGACTCCGGTCGCCGCCGCCGCCTCCGCCGCCGGGGCGGGGGCCGTGCTGCTCGTCGTGCTCGTCGTCGCCCGCCCGCCGCCCATTCGGGTCGTCGTCGAGCGGCTCTCGTCGTTGCGCGACGACAGGCCGGGCGTCGCCGGCGGCTGGGTAACCGGCTGGCCGAGCAATTGCTGGAGCACCGGCAGGAGCTGGGCGGCGTCGGCATGCTGGAGGAAGATGACCCTGATCTCGGTGCCGGTGGCAGCGCGCTGGTCGAGCTCCTCGGCCATGGCGGCGAGTCGGGCGACCGTCGAGGTGTCCCCGCGGATCGCGATCGAGTTCGAGCTGTCGACCGGCACGATCGTCGCCGGCCGGCCGCCGGATCCCTCCATCAGCGCGTTGAGCGAGGTCGCGATCTCGCGCGCTCCGGCGTTGCGCAGCGCCACGATCCGGCTGGTGCTGGTGTCGCGGTCGATGCCGGCGAGGACCTGGCGGATCCGGGCGACATTGTCGGCGAAGTCGGCGACGACGATCGAGTTGCGCGACGCGGTGATCGAGCCCTGCCCGCTGACCAGCGGCCTCAGCGCCTCCAGCGCCTGCGCGCCCTCGATATTGCGGGTCCGGAAGATCTCGGTGACGAAATTGTTCGGGCTCCCGCGCCGGCCGGCCCGGCCGCCGGCGGCGGCGCCGGTGGCGATCGGCTGGATCCGGAAGGCGCCGCCCTGGAGCGGCACCGCCATCAGCCCGTTGGCGCGGAGCGTCGACAGGAACAGCTCGAAATATTCGGACCGGGACAGGGGCCGCTGGGTCACCACGGACACCTTGCCGCTGACCGCCGGGTCGACGATGAAGGTGCGCCCGGTCACCCGCGCCGCGTCCTCGATAAACGCTCGGATGTCGGCCTCGCGGAAGTTGACGACATGCTGGGCGTGGACCGGCGTCAGCGGCGACGCCAGCATCAGAGCGAGGGCGAGCAAGGCGCGCTTCACCGGGGGCTCCCCGGGCGCAGCGTCACCATTTGGCCGCCGCGCTCGACCTGCAGGACGGCCCGCGCCGAAGCGAGCTCCGTCGCCATCCCCCGCGCCTGGTCCATCGACTTGATCCGGCGCCCATTGACCGAGACGACGACGTCGCCGGGGGCGAGGCCGAGGGCCCGGAACCCTTGGTCATTGCCCTGCGGGCGGATCGTCACCCCGGTCAGCTGGGTCCCGTTCATGCGCGGCGCCATGCTGACCTCGTTCGGGTAGAGCTTCGAGGGGGCGACGGGTGGGCCGCCCGGCTCCACCGCGGTGGTAGGCTGGGTGACCGGCGGGGTCGGAGCTGTGGGACTCGGCGTGTTCGGGGCCGGCACCGTCGCCGGATCCTGCGACTGGTCCATGAACAACTGCTCGTCGGCGCCGCCGCGGCCGATGGTAACGCTGTCGAATCCGACCGCCTTCAGGGTCACTCCGGGCTCGATCTCCTCGCCGACCGCGATGCTGCGCTGCTGGCCGTCCGAGCCGGCGATTATCGCCGAGCCCTGACCGGAAACCTGGTCCTGGCGGATTCCGAACAGCTTCAGGTTGAGCGAGGTCACCGTGACCGGTCCCCCGGTTCCGCTGAGGCGGAAGAAGGGGTCGAAATCGGCGAGAGCGCCGGTCGCGCCGACGGGACGGTCCACATCGGTCCGCCAGTCCCCGAGCGGGCCCAGCGGCGTGGCCGCCGTCCAGATCAGCCGGGCGCATTGCAGCGCGATCAGCGCCAGCAAGGCGAACTCGAGCAGCGTCCAGCCGTTGACGCCCCGGGCGCGGCCGATCAGCCGCCGGCTGTCAAACGCTAAACGCATCTACCCCAAACCCCTTCCCCGCGGGCCCATCCGCGGAAGATTTTCCACAGTCATAGCAATGTCTTGGCGATCTCCAGCCCAGGATTCGCCAGCCGGTGAAACTTTCAGCTTTTGAGCCGCCGCGCAAGCGGCTTGTGGATAATACCTGCCCGCCAAGCCATTCGCCGCTACTCGCGCGTTATTGTTACCGCGCGATGACGATCCAGATCGGCCAGGCGGCGAGCGCCATCAAAGCACCGAGCGGAAGCCGGTCGGTCGCCGCCACCGCACGGCCCCTCAGGCGCCTGAACAGCAGCGCCGCAAGCCCCAGCAGACCCGCCCCGACCAGCACGAACGGCAGCTGGGTCCAGCCGAGCCAGGCGCCGATCGCCGCGAACAATTTGGGGTCGCCGCCGCCCAGCCCCTCGCGACCGCGCAGCGCCCGATAGAGGAAGGCGATGGCGAACAGCGAGGCGAAACCCGCTGCGGCGCCGATCAGCCGGCTCTCCAGCGGCGGCCCGAAGCCGCCCCACGCCGCCGCCAGCCCCGCCGCCAGCAGCGGCCAGGTCAGCCGGTCGGGCAGCCATTCATGCTCGACGTCGAGCGCGGCGAGCAGGAACAGCCACCAGCCGAAGATCGCGGTGACCGCGGCGAGCGGCATCGGATGAGCGAAGATGGCGGCGATTCCGACCATGGCCGCGCCCGCCTCCGCCGCCAGGTGGCGCCGGTCGATTCGGGCGCCGCAGTGGCGGCAGCGCCCCTTCGCCAGCGACCAGCTGAGGATCGGGACGAGGTCGCGCGCCTCGAGGGTCTTGCCGCATTTGTCGCAGGCGGAGCGGCCGGCGACGACGCTTCGGCCCTGCGGCCAGCGCACCAGGACGGTAGCCAGGAAGCTTCCGATCGCGGCGCCGAGGATGAAGGCGAGCGCCGTCCACGCGGCATCCGCCGGCGCCGGCATCGCCGTCACGGCGCGGCGGCGGCGGCGGCGAGCGTGCGCTGCGCCTGGACGAGGTGCGGCCGGTCGATCATCCGCCCGTCGAGCGACAGCGCGCCCGCTCCCGGCTGGGCCTCGAAGGCGGCGACCACCGCTCGGGCATAAGCGATGTCGGCCTCGCTAGGCGTGAAGGCGGCGTTGATCGCCGGCACCTGGTCCGGGTGGATCGCCATCATCCCGGTGAAGCCGTCGCGCCGCGCCCGCGCGGCATAAGCGGCAAGGCCGTCGATGTCCCGGAACGCGGGATAGACGGTCTCGATCGGCGCCACCCCGGCCGCCGCGGCCCCGAACAGGCACAGCGAACGGGCGAGCTCGTAGGGCGGCGTGTAGCGCCCGTCGGCCTCGCGCGAGGTCGCCGCGCCGATCGCCGCCGGCAGATCCTCCGCTCCCCAGGTCAAGCCGGCGAGCCGCTTGAAGCCGCCATAGGTGCCGAGCTGGAACATCGCCGCGGGAGTCTCGGTGGCGATGGCGAGGATCTGCGCGGTGGCGTTGCCACGCTCGGTCAGCCGCCGGGTCAGCTCGGCCACCGAGGCGCCGCCCTCGGCCTTGGGCAGGACGATCCCGTCCGGGTGGCTGGAGAGGATCGCGGCGAGGTCCTTGTCGGCCTCGTCAGTCCCGAGCGGGTTGATCCGGACCCACAGCTTGGCGGTGCCGTGCGCGTTGAGGAACTCGGCGACATGCCGACGCGCCTCGGGCTTTGCAGAGGGCGCGACGGCGTCCTCGAGATCGAGGATCAAAGCGTCCGCCCCCGACCTGAGCGCCTTCTCCATCCGGTCCGCCCGGTCGCCGGGGACGAAGAGGAGTGAGCGCATGCGCATCAATGCTCCTCCCCGGAACGGGGAGGGGGACCATGCGAAGCATGGTGGAGGGGGCCCCGCCTCCGACACGCGCCGACGATCCCGAGGACTACCCCCTCGAGGTTGTTGAAAACCTCCTCGGCCGGAATGCGCATGGTTAGCCACCCAAGGCTTTGGAGATGTCGGTCCCGCGCTGCATCCCGCGCAGGGCGATCCCCCCGGTCGTGCGCTTCGCCGTCAACCTCGATTGCCAGGCGTGCCGACAGGCATGCGAAGTCGAGCGAATACCGACCTTGAGGGCATTGCTTCCGGAATCTGTAACCTTCGGGCCGCTGCTTCAGCGCCCACCAGAGGAGGCGTTCGGCGGGGCTCATTTCCTTCCGTAGCCTGCGTGCCAGCTTCACCGTCTTGATCGGAGCCTTCAACACACGCGGGCCCCCTCCACCGGGCTTCGCCCGGTCCCCCTCCCCGTTCCGGGGAGGAACAAGGCTCATCCGCGCCTCTTCAGAAGCGCCGTGCGCTCCGTCGTGCAGACGATCTCGTCGCGCTGGTTGAGCATCTGGTGCTCGAAGGTGACGATGCCGGCGTCGGGCCGCGACCTCGAATCCTTGAGCGAGATCACCGCGGTCTCGGCGCGCAAGGTATCGCCGATGAACACCGGCTTGGGCATGCGCACCTTGTCGTAGCCGAGGTTGGCGACGAGCGTGCCGAGCGTCGTGTCGCCGACCGACAGGCCCACGAGCAGCGAGAAGGTGAAGGTGCCGTTGACGACGATCCGGCCGAATTCGGTCGCCGAGGCATATTCCGCGTCCAAGTGGAGCGGCTGCGGATTGTGGGTCAGGGCTGAGATGAGGAGGTTGTCGGTCTCGGTGACGGTGCGGTGCGGCTGGTGCGCGATCCGGTCGCCGATCGTCCACTGCTCGTAGAAGCGGCCGGGCATCAGCTCACCGTCATCCCGGGAGGGACCCCATCAAAGTAGTACTTTGATGGGAACCCGAAAGCCGGGACCTCGGGGAGATCCGCCGGGACTTTCCATCTTGAGGTCCCGGCTTTCGCCGCGATGGCGTGTGTCATTCCCCCTTCTCCACCCGCGCCAGCAGCGTTCCCTCGCTCACCTGCGCTCCTTCAACCGCGCCGAGCTCCGCGACAACCCCCTCGAACGGAGCGACGAGGCCGTGCTCCATCTTCATCGCCTCGAGCGTCAGCAGCTTCTGCCCCTTGGCCACCCGGTCCCCCTCGCGCACCTCCACGGAGATGACTCGGCCCGGCATCGGCGACACCAGGCTGCCGTCCGACGCCGCTCCGCCCGCCCCGCCGCCGCCCGCGCCGGGCAGGGCGAAGGCGAAGGCCTGGCCGGCCGCGAAGACGAGGACATTCTCCCCCGCCGCCGTCGCGATCCCCTCGAGCGGCGGATCGCCCCCGGCGTCGACCGTCCGGGTCTCGCCGGCCTGGCTCAGCGCCACCCGCAGGTCCCCGGCCGAATTGGCCCGGAAGCCGCGCAGCGAATCCCAGGGATCGCCCTCGCCGCCATTGCCGAAGCTCGACGCCATCAGGGCCGTCGCCGCCAGGTTCCAAACGCCCTCGGCCGGCGCCGGGTCGGGGACCAGCCGGTCGATCCGCGACGGGATGAAGCCGGTGTCGACGTCGCCGGCCCGGAAGTCGGGATCGGCCGCCGCCCGAGCGAGGAAGCCGGCATTGGTCCTGACCGGCCACACCTCGACCTGCTCGAGCGCGTCGGCGAGCCGGCCGATCGCCTCGTCGCGGGTCGATCCGCGGGCGATAAGCTTGGCGATCATCGGATCGTAATAGGGGCTGATCCGGTCGCCCTCCTCGACCCCGGTGTCGACCCTGACCGTACGGCCGAGCTGGAAATGGTCGAGCAGCCCGGTCGAAGGCAGAAACTCATGCGCCGGATCCTCGGCATAGAGTCGCGCCTCGACCGCCCAGCCGTCGATCCGGAGCTCGTCCTGCCTCAGCGGCAGCGCCTCGCCGCTCGCCACCCGCAATTGCCATTCGACCAGGTCCTGCCCGGTGATCGCCTCCGTCACCGGATGCTCGACCTGCAGGCGGGTGTTCATCTCCATGAACCAGATCCGGTCCGCCCTCAGCCCCTCCGAAGCGTCGGCGATGAACTCGATCGTCCCCGCCCCGACATAGTCGACCGCCCTCGCCGCCTTGACCGCCGCCTCGCAGACGGCCGCTCGGGTCGCCTCGTCCATGCCCGGCGCCGGAGCCTCCTCGATCACCTTCTGGTGGCGCCGCTGGAGCGAGCAGTCGCGCTCGAACAGGTGGACGACGTTGCCATGCGTGTCGCCGAACACCTGCACCTCGATATGGCGAGGCCGATCGACATATTTCTCGATCAGCACCCTGTCGTCGCCGAACGAGGCCGCCGCCTCGCGCTTGCAGCTCGCCAGCATCTCCTCGAACTCGGCGGCGGAATTGACCCGCCGCATGCCCTTGCCGCCGCCGCCCGCCACCGCCTTGATCAGCACCGGATAGCCGATCGAATCCGCCTCAGCCTGGAGCCGCTCGGGCGCCTGGTCCTCGCCGTGATAGCCCGGAGTGACCGGCACGCCGGCCGCGACCATCAGCTTCTTGGCCGCATCCTTGAGACCCATCGCCCGGATCGAGGCCGCCTTGGGACCGACCCAGACCAGCCCCGCCGCTTCCACCGCCTCGGCGAACTCCGCATTCTCGGAAAGGAAGCCGTACCCCGGGTGGATCGCCTCCGCGCCCGTCGCCTTGGCCGCGGCGATGATCTTCTCGCCGACGAGATAGCTCTCCCGCGCCGGCGAAGGCCCGATATGCACCGCCTCGTCGGCCTGCCGCACGTGCAGCGCCCGGCGGTCGGCGTCGGAGAAGACGGCCACCGTGCGCACTCCAAACCGCCGGGCGGTGCGGATGATCCTGCAGGCGATCTCGCCCCGGTTGGCGATGAGGAGGGACTGGATCATCGGGCCCTCAGCAGGCGCAGCCCCAGGAGCCGCTGACGCTCCTCCGGGTAGCGCCCGCCCCCAGCGTCAGCGAAGCCGGAGTGCTGGAGCTGTCGCTCTCTATGTGGCTATCCGTCTTGCCCGTCAGGCGAAGGCTCATCCCGACGCCGCCGCACGAATAGGTTCCGGACCCGCCGGAAATCCGCTGGAACTGAGCCTCACTGATCCGGCAGACCTTCCGTCCAGCCTGAGTGCGAACCATCATCTCGGTGCCGATCGCATATATCAGCGAGCCCTGTTTCGCGTCGAACGTGCAGGCGCAACCCATCTGGCGGGTGCTCATCATGTCCGCCTCGGTGAGCGGCTGGAGCCGGGCGACGGCGGGAGCGGCCGGCTTGGCCGGCGGCGGCGCAAGCGCCGCCGCCGCGGCCGCGGCCGCCGCGCCCAGGATCAACGTCAGGGACGCCGGAAGGACGATCTGGATCATTCGCATAGCTGCCATCCCATCAATTCTTGAACGCGCCAAAGTGCGCCCGCTCAGGGATAGGCGCGTTGAGAATAGGAGCAAGCCTTCGCGCGGCCCCGGCCCTCGGGCAGGCGATCTCCGCCCGGTCGATCATTCCGAAAGCTCCAGCGGCACCCATTTCCAGAAGGTCGGCTCCGACCCGTCGACGTAGCCGCGAAATATCTCAATGATCTCGGCGAGAGCGAACCTTTCGTGCTCGGGTGCGCGCTTCCCGAACTGCCACCTTTTGCGCGGGCTCGGCGGCACGTCGGGAGCGGTCGACCGCATCGCCGTAAAATGCGCCTGCGCATGCCCCTCCCTTTTCTCCACGACGAAGCCACCCTCGTCGACGTGCGCCTGCACATAATGATCCTGATCGGCGGCGTTTCTGGTGAGGATCGCAAAGCTCGGGTACCCGTCGCCCGACCCCAACAGGCCGAGAGCGCGCTCGATCGCTGGAATGTCGATCGGACCGGGCACGGCTCCGCTTTCGAGCTCCAGCTCCATCGTCACATCCTGAACAGCCCGAAGCGCGCGCGCTCCGGAATCGGCGCGTTGAGGCAGGCGCTGAAGGCTAGCCCGAGCACGTCCCTCGTCTGGACCGGATCGATGATGCCGTCGTCCCACAGCCGGGCGGTCGCGTAGTACGGATTGCCCTCGTCCTCATAGCGCTGGCGGATCGGGGCCTTGAAGGCTTCCGCCTCGCCCGGGGTCCAGCCGTCGGCGTCCTTGTGCACGGTCGCCAGGACGCTTGCCGCCTGCTCGCCGCCCATCACGCTGATCCGGCTGTTGGGCCAGCTGAACAGGAAGCGCGGCCCGTAGGCGCGGCCGCCCATTCCGTAATTGCCGGCGCCGAAGCTGCCGCCGATCAGCACCGTCACCTTGGGCACCTGCGCCGTCGCCACCGCGGTGACCAGCTTGGCACCGTCCTTGGCGATTCCGCCCGCCTCGTACTTGCCGCCGACCATGAAGCCCGAGATGTTCTGGAGGAACAGCAGGGGCGTGCGCCGCTGGCAGGCCAGCTCGATGAAATGCGCGCCCTTCAAGGCGCTCTCCGAGAACAGGATGCCGTTGTTGGCGAGGATCGCCACCGGCATCCCCCAGATCCGCGCGAAGCCGCAGACCAGGGTCGAGCCGTAGAGCGCCTTGAACTCGTGGAAGTCGGAAGCATCGACGATCCGGCCGATCACCTCATGGACACCGTAGGGCGTTCGAACGTCGTCGGGGATGATGCCGTAGAGCTCCTCCGGATCGAGATTGGGCTCGACCGGCTCGGCGAGGTCGAGCCCCGCCGCCTTCACCGTGTTGAGCTTGCCGACGATGCTCCGGACGATCGCCAGCGCATGCTCGTCATTCTCGGCAAGATGATCGACCACTCCGGACCTGCGGGCGTGAAGGTCGCCGCCGCCGAGGTCCTCGGCGGAGATGACCTCCCCCGTCGCCGCCTTCACCAGGGGCGGGCCGCCAAGGAAGATCGTCCCCTGATTCCTGACGATCACGCTCTCGTCCGACATCGCCGGCACATAGGCGCCGCCCGCCGTGCAACTCCCCATCACGCAGGCGATCTGGGCGATACCCTCCGCCGACATCTGCGCCTGGTTGTAGAAGATCCGGCCGAAATGCTCGCGGTCCGGAAAGACCTCGGCCTGGTGCGGCAGGTTGGCGCCGCCGCTGTCGACCAAATAGACGCAGGGCAGACGGTTCTGCATCGCGATCTCCTGCGCGCGCAGATGCTTCTTCACCGTCGTCGGGAAATAGGCGCCGCCCTTCACCGTCGGATCGTTGGCGACGATCATCGTCTCGCGGCCCGAGACGCGGCCGATGCCGGCGATCATGCCTGCCCCGGGCGCCTCGTCGCGGTACATGCCGTTGGCCGCGAGCTGGCCGATCTCGAGGAAGGGCGAGCCCGGATCGAGCAGCCGCGTCACCCGCTCGCGGGGCAGCAGCTTGCCGCGTGAGACATGGCGCTCGCGATGCTTTTCGGACCCGCCCAAGGCGGTCTCGGCGACCTTGGCCCGAAGCGCCTGCGCGAGCGCCCGGTTGTGCTCGGCGTAGGTGCGGTAAGACTCGGACTCAGCGTCGATCTTCGAGAGGATGACGGTCATGCCCGCCACCCTATGTCGTCACCCCGGACTTGATCCGGGGTCCACCTTCCTTCTTCGGAGGCACAAGAAGGTGGGTGCCGGATCAAGTCCGGCATGACGAAAAGGCCCCTCATTCCGGCGCCCCCGGCGGGCGCTTGCGGATCAAATAGCGATAGACGCCGAACAGGTTGATGAAGAACAGGACGACGTTGAGGCTGGCGATCGCTTCCTCCGGCCTCGGGTCGAGGAAACCGTAGAGGATGAACGCCACCGACGAGGTGGTAAACAGCACGAAGGCCCATCCGGTCGGCCGCCGCCCAAGGTCGAGCGCCACCACGAGCGCGGCAATGGCGGCAGCGATCGCGCCGTACCATTGCAGGATGAAGAGCATCTCGGGGCTCATGCCGCCCCGATCGCTTCGCGGCCTATCCCGATCTTGCTCATTCGCCGGCTCCCGTCATGGCGAGGCTGACTAACGGCTGGACGGCGGGATGGGAAGTCTGGCGCGCCGCTCGAAGCGCCTATATCGGCCTTGACCTGTATCAGTGTTCCGAAAGGCCTCGTGAATGAATCGCTCGATCCTCCTTGCATTGCTCCTCGCCACCGCCGGCTGCTCCGTGGCGGGCCCCGGCAACGGCGGCGAAGACTCGGCCCAGACTCCGGGCTCGGCCGTCGGCATCGTCGCCGCGTCGATGGACAAGGCGGTGGCGCCCGGCGACGATTTCTTCGGCTACGCGAACGGCACTTGGGTGAAGACCACGGCCATCCCCGAGGACCGCTCGAGCATCGGCGGCTTCTACATCGCCGACCAGCAGCGCGAGCGGCAGACTCGCGAGCTTCTGAACGGCATCCTCGGCTCCAATCCCGCCGCCGGATCCAGCGAGGCGCTGATCGCCAATTACTACAACGCCTATCTGAACACCGACGCGATCGACCGCGCCGGCATGGCCCCCGCCAAGGCCGATCTGGACGCGATCGCCGCCATCGCCGACAAGAGGCAGCTCAGCGCCGCGATCGGCGGAACGCTCAGGGCCGACACGGACCCGCTCAACGCGACCAACTACCAGACCGAGAATCTGTTCGGGATCTTCGTCACCCAGGGCCTGGCGACGCCGGGCGAGACCCTCCCCTATCTGATGCAGGGCGGCATCGGCCTTCCGGAGCGCGAATATTATCTCTCGGGCGACGCGAAGATGAGCGGCCTGCGGGACCAGTATCGCGCCTATATCGCCACGATCATGAAGGCAGCCGGCAGCGCCGACGCCGAAGGCTCGGCCGCCCGGATCCTCGACCTCGAGACGAAGATCGCCCGGGCCCACGTCACCCGCGAGGAGAGCGAGGACTTCGCCAGGGGCGCGCAGGTCTGGAGCCGCGCCGATCTCGAGGCGAAGGCGCCGGGCATCGACTGGGCCGCCCTGCTCGGCGCGGCGCAGCTCGGCGGCGCCCAGAAATTCCAGGCTTACCATGCCGGAGCGATCCCGAAGCTCGCCGCCCTGGTCGGCTCCGAGCCGCTCCAGAACTGGAAGGACTGGCTCGTCTTCCATACCCTCAACCAGCAGGCGGGCGTCCTGCCCGGGCCGATCCGCGACGCCAGCTTCGCCTTCAACGGAACCGCGCTCTCCGGCACTCCGCAACAGCGGCCCCGCGACCAGCTCGCCCTCAACGCCGTCAGCAACTCCCTCCAGGACGCGGTCGGCAAGGCCTATGTCGACAGATATTTCTCCGCCTCGGCCAGGGCCGAGGTCCAGAAGATGGTCGACAACATCAAGGCCGCCTTCGCCCGCCGGGTCCAGGCGATCGACTGGATGGCGCCCTCGACCAAGGAGGAGGCGCTGAACAAGGTGCGGTCGATCGTCGTCGGAGTGGGCTATCCGGACCGCTGGCGCGACTATTCGGGCCTGCGGATCGCCGCCGACAATGCTTATGCCAACCAGAAGAATGCCGGCCTCGCCGAATATCGCCACCAGATCGCCAAGATCGGCAAGCCGATGGACCGCAGCGAGTGGTGGATGCCGCCGCAACTGGTCAACGCCGTCAACCTGCCGGTCCAGAACGCTCTGAACTTCCCGGCCGCCATCCTGCAGCGGCCCTTCTTCGATCCTGCCGCCGACCCGGCCTTCAATTACGGCGCCATCGGCTCCGTCATCGGCCACGAGATCAGCCACAGCTTCGACAATAACGGCGCCCTGTTCGATTCGACCGGACGCCTGAGGAACTGGTGGACGCCGGCGGACCTCCAGCGCTTCCAGCAGGCCGGCTCGGCTCTCTCGGCGCAATATGACGCCTACGAGGCGCTGCCGGGCCTGCGCGTCAACGGCAAGCTGACGCTGGGCGAGAATATCGCCGACGTCGCCGGCCTCGCCGCCGCCTACGACGGCTACCGCGCCTCGCTCGGCGGCAAGGAGGCGCCGGTGATCGACGGCTTCACCGGCGACCAGCGCTTCTTTCTCGCCTTCGGCCAGGCCTGGGCGAGCAAGATGCGCGAGCCGACGCTGCGCCAGCGGGTCCTCACCGACGGCCATTCGCCGGGCCAGTTCCGGGCGCTGACGGTGCGCAATTTGGATCCCTGGTATGCGGCGTTCAACGTTCAGCCGGGGCAGAAGCTGTACCTGGCTCCGGACAAGCGCGTGAAGATTTGGTAGGCTGGTGCAGGGGGCGCAGGTGAATTCCAGGAGCGATATCGCACTTTCTCTCGATCAGGTGACCAAGCGCTTCGGCACGGTCACCGCGGTCGATCGGCTCAGCTTCGACGTGCGGCAGGGCGAGGTCTACGGCTTCCTCGGCGGCAACGGCGCCGGGAAAACCACGTCGCTCCGGATGGTGCTGGATATCATCCGCCCCACCGAGGGCCGAATCGCGGTTCTGGGACTTCCGCCCGGGCGGGACAATTCCGCCGCGATCGGCTTCCTTCCGGAGGAGCGGGGGCTCTATCGCAACATGACGGCGATCGACACGATCGTCTATTTCGGCCGCCTGAAAGGCATGAGCGCGGCCGACGCCAGGCGCGAGGGCCTGACCCTGCTCGACCGCTTCGGCCTTTCCGCCAACTACAAGTCGACCATCGCCCAGCTCTCCAAAGGCATGGCGCAGAAGGTTCAGCTCGCCACGGCGGTCGTCAACCGCCCCCGGCTGCTGATGCTCGACGAGCCGTTTTCGGGCCTGGACCCGGTGAACCAGGGCCTGCTGGAAGACGAGATCAAGCGTGCGGCCGCGGGCGGCGCCACCGTCGTCTTCTCCACGCACGTGATGCAGCATGCGGAGCGGCTGTGCGACCGGCTCCTGCTGCTCGCCAGGGGGCAGAAGAAATTCGAAGGAACGCTGGACCAGGCCCGGGACCTGCTTCCGGCCCGGCTGTCGGTGGTTTCCCGACAATCGCTTGCCGCCCTGCCCGGGGTGGAGCGAGTCGAGGAGGGGGCGGAGCTGGATGACGGCTGGCGCGAATCCATCCTGCATCTCCAACCCGGCGTCCAGCCCGGAGATATGCTGGAGCGCTGCTTCGCCGACGGAATAGCCCTTCGGCGGTTCGAGGAGCACAGGCCGAGCCTCCACGACGTTTTCCTGCACATGGTCGGTCCGGCGGAGGCGCGCGCATGAAGAAGATCCTGTTGGTCGCGGCCCGCGAGTACCGCCAGATCACTCGCATGCGCAGCTTCTGGCTGACGCTGCTGATCCTGCCGTTCGCGTTCGCCATTGCGCCCCTCGCGCAGCGTTTCATGGGCGACGACGAACCGCGCAGGGTGATGATCATCGATCAGAGCGGCGGCGATGCCGCCCGGGCGCTGCAGGGGCAATTGGAGCTCGACCATGGCCGCGCGGTGCTGAACAGCCTCTCCCGCTACGCCCAGCGGCACAAGCTCGAGGGCGCCGACCCGAAGGCGCTCTGGTCCCAGCACGACCGCTGGTATTCGGACTCGGAGGTCCGGCAGTTCAACGCCCAGGGAGGATCAGCCGCGGCGGCCGCCAGGCTGAAGGCGCACGCGCCGGAGGGCACGCCCGGGTTCGACCCGCCGCCGTCGGATTATCAGCAGGTTCCCGTGCCGCCCGCTATTGCACAGGCACCGGCGTCCGAGCTCGACGCGCGGGTCCAGCCGCTGCTCAAGCCGGAAGGGAAGGATGCCAAGCCGATCGACTATATCGTCCAGATACCGGCCGGTTTTGGCCAGAACGGCGTGGTCCGCCTCTGGACGACGGGAGAGCCGGGCATTCGCTTCGCCGCGACGGTGCAGGATGTTCTGACTCGAAGCCTTCGCAAGAGCTATCTCGTGGCCAATGGAACCGCGCCCGACGTTGCCGAGGCCGCTTCGAGCGTCGCTCCGTCATTGATGATCTCGAAGCCTCCGCCAGGCGGCGGGGCGAAGGAGGCGATGCTCGTTCGCTCCATCCTGCCTTTGGCCGCCTCCTACCTCCTGATGATGGCGCTGATGCTGTCGGGCAGCTGGATGCTGCAAGGGACCGTCGAGGAGCGCTCCAACAAGCTGCTGGAGACCGTGATCGCGACAACCACCCCCGAGGAACTGATGTACGGGAAGCTGCTCGGCACCGTGGCGGTCGGCCTGACCATGATCGCGGTCTGGATCGGATGCGGAGCCGTCGCGGCCTATGCGACTCAGGGCGCGATAGCGGACATGATCCGCCCCGCTTTGGCGCCTCTGACCTCGCCCGGCACCATCGCCGCGATGATCTACTTCTTCATCGCAGGCTATGTGGCGATCTCGATCCTCTTTCTGGCCGTGGGTGCGATCAGCGATTCGATGAATGAGGCACAGGGTTATCTGATGCCGATCATTCTGGCCATTCTCCTGCCGATCACGCTGCTGATCCAGGGCGTCCTGGAGGGCGGGAAGGGTATCGGAGTCACGATCCTGACCTGGGTCCCCATCTGGACGCCCTTCGCGATCCTGGCCCGTCTGGGCACCGGGATCCCGGCCTGGGAGGTGCTCGGCGCCGGCCTGCTGCTCGCCGCGTTCGTGGCGTTGGAGCTGGTCATGCTCGGCCGTCTGTTCCGGGCCAGCCTCCTCGCCCAGGGACAGAAGCCGGGGTTGTCCGAACTGATCGGCAGGATGCGCCGCCAGGACGCTTGAGCCGCCGAGCGCAGCGACGCCGACGCGAAGCGTCGCCGGAAGCAGCGCGTAGAGACGGCGAAAGCCGGCCAGCCTCGCGAAGCGAGGACTGACGTCACGCGATTCCCTCGCGTGACGGCATCGGCGCATTCACGCAATGAAGCGTAAGCGGGAGGCCTGAGCCTTTGCTAAGGGTGGAAAGCCGTTCTTCCGCGGCACTTCCCAAAATGGCGGCTTCTGGCCGGAACAGACGGTCTGCTTCTCGGCTGGCAAGGCGGGAAAGCGGATGTCAATGCGCCGCCTATCAAATCTCCGCTTTCCACCCATTGCGGACATTCGGCGTGACGCGTCATCGCCGTTGCGGCAGCGATGGATGGGTGCGAAATAGTGATGCGCATGGAAACCGCTTGGATCATCGTCACGCACACACCAGCCTATGTGTGGCTGGTGTTCTTGCTGTTGTTGGTGATGGGTGGTCGGCGGCTTAAGCCCAGGCGCACACATTTAGCCCTCGCGGCGCTTGCCCCCGGAGGCTTCCTAATCTGGAGCCTCAGTACAGCAGCAATGATGTTGCTTGCTGCTAATCCTTGGCCTGTCCTGACCTGCTGGGGCTTGGCCTTTGCGATCGGCGCAGCCAGTCGACCTATAAGAACAGTTCCTCGGCCGATGCATCTGGGCGGCTGGCATTTCGTCTACTCTGCTAGCCGGCAGCCGCTCGCCTTTTACATGGTCCTGTTTTTTGCTCGGTATGGCCTCGGCATCTGGGCTGGCTTTGTACCTGCGCTAGCAAGCCAGTTGAACCTTATAGGCTTAAGCCTATCCGCTTTCACCGCGGGAAGGACGGTGACCGATTTTATCCCGCCATTGCTCACTGCACTCGCGAGGCGAGAGGAGCATGCCGTCTCCTAGACGTACGATCTTTATCACCACGCATATTGGCAGTATCGGGAGGGGGGAGCAATCTAGGTCCGCTTTCCGCCCATAGCCGACCTTCAAGCCTTGCGACTTCGCCCGTTCAAGCGGGAGGCTGCAATTAGTGGCCACCTTCGATCCAGCGAATGCCTGCGCTGCGAAAGCTGTCGGCCAGTGCCGCCTCCAGCTCGAGAGACTCCCACCCTCTCATCGGATTTAGATGTTCAACGAGATGCGGCAGCAGCCTCACTCCGAACCGCCTGACCGCTCGGCTCGCCTTGTGTCCGGCCTTGTGCTGGTCGAAGCGCAGATCAGGATCGCGGGAGGTCTGGCCTACATACAAGCCCCACCTCCCGATCCCCGACGGGTCACGCAACAGGACGACGTACACCGAATGAGTAGCGCCCCGTTCCCCTGCAGTCGTAGCGTGGAAGCTTCGCGCCACGCGTTCAGCGTTCTTCATCCAATTGGGGCCGTTCATCTCCACCAGAACGTAGAGACCCGTACACTTGGCGGCAACGCGCCTGGCTCAGACGTCGACGAGGTGACACCCTCATGTCCGCTATGGTGCCGTCGAGGAGCTCGTGCGCCGACGAAGAGCGGCGGCCGGACTGATGGCCCGAACCGCCCGGCCGGTCCGGTGCTCCGGGCGCGGCGCGGGGGTTAGCGTCGCTCCGGAGCGCAGGTCGGGGGCGGCGGCCAGGCCGTCATCGGCGAAAGCCCCCGGGCATGGATGCCGCGGTCGTCCGGCGAGAGGCGGCGCAGCAGGGCAATGGTTTCGCGATCCCACGAGGCGCGCCGCGCTTCCTGATCGTGCCTGCGCGCGGCCAGGGCACGTTCGAGCCGGCCGAGATCGACCGGGACGGCATTCGCCGCCTCCGACAGCTCCCGATCGAGCTCCCGCTGATCCGGGAGGGCGGGCACAGCCGTCCGCCACCGATCCTGCGCCTCGATGACGGTCCGAATGCCGGGTTCGGAGAGGCACGATTCGCGCAACCGTCGTTCCCGAAACTCGCGCTCTTGAGCGTAGCCGGCTGTGCCCGGGCGGGGAGGCGCGGCCGGCGCGGGCGACGGCAGCAAGCGCGGCGGTCGGGCGGCTGCCGCCGGTCCCGATTGCGGTGACGGAGACGCCAGGGCAAGCAGCGGCAGGAGAAGGACGGCGAGGCTCATCGCGCCTTGCTAACGGCGCCGCGTGAAATTGCATTGCCGTCCCGCGACGCCGGTGGCGCTGTAATACCACGGACTCGATTGTCGTGAAGCATTGCCGCGGCTCGTGTTCCAGCTTCGGGCCTCAGCGATGCGGGCACCCCGGCCAGCAACAAGGCCTGCGCTTCCCCTCGCTGAGGCTCTCGCGCCCCCATTCGAGACGCTTGCGCCGGGTCTCCTCCTTCTTCGCGGAGGTGATCCAGCAGATCCATTCGTTGCGGGCGAGCGGGGTGATGTCGTGCCACGTCGCGAGCGCGGTCGGATCGCCGCGCAGGGCCGCTTCGAGTTCGTCCGGCAACTCGTGCACGACACCACCGGGAATGGTCGCCCCGCCGCTCATTCTAACCCGCCCCGATCAATTCCCGCCCGATCAGCATCCGCCGGATTTCGTTGGTCCCCGCGCCGATGTCCAGCAGCTTGGCGTCACGCAGGAAGCGCTCGACCGGCCAGTCCTTGGTGTAGCCCGCACCGCCCAGCGCCTGGATCGCCTCGAGGCTGACCTTCACCGCGCTTTCGGAGGCGAGCAGGATCGCGCCGGCGGCGTCGAAGCGGGTGGTCTTGCCGGCGTCACAGTTCTTGGCGACCGTGTAGACATAGGCCCGCGCCGAATTGAGCGCGACATACATGTCCGCCACCTTCGCCTGGATCAGCTGGAACGACCCGATCGACTGGCCGAACTGCTTCCTCTCGCGGACATATGGGATGACGACGTCGAGGCAGGCCTGCATGATGCCGAGCTGGATCCCGGCCAGCACCGTGCGCTCATAGTCGAGCCCCGACATCAGAACGCTGACTCCGCCGTTGACCGGCCCCATCACATTCTCGTCGGGAACCTCGCAGTCGTTGAAGACGAGCTCGCCGGTGGGGGACCCCCGCATCCCCATCTTGTCGAGCTTCTGGCCGAGGCTGAAGCCGGGCATGTCCTTCTCGATGAGGAAGGTGGTGATGCCCCGGCTCCCCTCCCCCGTCTTGGCATAGACGACGAGCGTGTCGGCATAATGGGCGTTGGTGATCCAGAACTTCGTGCCGTTGAGGACGTAGCCGCCCTGCACCTTGTCGGCCTTGAGCTTCATCGACACCACGTCCGAGCCGGCACCGGCCTCCGACATGGCGAGCGATCCGACATGCTCGCCGGAGATCAGCTTGGGCAGGTATTTCGCCTTCTGCTCCGGGCTCGCCCAGCGGCGGATCTGGTTGACGCACAGGTTCGAATGGGCGCCGTAGGAGAGGCCGATCGAGGCCGAGGCCCGGGCCACTTCCTCCTGCGCGATGACATGCTCGAGATAGCCGAGGCCGAGCCCGCCATATTCCTCCTCGACGGTGATTCCGTGGAGGCCGAGCGCGCCCATCTCGGGCCACAGCTCCCTCGGGAACCAGTCGTCGGCGTCGATCTTCGCCGCCAGCGGCGCGATCCGGTCGGCCGCGAACCGCTCGGTCGTGTCGCGGATCGCGTCCGCCATCTCGCCGAGCGCGAAGTCGAGCCCGATACCGGCCATGCAATGTCTCCTGTCCGGCGGCGGCCCTAGCAGAGGGGCGCGGATTTGAACAAGGCGGGGGGTGCGCCTATGTGCGGCCCAGCAGTTCCTCCCCGGAACGGGGAGGGGGACCAGCCGAAGGCTGGTGGAGGGGGCCCACCTCTCCGCCGCTACCACCGTGGGCCCCCTCCACCACCGCCTGACGGCGGCGGTCCCCCTCCCCGTTTCGGGGAGGAGCAAGAAAGCAGGAGCCCTCATGTCCACCGCCGATCCCATCGTCATCCTCTCCTACGCCCGGACCCCGATGGGCAGCTTCCAGGGCGCCCTCGCCGGCGCCAGCGCCACCGAATTGGGCGCCGCCGCCGTCCGCGCCGCGGTCGAGCGGGCGGGCATCTCCGGAGAGGAAGTCGACAAGATCTTCATGGGCTGCGTCCTCCCCGCCGGCCTTGGCCAGGCCCCCGCCCGCCAGGCGGCGCTCGGCGGCGGCCTCCCCCGCTCGGTCGAGGCGACGACGATCAACAAGGTCTGCGGCTCGGGCATGCAGTCCGTCATGTTCGCCAACGACATGATCGCCGCGGGCTCGGCCGACCTCATCGTCGCCGGCGGCATGGAGTCGATGTCCAACTCCCCCTATTTGATGACCAAGCACCGCGCCGGCGCCCGCATCGGCCACGACACCGTCTACGATCATATGATGCTCGACGGCCTGGAAGACGCTTATGACAAGGGCCGGGCCATGGGCACCTTCGCCGAAGACGCGGCGCGCGAATATCAGTTCACCCGCGAGGCGCAGGACGAATATGCTATCGAGTCGCTGCGCCGGGCCACGCAGGCCATCCAGTCGGGGGCCTTCGACCGCGAAACCACACCGGTCACTGTGAAGACCCGCAAGGGCGAGGTCGAGGTGACGTGCGACGAGCAGCCCGGCAAATCGAACCCCGAGAAGATCCCCGGCCTCAAGCCCGCTT
>DASVRO010000077.1:0-77700 GCA_036388575.1 Allosphingosinicella sp.
GTGAACCCCGACGAAGTGGTGGCCCTCGGCGCCGCCGTGCAGGCCGGCGTTCTGCAAGGCGACGTCAAGGACGTGCTGCTGCTCGACGTCACCCCCCTGACCCTTGGCATCGAGACCCTGGGCGGCGTGTTCACTCGGATGATCGACCGCAACACGACCATCCCGACCAAGAAGAGCCAGACCTTTTCGACCGCCGAGGACAATCAGAACGCGGTCACCATCCGGGTCTTCCAGGGCGAGCGCGAGATGGCCGCGGACAACAAGATCCTCGGCCAGTTCGACCTCGTCGGCATCCCTCCGGCGCCGCGCGGAGTGCCCCAGGTCGAGGTCACGTTCGACATCGACGCCAACGGCATCGTCCACGTCTCGGCCAAGGACAAGGGCACCGGCAAGGAGCAGCAGATCCGCATCCAGGCCTCGGGCGGCCTCGCCGACTCGGACATCGAGAAGATGGTCCGCGAGGCCGAGCAGTTCGCCGAGGAGGACAAGAAGCGCCGCGCCGCGGCCGAGGCGAAGAACAGCGCCGAAGGCCTCGCCCACAGCACCGAGAGGCAGCTGGCGGAGCATGGCGACAAGATCGACGAGGCGCTGAAGTCCGAGATCCAGGCGGCGATCGACGAGACCAAGCAGGCGGTCGAGAGCGGCGACGTCGAGGCGATGAAGTCGAAGACGGCGGCTCTGAGCCAGGTCGCGATGAAGCTCGGCCAGGCGATCTACGAGAAGGAGCAGGGCGATACGGCCGGCGCTTCCTCCGATGACTCCGGCGCGGCCCAGGGCAGCGAAGCCGGGGCCGGCGAGGAAGAAGTCGTCGACGCCGAATTCTCCGAGGTCGACGACGAAAACAAGGGCTGAGACATGTGCACCCGTCATTCCAGCGAAAGCTGGAATCCATGCGGCATCGACATCCCGGGGGGGAGCGGAGAGCCAGCATGGACCCCAGCCTTCGCTGGGGTGACGGGGTACCGCCCGGGGGCCGTTCGCTGTGAATGAAACCGATTATTACGAGCTGCTTCAGGTCGAGCGGGGCGCCGACGAGCGCACGCTGAAGTCCGCCTATCGGCGCCTGGCGATGGAATGCCATCCCGATCGCAATCCGGGCTGCAAGGATTCGGAGGCGAAGTTCAAGGCGATCAACGAGGCCTATGACTGCCTCAAGGACCCGCAGAAGCGCGCCGCCTACGACCGCTTCGGCCACGCCGCCTTCCGCAACGGCGGCATGGGCGGTGCGGGAGCGCAGGACTTCGGCTCCTTCTCCGACATCTTCGAGAACATCTTCGGCGAGTTCATGAACGGCCAGCAGGCCGATCGCCGCTCCAACGCGCTGCGCGGCTCGGACCTGCGCTACGATCTCCAGATCAGCCTCGAGGACGCCTTCGCCGGCAAGCAGGTCGAGCTTCGGATCGACACCACGGCCAAGTGCGAGCCGTGCGGCGGCTCCGGCGCCAAGACCGGCACGAGCGCGCGGACCTGCACGATGTGCCACGGCCGCGGCCAGGTCCGCGCCAGCCAGGGCTTCTTCGTCGTCGAGCGCACCTGCCCGACCTGCCGCGGAGTCGGCGAGGTCATCGCCGACCCCTGCGACAAATGCCGCGGCGAGGGCCGGGTCGAGCGCCAGCGCTCGCTCGAGATCCGGATCCCCGCCGGAGTCGACGAGGGCACCCGGATCCGGCTGGCCGGCGAGGGCGAGGCCGGCGTTCGCGGCGGCCCCAACGGCGATCTCTACATCTTCGTCCACCTCGGCCGCCACTCGGTGTTCCAGCGCGAGGGGACGACCCTGTTCGTCCGGGCTCCGGTCAGCTTCACCACCGCATCGCTCGGCGGCTGCATCGAGGTCCCCGGCCTCGACCGCCAGAAGCACCAGATCAACATCCCGGCCGGAATCCAGTCGGGCAAGCAGCTGCGCCAGCGCGGCGCCGGAATGCCGATCCTGAACGGCCGCGGCCATGGCGACATGGTGATCCAGGTCGAGGTCGAGACTCCGACCCGCTTGAGCGCGAAGCAGCGCGAGCTGCTCGAGGAGTTCCGGGCCACCGAGACCGGCGAGGAATGCCCGGCCAGCAAGAGCTTCTTCGGCAAGCTCAAAGGCCTGTTCGACGGCTGATTGCTCATCCCTCTCCCCTGCAGGGAGAGGGGTAGGTGAAGGTCATGTCCTCCGCTATGCTCCCCCGATGCGCCTCCTGCTCCCGCTCATCGCCCTCGTCGTCGCCTCCTGCGCGACCGCGCGGGAGCCTCGCGCCACCTTCGCCAACCCGGTCATCGACTCCGACTTCCCCGACCCCGCCCTGCTCCGCGCGAAGGACGGCTTCTATTACGCCTACGCCACCCAGACCCAGCGCGACGGCAAGTGGGTCAACCTCCAGGTCGCCCGCTCGCGCGACCTCTTCGCCTGGGAGCATCTCGGCGACGCCCTCCCCGCCAAGCCGGGGTGGGCGAGCAGGACGCAGGATTTCTGGGCGCCGCACGTCGCCGAGCATCGCGGGCGCTTCTATCTCTATTATTCGGCTAAGCCCGACGAGGCGCTGACCGACGACAAGAAGGGCCTGTGCCTCGCCGTCGCCTCGGCCGACCGGCCCGAAGGCCCCTTCACCGACATGGGCCGGCCGCTCCAGTGCGGCCCGGGCTTCGTCAACATCGATCCGATGTCCTACGACGATCCCTCGACCGGAAAGCGGCTGCTCTACTGGGGCTCCGGGTTCGGCCCGATCAAGGTCCAGGAGCTGGCGCCCGACCGGATGTCCTTCGCCCCTGGAAGCGCTCCGATCGATCTCGTCCAAGCCGACAAGAAGACCGACTACCGCAACCTCGTCGAAGGCGCCTGGGTCGTGCTCCGGGGCGGCTATTATTATCTCTTCTATTCGGGCGACAATTGCTGCGGCAAAGGCGTCCACTACGCGGTGATGGTGGCGCGTTCGCGAAGCGCCACCGGCCCGTTCGAGCTTCAGCCCGGCACGCTCCTCGAGCAGAATTCCAAATGGATCGGCCCGGGGCATAACAGCGTGATCGACGACGCTTATGGCGAGAGCTGGCTCGTCTACCACGCGGTCGATGCCGCCCGGCCCCGGACGAAGCCGACCGATGAGGTCAACACAAGGCGGGTCATGCTCGTCGACCACCTCGTCTGGACCGACGAATGGCCGCGGGTGAAAGGCCCGACCAGCGGGCCGCAGCGGCGCCGTTATCCGGAGCGCTATGCGCCGGATTGAAGTCATTCGAAGGGGGAAATCCATGCGTCTGCTCGTCATTGCCATCGCCGCTCTCGCCGCCGCGCCCGCTTCCGCGCAGCAGGACCTCTCCAAGGTCGAGATCAAGGTCGAGAAGATCGCGCCGGGGGTCGCCGTCCTGTTCGGCGCCGGCGGCAATATCGGCTTGTCCTACGGCGCCGACGGCAACATCATCGTCGACGATCAATATGCGCCGATGAGCGAGAAGATCATCGCCGCCATCGCCACCGTCCATCCCGATCCGGTGCGCTTCGTCGTCAACACCCACTGGCACGGCGACCATACCGGCGGCAACGAGGCGATGGGCCGCCGGGGAGCGGTGATCCTGGCCCACAACAACGTGCGGACCCGAATGTCGAGCGAGCAGTTTATCGCCGCTCTGGACAGCAAGGTCCCGGCCTCGCCCGCCGCCGCTCTTCCCGTCGTCACCTTTGCGGACGGGGTCACCCTCCACCTCAACGGCGACACGCTCCACGTCGTCCACGTCGCCGACGCCCATACCGACGGCGATTCGCTGGTCCACTGGCAGAAGGCCAACGTCCTCCACATGGGCGACACCTTCTTCCACAAGGCGAGCTTCCCCTTCATCGACCTCAGCTCCGGAGGCTCGATCGACGGCCTGATCGCGGCGGCCGACAAGGGGCTGGCCTGGAGCAACGAGGCGACCCGCATAATCCCGGGGCACGGCCCGGTCGCCTCGAAGGCGGAGCTTTCGGCCTATCGAGCGATGCTGGTCGACATCCGCGGCAAGGTCGCCGCCGGAATCGCGGCGAAGCGCACCCTGGCGCAGATCCAGGCGGCGAAGCCGGCGGCGGCCTACGGAATGCCCGACGGCTTCATCAAGCCCGACCAGTTCGTCGCCTTCGTCCATGAGAGCCTGAGCAAGCCCAGGCCCGCGCATCGCCATTAATGCGGCTATGGCTTGCGGCCGGCGACGCCGGTCGCGCAGCCGAAGAAGAAACGGCGATACTCCACCTCCAGCCCTTCGCCGCGCAGCATTTCGGCGAAGGCGGAGGCATCGCCGAAATTGCTGCTGTAGGTGCCGATCATCGCGAAATCCTCGGCGCCGCGAAGGAAGAGGCGTTCGACCCAGGGCAGGACCCGCTTCAGGTGGAAGAGGTAGATCGGCCGAAGCCACCAGCCTTTGGGATCGGACGCCTCGATCATCGAGAAGCTGCCGCCCGGCTTCAGCACCCTCGCGACCAGCCTGGCGAGGCGCGCGTGCTGGGCGGGGTTGAAGGTCTTGAGGCCGAAGGTCGAGACGACGAAGTCGGCGCTGGCGTCGGGAAGGGCGCTGGCCAGCACGTCGTCCTCGATGAATTCGATCTTGTGGGCGCGGTGGGCGTGGAGCCGCTCTATCGCCCGGACGTGCATGCCGGTGGAGATGTCGACGGCGGTGATCGCCGCGATGCCGGGGAAGCGGCGCAGGAGATGGGGCCAGACCTCGCCCGTGCCCGCCATCAGATCGTAGCCCGAAGGCCGCTCGGCCGAGGGCACCGGCATCGCGGCCACGCACTGCCGCCGCCAACGCTCGGTGAAGCCCAGGGAGCAGAGATAGCTGAAGGCGATGTAGCGCTCCGAGCAGCGGTCGAACACGCCCTTGACGAAGGCGGGATCGTAGATGTCGCCGGCGGGGGCCGGATCGGCCATCAGCTCCGCTTCGGGATTTCGAGGCCGCGCTGGACGGCCGGCCGTGCCAGGCCCCGTTCGAGCCAGGCCGGGACGTTGGTCAGGCCGTCGAACTCCACCAGCTCGCGCGCCTCGTAGAAGGTGACGAGGTTGCGCGCCCAGCCCAGCGTCGCGACGTCGGCGACGCTGTACTCGCCCATGATCCACTCGCGCCCCTCGAGCCTCGTCTCCAGCACGCCGAGCAGCCGCTTCGATTCGTCCACGTAGCGCTGCAGCGGGCGCTTGTCCTCGATCGCCTTGCCGGCGAAGCGGTTGAAGAAGCCGACCTGGCCGAATATCGGCCCCACTGCCGCCATCTGGAAGAAGACCCACTGGATCGTCTCCCACCGCCGGGCGGGATCGGCGGGGACGAGCTTCCCGGTCTTGTCGGCGAGGTAGAGAAGGATGGCGCCCGATTCGAACAATCCGAGAGGCGCTCCGCCAGGGCCGTCGGGATCGATGATGGCGGGGATCTTGCCGTTCGGGTTGAGCGAAAGGAATTCGGGCGTCCAGGTCTCGTTCCTGCCGATGTCGATCATGTGCGGCTCGTAGGGGAGGCCGGTCTCCTCCAGCATGATCGACACCTTCACGCCGTTGGGCGTGTTGAGCGAATAGAGCTGGAGGCGGTCGGGATGCTCGGCCGGCCAGCGGCGGGTGATCGGGAATTGGGAGAGATCGCTCATCGCACTTTCCTCGTCATGCCGGACGTGATCCGGCAACCACCTTCTTTCGGCGCATTGGAAGGAAGGCGGGCCCCGGATCAAGTCCGGGGTAACGATTCTCCTCAGATCGCCGTCGCGCCCAGCCTGTCCCGCCAATGGTCGAGCCGCTTCTTGAGGATCGCCCAGACCAGCGCCGTCGAAGCGTCCGGCTCGTCGATGCGCTCCACCACCTCGAAGTCGAAGGCGGCGGCGCCATGCTCCCGAGCCGCCGCCTGCAGGCTGCGGTGCGGAGTGCTCGCCATCCTGAGGGCGACGGACAGACGGTTCCAGATCGTGGCGAGGTCGGTGGCGCGGCCGACCCACCGCTGCCCGCTCGGCCGGCAGGTGAGGGCATAGATGCCCGGCTCGCTCTTCCGCTCCTTGAAGGCGGCGACGGCCGCCTTGCGTGCTTGCTGGTCCATCGGCGCGGGATAGAAGCGGTGCCGGCGACTGTCAATATTACCCGGGTATAATTAAGGCGCCCCGAACACCCGCTCGAAGATCGTGTCGACGTGCTTGAGATGGTAGCCGAGGTCGAAGCTCTCCTCGAGCCGCTCGGCCGGCAGCAGCGCCGACACTTCGGGATCCGCCTTCAGAAGCTCGAGCAGCGACAAGGCCCCATTGCTCTCCCACACCTTCATCGCGCTTCGCTGGACCAGCGAATAGGCCTCTTCGCGGCTTGCCCCCGCCTGGGTGAGGGCGAGGAGGACCCGCTGCGAGTGGACGAGGCCGCCCATCAAGTCGAGATTCCTCTGCATCCGTTCCGGATAGACGAGCAGCTTGTCGATAACCCCGGTCAGCCGCGCCAGGGCGAAGTCGAGCGTCACCGTCGCGTCGGGGCCGATGTAACGCTCGACCGAGCTGTGGCTGATGTCGCGCTCGTGCCACAGCGCCACATTCTCGAGCGCCGGGTTGACGTAGCCGCGCACCATCCGGGCGAGGCCGGTGAGGTTCTCGGTCAGCACCGGGTTGCGCTTGTGCGGCATCGCCGAGCTGCCTTTCTGCCCGGGCGAGAAATATTCCTCCGCCTCCAGCACCTCGGTGCGCTGAAGATGCCGGACCTCGGTCGCCAGCCGCTCCACCGACGAGGCGATCACGCCCAGCGTCGCGAAGAACATGGCGTGGCGGTCGCGCGGGATGACCTGGGTCGAGATCGGCTCGATCCTCAGGCCCATCTTGGCGGCGACATGGGCCTCGACCCGCGGGTCGACGTTGGCGAAGGTGCCGACCGCGCCCGAGATCGCGCAGGTCGCGATCTCGTCCCGGGCCGCGACCATCCGGGTCCGGGCGCGGTCGAACTCGGCATAAGCGAAGGCGAGCTTGAGGCCGAACGTCACCGGCTCGGCGTGGATTCCGTGGCTCCGGCCGATGGTCGGAGTGAGCCGGTGCTCGAGCGCCCGCCGCTTCAGCACGTCGAGCAGCTTATCGAGATCCTCGATCAGCAGGTCGGACGCCTGCTTGAGCTGGACTGCCAGACAGGTGTCGAGCACGTCCGAGCTCGTCATCCCCTGGTGAAGGAAGCGCGCCTCCGGCCCGACATGCTCGGCGACGCTGGTCAAAAAGGCGATGACGTCGTGCTTCACCTCCGCCTCGATCGTGTCGATCCGCTCGACGTCGAAGCCGCCCTTCGCCCACACCGCCTCGGCCGCCTCGCGCGGAACGATGCCGAGCTCGGCCATCGCGTCCAGCGCGTGCGCCTCGATCTCGAACCAGATCCGGAAGCGGGCCTCCGGCGCCCAGATGCTGCTCATCTGCGGCCGCGAATAGCGGGGGATCATCGGCGCTCCTGACCGGAATGGGGAGGGGCGCGCCTAGCAAAGTCGCCGGGGTGCTTCAATGCGGCGGTGGAACGCGGGCACGGCTCCAAAAGACACAAAAGACCCGCATGTCGGGCCCGAGAATCCTTTGTTTTCAGTAGAGGCCGAAACTTCCGGTGGGGCGGGTCGCCTGACGAGCAGCGGGGCTTGGTCATTCGAACAGCATGCCCTATCGGCTCGCGAAAAGCAAGAACAACACGTGAACAGTTAAACCGGGTCTCCTGATCTGTGTTGAGCAGTTTGACAGGAACAGCGTCGCCGCCTGCGTCGTTTTTCGGCTGAGCCTTGAGTGACTTACCTGCCGGGGCCCGAGTTCAGTCACGATCAGGAAAAGTGGAGAGACCCAAGATGTTGAGACCCCTATTGCTCGGCGGCGCCATGCTGCTCGCCATTCCCGCTTTGGCCCAGACGACCGGCAGCGGCAGCGGTTCCGGCCAGACCGGCACCACCACCAACGATCACGGCTCGATGCACGGAACCCAGGGCACGCAGGGGACCGGGACGACGGGCAGCCAGGTGAACGGCGGCGTGACCAGCTCGTCCTCGGGCGCCGGCCAGTCCGGCCAAGGCGGCACCTCCGGCCAGGGCGGCACCGGCACCGGTACCGGAACCGGCAGCGGCAGCGGCACCGGCATGGGCACCGGCACCGGCGGTAGCGGAATGGGCACCGGCACCGGCACCGGCACCGGCAGCGGCACTGGAATGGGCACCGGCACCGGCGGCACCGGCATGGGTACCGGCACCGGCGGCACTGGCATGGGCACCGGCACCGGCGGCACCGGAACGGGCACCGGCATGGGCACTGGCACCGGCGGCACCGGAACGGGCATGGGCACCGGCATGGGCAGCGGCGGCCCCTATCAGGGCGCGCGCAGCTACCCGCCCTGCACCCGCACCCGCACCGACAGCTGCACCCAGACCTACGAACGCGGCCGCCGCCGCTAGAGCAGAATTGGGGACAGTTACTAAACTGTCCCCAATTCCGGGTGGGGACAGTTACCTAACTGTCCCTATCCGCCTTCGGCCTCAGCCCAGGCCCCAGCGGTAGCGGCCGGTGATCGGCCACGCGGCGAGGTTATCCTCCTCGCGCGTGCCGGCGCCGATATTGTGGACGATCAGCCAGCCGCGAGGGCCGCGCCGGTCCGAGACCAGGCCGATATGCGGGCGCTGGTCGACCAGCGAGGTGAAGATGTCGCCCGGCCGCCAGCCTGAACCGTCGGCCGGGATCGGCAGGGCCGCGCCCTGTCGGCTGAGCCAGGTCCTCAGGTTCGGTACCCGGCGATGGTCGATGCTCCGGTCGGGCCGGCGCAGCCCCCAGATCCGCGGATAGGCGCTGAACTCCTCGCGCATGTCGGCATTGACCAGCGCCTGGAGGTCGATGCCGAGGGCCTCGCGATAGGCGCGGATGACGACGTCGGTGCAGACCCCGCGCTCGCGCGGGACGTCGCCGCCGGGGAAGGCGAGGGGCGTGTAGGCGGGATCGTAGCGGATCGTGACTCCGATCTGGGCCCGGGCGGCGGCGATCAGTTTGCCCGCCTTGCCGGT
This sequence comes from Allosphingosinicella sp., assembly GCA_036388575.1. GTDB lineage: Bacteria > Pseudomonadota > Alphaproteobacteria > Sphingomonadales > Sphingomonadaceae > Allosphingosinicella. The sequence goes on from DASVRO010000077.1 coordinate 8,953, forward strand.
CGCGGCCTGGGCGGGTTCGGCTTCGCTCCGCCCGCAGCCGGCGAGGGCCAGGCCGGCGCCGGCGCCGAGGAGGAGGGTCCTGCGATCGAGATGGGTCACAGCCCGATCCTATCACAGCGCGGCGGTAAATCCTCCCCGAGCTTGTCTCGGGGAGGGGGACCACCCGAAGGGTGGTGGAGGGGTGGCTGGCACAGGCCCGCGCCAATTACCCCTCCACCGGGCTTCGCCCGGTCCCCCTCCCCATCTGCGATGGGGAGGATAAGTCAGATCAGCCCCAGCGAGCGCATGCTGGCGCAGGTCCGGGCGCCGACGATGACGTGGTCGTGGACCGAGATGCCGAGCGGGCGCGCGGCGTCGACGATCTCGCGGGTGAGGCGGATGTCCTGCTGGCTCGGCTGCGGGTCGCCGCTGGGATGGTTGTGGACGAGGATCATCGCGGTGGCGTGATATTCGAGGGCCCGGCGGATCACCTCGCGGACATAGACGGCCGCCTCGTCGACCGAGCCCTCCGACAAAGGCTCGTTGCGGATCAGCATGTTGCGGGCGTTGAGGTAGAGCACCCGCACCCGCTCGATGGCGAGAGCGCCCATGTCGGCGCGCAGATAGTCGAGCAGGGCCTGCCAGCTGCCGAGGACCGGCTGATCCTTGATCTCCGATTCGAGCAGCCTCAGCGCCGTCGCCTGGGCGATCTTGATCGCCGCCGCGGCGCCCTCGCTGACCTCGCCGACGCGCATGATCGCCTCGGCGTCGGCGGACAGGAGCCGGCCGAAGCCGCCGAAATCGTGGATCAGCTTCTTGGCGAGAGGCTTGGTGTCCCGACGGGGCAGGGCGAGCGCAAGTAGATATTCAATAAGCTCATGTTCCAGCAGAGCCTCCGGCCCGCCTTCGAACAGGCGTCTCCTCAGCCGCGACCTGTGGCCGCTGCCGTCGAGAGACTCGCGGGCCATCAGCAAAGATTAAGCTTGTCGCGGGCCTTAGGCAAACGCCTTGACCCTGGCCGCGCGGAAGGTGACGGAGGCGGAACGGGATCGGCTCGAAGGAGGTTTGAGGAACCGGTGGAGGAAGAAGCCGGAGTTGGGGTGCGGCGGCGCCCGGTGAAGCGGCTGATCGCGCTCGCCCTGCTCCTGCTCGTCCTGCTGACGCTGGCCGTCCTGTGGACCCAGCGCAAGCCGATCGCCGCCGACTATCTCGACCGCGAGCTCGCCCGCCGCAACGTCCAGGCCACTTACGACGTGAAGCAGATCGGCTTCCGCACCCAGCGATTCGAGAATCTGGTGATCGGCGATCCGAGCGATCCGGACCTCGTCGCGCGCTGGGTCGAGGTTCGGCTGCGCTGGCGGCTGGGCGCTCCGCGGGTCACCCTGATCACCGCCCGCGGCGTCCGCCTCAACGCCCGGCTGGCGAGGAACGGCAAGATCAGCTTCGGCGAGATCGACCGCCTTCTGCCGCCTCCGACCGGCCTTCCGTTCCGCTTCCCCGACCAGGATGTCGACATCGCCGAGACTTCGGTCCGCTTCGACACGCCCGCCGGCCGGGTCGGGATCGCCCTCGAAGGCAAGGGCAACCTCGCCGACGGCTTCCGCGGCCGGATGGCGGCGGCGGCGCCCACGCTTCGGCCCGGCAGCTGCCGCCTCGACGGCGTCAAGGGACTGTGGGCGGTCGCCATATCGGACCTGAAGCCGAGCTTCCGGGGTCCGGCACAGGCTGCTCGCCTGGGCTGCGGCGACACTTTGGCGGTGACCGGCATCGGGCTCGACCTCGACGCCGCGCTCGCCCCGGGGCTGGACAGCTGGAAGGGAAGCACCGCAGTCCGCGCCGACCGGCTTCAGGCGGGATCCACGCTGCTGACCGGGCTCGGCGGCCGTCTCGGAATGGACGGCGATGCCCGGATGACGAGGGGCGCGCTCGACCTCGCCTCCGCCGCCGCCGCTATCGGCGGAGTCACCGCCGCCCGCACATCGATCGACGGCCGCTACGGCCTGTCGCTGGCCAATGGCGGCTTCACCCTGATCGGAAACGCAAGCGCGCGTGGGGCGTCGGCGAGGTCGCCGCTGTCCGGGGCGGTCGCGGCGCTCGGCTCGGCCGGGGGGACTCCGATCGAGCCGGTCGCCGACGCTCTGGCCTCCGCTTTGTCCCGCGCCGGCGCCGCGTTCGACGCCGATGCCGGGCTCCGACTGGTCAACGGCCGAGGCTTCGGCGGGGTGCGCTTCGAGCGGCTCAGCGCCGCCGCGCGCAGCGGCGCCCGGCTCGAGCTCGGCGGCGGCCAGGGGCTCACTTATTACTGGCCGAGCGGCCTCACCCGGCTCGACGGCCGGATGGAGGTCGCCGGCGGCGGCTTCCCGGCGATCCGGCTCGCGCTCGACCAGCCCCGCGCCGGAGGGCCGGTCCGCGGCACCGGCCGGATCCAGCCGATGCGGGCCGGCCAATCGCGGCTGGCGCTCGGCGAGATCGCCTTCACCGCCGCGCCCGGCGGCGAGACAAGGATCGAGACGGTGGCGACGATCGACGGGCCGGTCGTGAACGGCTGGGTCCGCGGCCTGGTGCTTCCGATCGCCGGCCGGCTCGACGGCCGCGGCGGCTTCGCCTTCGGGACAAGCTGCACCCCGGCGCGCTTCGAAGCGATGCGGGTCGGGAGCCTCGTCCTCGGCCGGACGGCGCTGCCGCTCTGCCCGACCGGCCGAGCCTTGGTCTGGAAGGCGCCCGGCGGCCGGGTCGCCGGCGGCGCCGAGCTTCGCTCGCCCCGCTTCGCCGGACGGCTTGGCGATTCGCCCCTGAGCGTCGCCGGCAGCCGGCTGAGCTTCGACCTCGCCGGACCGAGCTTCGTCGCTTCCGACCTGGAGGTCAGGCTCGCGGCCAACCGCTTCGATGTCGGTTCGCTGAGGGGCGATTTCGGCAAGGCCGGGGTCACCGGCGTTTACGGCGGTCTGTCCGGCAAGCTCGCCAACGTCCCGCTGCTGATCGGCGAGGGCCGCGGCATCTGGCAGGTCCGCGAGTCCGACCTCTACATGAACGGGGAAATGAAGGTCTCGGACGAGACCGACCCGCCGCGCTTCTACCCGCTGGCCGCCCGCGACTTCCAGCTCACCCTGGCCGACAACCGGATCTGGGCCGGCGGCTGGCTCGACGATCCGGAAACCGGCACGCGGATCGTGAAGGCCGACATCGACCACAGCCTGGCGACCGGCCGCGGACGGGCCGAGCTCGATGTCCCCGGCATCCGCTTCGACAAGGATTACCAGCCCGAGCAGCTCACCCGCCTCACCACCGGAGTGATCGCGCTGGTCAACGGCATCCTGAGGGGGGAAGGCGAGATCGCCTGGGACGAGGGCGGAGTGCGCTCGAGCGGCACCTTCGCGACCGACGACATGGATTTCGCCGCCGCCTTCGGGCCCGTCGAGGGCCTCGTCACCAGCCTCCATTTCACCGACCTGCTCGGCCTCGCCAGCGCGCCGGGACAGGAAGCCAAGGTCGACCTCGTCCGGGCCGGCATCGACGTGCTCGACGGGCGGATCCGCTACCAGCTCCTCCCCGGCCTCCAGGTGAAGGTGGAGAGCGGCCGCTGGCCGTTCGCCGGCGGCGAGCTGATCCTCGAGGAGACGGTGCTCGATTTCTCCAGGCCCTCGGCCAAGCGCCTGACCTTCCGGGTCGAGGGGCTGGACGCCGCGCTGTTCATCCAGAAGATGGAGTTCGCCAACATCACCGCCACCGGCACGTTCGACGGCACCATCCCGATGGTCTTCGACGAGCGCGGCGGGCGGATCGTCGGCGGCCGCCTCGTCGCCCGGCCGGAGGGCGGCACCCTCTCCTACATCGGCGAGCTCACCGACAAGGAGCTCGGGGTCTACGGCAAGCTCGCCTTCGACGCCCTCAAGTCGATGCGCTATTCGAAGCTGATCATCGACCTCGACGGCTCGCTCGAGGGCGAGTTCGTCGCCGGCATCGAGCTGGACGGAGTCGCCCGCGATCCGGTTCTGACCTCCGCTCCGTCGGGCGGCATCAGGGGGATGATCGCCGGCCGCGCGCTGACCCAGCTCGCCAGGATCCCGTTCGAGTTCAACATCACCGTCAAGGGCCCGTTCCGGGCGCTGATCGGGACGATGCGCTCGCTCCACGACCCGACCCTGCTCATCCAGACGACGCTTCCGGAGCTGATCCGGGGCAAGCCCGATGAGCCACCCCCCGTTCAGCCCCAGGAAAGCGAGACAGTGCGATGAAGCGGTCGATGTTGACGTTGATGCGTTGCGATGCGACGCAGCGCGCGATGAGACGGGTGAAGATCCTCCTCGCCGCGCCGGTTGTTCTGGTGTCGGCCGGGTGCGTTCAGGTGAGCGCTCCGGAGAAGCCGATCGAGATCAACCTCAATATCAACATCAGGCAGGAGGTCGTCGTCCGTCTCCAACAGGATGTGCGCGACCTCATCAAAGAGAATCCGGGAGTGTTTTGACATGAGCCGCCGAACCAGACTGATCCTCGCCGCAGGAATCTCGCTCGCGCTCGTCGCCGGGGGCGCCTCGGTCGCCTCGGCCATGCTTCAGGACGCTTCCGCCCAGCTTCGAGCCTCCGGCCAGGTCGGCGAGCAGGCCGACGGCTATCTCGGCCTCGTCGGATCGGCCCCCGCCCCAGTCCGAGCCCAGGTCGATTCGGTCAACATCAAGCGCCGCGCCTATTATACCGATCTCGCCGCCAAGCGCGGCGCCAAGATCGAGGAGGTCGCGGCGACCACCGCCTGCGAGCTGTTCCGCACCAAGGTCGCCCAGGGCCAGTACTACCGCCTCCCCGACGGAGTCTGGCGCCAGCGCGACGCCGCGCCGATCCCGCTGCCGAGCTATTGCGGCTGAAAATCCTCCCCATCGTCAGATGGGGAGGGGGACCATGCGAAGCATGGTGGAGGGGTAATCGCGAAGGCCTGTTCCAGCTACCCCTCCACCACCCTGCGGGTGGTCCCCCTCCCCACCGCTTCGCGGCGGGGAGGATCAATGCCGCACCGCAGCAACGTGTTGACTTGACCCACCCCCTTTCCTAAAGGGGCGGCGCCTCGGCGGGATCGTTCGCCGGCATGTCCTGCTACCCTCATACGCGCCGCTTTTTCGAGCGGTCGTCCATGGAAGAAAGACATGGCGGAAGACGAGCCCCGGCAGGACCCGAAGCTTCCCCAGGATGCGCGGCTCGACTCGCTCGAAGAGCGGGTCAAGGCAGCGCAGGCGGCGGAAGCGGCGAGGACCGGCGTGAAGCAGCGCCCGCCGCAAACTGGCCAGCGCCAGGGGATGCGCATCCTCTCGGTGATGTTCAGCTACCCGCTCGGAAGCGCCCTGATCGGTTGGGTGATCGATCGGGCGGCCGGGACCCGGGGCATCTGGGTGGCGATGCTGTTCCTCGGGTTCGGCGCCGCCATGTGGGAAGTTTGGAAGATTTCGAAGCAAAAGCCCGAGTAGCGGGCTCGAGGGACGTAAAAGAGTGGCGGCCGAAAGCAAGATCGACCCGATGCACCAGTTCCAGATCAGCCCGCTCGCGGGCGATCTGAACGGGAACCCGTTCGTCTTCACCAACAGCGCGCTGTGGATGCTCGTCGTCCTCGCCCTGATCTGGGTGTTCATGCTCGGCGGGATGAAGCGCCAGCTCGTGCCCGGCCGCTGGCAGGTCATGGTCGAGGGGGTCACCGGCTTCATCCAGTCGATGGTGACGACCAACATCGGCCCTGAGGGGCGCAAGTACATGCCGTGGGTGTTCACGGTGTTCATGTTCATCCTCTTCGCCAATCTGCTCGGCCTGATGCCGTTCGCTTTGGTCGGCGCCCAGCCCTTCACCGTCACCAGCCAGTTCACCGTCACCGGGATCATGGCCATCATCAGCTTCGCGATCGTCCTGATCGTCGGATTCTGGCGCCACGGCTTCCACTTCTTCTCTTTGTTCATCCCGCACGGCACCCCCAAGGTGATGCTCCCGATGATCTTCCTCATCGAGCTGCTCTCCTTCATGGTGCGGCCGTTCAGCCTCGCGCTCCGGCTCTTCGTCGCGATGATCGCGGGCCACATCCTCGTCGAGGTGTTCGGAAGCTTCGTCGTCCAGGGCATCAACGCCGGCGGAATCGGCCCGGCGGTCAGCGTCCTGTCCTTCATCTTCATCATCGGCGTGATGGCGCTCGAGATCCTGGTCTGCGCGATCCAGGCCTATGTCTTCGCCCTTCTGACGTCGCTCTACATCAACGACGCGGTCAACCTTCACTAGCTTTCGAACCGTTTTTCCCAAGGAGATTGTCATGGATTTCGCTTCTGCCCAGGTCATCGGAGCCGGTCTTGCCGCGATCGGCGTCGGCGCCGCCGCGGTCGGCGTCGGCAACGTCTTCGGCTCGTTCCTCGAGAGCGCGATCCGCAACCCGGCCGCCGCCGACAGCCAGCAGGGCCGCCTGTTCATCGGCTTCGCCGCCGCCGAGCTGCTCGGCCTCATCGCCTTCGCCGTCGCGATGATCATCCTCTACGCCCGCTAAGGAGTTGGGACAGTCACTCGGGACAGTCACTAGTGACTGTCCCAAACGGCTTTCCCCATAAACGCCCATGCCCCAGATCAATCAGCTGGCCGACGCAGCCTACTCGCAGTTCTTCTGGCTGCTGCTGGTGCTCGCCATCATCTATTTCGGCATCGGCCGGATGATGCTCCCCAAGATCCAGTCGACGGTCGACGCGCGCGACCAGCGCATCTCCGGCGATCTCGCCGCGGCCCAGGCCGCGCGCGAAGCCGCCGAGGGCACCGAGGCCGCCTATCGCGCCCGGATGGACGCGAGCCGAGCCGAGGGGCTGAAGCTCGCCCAGGCGGCCAAGGTGTCGAGCGCCAAGGCCACCGAGGAGCGGATGCGGGCCGCCAACGAGGAGATCGGGGCGAAGGTGGAAGCCGCGGAGGCGCGCATCCGCGCCGCCGCCGACGCCACCCTCGGCGAGATCGAAAGCGTCGCCGCCGAGGCGGCGCGCGAGATGGTGGAGCGGCTCGCCGGCGTTTCGGTGGACAGCGATGAAGCCGCTCGAGCGGTCAGGAATGCGATGACCCATGGCTGAGGAAAACCCCCAGGCTCCCCATATCCGCGAAGCTCCCGGCCACGCCGAGCCCGCCGGAGTCGTGGGAACCCCGGAGCATCACGAGCTCCCGACCGCGCTCGGCCTCGACGCTCCGCAATGGATCGCCCTGGCGATGGTGGTGGTCTTCGCCATCCTCCTATGGAAGCGGGTCCCGGCGCTGATCGGCAAGGCGCTCGATTCGAAGATCGCCGGCATCCGAGCCCAGCTCGACGAGGCCGCCCAGCTTCGCTCCGAGGCCGAGGCGATCAGGGCCGAATATGAAGCCAAGGCGGCCCAGGCCGAGTCCGAGGCCGCGACCCTTCTCGACCGCGCCCGCGCCGAGGCCGAGGGCATCGTCCGCCAGGCGGAGAGCGACGCGTCCGCTTTGGTCGAGCGCCGCGGCCGGATGGCCGAGGACAAGATCGCCGCCGCCGAGCGCTCCGCCCTCGACGAGGTCCGAGCCAAGGCGGCCCGGGCCGCCGCCGCCGCCGCCGAGAGCCTGATCCGCGAGAAGCTCGACGCCGGCGCCGACAAGGCGCTGGTCGACCGCACGATCGCCGGGCTGGGGACGCGCTAAGCGCTTCCCCTCCCTGAAAGGGAGGGGCTAGGGGTGGGTGGGCCTCCCCCAGCAGTGACTCTCCGGAGACGTACCCACCCCCGGCCCCTCCCTGCGTGCAGGGAGGGGAGTTAGCCCGCCCTCCGCCTCCACGCCGCCGCAAGCGCTGCCTCGAGCAGCTCTTCCGTCACCGCGTCCAGCCGCACCAGGGTGCTTCCGCCGCGCCCCCACGCCCCAGCCGCCGGCTTGAACGCCTCCGGGGCGAGGGTCATGAAATCCTCCTGCTGCTCCGGCATCAGCGCCGCCATTCCCCAACCCGCGTCCGGCACTCCCAACGTCGCGAAGATCTTCCCGCCGACGCGAAAATCGGCGTGGCCCATATGGCTTCCCTCCTCGGCGCCGGGAAAGGAGAGGGCGATACGGCGAAATAGCTCCGTTCCGGACATGTTCCCCGCCGACCCCTCTTTAAAATCGTGATCCGCCTCCTTCATACTATCGATGACCGCGCCGCCAAAACGACCCGCTTCCACGCTTCGAGCGCCCCGCCGTGCCGTCATCGGGGGAGGGGACCCCCCGCGATTGCCTGTGACACTCATGCCATTCGTGCCATTCGACCTAACTTCCTCCTCTGGTCCCGATGGCGCCGCCGCCCTAGAGCGAGAGCCGTGACCGAGACGCCGCCCACCGACCGCTTCAACGAGGAGAGATCCGCTTTCACCGTCCGCGGCAGCGACCTGCCGGACCTGGAGGCGGGAGTCGCGGCGATCCGCAAGACGGCGAAGACCCTGCCGGTGCGGCCCGGAGTCTACCGGATGCTCGATGCCAAGGGCGACGTGCTCTACGTCGGCAAGGCGCGGATGCTGAAGAACAGGGTGACCCAGTACACCCAGGTCGCCCGGCTGACCAAGCGCCTGCAGCGCATGGTCTCGCAGACCCGCTCGATGCAGATCGTCACCACCAACACCGAGGCGGAGGCGCTGCTGCTCGAGGCGCAGCTGATCAAGCGCTACCGGCCGCCCTACAACGTGCTTCTGAGGGACGACAAAAGCTTCCCCTTCATCCTGCTTCGCGAGGACCACGCCTTCCCGCAGATCCGCAAGCATCGCGGCGCCCGGCGGCACAAGGGCCAATATTACGGGCCGTTCGCAAGCGCCGGCTCGGTCACCCGCACCCTCAACGCCCTGCAGAAGCTGTTCCTGCTTCGAAGCTGCACCGACACCTTCCTCGCCACCCGCAAGCGGCCCTGCCTGCTCTTCCAGATCCGCCGCTGCTCGGCCCCCTGCGTCGGCCGGGTCACGCCCGAGGCCTATGCCGAGCTGGTCGAGGACGCGAAGGACTTCCTCGGCGGCCGGTCGAGCCAGGTGCAGCAGAAGCTCGCCAGGGCGATGAACGAGGCGGCCGAGGCGATGGATTACGAGCTCGCCGCGGTCTTCCGCGACCGGCTGCGCTCGCTGACCTTCATCCAGGGCACCCAGACGATCGCCGCCGAGGGGCTGGGCGACGCCGACATCTTCGCGCTCGCCTCCAAGGGCGGGACGATGTGCGTCCAGGCTTTCTTCATCCGCGGCGGCAACAATTGGGGGCACAGGAGCTTCTTCCCGGCCCACACCGCCGAAGTCCCCGAGGCGGAGGTGCTGGCCAGCTTCCTGATGCAATTCTACGAGGAGGTGCCGCCGCCCAAGCAGGTCCTGCTCGACCGCGAGGTTCCGGAGGCGGAGCTGCTCGCCGAAGCGCTGTCGGAGCGGTCCGACCGGAAGGTGATCCTGAGGGTGCCGAAGCGCGGCGACCATGTCCGGATGGTCCGCCAGGCCTCGCGCAACGCGGAGGAGGAGCTCGACCGCCATCTCGCCGAGACCAGCACCCAGGCGAAGACGATGCGGGCTCTGACCGAAACCCTCGAGCTGCCCGAGCCGCCCGAGCGGATCGAGGTCTACGACAACAGCCACGTCATGGGCACCAATGCGGTCGGGGCGATGATCGTCGCCGGCCCGGAGGGCTTCCGCAAGAACGCCTACCGGAAGTTCAACATCAAGCGGCCCGAGACCGCGCCCGGCGACGATTTCGCGATGATGCGCGAGGTGCTCGGCCGCCGCTTCGCCCGGCTCGAGAAGGAGGATCCGGACCGGAGCCGCGGCGAATGGCCGGACCTGCTCCTGATCGACGGCGGCAAGGGGCAATTGAGCGCCGTCGTCGAGACCCTGGAATGCGCCGGGATCCACGACGTGCCCGTCGTCGGCGTCTCAAAGGGCCCCGACCGCAATGCCGGCCGCGAGACCCTGCACCTGCCGGGCGGCCGCGACTTCCAGCTCCCGCCCAATTCGCCGGTGCTTTTCTACATCCAGCGCCTGCGCGACGAGGCGCACCGCTTCGCCATCGGCGCCCACCGCGCCAAGCGCGCCAAGAGCATGACCGCGAGCCCGCTCGACGAAGTCCCCGGCATCGGCCCGAGCCGCAAGCGGGCGCTGCTCATGCATTTCGGCACCGCCAAGGCGGTGAGGGCGGCGGGGCTGGAGGATCTCGAGAAGGCGCCGGGAATCTCGAAGACGATGGCGCGGGGCATCTACGACTATTTCCACCCGGGGGGGTGACGCTACATTCCTCCCCCGCCTTTGCGGGGGAGGGGGACCAGGCGAAGCCTGGTGGAGGGGTTCTTGCCGACTCCGAAAGAACCCCTCCACCGCGCTCCGCGCGGTCCCCCTCCCCGAGAAATCTCGGGGAGGAATTTAGAAGTCCGCTCAACCATATTTTCACCCGCGCCCGCTACATGGCCCCCGATGACCCAGGTCCTGCTCACCGTCGACACCGAGCTCCACTGGGGCCCGCACGCCCGCGGCGCTTCGTGGCAGGAGAATCTCGCCATAGCCTTCGACCCGGCCGGGGTCGGAGTGCCCTGGCAGCTCGAACGGCTGCGCGAGCACGGCCTCAAGGCCTGCTTCTTCGTCGATCCGATGCCGGCGACGGTCTACGGGCTCGAGCCGATCCGCCGCATGGTCGAGCCGATCCTCGCCGCCGGCCAGGAGGTCCAGCTTCACCTCCACCCGGTCTGGCAGAGCGTCGCCGAAGGGGTGGCGGAGGGCGCCGGCTTCGAGCTCACCTGCTTCGACGCCGAGGACCAGCTCGACCTGATCGAGACCGCCCGCGACCTGCTGATCGAGGCGGGCGCGCCGGAGCCGATCGCCTTCCGCTCCGGCGGCTACGCGGCCGACGTCCGAACCCTCGCCGCCCTCGTCAGTGCCGGCATAGGCTTCGATTCCAGCCACAACGGCAGCCATCATCCCGATCCCAGCGCCCTCCCGCTCGAGCCCGACCTGATCGGTCCGGCCGACCTCGGCGGGCTGATCGAGGTGCCGGTCACCCAGATCGGCGACAAGGCCGGGCGCCTTCGCCACCTCCAGCTCTGCGCCGTCTCGAGCGAGGAGATCGAGGCGGCGCTTCGCCACGCCCTGCGCCGCCGCCACCCCGTCGTCACCCTGGTCAGCCACAGCTTCGAGCTCGCCAGCCGCGACGGCCGCCGCGCCAACCGCACCCTGTGCCGCCGCTTCGAACGCCTCTGCGCCTTCCTCGCCGAGCATGAGGACACGCTTCCCACCGCCCATTTCACCGACCTCGCCCCCGTCGCCGCCGCGGCCGGGACGGCGGCCGACTCCGAGCCGCTTCCGCCCCAGGCCTGGCGCCGCGCCCGGCGGCTCGCCCAGCAGGCTTGGTCGAACGCGCTTTACGACCGCTCGCTGTGATATAGCCCGGGAGGCATGCACCTCCTCACCCAGGCGATCATCTGCGCGGTCCGGCCGCACGGCGAGCATGGCGCGATCGTCCGGGCGCTGACTCCGGCCGACGGCCTCCAGGCCGGCTACGTCCGCGGCGGCCGCTCCCGCCGGCTCCGCCCAATCCTCCTCGCCGGCAACCTCGTCCAGGCCGAATATCGCGCCCGCACCGAGGAGCAGCTCGCCGGGATGACGGTCGAGCTCGCCGCCAGCCGGGCGCCGCTGCTTCGCGAGGCGCTGCCCGCCGCGGCGATCGAATGGACGACGGGGCTCGCCGCCACCGCCTTGCCCGAGGGCCAGCCCTATCCCCGCCTCTACGAGGCCCTCGACGGGCTGCTCGCCGCGGTCGAGGCCTCGCCGAGCGCGCGCGGCTGGGCGCCGTCGCTGGTCCGCTACGAGCTGCTGGTCCTCGCCGAGCTCGGCTTCGGCCTCGACCTCACCGAATGCGCCGCCACCGGCTCGGCCGAGGATCTCGCCTTCGTCAGCCCGAAGAGCGGCCGGGCGGTCAGCGCCGCTGGAGCCGGGGCCTATCGCGACCGGCTGTTCCCGCTTCCGCCGCTGCTGCTCGGATCGGGAGCGGCGGACTGGCCCGACATCCTCGCCGGCCTGCGCATCACCGGCCACTTCCTCGCCCGCGACGTGCTGATCGAGCGCCAGGCGGAGGTGCTGGCGGCGAGGGAGCGGCTGCTCGACCGGCTGAAGCGGGCGGTGGGGTAGCGGTGGCGGGGAACAGCATCAGCCGCTTCGCCTCGCCAGCCATTCCTCGATCGCCGCCACGATCCGCTCCGACGCCCGCCCGTCGCCGAACGGAAAGGCCGGCCTCGACATTCGGGCGTATTTCGCGCCGTCGGCGAGCAGGCCGGCCACCGCCGCCACGATCCGCTCCGGATCGGTTCCGACCAGCTCGACATTGCCGGTCGCCAGCGCCTCGGGACGCTCGGTGACGTTGCGCAGCACGAGCAGCGGCCGGCCGAGCGCCGGCGCCTCCTCCTGCACTCCGCCGCTGTCGCTGAGGATCAGCCAGCTCTCGTCCATCAGCCCGACCATCCGCTCGTGATCGAGCGGCTCGGCAAGCTCGATGCCGGACGAGGCGCCGAGCGCCTCCTCCACCTCGCTTCGGACATGCCGGTTCGGGTGGAGCGGAAGCACGATCCGGACCGGCAGCTCCGCCGCGATCCGCTTCAGCGCCGCGCATATGGCTCGGACCGGCTCGCCCCGGTTTTCCCGGCGGTGACAGGTCGCCAGCACCAGGAGCCGCCCGTTGCGCGCCGGCCGGCGCGGGCCGAGCCGGGCCCGGACCTGAAGCAGCGCGTCGATCCCGGTATTGCCGGTGACCCGGACTTCGGCGCCCGCCCGGGCCTCCCGGCGCAGATTGCCGGCGGCCCGCTCGGTCGGCGCGAACAGCAGGTCGGCGAGCGAATCGATGACGATCCTGTGCCCCTCCTCGGGATGCGGCTGCCTGAGATCGAACGAGCGCAGCCCCGCCTCGACATGGCCGAGCGGGATTCCGCATTCGCCCGCCGCCCGGGCTCCGGCGAAGGCGCTCGCGGTGTCGCCCTGGACGAGCAGCAGATCGACCCGCTGCCGGCGAAGGTCGCCGCACAGCAGACTCTGCAGGGCCTTGCGAAGCTCCCTCGCGGTGCGGCCGCGCGGATCGAAGTCGAGCTCCCGCACACGGCCCTCGAAATGGCGGGCGAGGCCGGCATGCTGGCCGGTCAGGACGAGGCGGTGGTCGACCGAGCCGCAGGCCGCCAGCGCCCTCGCCAGCGGCGCCATCTTGATCGCCTCCGGACGGGTCCCGACGATCGATACGATTCGATGCCGCCGTTCGAGCATGTCCCGCCGCCCCGCCCGTTGCCGAGCGGAAACCGTTAGGAAACGTCCTCGATATTGTCAAAAACCATTACTGAATATGACTGTCAGCCGCCGCCCGGCACCCCCAGCTCGGCGGCGGCGCCCTTCAGCCGCGCCGTGGCGGCTGAGTCGCCGGCGAACGCCTCGAGGCCTGAGCGGAGCGCCGCTCCCGCCTTGTCGGCCTCGCCCAGCACCATCCGCGAGCGCATCAGCCGGATCCACCCCTGCTCGTCCTTCGGCTCGGACTTCAGGCGCTGCTCGAGGCCGCCGACCATCCGCTCGACCATCGCCTGCTGCTCGCCCGGCGGGATCGAGGCGGCGGCGGCGAGCTGCTCGCTCGACGGCCCTGGTATTCCGGCCGTCGCCGTGCCGGTGGCGCCGGGCGCCGGAATCCGTCCGGCGAGGTCGATCCGGTTGCGGGCGGCGGACTGCTCGACGGTGCGGCGAAGGTCCGCTTCCCAAGGCGCTCCGGGGGGCGTCTCCCGGAGCAGGGCGAGCCAGTCCTCGACCGCGCCCTTGGGGTCGCCGCCGAGATCCTTCTGGACGGCGAGGAAATAGCGCGCCCGCGGATCGCGCGGGTCGATCTCGAGCGCCTTGCGGAAGGCGGCTCCGGCCTCCGGGACGACGCTTCGGCTCGCCGACTGCAGCGCCTCGCCGAGCGAGGACCAGTTCTCGGCATTGTCCGGCTCGATCGCCGCCGCCTTGCGGTAGGCGGCGGCGGCCTCCGAGGCATTGCCGGCTTCCGCATAGGCCCAGCCGACCACCCGCCAGTCCTTCGCCGCCGGGCTGTCCTCGCCTCCGCCGCCGCCGCCGCTCGTCCGCGAGATCGCGACGACGGCGGAGACGAGGGCGATCACCCCCGCCAGGATGAGGATGATCGTCGCCGCCGAGGGCAGGCGGGAGCGGCTTTGGGGGGTGCTGGCCATGGGCTTGCCATCCTTGCGCCAATTTGGTCAACGTCAAGGGCTGCCGTTCGGCGGCTGAGGGGGGGGGAAACAGGTTGGTGGCTTCCTTCCGTATCGCGATCGTCGGCTCGGGGCCCGCCGGCCTCAGCGCCGCCGCGAGAGCGGCGCGGCTCGGCCTCTCCCACGTCCTGATCGAGAAAAGCGGCCACCTCTCCGACACCATCTACAAATATCAGAAGGGCAAGCACGTCATGGCGACCCCGGGCCAGCTGGTGCTGCGCTCGGACATGCCCTTCGAGGCGGGCAAGCGCGAGGCGGTGCTCGGCGCCTGGGACCGGCTGGCGGCCGATCACGGGATCAACGTCCTGCTCGGGGCCGAGGTGGCCTCGATCTCCGGCGGGCAGGGCGATTTCACCCTCGCCCTGAGCAACGGCGAGACGGTCGCCGCCGAGAACGTCATCCTCGCCATCGGCACCCAGGGCAATCCGAACCTGATGCGCTGCCCGGTCGGGGAGGGGGCGGTCGTCCAGTACCAGCTCGACGATCCGGGTGAATATGTCGACGAGCATATCGTCGTCGTCGGCGCCGGCGACGCCGGCATCGAGAATGCGCTCGGCCTCGCCGCCGACCCCGAGCAGCGCAACCAGGTCACCATCGTCAACCGCTCGGCCGAGTTCGCCGCCGCCAAGGACGCCAACGTCAAGGCGCTGCTCGCCGCGGAGGCGGAGGGGCGGATCACCGTCCGCCGCGAGACCACGACCGCGGCGGTCGAGCCGGGCTGGATCCGCTTCGACACCCGCGACGGCGAGCTGAAGGCGCGCTGCGACCGGGTCGTCGCCCGAATGGGCTCCGCGCCGCCAAGGGCGTTCGTCGAGGCCTGCGGGGTCGAGTTCACCAGCGCCGACCGGCTCGCCTATCCCAGCCTGTCGCCGACCTTCGAGACCAGCGTGCCGGGCCTCTTCGTGATCGGCGCTTTGGCCGGCTATCCGCTGATCAAGCATTGCATGAACCAGGGCTATGACGTCGTCGAGTTCATCAACGGCAACCTCGCACTGAAGCCCGCCGACGAGCCGATCCTGCAGGCCAGGTTCGCCGGCCTTCCGGTCGCTCGCTCGGTCGATGCGTGGCTCGAAATGCTGCGCAGCAATGTCAGCATATTCAACGACATGTCGCCGCTTCAGATGCGCGAGTTCATGCTCGACAGCGAGGCGCGCTTCTACCGGGCGGGGGAGGTGGTGTTCGAACGCGGCGACATCGGCTCCTCCCTGTTCGGAATCGCCTCCGGCTCGGTGCTGGTCGAGGTCAGCGCGGCCGATCCGTCGGTCACCGTTCCGATCGGCACCGGCTCGATCTTCGGCGAGGTCGGGCTGATCTCCGGCCGCCGCCGAGGCGCCACCGTGCGGGCCGCCGAGGATTCGATCCTGGTCGAGGTGCCGCGCATGGCGGCGCTGAAGCTGATGTCGGCGGTGCCGGCGGCGAAGCGGGCGATCACCCGGATCTCGGTCGAGCGGCAATTGCTGCAGATGTTCGGCTCGGGCCTCGTTCCCGACGACCTCGTCGAGGTGATGGAGAGCGCCGAGGTCCGGAGCGTCAGGGCCGGCGAGGCGATCCTCACCGAAGGCGACGAAGGCCGCGACATCTTCGTCATCCGTCAGGGCTCGATGGTCGTCGAGAAGGCGATCGGCGGCAAGCCGGTCTTCCTCTCTTATCTGCCCGCCGGCTCCTATGTCGGCGAGATGGCCCTGCTCGAGGGCGGCCGGCGAAGCGCCACGGTTCGTGCGGCGATCAAGTCGGAGGTCATCCGGATCGACGGCGATGCGTTCCGGCGGCTGCTCGACTCCAGGCCCGACCTGCTCGCCCGGGCGCGGCGCGACATGGCGGCGCGCCACCAGCTCAACGAATATATCGAGGCGAAGAAGGACAGCTTCGGCGGGGTCGTCGACCTCTATTCGTCGGTCGCGAGCTTCCTCGTCGACAACGGCATCGGCGAAGCCACCGACGTGCTCCTCATCGACGAGAATCTGTGCGTCGGCTGCGACAATTGCGAGCGCGCCTGCGCCGACAGCCACGAGGGCCTGTCCCGCCTCGACCGCGAGGCGGGCAAGACCTACGCCCACCTCCACGTGCCGACCTCGTGCCGGCATTGCGAGCATCCCCATTGCATGGTCGATTGCCCGCCCAACGCCATCCACCGCGGCCCGGACGGCGAGGTCTATATCGACGACACCTGCATCGGCTGCGGCAATTGCCAGCGCAACTGCCCCTACGGAGTGATCCGGATGGAGAAGGTGCCGCCGAAAAAGCCGCCTTTGCTCGCCTGGCTTCTCGCCGGCCTCGGCCCGGGGCCGGGCGAGCCGTCGCGGAAATGGATCGACGAAAGGGTCTCGCCGGAGACGCCCAAGAAGGCGGTGAAGTGCGACATGTGCTCCGGAATCCGCGGCGGCCCCGCCTGCGTCCGAGCCTGCCCGACCGGCGCCGCGATCCGAATCGCCCCGGAGCAGTTCCTCACCGTGGCGCGAATGGAACGCGAGGGATGAACGCGAAGAGGGGGAAGGGAGATGGAGCGGGGAGCTTCCTCGTCATCCCGGCGAAAGCCGGGACCCAGGAACACCGCGGGTGGGCTTTCGGCACGGTTCGTGTTCCTGGGTCCCGGGTCAAGCCCGGGATGACGAGCTAGATGGAAGGCATCGCCCGCACTGACCTGCGCCACGGCGCAAGCCACCAGGGCTTCCTTCGCCACCGCAACTTCCTGTGGGCGAAGGTGGCGATCGCGGTCTCGCTGGCCGCCCTCGCCGGCTACGCCCTCGCCGACGTCCACCCCCGCCCCAACGGCGGCAGCTGGTACGGCTACACGCTCGGCACGATCGCCGTCCTGCTCATCCTCTGGCTCGCTTTGCTCGGCATCCGCAAGCGGGCGATGACGCGGGGCCGCTGGTCGCTCAAGGCCTGGACCAGCGCCCACGTCTATCTCGGCCTGGCGCTGGTCGTGGTCGCGACCCTCCACACCGGCTTCCAGTTCGGCTGGAACGTCCACACCCTCGCTTTCGCGCTGATGATGCTGGTCGTCCTGTCCGGCCTCTACGGCATCGCGGTCTACGCGACCCTGCCGCCCCAGCTCGGCGCCAGCCGGTCGGAGATGACCCGGCCGCAGATGATCGACGCGGTGATGAAGCTCGACCGCCAGCTCCGGCTCGCCGCCCAGCCGCTCGACCACGAGGATGCGAACGCCCTCAGCCTGTCACTCGGCGACGATGCGTTCGGCGGCGGCCTCTACCGCCGCCTGACCGGGCGGTATCCGCGCTGCCGGACGGCCCGCGCCCTCGCGGAAATACGCCGGCGCCTCGTCCTCGCCACCGGCGACAGGCAGGACGCCCTCGAGAACGTCGTCGGACTGCTCGAGCGCAAGGGCGCGGCCCTGGCTCGGATCCGCCAGCATCTCCGGATCAAGGCGCTGCTCGAAATCTGGCTCTACGTCCACGTGCCCGTCACCTTCGCCCTGATCGCCGCGCTCGCCGCCCACATCGTCAGCGTCTTCTTCTACTGGTAGCGGCTTGTGAGCTTCGTCCTCCGCACCGTCTCCCGCAGCGCCGAGGGCCGCGAGATCGTCCGCACCCGCCGGGTGGAGGGGGACCGGCTCACCATCGGCCGCGATCCGCAGTGCGACGTCCACCTCACCGACCTCGCCGTGGCCCTGAGCCACGCCGCGCTGGAGAGGGCCGGAGGGCGCCTCCATCTCGCCGTCGAGCCTGGGCTGTCGGTCGAGCTCAACGGACGCAAGGCGACGGCGGGCGCGATCGACCTCGCTTCGGGCGGCGACATACTGCTCGGCGGCCATCTGCTGCGCTTCATGCCGGCCGCCGCGGGATCGGACGAGGTCGCCGTCGCGGTCGAGCGGATCACGGAAGGCGAGGTCAAGCTCGACAAGAGCGCCGAGCGGCTGTTCACCCTCGCGCCGGTCCTGCCGGGCAAGCGGATCCTCGCCTGGCTGCTCGCCTTGCTCGTCCTCGGCGCCGGGCTTGCCTGGCCGATCAAGGCTTATTACGACCGGCAGCAGCGCGCCGAGACCTTCGCCAAGTTCCACGCCGACGAGCTCTGGTCCTCCGGCAGCCTCTCCCAGGCCCATGCCGGCCTCAAGGACAAATGCACCGCCTGCCACGTCAAGCCATTCGAGGCGGTGCGCGATGCCGCCTGCAAGACCTGCCACACCTCGGTCCACGATCATGGCGATCCGTTCCGGCTCGCGCGGGCGCGGCCCGACCTCACCCGCTGGCGGCGGATCGAGCTCGCGTTCAAGGAAAGGTTCGACCTGCCGCCGGGCCGCTGCGTCGAATGCCATACCGAGCACGAGGGCCGGCAGGCGATGCCGGCGACGGCGCAGCGTTTCTGCGCCGATTGCCACGGCGCCCTGAAGTCGAAGCTTCCGGACACGAAGCTCGCCGACGCGGGCGACTTCGGCCGCTCCCACCCGGACTTCCAGCCCGTCCTGATCGCCGGCTGGAGCGGCGAGCGGCCGCTGCTTCGGCGCCTTCCGCTGGCGCAAAGGCCGAGCGAGGAGAGCGGGCTCAAATTCCCCCACGCCATGCACCTCTCGGCGACCAGCGGAGTCGCCCAGATGGCGCGGCGGCTGGGCGGGGCTTACGGCTTCGGCCAGGCGCTGGAGTGCAAGGACTGCCACGACCCCTCGCCCGACGGCTCCCGCTTCCAGCCGGTCGACATGGAGGAGGATTGCGCCATGTGCCACGATCTCGCCTTCGACCGGGTCGGCGGCACCCTTCGCACGCTTCGCCACGGCCAGCCGGCGCAGGTGGTGGCCGATCTTCGCGATTTCTATCGCGGCCGCGGCGCTCCGCTGCCCTCGGTGCTGGCGCCGGCGGCGCGGCGCCGGCCCGGCGACTCGCCCGACCTTCGTAACCGGATCCAGTTCGCCCGCGGCCCCGGCAGCGCCGAGCGCGCCATCCGGGCCGTCTTCTCGCCGGGCGGCGCCTGCTTCGACTGCCACCGGGTCGAGGCGCGCGGGGGGCTCGACTTCCGGGTCCACCCGGTCGCCTTCCCGGTCCGCTACCTCCACAAGGGCTGGTTCGACCACCGCGCCCACGCCACCCAGAGCTGCTCGAGCTGCCACGCCGCCGAGCGCTCGAACGCCGCCGCCGACCTTCTGATTCCGGACGCGGCGAGCTGCCGGACCTGCCATGGCGGCGAGGGCAGCTCGAAACCGGTGCCATCCTCCTGCGCGATGTGCCATGATTACCATATGGACGCGGGGGCGCCGTCGATGCTGATCCGCCAGAAGGTGAGGGGCAAGAACCGCAATTCGGTGGTCGCGGAGGCGCGGCGCTGATGCTGATCGCCCAGATCACCGACATCCACCTGGGCTTCGACCCCGGCAACCCCGACGAGCTCAACCAGCGGCGGCTCGATTGCGTGCTTCGAACGCTGGGCGAGATGGTGCCCCGGCCGGACCTGCTCCTCGCCACCGGCGACCTCGCCGACGCCGGTGATGATGCGGAGTCTTACCAACGTCTGGCGCTCTCTTTAACAAAACTGGCGATTCCGGCCTACTTCGCTCTCGGCAACCATGACGGAAGAGACGCGTTCCGCGGCACTTTTGCCAACATCCCGATGGCGAACGGCTTCCTCCAATATGCCATCGAGGACCATCCCCTGCGCATCCTCGTCCTCGACACCCTGGACGTAGGCCGCCACGGCGGCGCCTTCTGCGAAACCCGAGCCGCCTGGCTGAGCGAGCGGCTGGCCGAAGCCCCCGACCGCCCGACCCTCCTCGCCCTCCACCACCCGCCGATCCAGAGCGGCCACAGCTGGATGACCGAGAATCCCGAGGCGGAATGGGTGAAAAGGCTGGAGGCGATCGTCTCGGCCCAGTCCAACATCGTCGCCGTCGTCGCCGGCCACCTCCACCGCCCCGTGGTGACGCAATGGGCGGGCACCACCCTGGCGGTCTGCCCCTCCACGGCTCCCCAGGTGGCGCTGGACTTCGCGCCGATCGACCCGGAAGCCCCGGACGACCGCCCGATGATCGTCGCCGATCCGCCCTGGTTCGCGATCCACGTCTGGAACGGCGTCAGCCTCGTCACCCATTTCGACACGGCCGCCGATCACGAAATTCTCGCCCGCTTCGGCCCGAAGCTCCAGCCCCTGGTCAGGCTGCTGGCGGCGGAGAGGGTGGGGGGCGATTAGGGGAGCCAATCCTCCATCGTGCCGGTGTCGCTCACCTTGTACGGCAGCCCGCTGCGGTTGAGGAACAGCCGCTCCATCTCCGCCCGAGTGAACGGCCTCGATCCCAGCCGTCCGAACACCGCGATCTGGCCGCCCGTCTCGTCGACGGCGCGGTCGCGGTCGAGGCCCTTGGAGAGGGCCAGCGCCGGGCGCGGGGTCTTCGCCCAGGCGATCAGCTCCGGCCTCGGCGCCGGGGAGAAGCCGTAGAAATTGGGCTGGCTGTCGGGGCTGGTGAGCTGAACGACCTTGATTCCGGCGCGGCCGTCGGCGACGTATGCGAAGAGCGAGGCGTTGGTCGAGCCGATCATGACGTCCTCGGCGTCGGTCATCCTGCCGCCGAAGGTGGTCTGCTGATGGACGCGCGGCGCCTCGGGCTTCGTCACGTCGACGATCACCAGCCCGTCCTTCTTCGCCGCGACGTAGGTATAGGTGCGGGCGACATAGACCCGGCGCGCGTCGGCGAGCGCCACCGTCGCCGAGGGGATGAGACGCGGCGCCTCCATCCGGGTCACGTCGAGCAGCTTCAGCCCGTCGGCGTCCGTCACCCACAGATAGCGGAACTGGAGCGCCGAGGCGCGGGCGTCGCGCAGCGGAACGGTGGCGGCGTGGCGCGGACGGAGCGGGTCGTCGAGGTCGACGACGACGAGCCCGGCCGCCGCTGCGACATAGGCGTAGCGGCCGCCGAGCGTGACGTGCCGTGCTCCGTCGAGCACTCCACCCTCGTTCCAGGTGACCGCGCGCCTCAGGAAATTGTTGCGCGGCTCGCGGTCGGCGAGGGTTTCGACGTCGACGAGGATCAGCCCTTCCTCGGCGTCGGTGACGACGGCGTAGCGGTATAGCGGGTGGAACGCCTGCTCCTGGTTCTCCGGATGGTCGCGGCGGATCGCCTCGTTGCGGCCGACGCTGATCGGCTGGTTGGTCGGAAGCGCGAGGCAGGTGGCGTTCTTCGAGCCGACCCGGGTGTCTTGGCCGAGCGCGGAGAAGGGCGCGGTGACGATCCGCTCCGACACGCCCTTGTTGGCGACATTGGCGACGTCGTAGACCCTGAAGCCGCCCCGCCCTTCCGCGACGAACATATATTCGCCGCGCTGCTGGAGGCAGCCGACGGTTCCGCCGGTGTCCTGGACGAGGTTGGCGAACGCCTCGCGCGATCCCTTGCCGCCCCGGGTCCAGCCGAGCAACTCGCGCTTGTTGCGGTCGACGTGGAGTCGCCACCAGTCGGGAAAAGCGAACCGCTGAAGGTAGGAGCCGATCACCGCCTGCGGCTCGTCCCACTCGGTCACCCGGGTCGCCTGGAAGGCGCCGTCGAGGCCGACGAAGGCGTGCAGGCCCACGAAGTTCGTGAAGTTCGTGCCCTGCAGGAGCAGCTGGGCCATGATCGCGTTGTTGTCGCCCTCCGCCGACAGGTGGCAGTCGCTGCAGGTCTTCGTCTCCCTAGTCCGCACCGTGTGGGGAAAGTGCGGGGCGAAGGCTTGGGACGAGAAGCCGGCCGAGCTGATCGGCGGCTGCTGGACGTAGATCCGCTCGCGGTTGATGTTGGTCGAGCTCAGCACCAGCGCCGAGGTCGAGCGCACCGGAGCGATGACATTGCCCTTGGTGGTCTGGTGGCGGCCGAGCTGAAACATGTCGTCGCGCGCCACCTGCGGGTTGTAGGTGGCGAAGTTGCGCGTCTCGGCGCCGTCGTATCGGTGGCTCTTCGTCTTCCAATTGGCCTCGATCGGCAGGTGGCAGCCGGCGCACGCGGTGGTCCAGCTCAGGTGGCAGGTGAAACAGGCCATCTCCTCGTCCTTGTGGGCGAGGTCCGCCGCCGCGACGCCGGGGCCGAAGCCGTAGCGGCCGGTGTCGGCACCCGCCTTCGACATCAGCTTGGCGCGGGCGGCCTTCAGGTTGAAGCGGGGGTTCTGCGCGTCGAGCGTGTCGCGGACCAGCGACACCTCCCACTCCAGTTCGGGATCGACGATCGAGCGCTGGACCAGCACCTTGCGGCCAGCCTCATTCACCATCCACTCGAACCGTCTGCGCCCGTCCTCATTCCTGAGAAGAGCCAGATTGGTACCTTTGGGCGGCGCCGCCGGTCCGGAGGTCAGCAGGTTGGGATAGGCGGACGCGGTGCCGTGGCAGTCCTTGCAGCCGATCTCGACGGCATTGGCCACCTCGCCGTAGATGAAGCCGTTGCCGTGGCTGTCCTGGGCGAAATGGCAGTCGGCGCACTGCATTCCCTTCTCGGCGTGGATGTCCATGAGGTGGACCGCCTTGCCCTTCTGCACGCCGGGCGGGACGAATTGGGGGGAGCCGGTCCGGCTGAACTTCTCCGGATCGTCCGGAGCGACGATGCCGCCCTCGGAATCGAGCAGGTTGCCCTCGCGGTCGCGCTTGTAGACGGCCCGGAAGTTCCAGCCGTGGCCGTGATAGTCGGCGAACTGGGTGTGCTTCGCCTCCGGGTTCACCCGGTCGTAAACTTCGCGCAGGAAATAGGGATCGCCCCATAGCCCCCGCGGTGCCGCGGCTTCGGGATTGCGGTTGAGCACTTCAAGCGTCTGGCGGGCGTCAGGGTAACGTTGGTCCTTGAACTCGAGCAGCTCCTCCGTTTGCCGGATCGGCAGGCGGTTCTCGGGCCCCGGCCACATCAGATCGGCGTCGGCTTCGTAATCCCACATCGTGTAGCCGAGGAAGGAGTTCAGGAAGATATTGGGCTGGTGCATGTGGCAGGTCATGCACTGGGCGGTGGGAATGGCGCGGGTGAAGGCGTGGCGGACCGGGTGGCCCTTTTCCTTCAGCGCGCCGTGGGCGGCGTCGGCGGGAGCACCTGTTCCCCGGCGAAGGCCGGGGTCCAGCTCGGAGCCGGACTGGGCCCCGGCCTTCGCCGGGGAGCTGTGCGCCTCCATCTTCGCCGCTATCGTGGGATCGACCGTCGCGGTCTGGCCGTCCCGCCCATATTGCGCCCAGGTCAGGCTGTGCCGGGGCTCGCGGTCGTTGGCGTAGACGACGTGGCAGCCGGCGCAGCCCGAATGGCGATAGTCGCCGGGCTGGTCGTTGGTGCCCATGAACCACATGAACGGGTCGTTGAGACGGGTCTTGTGGATGTTGAGCACCGGGATGGAGACGCGCAGGCCGGTGCCCGGGCCGCGGTTCGACTGGCGGATGTCGGGGCGGCCGCTCTCCTCGAGCCGCTGGATCGATCCGGACGGGGAGGGGAGGCCGATCTCGGGGAACTGGGTCCCGATCGTGCGCCCGCCGCGCTCGAACACCCGGAAGACATCGCCGGGCGGGACGACGTGCCAGGTCGGCAGCGGATAGAGCTCGCCGAGCACTCCGCGCGCCTTCTGCTCGGGGGTGATCGCGTCCGGCGAGGGCGGGGAGACGATCTTCGCCGGCTTGCCATGGCGGGTATAGGCCTCGCCGAAGATGTAGTTCTTGAACGGAACGATGCCGTTATTGTAGGCGGCGCCGCCCCAGAACATCGCCCCGGAGGCCATCAGCGAGCGCTCCGCCGCCTCAACCGTCTCGATGTGGCAGGCGCCGCACGAATCGCGGGCGACACGATAGTCGGACGGATTGACGAAGCGGACGTATTCCGGGCTCTCGATGTTGAGCAGGGTGTAGCTGCGCTTCGGGTTGGCGCTCGACGGCCAGTGCCAGGCCTTGGGATATTTCGGGAGGACGTGAGCCTTGTCCCGCGCCGCGACGTAGCGCGGATCGTCGTGGCCGAGCGAGGAGTCGCCGACGATCGCGGCGTTGCCGCCGTGGCAGTCGACGCAGCCGAGCACCACCGCCGGGCTCGAATGCATGGTCTTCCTGTCGGTATCGGTGTGGCAGGAGACGCAGCCGGCGCTCTTCGAGTCCGCCGAGACCCATTCCTGGGTGCGCGGCGCGGGCTCGGTCCGGACGAGGCTGTAGTCGCGGGTGATCGGCTTCTCGCCTTCGGATGCGAGGAGGGGCGTGGCGAGAAGGAGCAGGAGGATTGTCATTCCGGCGAAAGCCGGAATCCACCTTTCTTGCAGCCGAAGCCCGAAGGAAGGTGGATGCCGGATCAAGTCCGGCATGACGAGGCAGGCAGCAATCGGCGCCATCAGTAGGTCGCGATCGCGTTGAGGAGGACGGAAAAGTACCTCTTGTCGCGATCCGAGTTGGCGAACAGGTCGCGGAAGCCGGCGCCCGGCTGGAGCATTGCCGCCGAGGCGCGAAAGACGATGTTCTGGGTCATCTTCGGGCGCCAGATCGCGGCGGCCGAGACGTCCCAGCCGATGTCGCGGGCGATCGAGCCTTCGTTGCGCAACGCCTGCAGAACGGCGGTCTTGTGGAACCAGAGGTGGTTGACGTTGCCGCTGACCCGCCACTCGGGGGTGACGTCGAAATCGGCGCCGGCGCCGAGCAGGATCGTGCCTGGATTGTTGAAGTTGGACTGGCCCTGCTCCTTGGAGGAGCGAAGCGAGTTCAAGATGCCGTTGCGGCCGTTGATCGCGACGGCCCGGCCGCCGCCGGCAAAGGGGATGGACTGGCGGATCCAGTAGCTGGTGTCGGCGCCGGCGAAGATCGGGTTCTCGAAGATGGCGTCGAAGCCGCCCTCTCGGTCGTCGAACGGCTCGCCGTCGCCGCTGGCGAACAGGGCAGCGCCGCGGAAGCGCATCCAGTTGAGGTCGTAGCTCGGCTCGGCGGCAAGGAAGAAGCTTCGGATCTTGCCGGTCTCGCCGGTGAAGATGTTGTCCCGGACCCAGCCGAAGGCGCCGTAGGCGGAGGCGGAGAGGTTGATCCGGCCGATCCGCCCGTCGGCGCTGTAGCCGAGATAGGCGACCTCGTAATTGTGGGCGCGAAGGTTGCCGATCAGGGCGGGGCGGACGGGGAAGCCGTTGTCGTCGACCTCGATGTCGCCGCGCTCGCGGTTGACGTTGACGGTCAGGCTCGCCTGGCTGGTCAGGCCGACGAACGGGAAGTCCTGCCGATAGAGGTTGGCGTGGACGATCCAGTCCTTGCGGGGCGACTGGAGGACGTTGTTGAGGCCGCTGTTGGTGTCCTTCTCGAGCCTCCAGATCGCCATCAGATTGTACTGGAAGCGGTTGTTGTCGCGGTTGCCGAACAGGCGGATTCCGAGCTGCTGATCGTTGAACAGGAAGCCCCGGAAATCGAGCTGGAAGGGCTGGATTCCGACCCGGACGCTATCGAAATCGTAGCGGTTGGAGACGTTGCGGAGGTGATAGTCGACAAACGCCTCCTGCACCCCGAGCGCGTAGTCGAGGCGGCTGGTGCCCTTGCTCGGCTCGACGAACAGCACTCGCCGTTCCGCCACGTCGACGTAGTTGACGTTGAGCGCCAGCGTCAGCCGGTACTCGACGTGGGGCGGCATGTAGGCGGTCGAGCCCTTGATGAGGGCGATGCCGGCGATGAAGGTCTGCGACAAAGCGAGGCTGTCGTTGCGGCCGAAGACGTCGTTGCTGCCGGGCAGCGCAGTAGTCTGGACGCCGACCGGGATCGGGAACGTCCGCGGCTCGACGACAATGTCCGAGACGGCATTGGCGACGAAGAACCAGTCCTCCTCGTCGAGGCCTAGGAAGCCCGGCGTCCGGCATTTCGGCCGCCCCTCGGCGCGCCGCTTCGCCTGCTCCTCGGGGGTTGGAAGGCAGATCGGACGATCCCCCTTCAGAGTGTTCTGGTTGTAGGGGTCGAACCAGCGTTCCTTCGCGACGCCCAGAGTCTCGATCAGCCGCCAGCGGTCGGGGACGGGGATCTGGTCGGTCGGGAAGGCCTCCGGCGGCGGCGAGCGGATGGCGCCGGGATTGTCCTGGGAGACCGGGTCCTCGAGCTCGCGCTGGGGGACGCCGGGACGGCGGCGGCCTTCCTCGGTGGGGATGTTGGGGAGGGGGTCTTCCGGCGGTGTTTCCTGGAGGGCGAGCCGCATCTCCCCGGCATCCCGGCGGATGCCGGGACCCAGGAACACCGCCTTGTCCGTATCTCGAATCGCGGTGTTCCTGGGTCCCGGGCCAAGCCCGGGATGACGATCTATGTCGATCATTTGCGGGGCCGCTCCCGCAAGCAGTGCCGCGACCGCCGCCGAGACGCTCATTTCCCCTGGCACACATTCTGCTCGTTCGAGCCCAGGAAGGGGGCGAACGGGCAGTTGACGTAGCGGAGGCGGACGCCGCTGCCGACGGCGACGACGATCTGGTCGGCGCGTTTCGCCGGGTCGGCATTGCCGAAGCCGCCCGCGCGCAAACCTGCATTGTGCACTCCGAGGAAGCCGATCATGTCGTCCTGGTCGATGCCGTCGCCGGAGACGCCGATGGCGCCGACAAGGGTCGAGCCGCGGTAGATCGGCACCGAGCCGGGGAAAATCTGCATGCCGTTGCCGAGGCGCGGCGTGTGGGTGCATTGCGCCGGCGAGTCGGCCGGGTTGCCGAGGACGAAGCCGACATGGGTCTTCACGTCGGCCTCCACGAGGGCGGACTGGAGGCCGGTGGAGAAGGGATTGAACTCGGCGATCGGCCGGGAGAAGGGCCCCGGCGGGCGGCCGAGCTCGCCGTCGGGGAAATAGGGACGCGAGATGTTGCCGATCGAGCGGTCGGCGAAGGCGAAGCGGCCGGTGAAGGCGGCCGGATCGGCGAGGAAGGTCCGGGCCGCCGGGATGAACATTCGGACGTCGGAGTCGCCGCTCGCCTCGACCGTCGCTGCCGCGCTCGCGCTCGAGAAGAAGGCGGCGGTTCGCGCCTTCTGGAGCGAGACGTCGATTCCGAAGACCGGCGCGTCGGGGGAGCGGACCAGGCCGAGCAGCGCGCCGTTGCTGTCGACCACCGAGATGCTGACCTGCGCCCGGCTGTCGAGCGGCCGGCGGATCTGGGCCCGGGCGGCGCTCATGACCTTGAACGCTTCCTCGAGCAGGGCGGCCACCTCGGCGGCGGACAGGGCGCCGTCGGTGCCGGCTCGCGCCGGGTAGCGATTAGCGCCTGAGCCGTTGGAGAGGACGAAAGCGTCCGGGTTGGGGAATTCGGCGGCGGTGGCCGGCCGCACGCCGGAGGCCTCGGTGCCATAGGCCCGGCCGGCGAGAACGCCCGTCGTCGAATCGTAATAGCCGCTGACGCTGGCGAGGGCGCCGGGGAGCGAAGCGAAGGGCGGCGCGGCGGAGGGATTGGAGCGCAGGTCGGCGGTCGTCGCGTCGGAGAAGCGAAGCAGGGTGCCGTCGACGCTGATGCGGTCGGCGCGGATTTCGTCGGGGGCGGCGAAGCCGGTCGCGGCGGCGAGGGCGATCGCCTCCTCGCGGTCCTTGTCGACGTCCTGGACCTCGGAGTCGAAGCCGTAGGTGACGTCGGCCATTACACCCACTCCTCCGACCAGTACGCCGTTCTTGTAGAGCGGGAAGCCGCCGGGATCGGCGGCGAGGCCGAGGGGGGAGCGCTTGGGCCCGATGAAGCCGGCCGGGCCGGAATTGCCGTTGAAGCGGGCGGCGAGGTCCGAGCAGGGGAGCTGGCTGAACTGGACCCCGAAGAGGGGGCCGCTCTCGAGCCCGCGCGCCGCGGCCGAGGGGGGGAAATGCTCCTGGACGATCATGCTCGCGGTGCGGGTCGAGAAGGCGTTGCCGCCGGACGAGAGATAGGCGCCGGTGATCGCCTTGGCGATCGCCCCGGCGGCGGCCGCGGCGACGTCGACGCCCTGCAGGTCGTGGGCGCTGCCGTTGGGGCCGCGCGGGATGGCGAGGCGCGGGTTGGCGCCGGGCATGGCGAAGACGGCGAGGACGTTGCCGACCCGGTCGACGACGGCGATCGTGGCGGGCAGCGACTGGGCCTGAGCCTCGGCGACGCCCCGGGCGACGACCTGCTGGACCTCGGCCTGGCTGAGCGCGAGCTGGGCCGGGACGGCATAGACTCCGGCGGGCGGGGGGGGAGGGGCCGGAGCGGGCGGCGGGGGCGAGGGCGGCGGCGGGCTTCCTCCACCGCCCCCGCCACCGCCACCGCCACCGCAGGAGGAGACGACCAAAGCGGCGATGCAGGTCAAGGCACGCTTGCGCATCATTTCAGCTTCCGGATCGCCGCCGACGCCCGGCCGAGGCTCGAGCGGAATTCGCGCGGATCGTAGGCATTGGGGTCGCGGACGGCGCGATAGGCGCCATTGATGTCGGCGCGGATCGATTCCGGAGCCGCGGCGCCGAGCGACGAGAACAGGGTGTCGACCGCCATCACCGCCTGGACGCTGCCGGCATAATCGGTGAAGCGCGGCGAGATGGCGTTGCCGGCGATCGAGTCGATGATCTCGAAGACCTGGGCTCGGGTCACTCCGCGGGAAAGGTCGTCGGCGACGGCCCGGGCGCTCGCCTTGAGAGCGGTGGCGGCGGCGAGCGCGGCGGCGCGGTCCTTGGCCAGCGCCGCGTGGAAGTTGCGGCTGTCGCGCTCGAAGCGGGCAGCCTGGCCGGGGGCGGCGACTCGGGCGGCGGCGGCGAGCATGATCATGTTCTCGTCATTGTAGGGCGGGGTGCCGGACGGGATCGGCCGGCCGGGATTGGCGGCCTTGCTCGGCTCGAAGCGCGGATCGTCGGAGATCCGCCGGTGGCAGGAATGGCAGTCGAAGAAATAGAATTCGGGGAACATTCCCTCCGTCCCGCGCCCCGGCGTCGCGAACAGGGTCAGCGAGCGCTCGAGCGCCATCGCCTGGCCGACGGCCCAGGTCGTCACGCCGTTCGGGCGGCGCTTGCGAAGGGCATAGTCGCCGTCCTCGTTGTGATGCTGCTGGAGGGTCGTGAAGAGGTCGAGCTCGAAGCTGATCCGCGGGTGGCCGGCGGCCATCATCCGGTGGTCGACGAACCGGCCCTCGTCGCGGCTTCCGAAATGGCAGTCGAGGCAGCGCCCGGCCCGGGCGCTCGGATCGTCGAGCGGGACGAGCCCGCGCGAGACGTTGGCCGCGTGGGTTCCGCCGACCGCATAGTGGCTGGCGAGCCAGCCCGAGGCGGGGCCGTGGCAGCTCTCGCAGCCCACTCCGTCGGAAAGCTGGAAGCGGGCGCCGCGGGCGCCGGGCGCGGCCGGGGTGGCGTGGCAGCCGAGGCACATCGGAGCGCTCGCCGCCTCGCCGACGCCGAGGCGGGCGGCGATCGCCTTCGCGCGCGGCTCGGTAAGGACCCGCCAAGCGCGGCTGTGGGCGCCGGCCGGGCTCGACGGGTCCTGCCAGAGGCGAAGCTCGTCCTGGCGGACGACGACCCCGTTCGGTTCGCTGCGTCCGTGGCAGGTCGAGCCGGCGCAGGTCGCGACCCCGACATAGTGGCTGCCGGCGTTCGGCTGGGCGCCGGCCGGCGACAGGAAGACGGCGAGCGCGAGGAGCAGGGAGGCCGCCAGTGCGCCGGTCGCCAAATTGCGGCTCGCCGCCATGGAAAAACAACCCCCTCAGGAACGCGGACTATGAGGCAAAGCGCGAGCCGCTTTCAAGCGAGTTGACCGAGTTTGGTGACAGCCTCGGCCAACCGGCATAGACCCGCTCGCCGCCAGGCAAAGCGCGACATCGGGGGGAGTTGAGCGCGAAGCTCTCAGGCCATGCATTATCACATCTCCGGAATCTCGCTTCGCCTGCGCCATCCCGAACGCGACGTCGGGGCGCTGCTGGAGCATTGGGGCCTCGAGGTCGGACGGTCGTGGATCGCGGGAACGCCCCGCGAGACTCCGGCGGGAACCCCGCTCGGCGGCGTCTGGCCCGAATCCTACGCTTACGCGCACCTGCCCGCCGACGGCACCACTTTGGCCCATCGCCTGCGCCGGATCCTGAAGACGTTCGAGCCGTTCGCGGCCGAAATCGCCGGGCTGGTCGAGGCGGGCGGGACCGCCGAGCTGTTCGTCGGCTGGCATTTCAGCCGCAACTCGGGGGACAGGCTCGACTGGGAGCTGATGCGCGCCTTGGCCGATTGCCGGCTTTCGCTGAGCCTCGACATCTATCCGGAGGCGGAGGCGGAGGAGCCTTCGGATGCCTGAGCGGGGGATCCTCCGAGCGCATGGTGTCCTCAGATGTTCTTGACATGTTCCTGTTTTAAGGTTTAGACCGAGGCTGTCGATTCGTTGGGCCCGGGCTCTTTGACATTGTGAGAGAGACGAGTCGCTTGGGGTGGGGGGCGGACGCGCTCCGCCGCAACCGCGCGGTAGCGCCTGGCGCCGCGGGAGAGGACTGCTGACGTAAATTCCTCCCCCGGATTCCCGGGGGAGGGGGACCAGGCGAAGCCTGGTGGAGGGGTTCTCGCTGAGTCCGTCAGAACCCCTCCACCGCGCTTCGCGCGGTCCCCCTCCCCGGCAAATGCCGGGGAGGAATTAGGATCACGCCGCCGCGCTCCGGAACGAGGAGGGCTTGCGGACCAGCTTCCTGAGCCTTGCCATCCAGGACGTTCGGCCGCCAAGCTGCAGGATGAAATCGGCGCCGTCCGCGTCGGCTTCGTCCCCGTAGATCTCCAGCGGCTCGGGCAGGCGCTGGCGGAGGACGAGCTTGGGGCGGCCTTTCAGGATATCCTCGGCCTCGACTAGGGCGCGGACCAGATCCTCCTCGCGATAGGGTTTCTGCAGGCAGCCGATGGCGAGGTCGCGGACGGCGAAGCCGGGCGCCCTGGCGGTGGTGAACAGGCAGGCGACCTGGAAGTCGTGGAGCCTCGCCGCGACCGCATAGCCGCTGCTGCCGTTGGCGAGCTGGAGATCGACGAGGGCCAGGTCGGGCCGGCGCGCCTCGACGGCGGCGACGGCGCTGGCGAGGTCGTTGGCGAGCGCGGTGACCGTGAACCGCGGGTTGAGCTCGATCAGGCTCTTCACCGTCTCGGCCAGCAAGGGATCGTCTTCGACGACCAGGATGTTGAGCACCGCCACTCCCCCGACAGTAATTTGCCCGAAGCTGACTTATCCACAGGCCTAAGGCCATGGCTTCCAAGGCTATTTGCGGCGAACGATTCCTTTCCTGCGCCGAAACGAGTCGCGCCCGTCATTGCGAGCGCAGCGAAGCAATCCAGCCTGCGTCTCCGTCGGGCGCCGCCGCTGGATTGCCGCGTCGCTTCGCTCCTCGCAATGACGGTCGGGAGCGCAAGTTCGCAACGTCAGGCGAGTTGCCGCAGGTTAAGCCTTGATCCTATAGGGGACGCCGCATCTTTCCTCGTCCGACACTCCGGAGAACCCACCTTGAAATCCTTCCTTCTCGGCGGCGTCGCCGCTTTGGCCCTCGCGGGCTGCGCAACCACCAGCAGGACTTCCGACATGGCCGTGACAGAAGACGCCGCCGTGTCCGTCGCCGAAGCGCCGGCCGAGCCTGCGATCGCCGTGCCGAGCAACCTCCTGCTCGCCGACTGGGCCGGTCCCTATGACGGCGTTCCGCCCTGGGACAAGGTCACTCCCGAGCTGTTCCCCGAGGCGATCCAGTTCGGAATCGACGAGCAGCGCCGCGAGGTGCTGGCGATCGCCAATAATCCGGCGGCGCCGACCTTCGCCAACACGGTCGAGGCGCTCGACAAGGCCGGCCAGCGGCTCGACCGGGTCCTCTCCATGTTCGGCGTGATGACCGACAACATGACGACTCCCGCCTATCAGGCGCTCGAGAAGGAATGGTCGCCCAAGCTCTCGGCCGCCGGCGACGAGATCATCCTCAATCCCAAGCTCTTCCAGCGCGTCAAGGCGGTCTACGAGGGCCGCCAGAGCGGCGGCCTCGACGCCAAGCAGCAGCGGCTGGTGACCCGGCTCTACGACAGCTTCATCCGCCGCGGCGCCAATCTGGCGCCCGAGCAGAAGGCGCAGCTGACCGCCTATAATTCGCAGCTCGCCGGCAAGTTCGCCGAGTTCGGCGAGAAGGTTCTGGCCGACGAGAGCACCCATATCACCGCCACCGAGGCGGAGCTGAAGGGCGTGCCCGCGGACGTCAGGGCCGCCGCGGCCTCGGCCGCCCAGGAGCGCAAGCTTCCGCCGGGCAGCTTCGCGATCGTCAACACGCGCTCGGCGGTCGATCCGATCCTGACCTTCGCCGACAATCGCGCGCTTCGCGAGAAGGTGTGGCGGGCGTTCGTCAACCGCGGCGACAATCAAGGCGCCAACGACACCAACGCGATCATCGCGCAGATCGTCAAGCTTCGCGCCGACCGCGCCAAGCTGCTCGGCTTCTCCAGCCATGCCGAGTTCCGGATGCAGGACACGATGGCCAAGTCGCCGGCCAAGGCGCTCGACCTGATGAACCGCGTGTGGCCCGCCGCGGTCGCCCGGGTGAAGGAGGAAGTGGCGGACATGCAGGCGCTCGCCCGCAAGACCGACGCCAAGCTCACCATCGAGCCCTGGGACTATCGCTATTATCAGGAGAAGGTGCGCAAGCAGCGCTACAACCTCACCCAGGAGGAGGTGAAACCCTATTTCGAGCTGAACAACATCATCGAGGCGTCATATTGGGCGGCCGGCGAGCTGTACGGGCTCGACTTCAAGGAGATCACCGGGACGGTGCCGGCGTGGAACCCGGACATAAGGGTCTACAGCGTCACCGAGCGCGGGACCGGCAAGCAGATCGGAGTGTTCTACCGCGACGATTATGCCCGGACCGGCAAGCGGTCGGGCGCCTGGGCGACGACCTACCGGAGCCGGGCCGGACTGCTCGGCGACGACATCGTGCTCGGCTCGAACAACAACAATTTCGTCAAGCCCGCGGCCGGCCAGCCGGTGCTGATCAGCCTCGACGATGCCGAGACTTTGTTCCACGAGTTCGGCCACGCCATCCATTACTTCCTGTCGAACGTTCATTATCCGAGCTTCGGCGGGACGCCGCGCGACTTCGTCGAATATCCGAGCCAGGTGAACGAGAACTGGCTTCTCACCCAGCCGGTGCTCAGCCGCTTCGCCAAGCATTACCAGACCAAGCAGCCGATGCCGGCGGCGCTGATCGAGAAGATCGAGAAGGCGTCGACCTTCAACCAGGGCTTCGCCACGGTGGAATATCTGTCGTCGGCGATCGTCGACATGATGCTTCACATGGACCCGAACGGGGTCGTCGACCCGGACAGGTTCGAGCGCGAGGCGCTGGCCAAGATCGGGATGCCGAGGGAGCTGGTGATGCGGCACCGACTGCCGCAGTTCAACCACCTCTTCTCGTCGGACGCTTACTCGGCCGGCTATTATTCCTACCTCTGGTCGGAGACGATGGACGCCGACACCTGGGCGGCGTTCGAGGAGGCGGGCAATCCGTTCGACAAGGCGACGGCGGACCGCTTCCGGCAGACCCTGCTCTCGACCGGGAACGAGACCGACCGGGCCGAGGCCTATCGGGCGTTCCGGGGGCGGGATCCGGACGTGAAGGCGCTGATGCGGAAGAGGGGTTTTCCGACGGGCTGATATCCAAATTCCTCCCCTGCATTTGCAGGGGAGGGGGACCAGGCGAAGCCTGGTGGAGGGGTTCTTGCTGCATAAGAAGAACCCCTCCACCGCGCTTCGCGCGGTCCCCCTCCCCGCGAAATCGCGGGGAGGAATTCAGGATTTCACCCGGGCAGCTTCACCGTCTCGATGAACAGGTCGAGCTGGGCGTCGCACTGGTTGCGGATCAGGGTCTGGGCCATATCTTCGAGGCCGGCCGGCCTGCTCCCCATGTTGCGGAAGCGGATCGTCGACGGAGTCGAATTGCCGCCGGAGAGGCGATATTCGGCCGCTTCGGCGACCGGCAGGTCGGACGGCCAGGGCAGCGTGCTCGAGCCTGGCGGCCAGTCGATCCGCTTCGTGCCGCCGCCCCGGGCGGCGATGGTCAGCGTCGCCGCTTTGCCCGGATCGGCCCGCCACAGGGTGACCCGCGCCGGATCGGCGACGCAGACGTTCGAGCTTCGCGACACGTCGACGTGCCAGATGCTCGGCGGGCGCAGCTCGCCGGTCTCGAGGCCGCGCACGGCGCCGATTCGGGCGCGGCGATCGGCGGCGGGGGCGGCCGAGGCGACCCGGCCGGCGGCGGGCGCTCCGGCGGCGAAGGCGCCGGGACCGCGGATGACCCGGGTGCCGCGGCCGTCGAGCACGATCAGCTGGTCGCCGGCCTTGAGGACGAGCCGGGCGCTCTCGGCCAGGCGCCGGCCCGGCGGATAGCTCTTCGCCGAGGGGCCGCTCGAGCGGACGACGAGGATGTCGGCCATCGCCGCGGTGGCGGTGACGAGAAGGGCCGCGGCGATCAGCGGGCGCGCGAGGCGGCTACTTGGACCCCAAGACAAAATGACCTCCCGGACCGGCTTCGCGCAGACGGTACACGAAATCGGCGAGCGCCGCATCCTCGCGCTCCGCCGCCAGCGCGGCGAGGTCGCCCAGCGCTTCGACATCGCCACCGTCGAAGGCGAGCCAGAGATCGGTGAGCCGCCGCCGCTCGTGCGCCGGCATGTGCGGCACCGGCTCCCAGACCTCGACCGGCGTCGCCCGCCCGCTGAGCACGACCCGGCCGAGCGGCCGGAAGATGTCGAGGCCGGTGCCGGCCTTCGCCTCGGCGCTGACCAGGATGGTCGAGTGGAGATATTTGTTGGCCGATTCCAGCCTCGACGCCGTGTTCATGCCGTCGCCCAGCGCGGTGTACTGGATGCGGCCCTCGCCGCCGAAATTGCCGACCACCGCCTCGCCGCGGTGGAGTCCGACCCGGGTGCAGCCGATCGGGGGGAGGTCGGGGCCGGCGTCGCGGCGGAATGCCTCGCCCGCCTCGTACATCGCGACCGCCGCCAGGATCGCACGGTCGGCATCGTCGTCGCGGGCGATCGGGGCGCCCCAGAAGGCGACCACGGCGTCGCCGACGAACTTGTCGATCGTCCCGCCGTGGCGGAGCACGACCTCGCTCAGCATCTCCAGATAGCGGTTGAGCAGGGTCGAGAGCTGCTCGGGCGTGGTCGCGTGGCTGAGCTTGGTGAAGCCCTCCAGGTCCGAGAAGAGGGCGTAGATCCGCCGTTTCTCGCCGCTCAGGGTGAGCCGCTCGGGATCCTTCAAAATCGCGGCGGCGACGTCGGCGGGCAGATATTTGCCGAGCGTCGCCTGGGCGAAGCGGCGCTGCTCCGATCCGACCGCTCGGGCGGCGGTGCCGACCGCGGCGAAGGCGAAGGCCCAGCCCAGCGCCGCTCCGAAGGCCGGGACGCCATAGGTGTCGAGGCCCCAGCCCTGGAGCAGGAAGGGCGCCGCGGCGACGATTGCGAGCTGGGCGGCGAGCACCAGGGCGAGCCGCCAGCCGCGCCATTCGAGCAGGCTGCTGACCCCGCCGGCGACGACCAAAGCGACGGCGTTCAGCCACAGGACGAAGGTCGGGAGGCGGGCGCGCATCCGGCCGTCGAGCTGCTGGGCGAGCATGTGGGCGTGGACCTCGACGCCCTTCATCCAGCGGCCGGTCCGCCGGCTCATCGGGGTCTCGTAATCGTCCTGATCCTTGATGTTGCCGCCGATCAGCACGTAGCGGCCCCGGATCCTGTCGCTTATCGCATCGCCGAGGAGGGGCAGGGTGTCGATCGGGAAGCTGGCGAAGACCGGCCGCTCGGGATCGGCCGGCAAGGTGAAGTCGATGCTTCCGGAATAGGAAGCGAATTCGGGGTGGACCGCGGTCATGGCGTTGGCGAG
This sequence comes from Allosphingosinicella sp., assembly GCA_036388575.1. Lineage (GTDB taxonomy): Bacteria > Pseudomonadota > Alphaproteobacteria > Sphingomonadales > Sphingomonadaceae > Allosphingosinicella. The sequence goes on from DASVRO010000077.1 coordinate 44,833, forward strand.
CTGCGGGGGCAGGTTCGCCACCCGGCCGGGCCAGCGGCGGATCACCCCGTCCTCATAATCCGGCTCCATCCTGATGCTGGCGGGACCGACCCGGCCGGTCCGAGCCTCGCCGATGAACCGGCGCAGGAATTCGTGCTGCTCATAGTCGATCTGGTCCTCGTTCCGCGCCGGCGAGGCATAAGCGAGGCGGGTGGGGGTCTTCATCGCCCTGAGGGCGGCGAGGAGCTGCGGGTCCTCGGCCTGCGGCTGATCGAGCAGGATGTCGATACCGATCGCCTTCGGGCCCATCGCGTCGAGCGTCGCCAGCGCTTCTGCGAGCAGCCGGCGGTCGAGCGGCGAGCGCTTCTGGAGCGCGCGCAGGGTCTGGTCGTCGTAGGTGACGAGCACGATCCGGTCGTCCTGGACGGCCCGGCGCGCCGAGCGCTCGAAGCGGATGTCGTAGAGCGCCCGCTCGGCGTCGCTGACCAAAGGGACGTGCCAGGCATAACGGGCGAGGAGCAAGGCGACGGCGAGGAGCAGGGCCGTGGCGGCGAGCCGGGCCCAGCCGATCTGCCGCAGCGCCCGCCTCAGCTTCCTGTGTGCATCTTCGTCAGCCATGCTCCCCCCAAAGCCGCGCCAGCATCGGAATAGGAGGAAAGCGCCGCCACGAATAGGGGAGGGAAACCCCTCTCCCTGCAGGGGAGAGGGACGCGACGCGGAGCGTCGCCGGGTGAGGGCCTGTCGTCGTCCACTCCCTCACCCTGGTCGCTTCGCGACCTTTCCCTCTCCCCTACAGGGAGAGGGGTTATACCGCTCCCCCCCAGCCCTGACCGCCTGCTCCCAGGCGCGCTCGGCGAGCGGCTCGAGGCTGGCGGCCATCTGCGCGGCGTGCCCCGAGGAGGCGGTGCCGCGGACCAGACGGCCCTTGATGCCGTGGACGATGGCGGCGAGGCGGAACATGTTGAAGGCCATGTAGAAGTCGATGTCGGGGATCCCGTCGCGGCCGGTCCGGCGGCAATAGGCCGCGACATATTCCGCTTCGGAAGGGATGTTCAGAGCCCGCAGATCGAGCCCGGCGAGGCCGGTCGACACTCCCGCGGGCATGCGCCAGACCATCAGGTGATAGGTGAAGTCGGCGAGCGGGTGGCCGAGCGTCGACAGCTCCCAGTCGAGCACCGCCAGCACTCTCGGCTCGGTGGCATGGAAGACCATGTTGTCGCAGCGGAAGTCGCCGTGGATGACCCGCGCCGGCTCCTCGCCGGACGGAATGTTCTCGGGCAGCCACTCGACCAGCCGGTCCATCGCCGCCACCCGCCCGGCCTCGGCGTCGCCGAGATACTGTTTCGACCAGCGGCCGATCTGCCGCTCGAAATAGTTTCCGGGCTTGCCGTAGTCGCCGAGGCCCGCCAAGTCCGGGTCGATCAGGTGGAGCTGGGCCATCGCCGCGTTCATCGCCTCGAAATAGGCTGGCCGCTCGCCCCTCGGCACCTCCGGGAAATCGGCTTCCCAGAAGATCCGGCCCTCGACCATCTCCATGACGTAGAAAGGGGTGCCGATCACCGCTTCGTCGAGGCACAGGCCGTAGGTGCGCGCGACTGGGAAGCCCTGCCCGCCCAGCGCCGTGATCACCCGATGCTCGCGGTCGACGGCATGCGCTCCGGGCAGCAATTTGCCCGGCGGCTTGCGGCGCAGGACGTACGACCTTGCCGGAGTGATCAGCTTGTAGGTGGGATTGGACTGGCCGCCGCGGAACTGCTCGACCCGCAGCGGGCCGCGGTAATCCTCCACCTCTTGCTCGAGCCATCGTTCGAGCGCGGCATCGTCGAACCGGTGCGCGCTTCGAACCTCGATCGTCCCGCTGTTCTGGACGCTTCGCTCCACGAGCTAAATTCCTTCCCGGCCACGAGAATTGATCTTCCCGTGACGATCCTCCACAAACGCCGCGGCCGGGGGTCCGGCCCTGGGGCGCCGGTGTAGCAATGGCCACGAATGGCTCAAAGGAGCAACTCTTTGCGGAGATGAGCTCGTCCTGCACGGGCCTCATCAACCGCATAGCCTTGTCCTACGAGGCCGACCCTTCGCTTCGCCGCGAGCTCATCCAGGACATATTGCTGGCGATCTGGGTGGCCCTGCCGAACTACCGCGGCGAGGCCTCGATCAAGACCTTCGCGGCGTCGATCGCCCAGAAGCGATGCATCTCGCACGTCTCGAAGCGCGCCCGCGAGCCGCGCCAGGTCGAGCTTCCGCAGGATCTCGTCTCGGCCGCTCCTGCGCCGGACGAGACCGCGCTTCGCAACGACGAAAAAAGACTTCTCATCGAATCGATCCAGCTCCTGCCCATTCCCCAGCGCGAGGCCATCGTGCTGTGCCTGGAAGGGTTCAGCTACAGTGAAATGGCAACCATCCTGGGGATATCGCCCAATGCCGTGATGCTTCGATGCCAGCGTGCGAAGAGCGCCCTGAAGACGATCGTGGAGCGACGCTCATGACCGATCCCGATCTTCAAAAACTGGCCGAGCTCTGGAAGGAGGCCGATTCGGCCGAGCCGCCGCAGGCGTTCGAGACGATGGCCCGCAAGGCGCGTCGGCGCGGCCGGATCTTCGCCTGGCTCGACGTCGCGGCGGTCACCTTCATCCTCGGCACGAGCCTGGTCGGATTCCTGATGGAGCCTGGCCCGGTGACGATGGTCGCCGCCATCGCCCTCGTCGTCACCACGCTCATCGTCACCCGCAAGCGGCGGCAGATCAAGCAGATGACCCGGACCCTCGACACCGCCAGCCGCGGCGCCTTCATCGACACCAGCATCAGCAACGCCGCCGCCAACCTCAGGCGGACCCGGCTCAGCCTCGCCTTCTTCCCGCTCGGGGTCGTGATCGCCCTCACCTACAAGATGGCCCTGCGCGCGAACGGCCGCACCGACCTCATTCCGGCTACCTTCGTCGAATGGGTGCAGACTCCGCGCGGGATCATCACCATGGCGCTGCTCGCCCTGCTGTTCGCCTGGGGCGTCAGGACGGCGCGGCGCACGAAACGGGAGCTGCGGCGGCTGGAAGAGCTGCGCGCCGCCTATTCCGAGGAGGACCGGCAGGACCGGAACGACCTGGGGTAGTTTTATCCCGCTTTTTCCCCTGAAATATCCACAACTTAATTTTGCGGATGGCGAAAGATTCGGACCCCTTGCCCCGACTGAGCGACGAGGGGACGGGTGGGGACAATCGCCATTCGCGGTGAGGACCGCGATCGGGGGCGCTCCTGCTCCGTCCGCCGCAAGCTGACGGAGAGAGCGAGATGAAGACGATAGACATCAGGAAATTGCCCCAGCTGGGGACTCGGGTCGGGATCCATGGATCGGCGCGCCAGCAGGAGGTCGGAGGAGTCTTCTGCGCCGGCGTCGTGATCGTCGTTTCCAGCGGCTGACGTCCGCCAGGAGAAACGAACATGATCGTGGGCGAGGCGCTGGCGACATGGCTGGACGACAAGGCGGCGCGCGCGGCGACGGCGGCGGCGATGCGCGGCCTGGCGGAGACGATCGCCGCCATCCCCGCCGTCGCCGCGCTGAAACGGGCCCTGGGACCGGCGGCGGAAACGGGCGCGGACGCGGTGCTCATGCTGGCGCGGCGCTTCATCGAGGACGATGCCGCGATCGCGGCGCTTCTCGACGCGGCGACCGCGGCGGCGCGGGCCGACCCCTTTTGCCGGCCGCCGCTGCGGGCGTCGCGCAACAGCGTTCAGGACGGGCTGCTGCTGTTCGGCGATCCCGGCCTGACGATCCAGATCGCGGTGACGAGCGCCGACGGCCTCGCCGCCAAGCGCGCTTCGAAAGAGCCTCCGCCGGCGATCTCGTTCACCGGCCAGCGGAGCCTGTTCAGGTTCATCAGGGGCGGGGAAGCCGTGGTGACCTTCTGGTCGGCGGCTTTCATGGGGCCGGATTTCACCGCCGCGGCCGGGGGGAAGTGCCGGCTTCGCGAGCGGCGCCGCCTGGCCGATGGCGAAGTCATCGAGATCGACGGCCGGTGCGAAGCCTTCACCGTCGACAGCGCCGCCTCCGACCTCGTCTACCTGTTCGCCTCGACGCCGGTCGACGCCGGACCGGTCGCCGTCGACCATGATCCGCTGACCCTGGAGCCGGTCGCGGCCAGCAGCACCGACGACGCCGCCTCGCGCATCCAGATGATGCTGGCCCTGCTGCGCACGATGGGCCGCCGCGACGCCGCGCCTTTATTCGCCGAGGCGTTGTCCGCTCGCCACTTCCACGCGCGCTGGCAGGCGATGCGCGAATTCCTGGTGCTCGACGCGGAGCTTGCCCTGCCGCATTTGCAGCGGATGGCCGAAGCCGACCCGCATCCGGAAGTGCGGGCCGCGGCCGCGGCGACGCTCGCCGCCTTCTTCCCCGACACGGCGCCATGCCGCTCCTGATCGAAACCGAGCCGGCCGGTCCGATCGAGCTCGGCGAGCTTGTCGAGATGCTGGCGGCGGGGGGCTTCGATCCCGACCACGAGGCCAGCATCGCCGCCTTCGGACCGGCGCTCGGCCGGCTCGGCGACAATCGGCGCTTTCTCGGCGACCTGGTGATCGAGGAGCTCAAGCGGAGCTGCGCCGGACAGGTCGAGCGCAACCGCTATACCGCCCAGGTCATCCTGCTCCACGCCGGCCCCGGCTTCGCGATCCGCGCGAATTTCTGGCCCGCCGCCGACGACAGCGTCGTCGTCAACAGCGGCACCGATCCGTTCTTCTACGGAGTGCCGCACGACCATAATTTCAGCTTCCTGACCGTCGGCTATGTCGGCCCCGGCTATTGGAGCGACTATTACGAATATGAATATGGCGAGGTAAAAGGTTTCATCGGCGAGCCGGTGCCGCTTCGCTTCGTCGAACGCTCGCGGCTCGCCGAGGGCAAGGTCATGCTCTACCGCCGCTTCCGCGACGTCCATTCGCAGCTGCCGCCCGACGAGCTGTCGGTCTCGCTCAACGTCCTGGCCCAGTCCGACCGGTCCGATTTCTGCGATCAATATCGCTTCGATCTGGAGCGGCGCGAGGTCGCCGGCGTGGTCAACACCAACCCGCTCGAGGCCCTGGTCAAGCTCGCGGTCCATCTCGGCGGCGGCAACGGCCGGGACCTGGCCGAGAGTTTCGCGGCGAGCCATCCGAGCGAGCGGATCCGTTTTGCGGCGGTGGAGGCGCAGGCCTCGGTCGAACCGGAGCTCGACGCGCGGATCGATCTCTACGAAAAGGCGGCTGGGGCGCCCGGCGTGGTCGGAGCAATGGCGGCGGGCAAGGCTCGCCAGCTGATAGAAGCCGCGCGCCGGTCAAGGTTGCACACGAGGTGAGCGATGCGGACACCTGTCACTATTGTGGCGGCAGCGGTGGTTCCTTAGCCTCGGCCGCGATGGCGCGCCGCCTCTGATCGCGCAGGCGACGCGAGAAAATCAGGACGAATGCAGCCGCCGCGAGAGCCATGACCGCGGGTGCCATAAGAGCCAGATCGTTCATATCATCCATGATCCTCCAGCATCGTCAGCGATTGCGATGCTGCCCATAGCAGCGAAAGCGCACACATAACCCACAGCACCACATACGTGTCGAAGCCGCCGAGCGCCCATTTCCCGCCACTTGCGATCACCAGGGCGTTTCCCCATGCGGTAACGGCCGTGGCAGCATGCTTGATCCGTTCATTGTCCTGAAGAACTTTCGATCGGGTGCTATCGCCTGTCACAAACCGCCCCTTCCGGCTGGTCGGCGGCATGATGCTAGCGACTCACGGGCATGTCCAGCAGCCCAAGGTTCGTATGCGAAGATGATATGGAGCGGCGGGGCCTGCCTCAGACGTTGTCGCGTCCGCCCTTGAGCGCCAGCCGATGCGCGTGGAGCAGCGGCTCGGTGTAGCCCGAAGGCTGTTTCGTTCCTTCGAAGATCAGCGCCCGCGCCGCCTGGAAGGCGATGCTGCCCTCGAAATCGGCAGCCATCGGGCGGTAGAACGGATCTCCCGCGTTCTGCCGGTCGACCACCGCGGCCATGCGCCTCAGCGCCTCCTCGACCTCGGCCTCGCCGACCACGCCGTGAAGCAGCCAGTTGGCGACGTGCTGGCTTGAGATCCGGCAGGTCGCGCGGTCCTCCATAAGCCCGGTATCGTGGATGTCGGGCACCTTGGAGCAGCCGACGCCCTGGTCGATCCAGCGCACGACGTAGCCGAGTATGCCCTGGACGTTGTTGTCGAGCTCCTCGCGGACCGCTTCGGCGGACCAGGAGCGGTCCGCCGCGACCGGGATGGCGAGCAGGCCGCCAAGCGGCGCCGGAGTCCGGCCGGCCAGCTCGCGCTGGCGCTCGGCGACGTCGGTTCGGTGATAGTGGATGGCGTGAAGGGTGGCGGCGGTGGGGGAGGGGACCCAGGCCGTGCTCGCCCCCGCGCGGGGATGGCCGACCTTCTGGGCGAGCATGTCTGCCATCAGGTCCGGCATCGCCCACATGCCCTTGCCGATCTGGGCGCGTCCGGCGAAGCCGCAGGCGAGGCCGACGTCGACATTGTTGTCCTCATAGGCCTTCAGCCATTCGCTGTTCTTCATCTCCGCCTTGCGGATGACCGGACCCAGCCGCATCGACGTGTGGATTTCGTCGCCGGTGCGGTCGAGGAAGCCGGTGTTGATGAACACCACCCGGTCCTTCACCTCGCGGATGACGGCGGCGAGGTTGACGCTGGTGCGCCGCTCCTCGTCCATCACCCCGATCTTGAGGCTGTTGCGCGGCAGTCCGAGCAGATCCTCGCTTCGGTCGAACAGCCGGCCGGCGAAAGCGGCCTCCTCGGGACCGTGCATCTTGGGCTTGACGATGTAGACCGAGCCGGCCGGGCTGTTGGCGCGGTCGCCGTTGAGGTCGTGGAGGGCGCAGAGCCCGGTGATCACCGCATCGGCGAGCCCTTCCTGCACGTCCTCGCCGTCGATCCGCATCATCGGGTTCGCCATCAGGTGGCCGACGTTGCGGACGAACATCAGCGCCCGGCCCTTGAGCGTGAGAGTGCCGCCGCCCGGGGCGTCGTAGATCCGGTCGGCGGAGAGCCGCCGCTCGACCGTCCGGCCGCCCTTGTCGAAGCCGGCGCTCAGCGTGCCCTTCATCAGGCCGAGCCAGTTGCGGTAGACGGCGACCTTCTCCTCGGCGTCGACCGCGGCGACCGAATCCTCGCAGTCCATGATCGCCGTCACCGCGCTTTCGAGCAGGATGTCGGCGACCCCGGCCTTGTCGGTGCGGCCGATCGGATGATCACGGTCGATCGCCAGCTCGGCATGGAGGCCGTTGTGGCGCAGCAGCGGCGAGGCGCCGCGCCAGCCCGCCAGCAAGGTCTCGTCGCGCAGCGTGCCGCGATCGGTGACCAGCCTGCCGTCCTCAATGGCGTAGCGCGTCACCTCGGCGTGGCTGCCGCCGGTCAGAGGCGCGATCTCGTCGAGGAAGGCGCGGCCCCAGGCAACGACCCGGGCGCCGCGTTCTTCATCGTAGCCGCCGCCGGCGGGCCGGTCGCCGAGCGCGTCGGTGCCGTAGAGGGCGTCGTAGAGGCTGCCCCAGCGGGCGTTGGCGGCGTTGAGAGCGTAGCGGGCATTGTTGACCGGGACGACCAGCTGCGGGCCGGCGATGAGGGCGATCTCGGGATCGACGTCGGCGGTGCCGATCGTGAAAGGGGCGGGCGGATCGACCAGATAGCCGATCTCGCGCAGGAACTCCTCCTCTTCGTCGGGCTCCGGCCGGCGTCCGCCGAGCCCGGCGTTGCGCTCGTCGATCCGCGCCTGAAGGTCCTCGCGCTTGCGCAGCAGCCGCCGGTTCTCGGGGGTCAGCTCGCGCAGCAGCGCCGAGAAGCCGAACCAGAAGGCGGCCGGATCGAGGCCGGTGCCGGGAAGCGCCTCTTCCTCGATGAAGGCGCGCAGCTGCCGGTCCACCTCGATCCCGGAGATCAGCTCATAGTCGGCCAAGGCGCGCTCCCTTCATTCCTGCCGGGCGGGCCGGACTTCATCCATCGAGCCGCTGCGCCATGGCATGGTCGCTCAAACGGCCCGCCTGTTCGTCGAAGCGGTCGAAGCCCCACAGCCGCTGGGCCCGGAACACCGGGACGGCGCGCGCCACCCTGACGCAGGCGGACAGGTGCTGGCTGGTGCGGCCGATCATGCTCAGATAGCCGCCGCGATAGGTGTTGGAGACGAGGGTCTCGACGGCCTCGACACCCTTCAGCCGTTCGATCTCGGCCTCGCCGCCCGCTTCCTCGGCCTTGCGCAGGAGGTAGATGGCGGCGAGCGGCAGCGGCTCGGCTCCGGTCTCGCTGAGAGTCGGCACGTCATATTTGTCGGTGTCGTCGAACGAGCGGACATAGGCCTCCGCGTCGCGCCCGCTCGCTTCGAGCGCCTCGCGCCACAGCCGCAGCCGCGGGATGCCCGGATAGGCGAGGGCTCGGCCCGCCGGGTCGAAACCGATCACGCAGACGTCGTCGGCGAGGATATTGTGGCCGCGGTCGTGAAACCAGGCCGCGATGGTCGACTTGCCGGCGCCCGAATGACCGGAAAAGGCAACGGCCCGGCCGCCGATGTCGATCGCGTTGGCATGGAGCGGAAGCAGCCCGCGCTGGTGAAGCAGAGCGCCGATCGCCGAGCCGAGGAGGAAGAGCCGGACATTGCGCTCCGAGGCTTCGGGGGCCGGGTCAATGAGGATCTGGCGGCCCTCGCGGATCAGGTAGCGGCCGACCTTCGCGACGGACAGCAAGGTGCCCTCCTCGGTCGCGCGATAGCCCTTATGGTCGCTGGCCGGGACGGCTCCGAACCCGATCTCCACGTCCGCATCGTCGGCCTCGACGCTGGGCGCGAGGCCGGCGAGATCCAGCTCGGATCGCAGGTTGAGGCCGAACAGCCGGTAGGTCGACGCCGGACGCGCCCCGTCGCGCGCTAGCATGCGCCGCCTTTTCGCTCTCGCCGTCCTGCCTGTTCGTCCCGCACGGCTCGCTCCATAGGAGGATCAGCGGCCGGCTGCCAAGACGAAGTGTCCGGCGGTGAGGCCCTTCAGAAGGCCGATCCGGTAGTCGCCGATGGTGCGGGGGTCCTCCCAGCCGCCGCCGGGCCAGTTCCGGACCAGCTCGCGCAGCCGCTCGACGTCGATCAGGCTCGACGCCGTCGGGTCGGCCGCCATGGCCTCCACGAGACGGGCGGCCGAATCCCGGTCGCGGGTGAGTCCGACATGCCAGTCCGCGGACTGATAGCCCCTGCGGCGCTCGTCGAGCACCGCCGGAGCGACCCGGTCGGCGAGGGCGGCGCGGGCGAGCGGGCGCCGCTCGCCGTCCTTCATCAGCATGTCGAGCGGCAGGGAGAGGCAGAAGTCGATCAGCCGGACGTCGGCGGTGGGGTCGCGCTTGTCGATGCCCCAGCCGCCGAGGATGCCCTTGCGATGCTCGCCCCAGTCCATCGCCATCAGCGCGTCGGCGGCATCGTCGAACGAGTTCCGGGGCGGGCCGAGCCGAATCGCCTCCTGCTCCTCGGCCACCTGCCGGCGAAGCCGCGGGTGGACCGGGTCGGTGCTCGAGGCGGCCGGGCCCGACGCCAGGCCCGAAATGCGGCGCCAGAGCGGATCGGGGAGCCACGGCCCGAACGAGCTTGCCGCCACCCCCCGCCATCGCGACCGGCCGCCCCGCACCAGCCCCCGCGCCGCCCGCGACCAGGCGAGCAGCCGGCCTTCGCGCAGGAAGTCCGCGAGCAGCGAATTGGGCGCGGCGCTGATCGTCCAGTTGCCGATCTCTCCGCTCAGCAGGATCCGGGCGCCGGCGGCCCTGGCGGCGGTCCGTATCTCGGACAGCCAGACATGGTTGCACAGGTTGAAGACGGGACGTCCGAACAGGGCCGCGTAGGAGTCGAGGTCGGCCAGCGGCGAGCGCTCCGAGCCTGGGACCCGGACATGGTCGAGATTGGGGTGGAGCCGTGCCGTCGCGGCGGCGAGGGAGCCTTCGTCCGCGAACCGGTTGGACGGCGCCTTGCCCGGGTCCTCGCGCGGGACATGGGTGAAGGCGAGCACCCGGCCGCCGTCCCGGGCGATCAGGCGGGCCGCGGTCGCCGCGGTCGCATTGCTGTCCCAGCCGCCGCTCAGGTGGGCGGCGACGAGGCCGTCGGCGCCGCGCAGCCGGCGGCCGACCGCGGCGTCGAGCTCGGCCCGGTAGGCTTCGACATAATCGTCGAACCGCGCGAAGCGAAGCTCGCGCCGCCGCGGCCGCCAGTAGCGGCGCCTGGTTGTGGCGGAGCGGGTCAGGGTGACGACATGGCCAGGCTCGACCCGTTCGATCGCTTCGTGGAAGCTTTCCGGCCCGGAACGGGGAAGGGAGCCGAGGAAGCGGACCAGGTTGGTCTCGTCGATGCCGCGCGGCACCGGGCCGAGCGCGTGCAGCCCGGCCGGCATCGAGGAGAAAGCGACGAAGCCGCGGCCGCGGTGCCAGAACAGCGGCCGCTGCCCGAGCGGATCGCGGGCGAGGAGCAGCCTGCCTTCGCCCGAATCGTAGAAGGCGAAGGCGAAATCGCCCAGCAGCCGCTCGACCGCCCCTTCGCCCCAATGTTCCAGGGCGCGCAGGAGCAGGGCCGAATCGGCGACCCCGGCGGCTTCGGCGGAATCGAGCCCCAGCGCCGCGGCGAGCTCGGAGCGGTTGTCGAGCCGGACGTCCGCCACGAGCAGCATTCGGCCGTCGCCACCGACCAGCGGCTGGCGGTCGTGCTCGTCTTCAGGAAGGAGAGGGTAGAGCCGGGCGGCGGCGGCAAAGGCGTCGAGCCGGACGGAGGACTGGCGCGTGCCGTAGACGGACTGCGCGGAGATGGCGGCGTCGCACTGCTCGGCGGCATCGAATCGGCCGTCGCAGCTCCAGAATCCGGCGATCGCGGTCATGACAAAGCCCCCCGCCCGAAGGCAGGGGGCTTAGAGATTGCTCGGCGACCGGGCTTAGGAGCCCTGAGCGCCGCCGCCGCCGTCGGGCGTTGCGCCGCGCTGGCTTTCCGCGGCGCCGGCCTCGAGACGACGGAGCTCGGGCTGAACCCAGTTCCGCTTCGGAGCCGCAATCTGATTCTTACTCTGGTGCATCGGTGTATCTCCCTGCTGATGCTGTTTTTAGTGTGACTCGGGAAAGTTGCAATATCGATGCCCGTTTAGCCCGCTTTTCAACGCTTTGTCGAGCCTGATTGTGGCTGCTGAGCCACAATTGGAGCCACCGCGATGCCAAAAAGGCGCCACTGGCCCGAAATGTTCTGAAAAAGCAGGTCGAACCCGATCGCGGACGGGCGGAGCGGGAAGGCGCCGCGGACCCTGAGCAGCCCGTTCTGGACGAAGGCGGGGGGGAATTGGAAGTTCGGAGCGATCAGGAGCGTGTAGCCGAGGTCCACCCGACTCGCCCTCAACGCCTGGAAGATGCCGCCGAGGCTCGCGGTGGAATTGCTGGCCTGGAAGTCGGGCGCTCCCAGATCGCGAAGGACCGAATAATTGCCGGTCTGATTCGCATGGTCGAGAGCGGCCATCGCCGACCAGACCATCTTGTTGATGGCGATTGGATCGGGGACCCCCGCCTGGCTCGGGGCCGGAGCTGGAGCCGGAGCTGGCGCCTGGGCGGCCGCCGGTGCCGAAGTCGCGGCAACGCATGCGGCAAAAAAAAGCCGGGCCGGGGTGATCAACCCCGGCCCGACCCTTGCGCCAAAGCGCAGGTTTACCACGCAGTCTGGAACCCGGCGCGAGCGCCGATTTCGCCGCTGTCGAAGCCGAGGCCGACGCCCGCCGAGAAGGAGGCGTTGGTGCCCACCCGAGCGGCGAAGGACGCCGTGCCGGCGAGGCGGTTCTGGAAGTAGCCGATTCCGCCGGCGACGCCCATGCTGGTGCCGGCCGGAAGGTCGGGCGATTCCATCGCCAGCGCCATGGCGACGCCCTCGTTGGCCTTGCGGATGTTGCGGATGTTGAGGCTCGTCAGGGACTGCAGATTGGCGACGTTGGTGTTGAGCGTGTTGATCTGTGTGGTGTGCCCGGCCACCGTGCCCTGCAAGGTCGTGATGGCGGCGGTGTTCGTCGCCACCTGGGGGGCCAGCGTGGTGTTGAGAGAGACCACGCCGGTGGCGTTGGTCTGGAGCAGGCCCGCCCCATAGCCGCCGAGGCGGACGGTCGAGGTCGCGTTGCCGATCGTCACCTGGTCGGCCGCCGTGGTCGCCGCGCCGTTGCCGATCGCGGTCGAATTGGCGTGCGCCGCGAGGACGGTGGTGCCGTTGCCGATCGCCGTCGAGTTGGCGGCGAGGGCGTTGGCGTTGCGGCCGACCGCCGTCGAGTTGGCGCCGAGGGCGCTGGCGACGTCGCCGACCGCGGTCGACTGGAGGCCGGTGGCGGCGGCGAAGTCGCCGAGAGCGGTCGAGAAGTTGCCGGTGGCGTTCGCGCGGTCGCCGAGCGCGGTCGACGACTGGCCGGTGGCGTTGGCACGCCAGCCGACGGCGGTCGAGTTGACCCCGCCCGAAGCCGATTCGCCACCGAGCGCCGTGCCGTTGGTGGCGGCGGCGGCGACGTTGGCATTGCGGCCGAAGGCGCTGGCGTTGGTCGCCAGGGCGCTGGCGGCATCGCCGACCGCGGTCGATTGCAGGCCGGTGGCGGCGGCGAAATCGCCGAGGGCGGTAGAGAAGTTGCCGGTGGCGAACGCGCGATCGCCGAGGGCGGTCGCCGACTGGCCGGTGGCGTTGGCGCGCCAGCCGACCGCGGTGGAATTCACTCCGCCGGAGACCGACTCGCTGCCGAGCGCCGTGCCGTTGGTGGCGGCGGCGGCGACATTGGCGTTGCGGCCGAAGGCGCTGGCGTTGGTGGCATTCGCACTGGCGACGTCACCGACCGCGGTCGACTGCAGGCCGGTCGCGGCCGCGAAGTCGCCGACGGCGGTCGAGAAGTCGCCGGTGGCGAAGGCGCGATCGCCGACGGCCGTAGCCGACGCGCCGGTGGCGTTGGCGCGCCAGCCGACGGCAGTGGAATTCACTCCGCTCGAGAGGGACTCGCTGCCGAGCGCCGTGCCGTTGGTGGCGGCGGCGACGACGTTGGCGTTGCGGCCGAAGGCGCTGGCGTTGGTGGAGTTCGCGCTGGCGACGTCGCCGACGGCGGTCGACTGCAGGCCGGTGGCGGCCGCAAAGTCGCCGAGGGCGGTCGAGAAGTTGCCGGTGGCGTTCGCGCGGTCGCCGACGGCGGTCGCCGAGGTTCCGGTCGAGGTGGCGCGCCAGCCGACGGCGGTGGAGTTCACTCCGCCCGAAAGCGTCTCGCTGCCGAGCGCGGTGCCGTTGGTGGCGGCGGCGACGACGTTGGCGTTGCGGCCGACGGCGACGGCGTTGGTCGAGAGGGCGCTGGCGACGTCGCCGACGGCGGTCGACTGGATGCCGGTCGCGGCGGAGAAGTCACCGAAGGCGGAGGAGAAGTTGCCGGTGGCGAAAGCGCGGTCGCCGACGGCCGTCGCGCCGGTTCCGGAGGCGACGGCGCCCGGACCGCACGCGGTCGACGTGGCGGTGCCCGGGGTGCCCTGAGCGACCGCGGTTGCCGTGTTCGGGGCGGCGAAGGTGGAGCAGGTCGCCCCCTGGGCCGAGGCCGGCGAGGCGACAACGATGGCCAACGTGCTCGCGGCGGCGAGCGCACCCGCCCGGATCATAGTGGTCTGAAACGACATCTGGTTCACTCCCTGTTGATTCGATCAACGCTTTCTGACGGCGCGTCTGGCGCCTATTTAGTTGCGCGACAAGGGGATTGGCAACGCAAATCCTTCCTTTGCGCGGAGCGGGCGTGGCGAATTTTGTTGAGGTGTGGAAAACACGTCGCGCAATTACTGCGAGGTGTGGAGGCCCGAGCCGGAATCGAACCGGCGTGCAAGGATTTGCAGTCCTCTGCGTAACCACTCCGCCATCGGGCCGCCGCCGGCGACTTGTGCAGGAAGGGCCGCCAAGTCAACCTCTTTGCTTTATGTCCGCTCGCGGACGGCTGTGTCCGCAATCGGACAAAGCGCGGCGCCGGCGGACGGTCGCCGCCGGGGCGGGGGCGCTGGCACGGCTCTTGCTGCCTCGCCGGTCATGCCGGGACTATCCGCTTGGCCTGCCGTGGGCTTGCCGATAAAAGCCGCCGCGAGGGCGAGAAGGTGTATTGCGCCAGTAAGACAGTTGTGCGATGAGGCAGCGTGAGATGACCGAGCATAATTTCGAGCACATGCGCCGAGCGATGGTCGCCAGCCAGCTCAGGACGACGGGGACCAACGACCCGCGCGTGCTGGCCGCGATGGGCGAGGTGCCGCGCGAGCGATTCGTCCCCGCCGAGCGCGTCTCGCTCGCTTATGCCGACGCCCTGGTGCCGCTGAAGCCCGGCCGGGACTTCAACAGCCCGATGGCGCTCGGCCGGCTGCTGACCGAGGCGGCGCCGAGACCGGGGGAGCGGGCGCTCGCGGTCGGGGTCGCCACCGGCTACGCCGCCGCCGTGCTGGCCAGGCTGGTCGGGCCGTGCACCGCGGTCGAGGAGGATGAGGAGCTCGCCGCCGCCGCCCGCGCCAATCTTGCCGGCTACGAGGTCCGGCTCGTCGAAGGCGCGCTGGTCGACGGCTGCAGGTCGGACGGGCCTTACGACCTGATCCTCATCGACGGCGCGGTCGAGCATGTGCCCGACGCTCTGATCGCGCAGCTGGCCGAGGGCGGCCGAATGGCGACCGGTCTGCTCGAAAACGGAGTGAGCCGGCTTGCCATCGGCCGCCGCGCGGGCGAAGGGTTTGGTTTGGCGGCATTTGCCGATGCCGCAGCGGCAATTCTGCCGGGCTTCGCGAAGCCGCGGCCGTTCAAATTTTGAGAGTGGAGTTAAGGAAAATGCGGGGAGGGTTGATGGCTGCCGTGGGGGCGGGGGCGCTGCTGACGGGAGCGATGGCGAACGCCGCCGAGACTTTGACCGACGCACTGGTCAAGACCTATGCGGGCAATCCCACGATCATGGCGCAACGCGCCCAGCTTCGCTCGCTCGACGAGGGCGTCGCGGTCGCGCGGGCGGCCGGCCGGCCGCAGCTTTCGGGCACGGCCGGAGTCAATCAGGACCTGACCCAGACCGGCGGCGGCACCGGCCGCAACGTCAGCGCCAGCATCAACGTCGGCTATCCGCTGTTCAACGGCGGCCGGGTGAGGAACTCGATCCGGGCCGCCGACGAGCGGGTGCTGGCCGGCCGAGCTAACCTCAAGGCGACCGAGGGCGATATCTTCACCGAGGCGGTCGGCGCCTACATGGACGTGATCCGCGACCGCTCGATCGTCACCCTGAACCAGAATCAGGTCCGGGTGCTCGAGACCAACCTGCAGGCGACCCGAGACCGGTTCGAGGTCGGCGACCTCACCCGGACCGACGTCGCCCAGTCCGAGGCCCGGCTCGCCCTGGCGCAGAGCACGCTCGCCACGGTCGAGGGCCGGCTCACCGGAAGCGAGGAGAATTACCGGCGAGTCATCGGCGATCTGCCCGACGAGCTCGCGCCGCCGCCGCCGCTTCCCCAGCTGCCGGGAACGGCCGACCAGGCGGTCGAGATCGCGCTCGCCAACAACAGCGACCTGGTCGCCATCGCCGCCCAGATCCGGGCCGCCGGCCGCGACATCCGGATCGCCCGCGCCGAGCGGCTTCCGACCGTCGACGCCCAGGCCACCGGCGACGCGATCAACTATCTCGGCACCGCCGACCAGCAGTTCGCGGCCGGGGCGCCGAACAACGTCGTCCAGACCGGCGTGGGGGTCCTGGCGCGGATCCCGATCTACCAGGGCGGGCTGGTCGGAGCCCAGGTCCGCCGGGCGCAGGCCGTCCAGAGCCAGCTGCTCGAGCAGGGCGTCGGGGTCGAGCGGCTGGTCGTCGCCAACACCCGCGCCGCCTTCTCGAGCTATCGGGCGGCGGTCGAGGCGATCGAATCGAACCAGGTCGCGGTCAGCGCCAACACTCTGGCGCTCGAGGGCACAAGGGCCGAGCAGACGGTCGGAACCAGGAACGTCCTCGACGTGCTCAACGCCGAGCAGGAGCTGCTCAACAGCCAGGTCGCGCTCGTCACCGCGCGCCGCGACGCCTATGTCGCCGGCTTCGCCCTGCTGAACGCGATGGGCAGGGCGGAGGCCGAGGATCTCAACCTCGACGGCGGCGCGCTCTACGATCCGCTGGTCAATTATCGCCGGGTCTCGCGGCGCTCGTCCGACTGGAACGACGACCCGACTCCGGCGGCGGTCTCGACCCGCACGGTGACCGGGCCGTCGCCCTCGCCGATCTCGGGGCCGCCAAACACCCCCGTGACACCGCCTTCGAATTGAGCGATAAGCCCCTCGTTATGGGGGAAATTAACCAGGAACCCTCGATGGAGGACATACTCGCCTCCATCAAAAGGGTGATCGCCGAGGACGGCCGCCCGGCGGCGCGTCCAGCCCGCGGCTCGCGTCCGGCCGAGGCGCCGAGGCCGGCGCCGGCCGAGGACGACGTGCTCGAGCTTCAGGACCCGGTCGGCGAAGGCGACGGCCTCGTCTCCGACGACGCGGCCAGCGCCAGCCGCCAGTCGCTCGCCGCGCTCGCCACGCTTCGCGCGGCGGGGACGGAGTCGGTGCCGGCGGACGACGCCGCGCTCGGAGCGGCGGTGCGCGAGATGCTGAGGCCCCTTCTCAAGGACTGGCTCGACCGCAACCTTCCCGACATGGTCGAGGAGCTGGTCACCCGCGAGATCGCCCGGATCACGGGGAAGAGCTTCTAACTTCCCGTCACCCCAGCGAAGGCTGGGGTCCATACTGACTCTACATGGATGCCAGCCTTCGCTGGCATGACGTAAATCTGTCCGCTAACGCCCGCTCCATGACCGAGCTTCCCAAGACCTTCGACCCCGCCGAGATCGAATCCCGCTGGTACGCCCGCTGGGAAGGAGAGGGGCTGTTCCGCCCCGAGCGGCCCGAGGCCGAGCCGTTCACCATCGTCATCCCGCCGCCCAACGTCACCGGCTCGCTTCATATCGGCCACGCGCTCGACAATACGCTCCAGGACATCCTCGTCCGCCACGCCCGGCTGCAGGGCAAGGACGCTTTGTGGGTGGTCGGAATGGACCATGCCGGGATCGCCACCCAGATGGTCGTCGAGCGCAACCTCGAGAGCCAGGGGGTCAGGCGCACCGACATGGGCCGCGAGGCTTTCATCGAGCATGTCTGGGAGTGGAAGGCCCAGTCGGGCGGGGCGATCACCCGTCAGCTCCGCCGCCTCGGGGCGTCGTGCGACTGGGCGAACGAGCGCTTCACCATGGATCCCGGCTTTTCCGGCGCCGTGATCAAGGTGTTCGTCCAGCTCTACCGGGACAATCTGCTCTACCGCGACAAAAGGCTGGTCAATTGGGACCCGAAGTTCGGCACGGCCATCTCCGACCTCGAGGTCGAGACCAAGGAGGTGCAGGGCCAGTTCTGGCATTTGCGCTACCCGCTCGAGGACGGCAGCGGCTTCGTCCACGTCGCCACCACCCGGCCCGAGACGATGCTCGCCGACATGGCGGTGGCGGTGCACCCGAACGACTCGCGCTACGCCGCCGTCGTCGGCAGGAACGTGCGGCTTCCGATCACCGGGCGGCTCGTGCCGATCATCCGCGACGAGCATGCCGATCCGGAGCTGGGCTCGGGCGCGGTCAAGATCACCCCCGGCCACGACTTCAACGACTTCGAGGTCGGCCGGCGGGCGGGCTTCAAGGCCGCCGAGATGCTCAACATGCTGGGCGCCGACGCCAGGATCGTCCAGACCCAGGACGGGCTGGTGCCCGGCGAGCTGCTCGGACTCGACCGGTTCGAGGCGAGGAAGCGGGTGGTGGCGATGCTCGAGGAGCAGGGCTTCCTCGAGCGGGTCGAGGACCGCACCATCCAGACCCCCTATGGCGACCGCTCCGGGGTGGTCATCGAGCCGTGGCTGACCGACCAATGGTATGTCGATGCCGCCACCCTTGCGAAGCCGGCGATCGAGGCGGTGCGCTCGGGCGACATCAAGGTCGTTCCGAAAAGCTGGGAGAAGACCTGGTTCAACTGGCTGGAGAACATCCAGCCCTGGTGCGTCTCGCGCCAGCTCTGGTGGGGCCACCAGATCCCCGCCTGGTACGACGAAGAGGGCAAAGTCTTCGTCGCCGAGACGGAGGAGGAGGCACGCCGGGAGGCCGGCGACCGTCCGCTCCGCCGCGACGCCGACGTGCTCGACACCTGGTTCTCCTCGGCGCTGTGGCCGTTCGCGACGCTCGGCTGGCCGGAGCGGACCGAGGAGCTGCGACGCCACTACCCCAACGACGTGCTCATCTCCGGCTTCGACATCATCTTCTTCTGGGACGCCCGGATGGCGATGCAGGGCTTCCACTTCATGGGCGAGAAGCCCTGGAAGACGCTCTACCTCCACGGCCTGGTGCGCGACTCCAAGGGCCAGAAGATGTCCAAGTCGAAGGGCAACACCGTCGACCCGCTCGGCCTGATCGACCGCTTCGGAGCCGACGCCCTGCGCTTCACCCTCGCCGCGATGGAGAGCCAGGGGCGCGACATCAAGCTCGATGAGAAACGGGTCGAGGGCTATCGCAACTTCGCCACCAAGCTGTGGAACGCCGCCCGCTTCTGCCAGGCCAACGGCATCGACGCGAGCGCCGGGCTGGAGCCGCCGGCGGCGGAGCTGCCGGTCAACCGCTGGATAATCGGCGAGACGGTGAGGACGGTGCAGGCGCTCGACCTCAGCCTCGCCGAACTTCGCTTCGACGAGAGCGCCAACACCCTCTACCATTTCGTCTGGGCGACCTTCTGCGACTGGTATCTCGAGCTGATCAAGCCGGTCCTGAGCCCCTCCCCTTCAGGGGAGGGGTCGGGGGTGGGGGATGTCGCCTTCGCCGCGCTAGAGAACACGCCCCACCCCAACCCCTCCCCTGAAGGGGAGGGGCTTAATCCTGCCGACGAAACCCGGGCCGTCGCGGCCTGGGTGCTCGACCAGATCCTGGTCATGCTCCATCCGTTCATGCCGTTCATCACCGAGGAATTGTGGAACGCCAACGAGCGGCCCTATCCGCTGATCGTGGCGAAATGGCCGATGCCGGACGCCAGGGCGCTCGATCCGGAGGCCAAAGCTGAAATTGAGTGGGTGATAAAGTTGGTTTCGCAAGTGCGCTCGACCCGCACCGAGCTGAACATTCCTCCCGGCGCCAAGCCACCATTTTTGACAACTAAACTCACCAGGGACGCTTGGTTCTTCAGAAATTATCCTGCGCTCCGACGGCTCGCGCGGCTCGATTTTGGATTGAATGTGGACACCCAGCCCGGGGAGTTTGCTGCGAGAATAACCGAAAGTTCCGCTCGTCGTGCCGCTGAGAAAGGTGCTGCACATATCAGTGTCGAGGGGCTCGAAGGTTTCATGCTTCTCGAAGGTGTGATCGACATCGACGCCGAGCGCTCGCGCCTCGCCAAGGCGGCCGAGGCGGCGGAGAAGGAACGCGATTCCCTCGCCGCCCGTCTCGGCAACCCCAGCTTCGTCGAGCGGGCGAAGCCGGAGGCGGTGGAGAAGGCTCGGGCCGACCATGCCGAGAAGGCGTCGGACGCGGAGAAGTATCGCGCCGCGCTGGCGCGGCTGGGATAATCGTCATCCCGGCGGAGGCCGGGACCCAGGAACACGGCGGCTCGAAACCGCACGCGGCGGCGTTCATGGGTTCCGGCCTTCGCCGGAATGACGAAAGAGGGAAGATGGCCGACACCGCTCAACCGCCCGCCCGTGCCGGCCAGCGCGACCTGACCCAGGGTCCGATCGGCCGCACACTGCTCGCCTTCGCCCTGCCGACGCTCGGATCGTCGATCCTCCAGTCGCTCAACGGCTCGATCAACGCGATCTGGGTCGGCCGCTTCCTCGGCGAGGACGCGCTGGCGGCGACCTCCAACGCCAACATCATCATGTTCCTGCTGATGGCCTTCATCTTCGGCTTCGGAATGGCATCGACCATCCTCATCGGCCAGGCCTTCGGAAGGCGGGACCTCGACTCGGCCCGGCGGGTACTCGGAACGGCGACCGGGGCGGCGGTGGCGGTCTCGATCGGGATCGCCGTCGCCGGCTGGATCTTCGCTCCGCAGCTGCTGCGGCTGCTCGCCACCCCCGGCGGGGCCTTTCCGCTCGCCCTGGACTATCTGCGGGTGATCTTCATCGCCATCCCCGGCTCGCTGATCATGGTGATGCTGATGATGGCGCTGCGCGGCGGCGGCGACGCCCTGACGCCGCTCTGGTTCATGATCGTCGCGGTCGTGCTCGACAGCGCGCTCAACCCGGTCTTCATCCTCGGCCTCGGGCCAGTGCCGCGGATGGGCATCGCCGGCTCGGCGACGGCGACGGTGATCGCCAATTATGCCAGCCTGTTCGGGCTGCTCGCCTATGTCTATGCGCGCGATCTTCCGCTTCGGCTGCGCGGGCGCGAGCTCGCCTATCTGAAGCCCGATCCGGCTTTGCTTCGAACGATCGTCCGCAAGGGCCTGCCGATGGGCCTCCAGATGATCGTCATCTCCGCCTCGGCTCTGGCGCTGATCGGCCTCGTCAACCGCGAGGGGGTGGAGACCGCCGCCGCCTTCGGCGTCGCGATGCAGCTGTGGACCTATCTGCAGATGCCGGCGATGGCGCTCGGCGCCGCGGTGAGCGCGATGGTCGCCCAGAATATCGGCGCCGGCCGGTGGGACCGGGTCGGAGCGATCACCCGCTCGGGCGTGACCTTCGCCTTGCTGATCACGCTCGGCCTCGTCGTTCTGCTCGCCGTCGCCGACCGGCCCGCTCTGGCCCTGTTCCTCGGCGGCGACAGCCCGGCGCTGCCGATCGCCCGCCACATCCAGATCCTCGCCACCTGGAGCTTCCTGCTGTTCGGAGTGACCCTGGTGCTGTTCGGAACGGTGCGCGCCAACGGGGCGGTGATCGGGCCGCTCATCATCCTGTTCGTCGGCCTGGTGCCGATCCGCCTCGGCTTCGCCCTCGGCGCCTATCCCTGGCTCGGCGCCGACGCTTTGTGGCTGAGCTTCCCGGTCAGCTCGTTCGCCAACATGATCATGGCGATCGGCTTCTACCGCCACGGCGGCTGGCGCAAGGCGCGGATGGCGCCGCCGCCCGACCCGGCCGAATGCGTCGAGGAAGCGCAGGCGGCCACCGAGCCGGCCGCCAGGCTCACCCCCTCGGGCTAGGCGATCAGGTGGCCGGAGCCGGCGCGGCCGGAACCACCACCTCGATCGCGCACTGGGCGACCCGGGCGACCACCGGAGTCTTCGCCAGCACCTCGCCGTCGATCGAGATCCGCTGCCTCGGCCGGGTCTCGATGATCAGCTCGGTGCCGTGGAACTCGCGGGTGGTCCGGTGGCGGGCGGGCAGCTTCCAATATTTGGCGAACCAGTCCCAGATCAGGCTCGAGGCGCGGCGGCCGACGACGGCCTGGACGATGATCTGGCCGCTGTCGACCTCGGCGCTCTCGATCAGCTCCACTCCGCCGTGGTGGCCGCCATTGGCGATCCTGACCTCGGTCGCCCACAAGGTCTCGTCGATCCCGTCGCCGCGAACGGTGAGCCGGAAGGCGTGGAAACGGATCAGGCACCAGCAGGCCCAGATCAAATAGCCGACCCGGCCGAGGTAGCGCTTGAGCTTGTGGGGGACGCCCTCGCCGATCATCGGCGACAGGCCCATCGCCGCGCAATTGGCGAAATAATCGTCGTTGATCATGCCGAGGTCGATCCGGCGGCGCTGGCCGGTGGCGATCACGTTGATCGCCCCGTCGAGGTCGAGCGGGATTCCGAGCGTCCGGGCGAAGCTGTTGGCGGTGCCGAGCGGAAGCAAGGCGAAGACGCAGTCGCGGTCGACCACCTCGTCGACGGTGTAGGACAGCGAGCCGTCGCCGCCGCCGACGATGATCATCGGGGCGCCATCGCGCACCGCCTCGCGGACCTTGGGCACCAGCTTGGCCGGATCGCGGACGGCATAGGAGGCGATCAGCTCGATCCCGGCGGCGCGAAGCTTCTCGACCGCCTGGCGGAACAGGTCCCGCCCCCGCCGCGAATGGGCGTTGACGATCAGGACGGCTTTTTTGGGGACTGGACGCGAGGACACGATGGAGCAACGCAGGGGAAGGGGGGAGGGGTCCGTTTTAATTCCTCCCCGGCATTTGCCGGGGAGGGGGACCAGGCGAAGCCTGGTGGAGGGGTTCTTTCAGCGCCCGAAGAACCCCTCCACCGCGCTTCGCGCGGTCCCCCTCCCCCGGGAATCCGGGGGAGGATTTTCTCGTCAGAGCGTCGTCTCCGCCAGGTTCGACTTGTACTTCTTGTTGGTCTGGCGGTCGTGGATCACGATGTAGACGTAGCTTGGAGCGATCGTCCCTTCCTCGGTCGCGAACCAGATCTTGCCGAGGTTGGCGGGGCTGCCGAGCGCGCAGAAGCCGTAGAGGCGCTTGCCCGTCTGGTCGAAGAAGTCGACCCAGGAGCGCGACGAATTGGTGTTGGTGCCGCAGGGCGGCAGGCTCGGGGCGGGCGCGAACATGGCGGCCGGATACTGGTCCTTGTTGAACACGTCGTAGCGGTGGCGGACCCAGTTCTTCCCGCCGGCCGAATAATATTCGAGGCCGGTGATGTAGAGCACCGGGTTGGGCTGCGCCTGGGCAGGCCCCGTTCCTCCGAGCATCGCCGCGACGACGACCCCGATGCGCAATGCGAGCGATCTGGTGTGCTTCATCGACTGCCCCTTTCATCCCCGAGAGTGAGCCCGAAGTCTGTATTCGCATATGAAGGATGACATCGTTCCGGTTGCGGCACAAGGAAGTCGGCGCAATGCTTTGCAGGGGCGCGAACGGGCGTTACAGCCTCGGCCATGAGCAACGCCGCATTCCCAGCGCTCCGCCTCAGGCGCACCCGCTCCGCCGCCTGGAGCCGGGCGCTGTTCGCCGAGACGGTGCTGACTCCGGCGGACCTGATCTGGCCCTTGTTCATCGCCGAAGGGCAGGGGGTGGAGGAGCCCTGTCCCAGCCTGCCCGGAGTATCGCGCTGGTCGGTCGACCGCATTGGCGAGAAGGCGCGCGAGGCGCGAGGCCTCGGCATCCCCTGCATCGCCCTCTTCCCCAATACGCCGCTCGAGCTTCGCACGGACGATGCGCGCGAGGCGCTGAACCGCGACAATCTGATCTGCCGGGCGGTCAGGGCGGCCAAGGAGGCGGCCCCGGAGGTCGGCGTCCTCACCGACGTCGCGCTCGATCCCTATACCGCCCACGGCCATGACGGGCTGGTCGACGGGTCCGGCTACGTCCTCAACGACCCGACCACCGAGGTGCTGGTCGAGCAGGCGCTGGTCCAGGCGGCGGCCGGGGCGGACATCGTCGCTCCGTCCGACATGATGGACGGGCGGGTTGGGGCGATCCGCTCGGCGCTCGAGCGCGAAGGCCATGTCAACGTCCAGATCATGGCCTATGCCGCCAAATATGCCTCCGCCTTCTACGGCCCGTTCCGCGACGCCGTCGGCTCGCGCGGTCTGCTGAAGGGCGACAAGAAGTGCTACCAGATGGATTCGGCCAATGGCGAGGAGGCGCTTCGCGAGGTGGCGCTCGACCTCGCCGAGGGCGCCGACAGCGTCATGGTCAAGCCGGGCCTGCCCTATCTCGACATCGTCCGGCGGGTGAAGGAGCGCTTCGAGGTGCCGGTCTTCGCCTATCAGGTGTCGGGCGAATATGCGATGATCGAGGCCGCCGCCGCGGCCGGGGCGGGCGATCGCGAGGCGCTGGTGCTGGAGACCTTGATGGCGTTCAAGCGGGCGGGCTGCTCGGGCGTTCTCAGCTATCACGCGCCGCTGGCGGCGAGGCTGCTCGGCGCATGACCGCAACGGCACTGGCCGAGCTCGTCAGGCTGAAGCGCGAGGCGGCGCCGCTGGAGCCCGGTCCGGACGCGAGGGCGTCGCTGGCGGCCGCCGCCGTCGCGCATTCGGAGCGCTTCCTGGCGGAGCTGCCGGACGGGCCGTCCTATCGCGCCTCGCCGGACTTCTCGGAGTCCAGCCTCGATCCCGAATTCCCCGAGGAGGGGCGGACCGCCGAGGCGGTTCTCGCCTATCTCGACCGCTGCGTCGACCGCCCCGGAATCGCCACGGCCTCGCCCCGCTTCATGGGCTATGTGCCCGGCGGCGGCCTCTTCCATTCCGCGATCGGCGATTTCCTCGCTGCGGCGTCGAACAAATATGCCGGCTTCGCGCCCGCCGCGCCGGGCGCCGTTCGGCTCGAGAACGCCACCGTCGCCTGGCTTGCCGAGGCGATCGGCTTCCCGGCCACCGCCGCCGGCACCCTGACCTCGGGCGGGAGCATGGCCAACCTCACCGCGATCGTCGCCGCCCGCGAGGCTCGGGACGAGGCGGGAGGCGGCGCCGTCTATACGACCCGCTTCGCCCATCATTGCATCGACAAGGCGCTGCGCATCGCCGGACGGGCTCGAGGGCCGCGGCGGCTGATCGCCACGGACGAGCGCCACCGGATGCGCTCGGATGCCCTTGCCGAGGCGCTGGAGCGGGATGTCGCGGACGGCGTCCGGCCCTGGCTGGTCGTGGCCTCGGCGGGAACCGTCGACACCGGCGCCGTCGACCCGCTCGGCGACATTGCCGACCTGTGCGAGCGCCACGGCGCCTGGTTCCACGTCGACGGCGCCTATGGCGGCCTGTTCATGCTCTGCGACGAGGGGCGGCGCGCGCTGGCCGGAATCGAGCGGGCCGACACCGCGGCGCTCGATCCGCACAAGACCCTGTTCCTGCCCTACGGCACCGGAGCCGTCGTCGCCCGCGACGGCCGGACCTTGCTCGACGCGTTCAGCGCCAGCGCCGACTATATCCAGCCCTTCGGAGCGGCCGACGTCGGGCCGTCGCCGGGCGATCTCTCCCCCGAGCTGACCCGTCCTTTCCGCGCGCTGAGGCTGTGGCTGCCGCTGCAGCTCGCCGGGGTCGGCGCCTTCCGAGCCGCGCAATCCGAAAAGATCGCGCTCGCCCGCTATTTCCATGAGCGGTTGTCGGCGACAGCCGGATGGGAAACGGGACCGGCTCCGGACCTTTCGATCGTCGCCTTCCGCTACCGGCCGGGCGAGGGCGATATCGACGCCTTCAACCGGCGGCTGCTGCAGCGCCTGCAGGACGAGGGGCGGGTGTTCCTCAGCGGCACCCGGATCGACGGCGCCGACTGGCTGCGCTGCGCGATCCTCTCCTTCCGGACTCATCTCGAGCATGTCGACGAGGCGATCGACGTGCTGGATCGCCTCGCCTCGGCGCTGGAGGCCGAATGACCGCCGCCGCCGAGATCGGCCGTGATCGCGAGCGGTTCGCCAAGCCGCTTTTCCTGATCACCGTCCTGACCGGCTCGTTCCTGCTGTTCCTGACCCAGCCGATGGTGGCGCGGATGGCGCTGCCCAGGCTGGGCGGGGCGCCGGCGGTGTGGAACAGCGCGATGCTGGTCTACCAAGGGCTGCTTCTCGCCGGCTACGCCTACGCCCATTTCCTCACCCGGCTGCGGCCGCGGCGGCAGGCCGGAGTCCATCTCGCTTTGTTCGCGCTCGCCGCCTTGTGGCTCCCGATCGGACTCACCGGAGCGACCCTTCCAGCCGACGCCGCTCCGGCTTTGTGGGCGCCCTGGTTCCTGGCGAGCTCGATCGGGCCGCTCTTCTTCATCGTCTCCGCCCAGGCGCCGCTGATGCAGCGCTGGTACGCCCTGGAGGGCGCCCGCGGCGATCCCTATCCGCTCTACGCCGCCTCCAACCTCGGCAGCTTCGCCGGCCTGCTCTCCTATCCATTGCTGGTCGAGCCGCTGCTCACGCTCGAGCAGCAGAGCCTGGTCTGGTCGGCCGGCTACGCGCTGCTGGTGCTGATGGTCGCGGGCTGCGCCCTCACCGTGCCGGCCGCGGCGGTCGAGGCCACTCCGGAGGCGGCCGGGCCGGCGCCGCCGTGGCGGCGCCTGCTCCACTGGGCGGCTCTGGCGGCGGTGCCGTCGGGGCTGATGCTCTCGACCACCACCCACCTCACCACCGACATCGTCGCCGTGCCCCTGCTCTGGGTGCTTCCGCTCGCCCTTTACCTGCTCAGCTTCGTCATCGCCTTCGCGGGGCGGCGGCGGCCGGCCGACATCCTCGTCGCGATCGCTCCGCTCTTCCTGCTCGTCGCCGGCGGCTTCGCGTTCAGCGGCGGCACCGAGCAGCCCTTCTTCACCGCGACGCTCGGGCTGGCGCTGCTGCTGATCGTGGCCGTCGCGCTCCATGCCGAGATGTACCGGCTCCGGCCGGACTCGGCGCATCTCACCGCTTTCTATTTGGCGATGGCGGTCGGCGGGATGCTCGGCGGAGCCTTCTGCGCGATCCTCGCCCCGACCCTGTTTGACTGGGCCTACGAGCATCCCCTGCTGATCGCCGCCGCCGCCCTGCTCGTTCCGCAATCGCCCTTCCTCCCCTGGGCGGCGCGGATGCATCCCGCGCTGCGCTGGGGACTGGTCATGGTCGCCTTCGCCATTTCCTGGGCGGCGGACATGCGGATGGGGCCGTTCGACGACGAGATGAGCGCCCTCGTCGGGAGCATCGCGATCTCGCTGATCGTGCTCAACTTCATCGGCTCGCGGGCGGCCTTCGCTCTCGGCGTGGTGGCGCTGATGATGAGCTACGGCGGCTGGGCGAAGCTCGAGGAGAGCCGGATGGGGATCCGCACCCGCTCCTATTTCGGCATCTACACCGTCAGCTATCGCTTCAGGCCGCCGACCCGCCAGCTCACCCACGGCACCACCCTCCATGGGTCGCAGAACCTGACGGCGGGGATGGAGGCCGAGCCGACCACTTATTACGCGCCCCGCTCCGGCGTCGGCCATGCCTTCGCCTCGCTGCCGACCTTCCACGGGCCGAATCCGGCGGTCGGGGTGGTCGGGCTCGGCACCGGCACCCTGTCCTGCTTCGCCGAGCCTGGGCAGGACTGGCGTTTCTTCGAGATCGACCCGGCGATCGTGAGGATCGCGTCCGACCCCCACAACTTCTCCTTCCTGTCGCGTTGCGCCCCGCAGGCGAAGATCGTGCTCGGCGACGCCCGCCTCAGCCTCGCCCGCGAGCCGGCCGGGCGGCTCGACCTGCTCGCCGTCGACGCCTTCTCCTCCGACGCGATCCCGATCCACCTGCTGACCCGCGAGGCCCTCCAGGTCTACCGCCGCGCGCTGAAGCCCGACGGGCTGCTGCTTCTGCACATCTCCAACCGCTATCTCGATCTCGAGCCGGTGCTCGCCGCGGCGGCGAAACGCGACGGCTGGCACGCCGCCGCGCTCGATTATTCGCCGACCCTGCTCGAGGAGGGGCGCAACCTCAGCCGGTCGATCTGGGTGGCGATGGCGCGCGACGGCGACACCTTGCTTACTCTCCGGATCGCCAGCGCCGGGGACGCCCATCTCTGGCGGCCGCTGCGCAGCCGGCCCGGCTTCACCGGCTGGACCGACGATTATGCCAGCATCCTGCCGGTGCTCGAGGGCTGGAGCGCCTGGCTGCCGGGGGTGCTCAAAAGCCGATGATCGAGACCGCCCGCCTTCGGCTGAGGAACTGGCGCGACGAAGATATCGAGCCCTTCATCCGCCACACCAACACCGAGCCCGTCATGCGCTGGCTGGGCGGAGTCCGGTCGCCGCAGGAGCATCGGGACATCCTGCGCGACCGGGTGATCCGCTGGCAGGAGGAGCGCGGCTTCACCTTCTGGCTGGTCGAGCGCAAGTCGGACGAAGCCTTGCTCGGCTTTTGCGGGCTGAAGCTCGCCAGCGACTCCGGCAGCCCGGTCGAGGGCGATTTCGAGATCGGCTGGCGGCTGCGCGAGGATGCCTGGGGGCAGGGCTATGCGAAGGAGGCGGCGAGCGCCTCGCTCGACTTCGCCTTCGGCAGGCTCGACGCTCCGCATGTCGTGGCCCTGACCGTCGGTGAGAACAGCGCGAGCCTGGGCCTGATGCAGCGCCTGGGCATGACTCGGCGGCCCGACCTCGACTATGCGGGCCCCGCCTGGGCCACGGGGCCGGTCATCGTCTACCGGATCGAGAGGGAAGAATGGACAGGGCGCAGCTGATCGGCTTCGGGGGCAGGGCGCCGCGCATCGATCCCGCCGCCTTCGTGGCGCCCGGCGCGAAGCTTATCGGCGATATCGAGATCGGGCCGGAAGCGAGCGTCTGGTACAATTGCGTGCTGAGGGCCGACGTCAACCATATCCGGATCGGCGCCCGCTCCAACATCCAGGACGGAAGCGTCGTCCATGTCGATTCGCCGCGGCCGGGCAGCCCGGCCGGGCTTCCGACGCTGATCGGCGAGGACGTTCTGATCGGCCATATGGCGATGGTCCACGGCTGCATCCTCCACGACCGCGCCTTCGTCGGCCTCGGCGCGATCGTGATGGACGGCTGCGAGATCGAGAGCGGCGGGATGCTCGCCGCCGGAGCCCTGCTCGCGCCGGGGCGGCGGATCCCGGCGGGCCAGCTCTGGGCCGGCCGCCCGGCCAAATATGTCCGCGACCTCAGCGAGGAGGAACTGGCCGGCCAGCGGCTCGGAGTCGAACATTACGTCGCCCTGGCCAGGCTCCACGCCGCCGCGCTCAGAGGCGGATGAGGCTTTCGCCGAGCCGGCGCAGGCGGTCGGCCTGGGAATCGGCCAGGCCCTGGATCTCGGCGGTGGCGGCGCGAAGGCGTTCGCGGTCGCCCTCGCCGAGCCTGCCGGCGCTGGTGCGCTCCACCCCGAGCCGGTCGAGATCCGCGAGCGCCGCGGTCGTCCGGGCCCGGGCCGCTTCAAGCCGCGACAGGGCCTGCTGCGCCTCGATCCAGGAGTCGCTTCCGGCGCCGCCGGCCCCGCCCGCCGCCGCCTGCGCCGCCGGCAGGGCCGAGTCGAACTCGGCGGCGCCGGAGCGCGCGGCGGCGGCGAGACGGTCGATCTCCGCCGCGAGCGCGGGATCGTCGGGCTGGGGCGTCGGCCGGCGCTCCTCCGCATCCTCGGCATAGGCCTTCTCCGCCGGGCGCGGGGCGAGCGAAGGGTAGGGCCCCGGCGCCGCGCAGGCGGCCGCGGCGAGCAGGGTAAGGATCGCGGGGAGCGCTCTTGGGCCGGCCATGGCTTCCTCCTAGGGGCGGCGGCGAGCCCGGGCAACACCGGCTTCCGCCGGCGCAGCCGGGGTTGCGCGGCCCGGCTCTTGCCCCTATGTCCCCGTCTCCCGCGCGCCCATAGCTCAGCTGGATAGAGCACCAGACTACGAATCTGGGGGCCGGAGGTTCGAATCCTTCTGGGCGCGCCATTTCTCCGAAGACTGGCCGGTCAGGCAGGCCCACGCGTCCGGGCCGGAATGGAACCTCACCGGCGGCGAACTCATTGCGTCGATATCCCGACACAAGGTGAGGCGCGATGATTCACCTGCTTCGCCTGCTGATGTCCTGGTCGGTCAGGCGGGTGCTGGTCTTCGTCCTGATCGTCGCGGCGATGGCCGCCTTCGTCCAGGTTCGCAGCGCCTATCAGCGCCTGCCCGAGCTCAGGCAGGAAGCGGCGGATCTCGAGCGCCAGCAGGGCCTGCTCGAAGCCGAGGTGGCCCGGCAGCGGCAGCAGGCCGAGGCGGGGCTGCGCGCGATCGCGAGCGCCGAGGAACCGATGCTGCGCCGGCGGCTGGCGGAGGTCCGCGCGGCCATCGCCGCTCAGGAGGGCGGCGGAGGCGGCGGGCTCGGCCTCGCGCTCGATGCGGCGCGCGGCGACGGCAATGCGGTTGCCCGCGATCTCGCCGGCCGCTTCCGGCTGCAGCTGCTGCGCCGGGAGGAAGCGGTGATCCTCGCCCGGCTGGAGGCGATCCGGAGCGGCGGTCAGGTGAACGGCCTCGTGGCGAGGATCGGAGCCGTGGATTCGAGGATCCGCGATCTGGAGCAGCGTATCGCCGCGATCGAAGGCCGCTACCCCGTGCTGGCGCGGGTCGAGCGGGTGCCGGTCGTGAGACGGATCGAGGGCCCGTGGCGCGAGCTGAGGACGGCCCGGCAGGAGCTCGCTTCCGCCAAAGCCGAGCGGCAGCGGCTCGAATCGCTCTATCGCGCGACCCGCGGCGCCTTCGACCGCGCCGGCCTTGCCTGGCGCAAGAGCGAGGCCGCGGTGCGGGACCTGGCGCCTCCGACCGGCGCGCTCAGGCGGCAGATCGAGGCGAAGCGCGGTCAGCTCGCAGGTCACTGGGCCAGCCGCGCCTGGGAGGCGGTCAGGCCGGTGCTTGAATGGGCGATGTGGGCGATGTTGCTGATCTTGCTGACACCCCCGGCGGTGAAGGCCTTGTGGTTCTTCGCCGTGGCGCCGCTGGCGTCCAGCCTGCCGCCGATCAGGATCGGCCGTCCCGGCAGCGGCGAGGTCCGCTGGGCGAGCGGCCGGCTGGCCGGGGAAGGACCGCGGACCGGAAGCGCCGTTTCCCGTCGGCTGCTTCTCAAGCCCGGCGAGGAATTGCTCGTCCGGCCGGAGTATCTGCAGAGCTCGGTCGTCGGCGCCCGCGCCGATTCCCGGCTGCTCCTGAGCCCCGCTCTTCCCTTCGGCAGCCTCGCCACCGGCCTGGTCGGACTCACCCGCATCCGGCCCGACCGGGAGACCAGCGCCGCCATCTCCGCCTCGAGGGACCTGATTGACGAGATCGGCGTGCTCGAAATCGCCGAAGGATCGGCCGTCGTGTTCAGGCCACGCAATCTGGTGGGAGTCGTCCGGCCCGGCGGACAGCCCCTGCGGCTCGAGCGGGTCTGGAGAGCCGCCTGCCTGATGTCGTGGCTGACGCTGCGGCTTCGGCATCTGGTGTTCCACGGACCCTGCGCACTGGTGGTAAAAGGCGCCCGCGGCGTCGCGCTCGAGCCCGCCGCGGGGGGAAGGCGCGTTGCCGACGCGGCGACGATGGGCTGGAGCGCGGGCCTCGAATATTCCGTCACCCGAAGCGAAACCTTCCTCGCCTACCTCACCGGCAAGCAGAGCCTGTTCCACGACCGGTTCGAGGGCTCGAACGGCCAGGTGATCTACGAGGAAATGCCCCGCGCCCGGGCCAAAGCGGGGCTGTTCGGCCGCGGCCTCGAGGGTCTGGGAGACGGGCTGTTGAAAATCGCCGGGCTATGACGCATTCCAGGCCCGCTTGACGAAGATCCACTCCGGTTCCGCCGTCGTGACCCGGCGCAATTTCGAGCTGCTGCTGCTCGCCGCGGCGCTGTTCGAGGCGCTTCATCTGATCGGCCTGTTCGCGCGCCGGGCGGAAGTCGACGGCCTTGTGCTGGCCGTCCTCTTCACCGTCGGGGGTCCGCTCTTCGTCCTGCTTCTGGGCCTGGCCGTCACGCGCCTCGGCAGCTCGCTCGCCAAGTGGCTCCTCATCCTGCTCGTGGCCGTCGCGCTGCTGAGCGCGGTGCGGATCGGCACCGCGCAATGGCTGGAGAATCCCGCCCTTCTCGCCGGCGCGATCGCGGGGTTGTGCCAGCTCGCGGCGGTTTCGATGCTGTTCACCCGGGGCGGGCGCAGCTGGACCGGCCGAAAGCCCTCGGCGCCCCTCGACGACGGTTGATCGCGCGCGCCAGCGTCATTCCTGCTTCACTGCCCGGCCTTTCACGCGCCAAGCCCTTCGGTGAATTCGCCGTCGATCAGCACGAAGGCGATCCGGGCGTTGCCGTCCGACCGGTTGGCCCAGGCGTGGCTGGTGCCGCGCTGGACGATCACGTCGCCGGCGCGGACGACCGTCTCGCCCTCGTCGAGAACGAGGACGAGTTCGCCTTCGAGGACGATGCCGTAATCCACCGTCTCGGTCCGGTGCATCAGCGGGTGGGGCGGGTCTTCGGCGAGGGCATGGCCGGCGCCGATCGCCTCGAACAGGGCGCGCACCGCCTCGCGCGGCAAGGCGGCGACGGTGCCGTCGTCGGGCGGGATGTCGAGGATCCGGATGCGGGTGCCGCCGCTCGGCGGGAGGAGCGAAATGCCGGCCTCGGCGGGCTCGCCGGACGAGCGGTCGATCGGCGCCGGCGTTGAGCGAGTGTTCCAGATTTCGTGGAAGGTCGTGCCGCTCTCGCCGCCGAGGGTGACGACCCGCACGGGCGAACCGTCCTCCTGGACGACCGAGCGGCCGCGGGCGTCGTGGCCGGTGACGATTCGGCGGACCGGGTCAGCCATCTGAACTCTCCTTCGCTGGCGCGACCGAGGCTGGGTGCGGGAAAGCCGCCGCCGTTGCAAGCCGGAGGGGAGCGGCCTATCGCCGGGCCTTGCCGGCACCCCGCCCGCGGGCGCCACAGGAGACAGGTCAATGAAGATCCACCTTGCCGCCCTCGCGCTCGCACTCGCCTTGCCCGCCGCCGCGCACGCCGCGACCGATCCGGCCCCGAAGGCCGGGATGGACTGCTGCTGCGAGAAGATGGACCGCAAGATGGAGTGCTGCGCGAAGCACGATAAGGACAAGGGGCAGGAGAGCGGGCAGGGCCCCGATCCGAAGAAGGGCCATGCGGGCCAGCGTTAGGTGACAGGCGGTCTCGCCGCCGCCCGTACCTGCCGGTTCCGGCGCCGGACGACGGGTTGGCCGGGATGAGCCTTCAGCGCCGGCTGGTCCGGATCGTCTTCACCTTCCTTCACGGCCTCTATCGTTCCGCCCGGTCTGCCGCCGGCCGGCCCGGCGAAGGGGTCCATGCGGTGCCGCTGACGAGCGAGGGCAAAGTGGTGCTGGTCCGTCTGACCTATGCGCCCGGCTGGCGCCTTCCCGGAGGCGGCCTAAAGCGGTCGGAAGCGCCCGAGGAGGCGATGCTTCGCGAGCTTCGCGAGGAGATCGGCCTCGCCTCCCACGGCGCGATCGACCGGCTCGACGACATTCCGGAGGATCGCTCCGCCCTCTTCCTGGTCCGGGCCGTCGGCTACCGGCCGCGCCGAAGCTTGGAGGTGGAGGCGGTTCGGG